>CAZDVZ010000008.1:0-55566 GCA_964509125.1 uncultured Oscillospiraceae bacterium | reverse complement strand
TAGATTTATTTCTATTGTTGTCGAAAGAATTACCGATTGGCTATTTGGTTTTACCAATTGGTAATTTTGCATAAATTTATTTGTTATATTCTATTTTATTTAGTCAAAATATATAACAGGCGTCACCGAAGCTGAAGAAGCGGTAGCGCATTTCAACCGCTTCCTTATATGCGTCGAAAACATTATCATAACCTGCGAATGCGGAGATGAGCATAAGGAGCGTACTTTCGGGCAAGTGAAAATTTGTTATAAGAGCATCAATCCCCTTGAATGTGTAGCCGGGATAAATAAATATACCTGTATCACCGCTGTATGGGTGAATGATGCGGTTTTCGTCCGCGACGGATTCAAGGGTGCGGCAGGAGGTGGTACCAACGGCTATGATTCGACCGCCGTTTTTTCTTGCGGCGTTGATTCGTTCTGCGGCTTTTGGCGTTACTTCGATATATTCCTTGTGCATTTTATGGTCAAGTATGTTTTCCTCTTTTACGGGTCTGAACGTGCCGAGACCAACGTGAAGGAGAATTTCAACAACTTCAACGCCTTTTTCCTTTATCTTTTCAAGAAGTTCCTTTGTGAAGTGAAGCCCTGCGGTGGGTGCGGCGGCTGAACCTTTGTGCATGGCGTATACTGTCTGATATCGTTCTTTGTCTTCTAATTTTTTCGTAATATACGGAGGTAAGGGCATAGCACCGATTTTATCCAGAACGGAATAAAACTCTGTATCTATATTGAATTCAATTATTCTCACGCCATCCTCAATAACGTCCTTTACCGTTCCCACAAGTCCTTCGGAATACACGATGGTATCACCGATCCTTGCCTTTTTGCCCGGCTTTACAAGACATTGCCAAAGGTTTCCCTCTACCTTTTCACGCGAGAGCAGAACTGTTTCTATGTCCCCCTCTCTGCGTGGATTTTTCCCGAAAATACGGGCAGGTATAACCTTTGTATTGTTTATAACAAGGCAATCGCCTTTGTTTAAATATTCTAAAATATCGTAAAAATGTTTGTGTTTTCTCTCTCCGTTCTTTTTGTTTATAACAAGCAGACGAGAATTATCTCTTTTTTCGGCTGGTGACTGTGCAATGAGTTCTTCGGGCAAATAATAATCATAAGTTGAAAGTTTTGTGAAATCCATAAATACCGTTCCTAAATTAATAACATTATAGAGATGAGATTAATAAAATAATAGTAAAGTCCGAAGGTTATTATATATTATTTTGCAGAAAAAAGCAATATGATAAGCGCAACTTTTAGGATGAATAATAAACAAAGGAGCAATATTTTTGTGAAAAAAACTATTTTTAAAGGAATAGGTACAGCACTGATAACTCCTTTTCGTGAAGGGAAGGTAGATTACAGAGCGATAGCAACGCTTATTGAGCTACAAATACATGGCGGTGCTGATGCCATTATAGTATGTGGAACTACAGGGGAGGCACCTGCGCTTTCTCTTGCGGAACACGAAAGTATAATAAAATATTCCGTTAAGATATCCAATGGACGTATTCCTGTTATTGCAGGGGTGGGGAGCAACGATTATCAAAAGGCAATACACCTTGCGGAATTCGCTTCGGCAGAAGGGGTTGACGGCCTTTTAGCGGTAACACCATATTACAACAAAGCAACGGAAACGGGAATATTACAATATTACAGCGGTATAAATGCCGTATCAAATTGTGGTGTAATTGCCTATAATGTTCCCACGAGAACGGGTTATACAATAACACCGCAAATTTATGGAAAATTGTGTGATGAGGGGTGCATTTGCGGAATTAAAGAAGCGAAAAGCGATATGGGTGAGGCCGCGCGAACATTTGATGTGTGCAAAGGTAGAGTTAGCATATATTCCGGAAATGATAATTTGATTTTACCGTTTCTTTCTTTGGGTGGAGACGGTTGTATTTCTGTAGCGTCAAATATAATTCCATCGATTATGAAAAAGATCTATTCCCTCTACACAAACGGTAGCACTGAGGAAAGCAGAGAGCTGTTTCTTGAATACTTAAAGCTTTTGGATGGAATGTTTTGCGATGTTAATCCTGTTCCGGTAAAGTGTTGTAGCGAACTTATGGGGCTTTGTTCAGGTGAGATTCGGTTGCCTCTTACGCCGTTCGTAGGTGATGGAATGAAAAAGTTGTTGAAAGAATACGGTCTTATATAAAAATCGGGGGCTTAAAATGCTCCCTTTTATATATTGACATTGTTGTTTAAAATATGGTATAATCTGTAATAAATATGGTGTTTTGGAGGGGAAAATGAAAAAGAACGATTTAAAAGCGTGGCTTTATCTTTTGCCTGCGTTTTTGTTTCTCGGTGTTTTTATGGTTTATCCTTTAGTGGATGTTTTTATATATTCTGTTGAAGAAGGCTATAATTTTGCCTCCGGTACTCATTATGGAGTGGGAACATACAACTATTCTTATGTTTTGCGAGACCCTTATTTTTTAAAGGCGTTAAAAAATACGTTGATACTTGTATTTATAACTGTCCCTGTTTCAACGGTTCTCGCTCTTTTGATTTCTTTAGCTTTATCCTCCATTAAATGGCTTAGAAATCTTTTTCAAACGGTTTACTTTCTTCCATACGTTACAAACACTTTGGCGGTAGGACTTGTTTTTATGATATTGTTTGGCCAAACGGAATATTCTGTAGGAATGATAAATACGCTTTTGGGAATTTTCGGCGTTTCTCCTGTGGATTTTATTGATGGACCGTATTGGGCAAAAATGCTTACACTTTGCATTTACACCATATGGGTCGTTCTTCCTTTTAAAATACTTGTTCTTACCACCGCTCTTGCTTCTGTTAATAAGGAATATTATCAAGCGGCAAAAGTGGACGGAGCTTCAAAAATGCGCACATTTATGAAAATAACGCTTCCTTCAATTTCTTCCACTTTGGCATATTTGATAATAACAGGTTTTATCGGTGCTTTTAAAGCGTACAGCGATGCGGTGGCGATTTTTGGTACCGACCTTAATGTTGCGGAAATGAATACTATCGTAGGATATATCTATGATATGCTTTACGGAAACAGTGGAGGTTATCCGTCTTTTGCATCTGCAGCGGCTATAATATTATTTGCGATAGTTCTTACTATAACGTGCATAAATCTCATTGTAAGTAAAAAGCACGTTCATTATCAATGAGAGGGGTGAAGACATTTTGAAAACCCAAAACTCCAAAAGTAAAATTGTAAAAGCATTGATATATCTGTTTTTAATATTTTGGGCAATTGTTGTTTTGTTCCCTTTTTATTGGATGGTTTTGTCATCTTTTAAAAGCTATGGCGAGTACTCTTCGGAATATGTACCGAAATTTTATACAACTTCTCCAACATTTCAAAATTATACTTATGCATTTACTTCAGTCCCTTTGGCAAAATATTTTATAAACACGTTGATTTATACTATTATAACAACGGCTCTAATGCTTTTTGTAAGCATACTTGCCGCTTTTGCTTTTGCAAGGCTGGAGTTTAAAGGGAAAAATATTGCTTTTACCTTGCTTCTATCCTTGATGATGATTCCTTCGGAGCTTGTTGTAATAACAAACTTTGTTACGGTGACAAATCTTGATATGCGAAACACATTTATGGGGCTTATTCTTCCTTCTGTAACATCTGTGTTTTACATATATCTTCTGAAAGAAAATTTTTCATCTGTTCCCGATCAGCTTTATTATGCCGCCAAAACGGATGGAGCATCGGATATGAAATATTTGCTAAAAGTGCTTGTTCCTATATGTAAGCCGACAATAGTCACAATAACCATTTTAAAAGTTGTTGAATGTTGGAACGCTTATGTTTGGCCAAGGCTTATTACAGATGATCAGAACTATTTTCTCGTATCAAACGGAATACAGGAAATAAGAGAAAACGGCTTTGGACGCGAAAATATTCCTGCAATGATGGCGGCGGTCGTTGTTATTTCTATTCCTCTTGTTGTACTTTTTCTTATCTTTCATAAAAAAATCAGTGCAGGCGTTGCAAGGGGAGGTATTAAGGGATGAAGAAGATTGCATTGTTTTTAGTAATTTGTATGTGTTTTTGCTTGCCTTCTTGTCACGGTCAAGGAAAACTTGTAGGGTTTGATGTTCCTGACACCTTTGATGAAACAAAAGAAATTGAAATTACATTTTGGGCAAAAAATGATACTAATATCACTCAGGCAGACATATACCGAAAAGCCATTGAGGATTTTTCTGAAATTTATCCTAATATAAAGATTAATTTGAGGCTTTATACCGATTATTCAAGAATATATAATGACGTAATTACAAATATATCCACCAATACCACACCTAATGTATGCATAACATATCCCGACCACATTGCGACATATCTTACAGGCGAGGACGTTGTTGTTCCTCTTGAAGAACTGATGACTGATAAAAAATATGGGCTGGGCGGAGAAGCGGTAAAATTTGACTCGATTAGTAAAGAAGAAATCGTGGAAAAATTTTTAAAAGAAGGAAAGATAAATGATACACAATACGCTTTGCCTTTTATGCGGTCTACAGAGGCTTGTTATGTGAATAAAACTTTTGTGGAAAAATTGGGATATACTCTTCCCGAAACATTGACGTGGGATTTTATTTTTGAGGTCTCCGAGGCGGCGATGGAAAAAGATGCTGACGGAAAATTTCTCATAAACGGTCAAACAACCATGATACCATTTATCTATAAATCTACGGATAATATGATGATACAGATGTTAAAGCAACAAGGTGTCGGGTATTCAACAGATGAAGGGGAGATATTAATCTTTAACGATGATACAAAAGAGATTTTGCTTGAAATTGCCTCGCACGCAGAAACAAGAGCTTTTTCCACCTTTAAAATTTCAAGTTATCCCGCAAATTTTTTAAATGCGGGACAATGCATTTTTGCCATAGATTCAACGGCGGGTGCGACATGGATGGGATCAGATGCACCTCTTTTGGATATCTCCGAGGATAAGATAGTGGATTTTGAAACTGTAGTCATGGAGATACCGCAGTACAACACAGATGAGCCTCAAATGATATCCCAAGGTCCATCTGTTTGCATTTTCAATAAAGAAGACCCGCAAGAGGTTTTGGCATCATGGCTTTTTGCTCAGTTTTTGCTTACAAACGATGTGCAGATACCTTATGCTCAAACCGAGGGTTATGTTCCCGTAACATTAAAGGCGCAAAATTCAGAAGAATATCAAGATTATCTTTCAAGAAGCGGTGAAGATAATGATTTTTACTACGATATTAAATTGGACGCCACAAAGCTTCTTATAAATAACATTGAAAATACCTTTGTAACTCCTGTTTTCAACGGGTCGGCATCTTTAAGAGATGCAGCGGGACAGATGATAGAAGAGGTAACTAAGGCAAAAAGAAGAAAAAAGACTGTAGACAATGCTTACATTGAAAACCTTTACAGCGAAATGAATTCTCTGTACCGACTTGATAATTTAGAAGGTCACAACGGTATTAAAGGACAGGAAGAACTGGGAAAAATGCCTATGGCTTCAAAAATGTTAATTGGAATTCTTGTTTCTGTTTGGGGAATTATTGTTTTATGGTTTGCTTTCTATAGGCTAAAGATAAAATATAAAAACAAGTCTTGACATTTTAAAAAAATGGTATATAATATGCTTTGTTCGGTTTTTGCCGAAATATAAAAAATAGGAGATTTTTGAAAATGAAAAAATTTACGGTTGGCATTTTGCTTTTAGCACTTGCATTTTCTGCCACTCTTGCAAGCTGCGGCGGCGATGAAGAATCCTCTGCTGTGTCTACAGCTTCTGAAACAGCAATTTCCGAAGAAGCATCTTCCGTTGATGAAACATCAGAAGAACCAACTTCCGAAGAGGGTGAAGAAGTTAAAGTTATGACATATGCAGAATATGCAGCAGCAGAGCTTGATGCTGAGGTTTGTGTTGAAACATATGTTCAGGCAAAACAGTCTTGGTGGGATGGAAAAGGCAAATTCTACACTCAGGCAGAAGATGGCGCATATTTTATTTATGAAATGCCTTGCACAGAAGAAGAATATGATAAGCTCGTTCCCGGTACAAAGATCAGAGTTAAGGGTTATAAGGCTGAATTTTCCGGCGAAATTGAAATTATCGATGCAACTTATGAGATCCTTGAAGGTAGCTTCATTGCAACAGCAACAGATGTAACAGAACTTCTTGGAAAAGACGAGCTTATTGAAAAACAAAATATGTTTGTTTCTTTCAAAGGCTTGACAGTTGAAAAGGTTGAGTTCAAAAACGGCGAACCCGGTGATGACATTTATGTAACTGTTTCCAAAGACGGCGCAAGCTACGACTTCTGCGTTGAAGTTTACCTCACAGGTACAGATACACAGGTTTATACCGATGTTTCCGCACTTGAAGCAGGTGATGTTATCGATGTTGAGGGTTTCCTTTATTGGTACAACGGAGTTAATACTCATATAACTTCCGTAAAAGCCGCTGAATAATGATTGAATAAATAAAAACATGAAAACGTTCTTGCTTTTTTGGTAAGGACGTTTTTTTGGTTAAATTCGTCGTTAAAAGATGGGAATTTTCTTGACATAACATAAATTATCGTGGTATAATAAAACTACCAAAAGCAAGGAGGAAAATATATGTCCGGTTTCGTTTGCGCAGACTCCAAAAAGAGGAAGGATTGTTTTTTTAAACGGTCTTCGGGCGTGCTTATGAATATTTCGTCATTGCCCGGTGATTTTGCCGTTGGCACTGTTGGTGCGGAGGCGAGGCGTTTTGCAGACTTTCTTGCGGAACAGGGATTTACTTACTGGCAGATATTGCCAATAAACCCTGTCGGGAGCGGCAATTCTCCATATTCAAGTGACGGTGCATTTGCGGGAAACCTGTTGTATATCGACCCTTTCATATTGTATACCCAAGGGCTTATTTCAAAAGAAACCTTGGAAAAGTGCAAATACAAAGGATCACCCTACGTTGCGGATTATAACTTTGCTTTTCAAACAAGGATCTATGCGCTGACAGAAGCGTTTGAAAATGCGGACGCGGAGCTTTTGGAGGAAGTGTTTGGATTTGGAAAAGAAAACCCGCATATTTTGGAATATGCCAAGTTTTGCGCTCTTTCAAAGGTGTTTACGGGGAAACCTATTTATTTGTGGGATGAAACCGTGCTTGCTCAAAAAGATGTTGACTTTTATCTTTTTGTTCAGTATATGTTTCATGCTCAATGGACGGATTTTAAAAGCTATGCTAATTCAAAAGGGATCTATTTAATTGGTGATATGCCATTTTACGTAGGTTTGGAATCTGCCGATGTGTATGCAAACAGGTCGCTTTTTAAAGTGGATGAAAAGTTTGTACCCAAGGAAGTTGCCGGAGTACCTCCCGATTATTTTTCAGAAGACGGTCAGCTTTGGGGAAACCCTATTTATGACTGGAAAGAAATGAAAAAAGATGATTTCAACTGGTGGATAAGGCGTATTGAAAACGGCTTTAAATATCATGATATTATTCGAATTGATCATTTTAGGGCATTTGCTTCATATTGGAGCATTCCCGCAGATGCAACCTCTGCAAAAGAAGGAGAGTGGGTGAAGGGACCGAGGATGAGTTTTTTTAAAGTGTTGAAAGAACATCTTGGGGATCTTCCTATAATTGCAGAAGATTTGGGAGAATTCGGTGAGGATGTAGAAAAATTGCTTTCCGACACGAGGTTTCCCGGTATGCGTGTTGTTCAGTTTGGAATTTCTGCAGAAGAAGACAGTAGTCATATGCCTCATAATTATCCCGAAAACTCTGTCGCGTATACGGGAACGCACGATAACAACACTCTGTTGGGTTACCTTTGGGAACTTACCGCAGAAGAAAGGGCGGCTGCACTTCGATATTGCTCCGCCGAAGATGTACGCTGGGAAGAAGGCGGTTTTCATTCTCCCGGATGCAGAAAGTTGATTGAAACGGTTTGGAGATCATCATCACGAGTTGCTATAATCCCATTTCAAGATATGTGTGGATTTGGGGGCGATACCAGGATGAATGTTCCCGGTGTAGCAGAAGGAAATTGGTGTTACAGAACTACGGAAGATACTATAAATAACATAGATAAGGAGTATTTCAAAACTCTGAACAGAGTTTTTAAAAGGTGATAGGTATGGTAAAAGCGGGAATTGACAACGCATTAAAACTTGGCGTTTTAAAAGAAGGCAGGCTTGGTGTTCTCACCGGCCCCACGGGCGTGGATGCTTCTTTACGCCCTACATACGAGGTGCTTGCGGAAAAATATAACGTAACTTCTCTTTTTGCTCCCGAACATGGAATAAGGGGAGACATTCAGGCGGGACAAAAAATTGATACATATATAGATTCTGAAACAGGTCTTAAAGTTTATAGCCTTTATGGCGAAAACAAACACATGACAGACGAAATGCTTGATACATTTGACATTTTGGTGTTTGATATTCAAGACGTAGGCGCGAGATATTACACATATCTGTATGCTCTTACACGCTCAATGAAGCTTTGCGCCGCAAAGGGGAAAAAGGTAATTGTTCTTGATCGCCCTAACCCTGTGGGTGGTGTTATAATGGAGGGGATCACCCTTAACGAAAATTTTTCCAGCGGTGTGGGTGAATATGCTATCCCGGCAAGATATGCTCTCACCATCGGTGAATTTGCAACTTACATAAATAAGGAAAAAAATATTGGTTGTGATCTTACGGTTGTTCCTGTTGATGGATGGAAACGAGATATGTATTTTGATCAAACGGGAATGCCACTCATTTTGCCTTCGCCTAACCTTCCTACGGTTAATTCATTTATAAACTATTTGGCAACCTGTTATTTTGAGGGCACAAACATTTCAGAAGGCAGAGGGACGACAATTCCTTTTGAAATCGTTGGAGCACCTTTTATCGATGGAAAAAAGCTTGCAGACGCTTTGAATGCAAAAAAACTTCCCGGAGTTGTATTTAGAAGTGCATACTTTACACCTACATTCAGTAAACATCAAGGTCAGCGTTGCGGCGGTGTTCAGCTTCATATTCTTGACAGAGACGCTTACAGACCCTTTGAGGCCGGTATGCATCTCCTCTCCGAAATAAGAAAATACGAAGGCTTTGAATTTATTTGGGGCGGCGGATTTGAAGCTAAGCTTTTTGGCGATGACTCTATTTTGAAAGATGATTTTTCCGTGGAAGATTGTCTTGTGAGAGCAAAGAAAGACTGCGCAGAGTTTGCAAAAAAGATAGAAAGTGTTTTGATGTATGACTAAAACAAAATTATCATCTCGATTTTGGCTTGCATTGACCATCTTTGGATTTATGGGGCAGGTGGCATGGACTGTTGAAAATATGTATTTCAACGTGTTTATGTATAAAATGTTCGGTGCCTCTCCGTCTGATATTTCGCTTATGGTGGGTGCAAGTGCCGTTTCCGCCACTCTCACAACAGTGTTTATGGGTGCGCTTTCCGATAGGCTTGGAAAACGAAAGCTGTTTATCAGCGGTGGATATATTCTTTGGGGTGTTTCTATTTTTTCGTTTTGTTTTTTGCGAGAGGAATTTATAGGAAAAATGGTGGGTACGTCAATTTCTGCTGCTACGGTGGGAATATATCTCGTTATCATTCTTGACTGTGTAATGACATTTTTCGGCTCAACTGCAAACGATGCGGCGTTTAATGCGTGGGTAACAGATATGACGGACAGTACAAACCGAGGTGCCGCGGAGGGAATCAATTCCATGATGCCCATGGTTGCAGTTCTTGCGGTTTTCGGCGGATTTATGGCTTTTGATTTGGATCAATCTCAAAGTTGGGTTACCATATTTGCCATAATCGGTGCTTGTGTTATCGCCGTTGGATTTTTGGGGCTGTTTATCATTGAAAAAGATCAAAATAAGCCTTCTCAAAGCGGGTATTTTAAAAACGTGATTTACGGTTTCAGACCTTCAACAATAAAGGAAAACCGTTCTTTGTATTTTTATCTTTGCGGGTTTATTCTTTTTAATGTTTCAATACAAGTGTTTATGCCTTATTTGATAATCTACTATGAAAAGTCTTTGGGAATGGCAAATTATCCATTGATAATGGCGCCCGCTGTTATTCTTGCCGCAATTGCGACATTTTTCTGGGGAAAAACGTATGACAAAAAAGGTTTTGATTTTTCCGTTTCCTTTTCTGTTGCTTCTCTTTGCATCGGGTATGCATTTTTAATCTTTTCAAAAACGATGCTTCCTGTGTTTATAGGCTCTCTGTTTATGATGTGCGGATATCTCTGCTCTATGGCGGTTTTCAATGCGAAAATCCGGGATTTGACCCCCGAAGGAAAGGCGGGTATGCTTCAAGGAGTCCGTATATTCTCTCAAGTTCTTGTTCCCGGTGTTGTCGGTCCGTTTATAGGTCAAAAAGTATTGGCTAATGCAGAGACAGTGAAAAATAATGACGGAACTGAATCTTTTTTGCCAAATACTAATATTTTCATTGCAGCGCTCATTGTTATAGCCGTTATGATAGTGTTTGTCTTTGTATCAAAAAAGGTTTTCAAAAGAAAAATAAAATAATTGTAAAAGGGGTTGTAAAAAAACAAATTCATTTTTTACAGCCCCTTTAAGTATACCATAATGGAAGATGGCAAAATTATATACTATTTTTCAGAGTATTTCGTTTTTCCAACGATCTTCGTCTGCAAGATCATAAAGTATGCCGTGAAATTTTCCACCGGCAATTACAAAATGTTCCAAAAGTGTTATACCTTTTGATGAAAAATAAGCTCCGAGTTTTAATGTCGCTTGATAGTCTTCCATGGAATATGACATATATGAACTTACGTGATTGTGCGCAATAACAACTTTTTTTGCATTAAGCTTTATAGCGCGACTTATCATGCTGTCAACGTCAATTAAAACAGAACCTGTGTCACCTTCGCAAACATTTTCTGCAGAAAGCAGAACGAAATTTTCCGTTAAATATGCGGCATATAGACTTTCCGTGCCTGCGTTTCCTATAAAGTTTACAAAAAAATTACCTGCTGATATGTGTGATTTCATGTTACGGCTCAAGGAAAGCGCATTTGATGTATCTTTAACAATAATTGAAAGTGCTTTTAAAAAAGTTTTTTGCTCTTCTGTAAAGTCTTCTGAAAAGGAAGCTCCTTTAAAAATATGTTGAATAGTTTGCGAAAATGCTTTTTCTGTTTCTTCTTCCGAGAAAACAAATGACAAAACATAATTCCAAAGTTCGTCTTTTGTAACGAAAGATTCGTTTTTAGAAATCCTCTTTATAAAATCTTTTGCATCGTTTCGACCGCTTGACATTCATTCCACCTCAAAATACAATTTTCATCTTACTGTAAATTGTATAATATTATTCCGCAATTGTCAACGGACAAACACTTTTTTAAAACAAAAAGTCATAAATTTCGATTTAACCCTTGACAAATGGTGCCTATTGTGGTAACATTGGTTTTAATCTGTGGCTAAAGATATTTTGCGAATCGAGTATGTTATGTCACGATAAAACTTTAAATTTGGAGGAAAACATGACAAAAAAAATTCTTGCATTAATGCTTTGTCTTATTACTGTTTGCGTTTCCATGGTTTCGTGCGCCGGAAACGAGGATCCGGACATAAGTCTCGCGTCTGATGCTGTTTTGGAAGAAAGCACGGATGATACATCTAAGGACGATTCTGTGGTTGAAAACGGCACATACCGTGTTCTTTACTCCGGCGAACTTTCGACACTTAATTATTTAATAACATCAAACTCCAACGAAATGACAGTTGGTGCAAATACCGTTGACTCTCTTGTGGAGTATGACGAAAAAAGCGCTATAAAACCCGGTCTTGCAACCGAGTGGAACAACGACGAGGACCCTCTTGTGTGGACTTTCAAGATTCGCGAAGGTCAAAAATGGGTAGACCACACAGGTACAGTTAAGGCCGATGTTACGGCTAATGACTTTGTTTCTGCTCTTAAATACACTCTTAATCCTGAACATGAAAGTAGCACCGTTCAAAATCTCTTCGGAAAAATTAAAAATGCCGAAGAATATTACAAAGGTCTTGCATACAAGTCTACAAACGGACAAGAATTTGACGATGACGGAAACCTTGTTGCTACATGGCCTGAAATTTCATTTGACGAAGTTGGTGTTAAAGCTGTAGATAACTACACTCTTACATACACTCTTGAAGAAGAATGCGTTTATTTCGAGTCTTCTCTTACATATATCACATATCTTCCCGCATACGGTCCTCTCCTTGAGGAACTTGGCAAAGATTTTGGTACTGCTGCCGACAAAATGTATTACTGCGGCGCATATTATCTTTCTGAATGGACTCCCAATACACAAAGAGTTCTTAAGAAAAACCCCTACAACTACGATGCAGATATTGTCTATATAAGCGAAATTAGATATATTTACAATGCTGAAGCAGGTAATGTAGCTCCTGAAATGATACTCAGAGGCGAGATCGACTATGCAGAGATCGATACAGACGTTGCAAGTGACTGGATTAATGATGATACTAAATACAAGTATCTCAGCAAGTCCAGAACATCTGTTGACTATTCCTACTTCTACTGTTTCAACTTTGATCCTCGTTTCGATGAGGAATATGAACCCGAAAACTGGAAAAAAGCTGTTAACAACGAAGATTTCCGTAAAGCTGTTCTTTATGCTATGAATCAGACAGCAATTATGGGACTTTCTGAAACTCAGGCTCCCGAAACATATCTTTACGATACAATTACATTGGCAACATTCTGCGCTAACGACAATGGAGAAGATTTCTCCGCACTTGCACCCTTTGAAGATGTTCTTTCTTCCAAAGTAGGCGACCAAACAGAAGCTGTCAAGTACAGAGATCTCGCTAAAACCGCACTTGAGGCCGAAGGGGCAACTTTCCCTGTAAAAATGCTTGTTTCTTACAATCCTTCCTCTACAGGATGGGAAGCCGAATGTGTTCTTCTTGAACAACAGGTAGAAAAAGCTCTCGGTAGTGACTTTATCGACGTTATCGTTGAGGCAGGTCCTTCTTCCAGCTTCCTCACAGAAGTACGTCGTTCAGGTAAATACGCATTCATGAAATGTAACTGGGGCGCAGACTATCAAGACCCCGAAACATGGACAGATCCTTTCTATCAAGAATCCATGGATGACGGTTATAAATACAACTTTATGTATAAATCCGTTGAAGAAGGCGGCGCATCTGCTGATGTAATTCAAGGTTACTATGACCTTGTAAAAGCTGCAAAAGCAATTAAAGATGATAAAAATGCACGTTATGAAGCTTTTGCAAAAGCAGAAGCATATCTTATCAACCATGCGTTGGTAATTCCTTACGGCGCATCTCCTTCCAGCTATGTTGCCACAAAGCTTAACACATTTGAAGGACAGTTTGCTTCTTTCGGTATTTCTACATTGAGATATAAGGGGCAAAAGCTTTATGCCGATTATATTTCCATGGAACAATATATCGCATTTAAAAACGCCGCCGAAGGTAAATAATTCGTCGATTATTTCTTTTAAAGAATAAGATAATTTTGTTAGTGCGGAGCGGTTTTCGTTCCGCACTAACTTAAAGTTTGGAGCTGTAATACATAATGGTAAGATATCTTGTAAAAAGAATTGCGCGTTCGCTCCTGACTCTTATCATAATTATCACTATAGTTTTCATACTCGTGCGTCAAATGCCCATTGAAGGATATTTTGAGAATTATGATAAGCTGACAGATGCGCAAATACAAACCAAGTTGGATAACATGGGGCTGAACGACCCTATGCCGAAACAAATAGTGAATTTTTATAAAAATCTGTTAAAGGGAGATCTGGGTGTATCTAATAAGATACTTAAGAATGTTCCCGTTGTGGATATTCTTTTGCCTAAAATTCCCGTTTCCATAAAGCTTGGTTCTGCTTCTTTGGTTCTTTCTTTGCTTTTGGGGATCCCTCTCGGAATCCTTATGACAAAATATAAAGGAAAGTTTTTTGATAAATTCGGTACATTGTTTATTGTGTTTATTCAAGCAGCTCCCGCTGCCGTATATTATCTTTTTATTCAGCATTACGGTACAAAGCTTATGGGTGTTCCCATGATTTATAGCGAAGACGTTGGTCTTTTGTGGTGGCTGTTGCCTGTATTTTCAATGTCTCTCGGAAATATTGCCTATTATGGAATGTGGCTCCGTAGATATATGGTTGACGAGCTTAATAAAGATTATGTTCGACTTGCGAGGGCGAAGGGCGTTTCCGAAGGGAAGATTATGTTTAAGCACGTTTTCAAAAACGCTTTTGTTCCCATGGTACAATACATTCCTACATCTTTTCTTAATACCGTAATCGGATCTATTTACGTTGAATCTTTGTATAGCATAAACGGCATGGGTGGTCTTTTGGTAAATGCCATAAAGCAGTCCGACAACAATTTAGTTCAAGCTATAGTATTGCTTTACGCTACTGTTGGTATAATTGGTTTGCTTTTGGGTGATATTCTTATGGTTATTATTGATCCCCGCATTAAGTTGTCAAAGGAAGGGGGAGACAGATAATGAAAAATCTTTCATTCAGAGGTGCAAAAGAAAAAAAGCTGTGCAAAAGTCTTAATGAAGAACTTGAAAAACAAATTTCTGAAGAAATCGAATTGAGTGAAGAAGAACTGTTTTCCAAAGCTGACTTTGACGAAGAAGCTGTAGAACGTATAGGATACAGCAACTATTCCTATTGGAGATGTACTTTCAGAGCATTTTTGAAACGCAAATTTGCAATGTTTTTGGTAATTCTTATGGTTATATTGATAGGTTTTACTGTAATACAGCCATATTTACCAAATCAAAATGACCCTAATCAGGTAATGATGTATACAAACTCCAAAGGTTTGGAAATGCCCGCTAAGAATGTTGAGCCGTATATTATTTATAGAGCGAACGTGGTCCTTTATAAGTTTGGAATCGTTGGTGAAGAAAAGCTCATTTATAAAGGGGAGCCATATTTTGTTGAGGAAACCGGAAAACGTGTTGTTCCTCTTATGACGGGACAGCAGTATTTTGATACATATGGGAAATTCATTTTGGGAACAAACGCCACCGGTCAGGATATTTGGGCGCGTCTTTGGGCCGGAACGAGAAACTCCTTGTTTATAGGTGTTTGTGTTGCTATTGTTGAAGCCGTTCTTGGGATATTGGTTGGAGTTATTTGGGGATATGTTCGAGAACTTGATTTTTTGCTAACAGAATTATACAATGTTCTTGATAATATACCGAATACTATTTTGCTTATTCTTATTTCGTATATAATGCGTCCAAGCATTTCAACACTTATTTTTGCCATGTGTCTCACAGGGTGGATACAGATGGCAAGGTTTATCAGAAACCAGATAATAATTATTCGTGACAGAGATTACAATACGGCTTCTCGCTGCCTTGGAACTCCTACTCGCAGAATACTTTATAAAAACTGTTTGCCATACTTGGTTTCTGTAATTATGCTTAGAATCGCTCTTACAATACCTTCTGTTATAGGAAGCGAGGTATTTATTACCTACATTGGCTTGGGACTTCCTATCAGCATTCCCAGTCTTGGGAGACTTATTGAAGACGGTAGAGCATTGCTTAGCACAACAAAAAGTCACCAGCTTTTCTTCCCTGTTATTGTTTTGTCTGTTATTACAATTTCTTTTTACGTTATCGGGAATGCATTTTCGGATTCAGCAGATCCGAAAAATCACCGTTGAGGAGGTAGTAAATGAATAAAGAACAAAATGTATCAGAAGCTGCCTTTGATGAGAATAACGTAATTTTATCCATAAAAGATCTTGATGTTTGCTTTAAGCTTAGAGGAAATACTTTGCACGCGATCAGAGGCGTATCATTGGATTTAACCAAGGGCGAAGTTTTAGCGATTGTTGGAGAAAGCGGGTCGGGAAAGTCAGTATTCACAAAAAACTTTTTGGGACTTTTAGATTCTAACGGTTATATCTCCGGTGGAAGTATAATGTATAATGGCGTAGATCTCGCAAAATTAAAGCCAAGGCAATGGGAAAAGGCGGGTATACGCGGCAAAGAAATTGCTATGATTATGCAAGATCCTATGACG
The DNA here is from genome assembly GCA_964509125.1 of uncultured Oscillospiraceae bacterium. GTDB lineage: Bacteria > Bacillota > Clostridia > Oscillospirales > CAG-382 > SIG653. Next base: position 39,498 of record CAZDVZ010000008.1, on the reverse strand, counting down.
AGCTTAAATCCTTTAAAGAGCATTGGCGATCAAATTGCAGAGGCAATAATGCTTCATAGGAAAGTAACGAAAGCCGAAGCTATGGTAGAGGCGTTAAAATGCCTTAGAGACGTAGAGATTGGCGACGAGGAGAGAAGGTATAGGCAATTTCCTCATGAGTTTTCCGGCGGAATGAGGCAAAGGGTTGTTATAGCAATGGCAATTGCGTGTAATCCTCAAATATTGATCTGTGATGAACCTACAACAGCGTTAGATGTTACAATTCAGGCACAAGTTTTGAGGCTTATCAAAAATTTGAAGGAAAAATATAAACTTACCGTTGTTTTCATAACTCACGATTTAGGTGTTGTAGCAAATATTGCAGATAGAGTTGCTGTAATGTATGCAGGCGATATTGTTGAGATCGGCAAATGTGATGAAATATTTTACGATCCTAAGCATCCGTACACAAAAGCACTTCTTAAATCTTTGCCTAATGTTTCCAAGAAGGGGTCCGAACTTCATTCAATTAAAGGTACACCTCCCAGCTTATTCACAGAAATTAAAGGTGATGCTTTTGCGCCGAGAAATCCTGAAGCCTTGAAAATCGATTATATTCAAACCCCGCCATATTTTCAGGTTTCCCCAACACATAAGGCGAAAACATGGCTCCTTGATCCTCGATATAAAAAGTATAACGGGGAACAGACCGAAGGGGAGGAAGCTTATTGATGGAAAATACAGTTCCTAAAAGAATAATAAATAAAGATAAAAAAATATTAGAAGTAAAAAACCTCAGCATCACTTATGGTGAAGGCAAAAATAGATTCCTCGCAGTAAAAAACGCCAGCTTCTTTATTTATTCAGGTGAGACTTTTGGTCTTGTTGGCGAAAGCGGATCGGGAAAAACTACCATAGGCAGAGCTGTCATGCGTATTATTCCTACGTTTGGTGGAGATATTATTTATGACGGTCAAAAGATAAACGGAGCAATCTCAAATCAGCTTGATCAAAGGGTTATCAGAGAAATTCAAATGATTTTTCAAGATCCCATGGCAAGTCTTAACGAACGTGCAAAGATAGATTATATCGTAGGCGAAGGTCTTAAAAATATTGGTATACCTAAAGAGAAAAGGCACGAGATTGTAATTGAAGCTTTGCTCAAAGTTGGGTTGCTTCCTGAGTTTGCAAGCCGTTTCCCTCATGAATTTTCAGGCGGTCAAAGACAGAGGATAGGCATAGCAAGAGCGCTTGTTATGAACCCAAAGCTTATTGTTGCCGATGAACCAATTTCTGCCCTTGACGTATCCATTCGTGCGCAGGTTTTAAACCTTCTTGCTCAAATGCAAAGAGAAAACGGACTTACCTATTTGTTCATCGCACACGATTTATCTGTAATGAGGTATATTACAGATAGAATTGCGGTAATATACAAAGGTGATATTGTTGAGCTTGCTGAAACAGAGGAGCTTTTTAATAGGCCGCTTCACCCTTACACTCGTTCGTTGCTTTCGGCAATTCCGGTTCCCGATCCCGTCGTGGAGAAAAACAAAAAGCTCATTACTTTTGATCCTGCAAAAGATCTTTCTCCGAATGAAAAAAGATGGACAGAAGCATATGAGGGCCACTTTGTTTATGGTGCGGAAGAAGACGTTGACCTTTGGAAAGGACTTTTTGACGGTGTATCCGGAGAGTCTGGCTTTTCGGCAAATTTAAATGTGGTTAATTTGGGAGAAAACATTGTTAGCACTAATAAATCTGTAGAATAAAATTTATCTTTGGCTCAAGTCCTTGCGATTTGAGCCTATTTTTCATAGCAAAACGGAGATTGACATATGGATTTTATGAAAGAAAAGCATTTATCGCAATGTTTGGGCATATTTAATGATAACACCCAAAATACCATATTTAAACCTTTGTGCGAAAGTGAATTTGATAAATTATTTTTGTCGAAATCCTATTTTTCCAACGGCGTTGTATGCGAAAACGACAATGGTGTTGTAGGATTTGCTTTCGGAACTATATTGGGGGATGTGGGTTATATATCCTACGTGGGTGTTAATGAAAAATATCGCAGAAAAGGTATTGGAAAAAAACTTGTTTTAGAATTGGAGAAAAAGTTAAGGCTGAAAAATGTGAAAAGGTTCGATTGTATGTTTTACAATCCATGTCAGCTTGAATGGATTATTCCCCAAAATTATCCCCACTGTCATCCCGGTGTGCCGGGCGTACATATGAAAAGTGACGCTTACCCCTTCTTTAAAACAATGGGATATGAAGATTATGCTATACAATATGCATATTATATGCCGCTTTCGTCTTTTGAAGAAGGAAACAATGTTGCTGAAAGGAAGGCAAGACTTAAAAGCGATGGAATTGAAATATGCTATTTTGATCCTGATAAGCATTTTGGATTTTCCGAGCTTTTTGATAATATAAACAATGAAGGTTGGAGAAAAAGCGTAATGTCTCGCCTTGATGAGCCAATTGTTGTCGCTGTTTTAAATGACAAGGTAATTGGATATACAGGCCCTCTCGCTTTAGCGGAAGATAAAAGAGGTATGTTTTGTGGCGTTGGTGTTCACACCGATTACAGAAGTTGTGGTGTTGGTAAAGCAATTTTCTCAACTCTTTGCAGGGGATTGAAAGAAATGGGGGGAGAATATATGTCCCTTTTTACCGGTAGTAACAATCTTGCAAGGTTTATGTATGAAAGTATTGGTTTTAAAAAAGTTGCCGACTTTTCATGTATGAGGAAGATTCTTTAACTAATAAATAATTTTAAAATCACTTGACTACAGAATAAAAAAATGATAGAATAAAAAAAATAAAAGACAAATAATTTGTCCGTTTTGTCGGAACGAAAGGACGCTAATATGAATACCTATGAAAAATTACAAAAATGTCTTGCTTGTGTGAGAATTCAAACAGATTTTGTTCCTGATGTTGCAATTATTTTAGGATCGGGACTTGGTGCTTTGGCAGATGAAATAGAGCAAGTTGCCACTGTGGATTATTCTTCTATAGAAGGGTTTCCCGTATCTACCGTTCCCGGTCACAAGGGCAGGTTTGTATTTGGATATATAGATGGTGTTAAAGTTGTTGTAATGCAAGGCAGAGTTCACTATTACGAAGGATATCCCATTGAAGATGTAGTGCTTCCAACACGTCTTATGAAAATGATGGGTGCAAAAATATTGTTTCTTACAAATGCAGCAGGTGGATGTAATCCAAACTTTAATGCGGGCGACCTTATGATTATTACAGATCATGTTTGTAAAGTTCCAAATCCGCTTATTGGGGCAAATATTGATGAACTTGGAACACGTTTTCCCGATATGAGCAATGTTTATTCCGAAAGACTTCGTGGTGTTCTTAGCGACATTGCGAAAAAATCCGGAATCGACGTTAAGGAAGGGGTTTATGTTCAGCTTACGGGTCCCAGCTTTGAAACACCTGCCGAGGTTCGTATGTATAAACTTTTAGGTGGTGACGCTGTAGGAATGTCTACCGCTTGCGAAGCTGTTGCAGCGCGTCATGCCGGTATGGAGATATGTGGTGTTTCCCTTATAAGTAATAAAGCCGCGGGGCTTTCCGAAACGCCTCTTACTCATGCAGAGGTACAAGAAGCAGCAAATATTGCGGCGCCTAAGTTTAAAAAGCTTGTTCGTGATTCTGTGGCTTGTTTTAAGGAGTTTTTGGTATGACATACAGCGTTTGGCTGTCTGAAGACTTAGAAAGCGTTAAGATCATTGATCAGACATTATTGCCTCTTGAAGAAAAAATACTTTCTATTTCAACTGCGGATGAATTGTATGAAGCCATTTATTCTCTCCGCGTGAGAGGAGCTCCTGCCATCGGAATTTGTGCCGGATACGGAATGTATGTTTTAGCGAGGCACATAACCGTCGAGCCATTTTTAGAAGAGCTTTTGAGGTTAGGAGAGTATATTTCTTCTTCGCGTCCAACAGCTGTGAATTTAAGCTATGCAGTAAACAGAATTTGTGATGTAGCAAAAAGAAATATTAAATTACCAAGGGAAGAACTTTTACAGCTTCTGCACAACGAGGCAAAAAAAATTCATGATGAAGATATAGAGATGTGCCGTTTAATTTCCGAATATGGACTTGAACTTGTTAAAGATGGGGATGTGATACTTACGCATTGTAATGCGGGTCCTCTTGCAACTTCAAAATACGGTACGGGACTTGGAACATTTTTTCTTGCTTCTGAGAAGGGAATCAAACTCAGCGCATATTGCGATGAAACAAGACCGCTTTTGCAGGGAGCGAGACTGACTGTTTATGAACTTCAAAATTTGGGTATCGACTGTACATTGATATGTGATAATATGGCTGCTTCTCTTATGAAACAAGGAAAAATTGATGCTTGTTTTGTAGGATGTGATAGGGTTGCGTTAAACGGTGATGCGGCAAATAAGATCGGAACATTGGGTGTCGCGGTTTTGGCAAAGCATTTTGGTGTTCCGTTTTATGTGTTTTGTCCTTCTTCCACGGTTGATAAAAAATGCAAAACAGGCGACGATATTGTTATTGAAGAACGAAGATCATCAGAAATATACGAGCTGTTTTATTCAAAGCCTGTGGCACGCAAGGGTACGAAATGTTATAACCCCGCTTTTGATGTTACAGATCATGAACTTATAACAGCGATAGTTACGGAAAAAGGCATTTGGAGAGGAGAAGAAAGCTTTGAAACGTTTTTACGGCGGAAAAATATTATTGACTGAAGGTAAAAAATTTAAGGTTTTAGATGGCGGCGAGGTGGTTGTTGATGGTGGAGATATCATCAGCGTTTCTCAAACACCCTTGTATGAAAATAAGGGTTGCGAGGATATTAATCTTTGCGGCAATTTGCTAATGCCCTCTTTTAAGAACGCGCACACTCATTCTGCAATGGCGTTTTTGCGATCTTTTGCTGACGATCTCCCTCTCAAAGAATGGCTTTTTACAAGGATATTTCCTCTTGAAGAAAAGTTGAGAGGGGAGCATATTTACACTTATGCGAAGCTTGCCAATTTAGAATATTTGTCAAGCGGTATTACGTCTTCTTTCGATATGTATTTTGAACTTGACGATTATGTTAAGTCAAATTTGGATATGGGTTTTCGTACGGTAATGTGCGGCTCTGTTAACGGTGATCCTAAACGAGCAGAGGAACTTGTTTCAAATTATGAAAAATATAATGGAAAGAACGAGCTTGTAAGCTATATATTGGGATTTCACGCCGAATATACTGCAACAGAATCACTTTTGGATAGAATAAGCGATGTTGCACGTCAGTTAAAAGCTCCTGTGTTTACTCATAACAGTGAAACTCAAAGCGAAGTTGATGAATGCATAAAAAAATATGGAGTAACACCTACAGAGCTGTTTGCAAGCAAAGGTATTTATGACTTTGGCGGCGGTGGATTCCATTGTGTGTATTTGTCTGAAAACGACATGAAGATCTTTAAAGAAAAAAATCTTTGGGCAGTAACTTGTCCCGCTTCCAACGCAAAATTGGCAAGTGGTATTGCAGATTTGAAAAAGCAACTTGATATGGGACTTAATATGGCAATAGGCACAGACGGTCCCGCATCAAATAATGCTCTCGATATGTTTAGAGAGATGTATTTGGCTTGTGTTTTGCAAAAGCTTAAATATATGGATGCGGCAGAATTTGGAGCGGAAAACGCTTTGTGGATGGCAACCGCAGGAAGTGCACTTGCTATGGGGTTGAGAGACTGTGACTGCATAGCAGAAGGAAAAAAAGCTGATCTTATTGTTTTGGATATGCATTCTCCCAATATGCAACCTGTGCATGATATTGCAAAAAATATTGTTTACAGCGGGTCAAAGCAGAATGTCAAAATGACAATGATAAACGGAAAAATTTTATATTCAGACGGTGTATATCATATTGACGAACCTGTGGAAGATATCTACAGCAGGGCAAACAAAATGCTTTCCGACTTTAGATAAGGAGTGGTGACAAATGAAGCTTTCTTTGAACATAGAAGAAGTTTTTAACAGATACGGCGCCGAAAAATCAGGCATTCTTGCAAAAAATGCGGGGTTTGATGCGATAGATTTTTCTTTTATGGGAATGGTGCATGACGGTCATCCTTTTTTGAGGGATGATTATAAAGATCAAGCGTTTGCTATAAAGGAAGCTTATGACAAAGTAGGAATTAAGGTCAATCAAGCTCATGCTCCGTTTTCTTTTCCTCTTGAACTTTTCCACCAAGAAGACGCAATGAAAAATTTGCTTTTACCTCGTCTAACACGCTCCATGGAAATGGCTTCGATATTAGGCGCGGAGATTATTATCATTCATCCTATACATTATTGGAATGATAATTGTGAAGAAGAAGCACTAAAGAAAAATATAGACTTTTACAGAAGTTTTGTACCTTATTGTGAAAAGTTTGATATTAAGGTAGCCGTGGAGAATATGTGGATGCGTGATCCCAAGAGGGGATATATTATTCATGATACCTGTTCAAGGAAAGAAGAATTTGTACGCTACATTGATGAAATTAACAGTCCTTATATCGTTGCGTGCCTTGATGTTGGCCACGTTGCACTTCCACGTCAACAGGATGAAGCACAAGATGTCGTTTATGCTTTGGGTAATAAAAGATTAAAAGCGCTTCACCTTCATGATAACGATTATAAAGATGACAACCATTTGTTGCCATTCAGAGGTCGTTTGGACTGGTACAAAATAGGGAAGGCATTGGGAGAGATTGGATATGACGGATATTTTACGTATGAAGTTTGCGATCGTATGCTTACATCTGCTCCCGATGAACTTATGCCTTCGCTTTTGAAATTTTATTACGATGTTCTTAAATATATAGCAGGCGTTGCAAAATCCTTTCAAAAATGAAAAAAAGTAGCTATCTTAAATGCATATTTCAAAATGCTTGAGATAGCTACTTTAAATTTATGGATTCGTTGACACTGATGAATATGTGAGAGATACAGAATAAAGCTGTGTATCTTCGGATGAGGTTACGGTAACGGTTAGCATATGAAGTTTTCCGTTGAGATAAAAGTGACATTCTATCTTTTCACCATCGGGGACAATATCTTCATAAATCGGAAAGTCTTCCCATTTGTCCGTAAATTTATAAACCGACTTGTTATCTGATGAATCTTTCACCGCAAGCAAAACTTGATTAAAATAAGTTTGTCGCTCAAGCTTTTGATCCATGTGGGACGGCACTGTAAATTCATATTCAGTGAGAAGTACGGAAGCTGTTTCACTCGTTTCGGCAATTTTTTCGCAGTATGTGTAATTTTCGGGCACGATGCCTTCCAAGTTATGACGTTTGAAAAGGTCAAATTCCTCTAAAGAAATATTTGTGCCTTCCATAAAAACGTCTTCTGCTTGTATTTCAAAAGATGTTAAATTGACCGTCTCCTCCTTTTCGGTGCATGACGACATTATGAAAACAAGGAGAAATACTAAAAAAATGCTTTGTTTCATGTGGTTTCCTTAATATAATTGGTGATTTATTTGACTGTTCCTAAAAGCGCTATTTTTGCAGACTTATCATTCATGTTACATTGAAGATTATAAATATCCACTTTTTTTGAAAGCGAAGAAATCAAATTAGCTGTTTTTAACGTCAAAATACCATTTCCGGGTACATAAACTTGCTTCATAAGTTTTGAAAAAGCATCGCTTTGTGAAATTGGCTCCAAACGATTTGTTTCGCTTCTTTCAATCATATAAATCACTTTCAATGGCGCGGAAATGTTGCTTCCTATCTTGTGCTTGCCCATCCACGGTGTGCCGTAAACAGTGACATCTTCTTCTATTTTAATTAAAGGCTTATCGTCGTTAATTGCTTTTGCGCCAAACAATCTCCTCCATTTTTCCGTATGGGTGGATTTTCCCGTACCACTTGGAGCTGCAAAAATATAAGCATTACCATTTAGCTCTATGGCAGAGCAGTGAAAAAGCACTGTGTTAAAATTTATCATCTCATGACAAATTTTTCGGTATAATGCACATAACTCCAAGCTTTTTTCACTTGTTGAACAAGAAAAATTTTTTTCAAATTCCAAGTCTGATTTTTCAATCTCTATAAATATATCCGCGTTTTGGCTGCATAAAAAATCTTTACAAAATTTTTCGGTTTCTTCAAAATTTACTTTTGCACAAATAACTTTTTCCGCAAGCTTAAGTCGAAATTCTTTCATAGCTTCAGTCTAATGGAATAGCAGGAAGAGATATATCCTCCTCTATAGGTTCGGATACAAAAGATTCTATAGATTCTTCTGTAGAAACTGTTTCCGACACTTCAATTTGAGAAGATGAAGCACTTTTGTCAGATTCGCTGTTGTTACTTTTTCCATCGCAAGCAGTAGTTAATAAAGTTGAAAATAAAAGCAAAATAAAAGTAGATATTTGTAATTTGCTCATCATTTTTGTCCGTGCGCAAAAGGCACACCTTTCTTGATTATTTACGCTTAAATTATACCACACAGCGTTCTTACTGTCAATCATTGATTTTCCTTTTTTGTAATATTGATTTTTTATAAAAATGTGTTATAATGAAAAACAAGAGATGCGTTTTTAGGCAATGATAGAGTGTATTTATTAAAAGCTTTTGATGTCTCTCTTGTTTTGACGGTTTAGATTATTCACCATAACGCTTATACACCATTAGTGTACTACACAAGAGGAATTTTATTTGTATGAAAAAAATAGTTACATTTTTTTGCATTTTAATGTTTTTAGCTTTTGCTTCGTTTTCTGTTTCGGCAGAGGAAGTGGGTAATTACGAAAAAGCATCAGACGCTTTTGCGGATGCTTTGAGGGCGGGAGAAACTTCATTTTCTCTTGAGAAATTTAATATTCGCAAAAGCGACGTAGGATTTTTGCTTCAATATTCTCAATGCCAAAATGCGGATGTGTTTTGGTATCCCGAATCAATAAGTTATACTTTTTCGGAAAATAGTGAATACGTTTCGGAGATAACGTGGGAAAACAGTTTCGAGGATTTTTCTGAAATTGAACAAATGCAAAAAGAGTTTCAAAGATATGCAGATGAAGCATATAATGTTTGTTTTGAATATGGTATGAGTGATTTTGACAAGGTGATTTCTGCTCATGACTATTTAACGGAAACTGCCAGCTATGAACTTACAGATGATCTCTCTTTTACTGCGTATGGTATTTTTGTGAGACAAAAGGGTGTTTGCCAAGGATATGCGTATGCATTTAAGTATTTAATGGACCGTGCGGGTGTTGAGTGCCACTATGTAACATCTGACACGTTAAATCATGGGTGGAATATTGTAAAGCTTGACGGAAAATATTATCATGTGGATGTGACCGAAGATGATGCGGGAGCTACATATAAAGGTTTATTTATAGAACGTGGCAGGGAATCCCACGAAAAACTCCTTGCTTCTGATAAAGCAATGGCTTTGGAAGTTGATGATTTGAAAATATGGAGTACGATACCGCTTCCCACGTGCGATAGCGAAATTTATGATAACGCATATTTTAAAGATGTAAAGGGCACCATGGAGTATATAAACGGCAGTTGGTATTTTGTAGAGCCTAATCAATATATTAACGGCTCAAGACGAGTTATGGTTGCCAACGGAACAGATGTAAAGCCCTTTTGGGAAAGCCAAAAAGCTGTGTTTTCCGTTGCAAGCCACGGAGATTTGCTTTACTGTTCTGTAGATAATACGGTTTATCAATTGACATTAGATGGAAAGGCGACTGAATTTTGTTCCACCGTGGGAGAAGTATTTGGTTGTAATATCCATATGGGATATCTATATTATTCCGTTCAGAACAAAAAGTATTACAGTCTTTGTGCAAAGAGTCTCCCTAAAAATGTGGATTGTATTGACAGCGTTAGCCTTGAAGTGAGTTCGAGAGGACAAACTTTAAACTTCTTTGTAAGGGCGTTTGATGAGATAAAAGGCGGAACTATAAAATATCAGATAGCAGATTTATCGGAAGAGATTGGTATTGAAGAATTGTCATCAAGCGGTGTAATCTCTATTCCCGTGGAGCCTTCTCAAATAAACGAAAAAATTATTTTAACCGTAACTTGTGATGAATATGAGAAAACTTATGAAATTTCGTTAGCAGAATATGCAGAGTATATACTATCGGGCGATTTTGATGAGAAAACAAAAAATGTGGTTGATGCATTTTTAAATTATTGCGAGTATACAAATTATGCCCCGGAAAACGAAATTTTTTCTGAGGTTGAAAAGGAAATTTGTGATTTATCGGAAGAAATTTCTTATGTAGGTACAACGGTTGAAATAGGTGCTACAGTTACCTTGAGGCATAAATTTTCTGTAATTGGAACGGCAGAATTTCAGTGTAACGGCAAGTATACCGTGGAGAAAGACGGGTTGTATTACGTTGTTTCGATTATGGATATATCACCGTATATTTTCCATAGAATGTATACGGTCAAAACAAAAGATGTATCTCTTAAATATAGTGTACTAACATTTATAAACGAATGTGAAGATGATGAAACCAAAAAAATGCTTTGTGCTTTTTATGAGTACGGCATGGCACTTTCTAATTACAGACAATAATAATTTTTTATATAAGAGAGGAATAATATGAAATATTCAGTTTTGACCATAAAGGATAAAAAGGAAATAGACTCACTCCCAAAGGCGTTTATTGATAAATATGTTTGGGGAGACAAATACACCCCCGTGTCTTATGCACAACTTGGACTTTTAGAGGGCGAAGGCATTTATTTAAAGCTTACGTCTTTTGAGAAAGATCCCAAAATTACGGGTACTGAGTACGGCCATAAGGTGCATCTTGACAGTTGTCTTGAATTTTTTGTATCTTTCGACAACTGTTCCCCTTTGTATATGAATTTTGAAGCAAACGCTGCAGGGGCATTTGTTATGACCGTACGCAAAAATCGTCATGAAGAAGTGCGTCACGCTCATACCATTGATGGATTGCAGCTTCCTAATGTAAAAGCCACAATAAATAAAGATAATTGGAGCGTAGAAGTGCTTTTTAATTTCGAAACAATTGAAAAAATGTTTGGAAAAAAGATAATGTTCGAAAAAGGTTATAAGTTTAAGGGCAATTTCTATAAGTGTGGAGACGAAACAGAGATTGAGCATTATGGAATGTGGTCTCCTGTTAATTTAGAAAAACCCGATTTTCATCAAAGCGCATTTTTTGCCGACATTGAAATTGAATAGTTTTCTTAATCGTAAAAATTGATAGAAATCAAATAATCGGATGTGAAAAATTTTTTTCACATCCGATTTGAATTTTTTGTACTATATTTTAAGGATAAATCATTGCTTTCCCTTGAAATTTAAAGTCAATGCTCAATTTTTTAGGGAATTATCAGTTATCTGTCGTAGAAAAATTCGTTTCTAAGTTCTTCGTATTCTTTTAAATTATCCGGAAAGAAATACATCTTAAATGTTCTTGCCTCAACAATATTGGTACCAATACTTTCGGTGGAGGCCCAATTGACATACTTCATCATTAGGGCAGAATATTCTTTTGTGCCGTCTACGTGGGTTTCTGAACTGAAGGGGAAAAACAATGCTATTAATAAAACTACGGTGATAATAATGTATATATTTTTCCTTTTCATAATATTTTCCTTGTAAAATCAATCTTTATAAATCATGCCCGTGGTGTCAATATAATCGGTGTCATCATCAATATCATTGACTTTGTCTTCATCATCGTCGTCATTATCATATTTTCTTGAAAGTCGTTCCATTTCTGCTTTCTCTTTTTGTTTTTTTGTAAGGCAAAGCTTGTTTTCTTTTCCGTTTACCAACCTGCCGATATTTGTTCTGTGCATAAAAATAACAACAAAGCCAATAACAACAGATGAGATCATGGGGAATGCTTCTAACCCGTTTAATTGATTGCGTGAAATTTGAAAGCTCATGTACATATACAAAACTCCGGGATAAGCAAATGCCGCTAAGATAGATCCTAAAGAGATGTAACGTGAAACGGCGACTACTGAAATAAAGAGTGCAAAAACAACTATAAAAACAACGGGATTTAAAAGCAAAATCATCGTAGCGGTGGCAATTACACCTTTTCCACCTTTAAATTTATAATATATAGGGGCAATATGACCTAATATACAAAACATACCTGCCAAATATGCGCCTTCTCTGCCATATATAAAGCTGGCAAAAAATATAGAGGCAATTTGTTTTAAACTGTCACCTGCAAAGGTGAGAAGAGCGGCTTTCATTCCGTATGTGCGGTGCATATTGGTCATTCCCGCATTTCCGCTTCCGAAATCTCTGATATCTTGTTTATAAATCTTTTTAGAAATAATGATGGCAGTGTTAATGCTTCCAAGCAGATAGGGAACTATCATGCACAAAAGTATTTGTATCACCAACATCACTTCGTCTTTTATGTTGAGCCAGTTTGGAAGTCCATAGATCGCATATATAGTTTCATAAATCATATATCGTTTCCTCTTAAAAAATTATGCTTCTTCGCCTCTTTTTCTGATTATGATCTTTATCGGAGTACCATCGAATCCGAATGTGTTTCTGAGACAGTTTTCAATATAGCGTTGATATGAAAAATGAAAAAGTTCGGGTTCGTTGCAGAAAATAACAAAAGTGGGCGGGTTTGTAGAAACCTGAGTCATATAATATATTTTAAGGCGTTTGCCTTTGTCTGTTGGGGGTTGAACTTTAACCGTAGCGTCACCGAGAACGTCATTCAAAACACCCGTAGGTATTCTTTTAGATGCTTCTGAGTGTACACTGTTTATCATCTCGTACAACTTTTCTACACGCTGTCCGGTTTTTGCAGAAATAAACTGTATAGGGGCATATGTCATATACGCGAGGGAGTTTCTGATATCCTTTACAAATTCGTTTACGGTGTTGTTATCTTTTTCTACCGTATCCCATTTGTTTATTACAATAATAGATGCTTTTCCCGCTTCATGAGCCAAACCCGCAATTCGTTCATCCTGCGCAGTAATACCCTCCGCTGCGTCTGCAAGTATTAGGCATACATCGCTTCTTTCAATAGCTGCCGATGCTCTGTATACGCTATAGCGTTCAATTTCATCTTCAATTTTTGCGTTTCTTCGAATCCCTGCTGTGTCTATAAAGACATATTTTCCAAATTCATTTTCTACAGGGGTATCAATGGCATCTCTTGTTGTTCCCGCAACGGGAGATACTATAACTCGTTCTTCACCTACAATTTTGTTTGTCAAAGAACTTTTTCCTGCATTGGGTTTCCCGATGATGGCAACACGGATAATTCCGTCATCTTCGGTTTCTTCTTCTTCCTCCGGAAGCATTTCTATTACTTTATCTAAAATGTCTCCGCTGCCTGTTCCGTGAAGTGCAGACAATGCAAACGGATCATCAAGAGAGAGTTCGTAAAATTCGTAATATTCAGGCGGAAGCTCACCTGTTCTGTCAATTTTGTTTACTGCCAAAATAACAGGTTTTCCGCTTCTTCTCAGCATGGTGGCGATATCCTTGTCATCTGCCGTAACACCGGTTCTTGAATCTGTCATGAAAATAATGACATCGGCCATTATTATTGCGGTTTCCGCCTGACTTCTCATGAGTTTAAGCATATCACTGTCAGTTTTAGGCTCGATACCGCCTGTGTCAACAAGAGTCAATTTTCGACCGTTCCACTCAATATCATAATATAGTCTGTCTCTTGTAACGCCGGGCGTATCTGCAACTATGGAAAGGCGTTTTCCTGCAAGTTTATTAAAAAAAGTGCTTTTTCCCACATTTGGGCGTCCTACTATTGCAACTATTGCCATAACACGACTCCTTTTCTTCCTTATTTAAACAAAGCATCAAGGAGAGCATCGCCCTCTCCCGTGGTGAAGATATCAAAAACTCCGATCCTCTCTTTAAGTTGGGAGAGGGTCATGTTGTCTAAGAAGATATCTTCGTCCTGTTTCAATACATTTTCAGGCAGCAAAACGATTTCGCCCGGATCTTTAATTTGCGATGCAATATCTGTGCCTGTAAGAAGTCCGCTGACTGTTACAGTTTCTCCAAAAAATTGGTTTTTTATTTCCGCTACGTTGATTTCTGCCAAAGGATATGTTTTTTTAAATTCATCAATTAATGATGAGATGTGTTTGTATGCCGCAACACCTGTAACTATAGTTTTTCGTTTTCCATTGTATTGACGACCTTCTTTTTTTGAACATTCCAATGCATACATGAAAGCCTCTTTGTGGTCACGAATCATTCCCACACCGTTTTCTATTTGCGGATAATCTTCGTAATATTCTTCAACAGGAATGTCTCTCTGAGCTTTTATGTAAAACTCATCCGATGCATAAAACATTCTTATGCCTTTTTCTTTTTTTGCCTTTTCTCCAAATGAGTTAATAATATCAATTACTTCGCCTGCTTTTTCCTTTGTATAAGGTGAGAGGTGACACAGGCCTTCTCTATGCTTTGTGAGTCCAACCGGGACTGCGGCAACGCTGTTTAAAGTAGGCAACTTGTATAATTGAGAAAGACTGAATATCAATTCGCTTCCGTCATTCACATCAGGACAAAGCACAAGTTGGACGTTCAGTTCTATGCCGCCTTCTGACAGCTTGGGAAGATAATCCAAAACACGTCCTGCGTTTTTGTTTTTCATCATTTTCACACGCAAGTCTTTGTTCATTGTGTGTACCGATACATTAATTGGAGAAATTCTCATTTCTATGATTCGGTCGATGTCGCGCTCTTCTAAATTGGTGAGGGTTACATAGTTACCTTGCAAAAACGAAAGCCTCTCGTCGTCGTCTTTAAAATATATGCTTTCGCGCATACCCGTAGGATTTTGGTCAATGAAACAAAACATACAGGCATTTTTGCAATGCTTTTTTTGATCCATTAAATATGTTTCCGATTCTGCACCGAAATCTTCATATTCTTTTTTTGATACAGTGATTCGGCTTTCTTTTCCGTTACGCAAAAGTGAAATTTCCAAATTGGACGATACTGTTTCAAATCGGTAGTCTAAAACATCATTAATCTCTCTACCGTTTATGTTTGAAATTATATCGCCGGATTTTATACCGGCTTTTTCTGCAGGAGAAGAAGGAATTACATAAGATATTAAAACCATGTTTACCTCCTAAAACAGTGGTAAAAAACAAAAGACGCTTGTGTATTTACAACAACAAACGCCTCATGTAGCTGATTAAGCTTTGTCTTCGTTTACTTCGACTATCTGCTTTCCTGCGTATGTGCCGCAAACGGAGCAAACTCTGTGTGGAAGATTATATTCGCCACATTTTGAACATTTTGCCAACGCGGGCGCAGAGAGCTTCCAAACGGAAGAACGTCTCTTGTCTCTTCTTGATTTTGATACTTTACTCTTAGGAACTGCCATTTCTGTTTCCTCCTTAAATAGATATTATCTTAATTTTTCAACACAAATCCGTAACTTTACTTTTATTCTTCGTCGTAGCTGTCATCGCCTGCTTCAGCTTCTTCACTCATCTTTTTTAAGAAATCTGCCAAAGGCTTGAGCCTTGAGTCCAACTCTTTGTTGTCACATTCGCAAACGCCGTAATTGAGATTGGCCCCACAGCTTGTACATAACCCGGCACACGATTTTCTGCAGAGAAACTGCGTTGGCAAGGAGAGAATCAAAAACTCTCTCACTAATTCGGAAAGATTAACTTTTGCTTTTTTAAAGCATTCAAATTCTTCTGTGTCTTTCTCAGGCTTTTTTCCGCAAAGCGGAGTTGAAAAACTCTGTTTTACAAAATATTCCATTTCTTCCGCGCAACGTGAACATAAAACCTTGAGCTTAACATCTGCATTAAAGCTCACAGTGAACTCTTCGTTTTTATCATCAACACTTCCTGAAAATTTTCCCTTGCAAGAAACAATGTCCTTTTCAAACGGCGGAAAATCTATCTCGAATTCAAAGGGAAGTGTTTTCTTTTCGCTTGAAATGAGGGATGAAAAATCAATTATATATTCGTTATTATCATTAACAGTCAAATACCCCGCCATTTCAACCTCCTGTTCGTTCACTACTCGCCTTCATTAACAAAAGACACAAAAACACATCTACAGTAAAGCCTAATTATTATATAGCTTTTATTGTCATTTGTCAAGAGGAAAAATCAAAAAATAAAATTATTTACAACATTATTTTTTATTATTTTTAAGATTATTTTTTAAGTGTGTGATAACTGACAGGGCAGGTGGTGTAAGATACAGTTGTTTCGGGGTGAGAAAAAATGTGCAAAAGTGTGTGATAACTGACAGGGCAGGTGGTGTAAGATACAGTTGTTTCGGGGTGAGAAAAAATGTGCAAAAGTGTGTGATAACTGACAGGGCAGGTGGTGTAAGATACAGTTGTTTCGAGGTGAGAAAAAATGTGCAAAAGTGTGTGATAACTGACAGGGCAGATGGTGTAAGATACTTATGTGATCCGAGGGAGAAAAGGAGGTGGTTCCATGTTAATTGCAGTAAGCAAAGTTGAAAACAAAGAAGAAAACGAGATAACTTCCGCTTTAGTAATACGTGAATTGTATGAAGTTTATTTAAGGTGCATGCAGGAAGTTCCTGTTACAAAAAAAGACAAGGAGACAGGAAAACAAGTTCCTACGGGAGTGTATCAATTTGATGCAAGAGGTGCGCTAAAAGCTTTGCAAATGTTGGGAGATGCCGTGGGTGTTTTCAAGAATAATTCTGAGCAACGTGAAGAGGTGATGTCATATGAAGAGTTTTTGCAAAATGAAACATACAAATTTGAATATTAAAGGTATTCAATGTAAGCTCATATGAAAGAAAGTTTTAATCCCAAAAATGCCCTCCAGTATATAGAGCGTTTTTTAAAGATAAAAACCAAGGATAACAAAATTAAAAAGCTCTATTTAAATCAATCTCAAAAAAGACTTTACGAAACAGTAAAACAAGAACATGAAAAAGGAAAGCCTGTAAGAATAATTATTTTAAAAGCAAGGCAGATGGGGTTTTCTACCGCTACAGAGGCGTTAATTTTTCATAGTACAGTTACCCGTGAAAATGTTAACAGCCAAATAACCGCCCACACGGGAGAAAGCACATCAAACCTTTTTAATATGTCAAAGCTGTTTTACGATGAGCTTCCTCAGGCTATGAAGCCGATGCTTAAAGCGTCTAATGCAAAAGAGTTAATTTTTGAAAATCCTACTAAAAATTCCAAGGAGAAGCGAAAGCTTCCCGGACTTCGCTCGAAGATAAAATGCACAACAGCAAATTCAAGCGGCGTGGGAAGAAGTGATACTCTTACAAATTTACATATTTCCGAATACGCGTTTTGGGATGGAGACAAGCGCTCCACTTTAACGGGACTTATGCAGGCGGTCCCCAATCTTCCGGGCACCATGGTAATAATTGAAAGTACTGCAAACGGTTATGACGATTTTAAAACGCTTTGGGACAGTGCCGTTTGTGGTGACAGTGATTTTGTTCCTTTGTTTTTTCCTTGGTTTGAAATGAAAGAATACCGAATGGACCCAAATGGGTTAGTGTTTACTGAAGAGGAAAAGAAAATAAAAGAAATTTTTTCTTTGGATGACGAACAGCTTGCATGGCGACGCTGGTGCATAAAAAATAATTGCGGCGGAGATATTAGGAGATTTAAAGAAGAATATCCTTCAACTCCGGAAGAAGCATTTATCATGACAGGTGAATGTGTTTTCGACAAAGAGCAGATATTGCAGAATTTATCTTCCATGCCGCTTCCTATATCCGTGGGAAGATTTAATTATACTTACGATGGGGTGAATATAGATAATTTTCAATTCTCGGAAACTTCCGACGGAGAGATAAAAATATTTTCTCATCCTAAAAAAGGTGTTCCGTATGTTATTGGTGGAGACACATCCGGCGAAGGAAGCGATAGATTTGTAGGTCAAGTCATTGACAACACAACAGGAAAGCAGGTAGCGGTGCTCTGTCATCGGTATGATGAAGATCTATATGCCAGACAAATGTATTGTTTGGGAATGTATTACAACAATGCGCTTATCGGGATCGAGACAAATTTTTCTACCTATCCCGTAAGAGAGTTGGAAAGGCTAAAATATCCCAAACAATATGTGAGAGAAAGCGTTGATACATATACTCACTCCGTTAAGAAAAGTTATGGCTTTGTGACAAATTCTAAAACCCGTCCTCTACTTATAGCGGGGCTTGTATCCGCTGTGAGAGAACATCCGGAAATCGTAACAGATAGAGCTACTGCGGGTGAAATGTTGACTTTTGTATACAACGAGGCAAGACGTCCCGAAGCGGTTAGGGGAGCTCATGACGATCTTATTATGGCTTTAGGTATCGCTCATTTCATTAGACATCATCAAAGCATGACACCGGAAATTCCCACGGCAAATTGGACAAAGGACATGATGGAAGATTATAAAAATGCAAATCGTGAAGAAAAGAAGTATCTGCTTCAAAAATGGGGGAATCCCAAAAAGTAAAACAAAAAATTAAAGAAGGAGAATTTATGGCAAAAACAAAAAGTGGCGCGTCTCATATAAAACAATTTGAGTATTGGAAAGAAAAATATCTTTCAAGTAAAAACGCCTATGAATCCCAAAAAAAGCTTATGGATACGAGGGAACTTTTGTACAGAGGCACAAAGACTATTTTTTCACCTTATGGAGATGAAGCGGAAAAGAGCGCAACACACGTAAGAAATATTGTTTTTGAAAATATAGAAGCGGAGATAGATTCATCCATCCCTTCACCCAAAGTATCTGCAAAGCGTGAGCAGGACGAACATCTTGCCACGGAAATCGAGGATATGCTCAAAAACATTTTGGATATTTTGCCCTTTGAACAGCTTAATGACATAGGGGAAAGAACAGCGTATATTCAGGGAGGGAGCTATTTTCTTTGTGAATGGGATGATAGGAAAAGAAAAAAAGATATCGTAGGGGAAATATCTGTATCTGTAGAGCATCCAAAACAAATAATTCCTCAAGATGGGATTTTCGGATGTGTAGAAAATATGGACTACATATTTGTGGAAAATGCAAGAACGAGAGGGTATGTAAAGGAGCATTATGGTGTGGAAACCGAAGAGGGAGAAGAAAACCCCGATATAAGAGGGGTTGAAGATGTTTCTCCGTCTGATGATCTTGTTACTGTGGTTACCGGGTTTTTCAAAAACGGTGGAGACAGCATTGGAAGAATTATTTTTACAGGTGATACTCTTCTGGAATATTTAGATGATTATCAATCGAGATACGTTTCCCGCTGTTCTGCTTGTGGAGAAATTGGAGAAGGAGTTTGTGAACTCTGCGGAAATCAAAAGTTCGTTTCCGAAAAGGAAGAGTTCGAAGAACTTTACGAGGACATTGTCTGCTCAGATGGGAGAATTATTCCTTGCATGGTTCCGGAAAAAAACGAATCAGAGTTTTTGTACGAAGATGAGTATGTAGAGCCTCTTATGGAAATGAGAAGAATACCTTACTATAAACCTAATTTGTATCCCATTGTTTTGAGAAAAAATATATCTGTTTTCGGTCAGCTTTTGGGAGAGAGCGATGTTGATAAAATATCCGATCAGCAAAATACAATTAAAATGCTTTCTACCAAGATAAGTGAAAAACTGTTAAAAGGCGGCTCCGTATTAACTTTACCTGTTGATGTTGATGTTGATACTACAGATGAAGAATTTAAGGTCGTTCGTTTGGAAACACCTGATAAAATGAATATGATGCAAGTATTCAATATACAGGCAGACATTTCCGGAGACCTTACATATATGAGTCAAGTGTACAATGAGGCGAGAGAAGTTTTGGGTATTACAGACAGTTTTCAGGGAAGAACCGACAGTACTGCAATTTCCGGTGCAGCAAAAGAATTTGCCGCTGCGCAAAGTGCCGGCAGACTTGAAAGCAAGCGTGTTATGAAAAATGCTGCTTATGCAAAGTTGTATGAGACTATTTTTAAATTTATGCTTGCATATGCGGACGAGCCTCGAACGGTAGTAAGCATTGACGGAAAGGGAAAGAAAGTTTACAGCAACTTTAACAGATATGATTTTTTGGAAGAGGATGAATATGGGGAGCTTCGTTGGAATGACGACTTTATTTTTTCGTGTGACGAATCTTCTACACTTGGAAAGGATAGAGAAAAAATGTGGGCAGAAACAAGAAATAACCTTGCAACGGGCACTTTCGGGGATCCAACGCAAAATTCAACGCTTGTACTGTTTTGGAACATAATGGAACGCCTTCATTATCCGGGGGCGGCGGAGATCAAGGCGCAACTTATGGAAAACGGTGCAGTTGATATTTCAAGAGAGGAGGTGACAATATGAGCAATAAAACATATTCGGGCAAGATAACTAACAAAAGCTCTCAATACGTAGAGGCAATTTACAAACAGCAAAAGCCTAAAGGTTCTAAAATAACTAATGGCAAAAATAAGTAAAAGGAGAAAGCATGAACGATACAGAAACTAAAGAAATTATTTCTGAAACTACAGCCTTAAATGAAGAAAATGTTTCAGAAACTGTTGCGTCAGAGAGTCCTCCAAAGCGTTACGAGAATGAGGCCTTTGTTCATCCCGAAAGAATAAAGCTGAGGCGTGAAGGGGAAGAAAAGCGCAGGGCAATAGAAGCGGAATTTAGAAAAATAAACGCTTTGGATCCTACGGTGAGGAGTTTTGATGATCTGATGCTTATGGAAAACGCCGAGGAATTCGCGTCAAAAGTAAGAAAAGGTTACTCTCTTACCGATGCGTTTATTCTGACGAACCAAAAAAAGTTAAATCAAAGACTTAAAAATTCAGCAATTCGTTCCGCCCTTTCAAAATTGGGCGCGAAACAGCATTTGACCGGTGCCGGAACGGGGGGAGGCGAGGCGGCGGTTGATGTCCCGGCGGAAACATACTCCCTTTACAAATCGCTCTATCCGGGAATTACGGATGGGGAAATAAAAAAACACTATAAACAACATAACAGATAAGGAGAAATTATATGGCATTTAAACTTAAATGTTCCTTGGCGAACACCACACCTTCTACAGAATATTTTGAAGGTGCATTAAATGAAACATTTGTTTACGGAGAAGCACTCACTGTATCCGATGGAAAACTTACGAAATGTACAGGTGATGTAAAACCTGAGTTCGTTTGTCTTGGAGATGTTATTTGCAACGAAGAGGGGGTTCTTGTACCCGTTATGAGAGTAATGGATTTTTATCTATTCACTTGCCCTGTAAGCGGTGATTCGGAAGAATTGATCATGGGTGATTTTGTTACAATAGACGGAGACGGAACAGGTGTTACAACTACCCGAACAAACGGCGTGGCAGAAATAGAAGAAATTGACGGAAATACCGTCACAGTGAAATTTTAATTTAAAGGAGAAATTAATATGGCAGGACTTGTATTTTCTAAATCTTCAAATCTTAACAACAGCATTTTTGGTAAATCTCAAGAACCAATTCTTTTTAACATTGAGAAAAAGGCAGAGGCTTGGGAGGAGAAAAGCCAGATCAAAAACATCTATATGGTGGAAAACTCTAAAAATTTTGCAGAAAAAATCACTTCTGTTACAAGTATGGATGAGTTCCTTCCTGTGGGAGAAGGCGGAGCATATCCTAAGGCAGATATGCAAGAAGGGTATTCAAAGGTAATTGAGCCGGAAACATGGAAAAGTGAATTTGTTATCACTCGTGAAATGATAGAAGATTCAAAACTTCTTGATCTTAAGCACAAACCTGTAGCGTTTACAGACAGTTATTATCGTACTCGTGAACGCTTCGGCGCGAGAATGCTTGCGGGGGCAATTACAGGAACAGATATCTCTCTTAACGGAAAAACATATTCTGTAAGCGGCGCGGATGGACTTTCATATTTCAACGGCGCGCATCCTTCTAAAGTAAGTGGTGACACACAGTCGAATAGATTTTCCAACCTTTTCTCAAAATCGAATTTAGGGAGAATCGTGGAAAAAATGAGCCTATTCAAAGATGATAACGGAAATATTCTTAATATTGCTCCCGATACTATTGTAATTCCTTACAACGCAGAGCTTATTGATACTGTATTCAGTGTTATTGGTTCGGAACGTGATCCCGGCAGCGCAAATAATAACTTTAACTATCAATTTGGTATGTGGAATGTTATCATTTGGCCCTATCTCAATCAATTTATCGATACATCGGCAAATAATATGCCTTATATTATTCTCGACAGTTCATACAATCAGCAAAACGGCGGAGCCGTTTGGATCGACAGAGTTCCTCTTGAAGTTCGTTCTGCCGTTGATGATAACAACGACAACAATATCTGGAAGGGCTACGCTCGCTTTATGTGCGGATTCAACGATTGGAGAGCTATGGCTGTTGGCGGTGTAAACGGTGCGGATGTGCTTGCCTAATGACATGGAAGGACATTAAAAGGGCGACGCTTCAACGTATTTTTGTAATTGAAGGCGGAACTGTGGTTATAAGTGATGTGACAGAGCCATACATAGCTTCTATGCCGGATGCGGCAAATGAGGGGATCTATCTCCTCGCCGCCGCCGGCGGCGCTGGTACAAAGGCTTTAACATTCACCAAAAACAGAGCTGACGGCATTTATTCCAGGTTTGACATGAATCATTATGCAAATGATTTTCGTTCCTTTACGGACGAGGTTTATATACAAACAGAACGTGGAAGAAGCAGGGTTTACGGATATGTTACGGAATCTACTTCCGTGCTTGTATTGCCTGCATGGCTTGAAGGAGAAATAACTGTTTATTACAATCCGCTTCCTCAGGTAATAACTTCTTATACGCCTGACGAAAAGGAAATTGAGCTTTTGCCCATGGCAGCATCCTTGTTACCTCTTTACATGGCATCACAGCTTTTTAAAGATGATGATATGAGGCAGGCAGTTCAGTTGCGCAACGAATTTGAGACAGGGCTTGCAAGACTTTCTGCCATGATCAGCAGGGACAACAAGAGAAAAGAGACCTTCACCTCTGTTTCGGGATGGTTATAAAATGATTTAGTGAAAAGCGGTGAGCAATTTTTAACGATTGCTCACCGCAAAAAGGAGGTTTTATGTCAACTTTTAATTTGCCGGCAAAAAATAATGTAAGTGCGTTTACCATTACAAAATTTGGCGGTGTGGATTTTTGGAGCTCTCCTGAAAATGTGGATAAGTCACGCTCTTCATCGTGCGTAAACATGATAAGAGATAAAAACGGATCAATAAGAAAACGAATGGGTTATGAAAAGGTGATTGACGATGCTATTGATTCGAGAATAAACGGAGCTTGTTCTTTTGGAAGCGGACATTTGATTCATGGCGGAACGTCTCTGTATTTAGTGAATGAGAACGGAGAAAGGACTTTAATTTACGCTGATATAGCGGACAGCAAAAGTACATTTATACCATATGATGGTATGGTATATGTAATAACGGGAAAAGAACTTCTATATGTTACTTCGGAAGGAAATTGTGACTACTTGTCAAACATTTCATATGTTCCCACGGTGATTGTTTCCAAAGCACCTTCAGGGGGAGGTACTTTATATGAAAATTATAATCTTCTGTCTGACAGATGGAAGGAGCAATTTCTTGCCGATGGAGAAAGTACGGTTTACAATTTGGAGAAAAAAGATCTTTCTGCTGTTGTTGGAGTGTGGTTGAGAGAAGAAAATGGAGAAATGAAAGCTGTTGACAGGGAAACGTACACCGTATCTCTTGAAAACGGAACTGTTACATTTTCATCGCCGCCTTCAATACCGCAAGTAGTGGGGATGGATAACGTAATTATAGAGGTTTCCAAATTGGATGAAAATATGCTTTTGGAATGTACCGTCGGAACACTTTACGGTGCGGACGGAAAAGACGACAGACTTTTTATTGGCGGAAATCCCAAATATCCCGGAATGGATTTTTTCAGTGCGCCCGGGAATCTTACATATTTTCCACATTTAAATTATTCAAAATTATCAAGATTTAATATTTCGGGTTACTCTAAGTTTAACGGCTCGCTTAATACACATTTCGAGGAGGATGTGCTTTCGGGCGAAAGTAAAATAATAAAGCGAGATGCGGGAAAAACATCTGACGGCAGTGAGACGTTTTTGATAAGTGGCGAATATACGGCTCCATCCATGATATCACCTCACACTTCCTTTTTTTTAAACGATGAGGCATTGTATTTAAGTAAAAAAGGCATTTTCGGCATAACTGTATCGGATGTTACTTCCGAAAAGGTGTGCCAACTCAGAAGTGCATTTTTGGGAGACGCATTTTCCGCGTTTTCCGAGGAAGAATTACGTTCCTCGCACGGAGTGATATTCGGAGACTATTATGCCGTTTCCATGGGTGGAAAGATGTATCTCCTTGACGGGAGCGCAAAGAGTTATTTTAGTGGTACACCTCTTTGCTCATACCAATATGAATGTTATTATTTTGAAAATATTCCTGCAAGAGTAATATGGACAGATGGAACTTATCTGTATTTTGGAAGCGAAAACGGATTTATTTATCGTTTCTTTTCCAATGTATCATCTGCCCAAAGCTATACGGATGACGGAGTAAAAGTCACTTGTAGGTTTGAAACCTCTGATATTGATGACGGCATATTTTTTAAAAAGAAAACATACGCTTCCGTATCTGCAAAAATTGGTGCATTTCTAAATACCGGAGTTAAAATATACGCGAGAACAGATGGAAAATGGCATGATAAGCCTATCTATAACAGTATGGGCAGGGGAAGATATTTCGATTTTTCGCTAATTGATTTTGAGAGCATCAGCTTTTCTTCAAATAAAAGCGAAGTTACACTTTGCGGCAAGGTGAGGATTAGAAATACCGATTCTGTAAGATTTAGAATAGAAAATGATAAAGCGGAGCCGTTTTTGCTTTTGGGGTTTGGAGCAGAGTATGTTCAAAAAGGCAATTATGTATATTAAGGAGGTACAAGAATGATTGAGGATATAAAATTAATTACTCAAAATGAAATAGATGAAAATGGTGTGTGCGCTTCACCCACGGTTTTGACAGGGACTCCTGAGGAAAACAAGAAAATTTTTGATAAGCTTTGCACAGAGGTTATCATACCAAAATTAAATAGCCTTATATCAGAATCAACAATTTTAGAAAAGACGTTATCATCCGCAGATACGCTCTCAAAAGAAAATAGAGAATATATAGAAAACGTAATAAAGAGTTTAGGCGATATATCTGCTTTGGACATCAGTGGAGAAGATCTTTGCAAAAAAGTTGAAAGTTTAAAAAATTCATTTTCACAAAGCATGATAGATCTGATTTTAACAATAGGTCCTATGAAAAATTTAAAATATTTTTCTTCTTCTGTGGTAAACGCCTTAAACTATTTGTATGACATGATATCTCCGGGTGCAATAAGCGTTATCCCCGTTTTGCCTCAAGCGTCGGAAGAAAATTTAATGCAAATCTTTCGTGTTTTTGATGTTGGCACTAAAGAGCATAAGCTATATATATGTAAGGCTGCATTTCCCAAAGAAACAGGAATTTCAGAGGGACAGCTTTGCGAGAGAATATATTTTGATCCACACGCTTCATATGAGCGATATTCTTCGTTTTGCAAAACTCACTACAACGATTTTGTTTCTGCGGGAACCAAAAAGCTATGTTTGAATATAATGTCTTTTGTGTCTCAGCAGGATGAAAACGATGTTTGCTATATGCAAATAAGATACTCTACGTCGCTTGACGGATATGTTTTAGCTTTTTGCAAAAATGATGTATATACAGATATTTGGGCATCAAAAAACTTTTCCATGGATTCGAAAGATCATGTTGAAGGGTACACGTCTAAAACATATACAGATATTTTTGCTGATTATATTATAAAAGAGATTCCGTATGATCTTTCGTGGCTTGTAAACTCTAAAGAATTTTCCCCTAATTATTATTGGGAAGAACTGGGCGAAGGAGTGGATCTTTCCGGCATATCACTTAGTAAAAACGGAAAATATTCCACGCTTACCATAACAGAGGGACAAGAGGTAAGAAGCGTGGTGATAGAAGATGGCGCAGACGGATATACTCCCATAAAGGGTGTAGATTATTTTACCGAGGCTGACATAGAAGAAATATCTTTAACTGTAGAAGAAAACATAAAAAAAGATGTTTTGGAAACGATCAACATAAGTCCGGAGTTTGCCGAAAGTACAGATGATTGTACAGACACATCAAAGATATACGTTCTCCCTGATGGATTTATGTATGCTTACATGGAAAATCATCTTGTAAACTCTCCGAATATGTTTGATTTAGACAACGGCTCAAAGTTGAATTATCGTATCAACAGCTCCGGCGCTGAAACGGAATATGCGGGCTTGGTACTGACAGATTATATTAGTGTGGAGCTGTCAGATCCATACACAGTAAATATAAGCGGTGTTACCTTAAACGATGTATATGGCGGAGCATTTTATGCTGTTTGTTACGATGGAGAAAAAACAAGACTGGGTGCTAAAGCTGTCTACGTTTCAGGCATTGAGTGTGGTAATGGTGTGTACACATTGGATCTTTATGATCTGATTATGGATACATACAGTGCTACAGCTTATGTAAGACTTGTTTTGGGCATAAGAAACGAAACGCTTTTGTCAACCGATGAAGATATAAAGGCGTTAAAAATAGAATTTGTGCCCAAAAATGTAGATGAATACAGTTATTTATGGACAAACACAGGCCACGCATTTGTTCCTGCGGATTATGAAGCTGAAATATCTGATATTTCATCACGAGCTGAAACAAATTCCGAAAGCATAAGCGTTCTCGAAAAACGTATGGATAAGATTATTGCCAATGAGGCATATTATCCTTCAATTTGGGACGATGCAGTTTCGGAGACGATTTTGAAAATAAAAGAATTATCGCGCCCGTGCGGGCGTGATTGTGTAACATTTGCGTTCTTTTCCGATAACCACCAACGGTTAGGATATTTTGGGGCACTCATAGGGAAAATTATGAAAAAGTGCAATATTCCATATGTATTCTTTGGAGGCGATTCCATTAGTAACGGAACTATCGCTTCTGCTGAGGCTATGGAAGACCAGGAAATGAATTTTTTTGAAATGACGAAGTATATCAATGAAGGAAGATTCTGCAGAGCGCTTGGAAACCATGACGGATATTATCTTCTTCCCACGGGCGAAAAATATCATTATACTTGGGATGAAAAGTACAATTTATTTATGGCTCCCATAGGCGTGTCTCAAAACAAGGTGTTTGGCGGCGACGGTACATATTATTATGTTGATGATCTGCCTTCAAAAACAAGGTTTATTGTGCTAAATTCCGTGTGGTTTAACTACAAAACCAACGACGATGGGACAATAAATAATTCTGATGGATTGGGATTTGGTAACGAGCAGATCACGTGGCTTAAAGACGTACTTTTGAACACCTCTGACGATTATGGCGTGGTTTTTGTCTCTCATTCTCCCATTACTAACAATTATCACAGCAATTTAAGGGATGCATACATAGTGCAAGGCATTGTGAATGCGTTTATTGCGGGAGAAAGCTATGAGGGAGAATATACTGTAGGGGAGGACGAAGGAAACCATGTATCCGTTTCTGTTGAGTTTAACAAAAAAGGAACGGTGTATGGGTGGTTTGCCGGACATATTCACAGAGATCTTATTTTGACTGAGGATTCAAATACGGAAAACCCACTTTTATTTAAAACCGTTACCATAACATCGGACGCAAATATGTCATATGATGACTTGGAAGATGAACGTAACATGGATGGGGATACAAGTCACGCTATAGATTTTGTGACCGTTAATAAGAGAAATGGGGAAGTATATATTACACGCCTTGGCGTTGGAGAAGACAGAACATATAATTATATGGAGGAATAATGTTAATAACGGTTGATACTATAATAAGTGCGGGTGCGGTTATCGGAGCTGTTTCTGCGATATTTGCAATAATTTTTTCCGCATACAGACGATATTTAAAGCAAAATAGGCAGGCAGAAGAAATAAAGGGTATAAAGGACGAGCAGACTTTGATGTTTTATGCTCTCCTCGCCTGCCTTGACGGACTTCATCAGCTTGGCGCAAAT
This sequence comes from uncultured Oscillospiraceae bacterium, assembly GCA_964509125.1. Taxonomy (GTDB): domain Bacteria; phylum Bacillota; class Clostridia; order Oscillospirales; family CAG-382; genus SIG653. The sequence continues at coordinate 11,412 of CAZDVZ010000008.1, read as the reverse complement.
CATTCTGTTACAGAAATGAAGTCAAAATTAGAAAAACATCTTAATATAAATGCACATAAATAAGGAGGAAAAATATAATGAATATGACAGAGTATATTTATCCTGAATTGTTATTTTTAATTCCATTTTTAAACTTTTTCGGTTGGTGGATGAAACATAAAACAGAACTGCCCAACAAGTATATTCCTTTAATTTTGGGAATAACATCCATAGTGCTTTGTATTTGTTACATAGCTTCTGCTTTTGATATGGAGCTTCAAAAAACATTGTGCAGTGGTGTGGTGCAGGGGATATTTATGGCGTCAACGGCAGTATATGCAAATCAAATTACAAAAACTACGAAGGGAGACGAATAATGAGAATTACTATTGATCCCGGTCATACAAAAAATGTCAACGCGGGCGTTACAAAGGGATATTATGAAGGAAATGCCATGTTTGTTTTGGCAAATTATCTTGCGGATGCCCTTTCTCAATACAAAGATACGGAAGTTTTGCTTACGCGGGGCGAGGATGAAAACCCCACTGTTTCAGAAAGAGGAAGTCTTGCGGCAAACAGTGGAAGCAGAGTTTTTATATCCCTTCATTCAAACGCCACCAGCGAATCTGAAGATGCTGCTTATGTTTGCGGATTTTACAGCGTAAAACGAACTGTGTCAAAGGAACTTTGCCAAAAGTTGATATCCGCCGTGACAGATGTTATGAAGAAAAGCACAGACGCGTGGAACAGAGGTGCTCTCACTAAAAAGACATCTTCGGGAAATGACTATTACGGTGTCATCAGAAATTCTGTGGCAGGTAATAGCCCTGTAGAATATTCTCTTTTAATAGAGCATGGATTTCATACAAATATAAAAGAATGCGAATTTTTGTCAGATAGTGAAAATTTAAAAAAAATAGCAGAAGCGGAGGCAGAAGTTTTGGCAGAGTATTTTGAAATGGAGAAGAAAGTGAATTTCGTTGTTACAAGGGAGGAAATACCATCCGGCGCTGATCTCAATGATTACGTATATCAAGGAGAATATTATTTCGCCGGATATATGAATAAAGTAAAAAACGCCACTCCGTCCGAAAGCGAAAACAGTGCGTTTATTCTTGATGTCACCACTTGCTCCTACGATGACGTGCCTTATTGTTTGCAAAGAGTTTATTATATAACATCAGGCAAAGAATACGTAAGGGGAATTTACATAAAAGATGGGAAATTCGATGAAGTGCATAAAGAATGGAGTAAAATATGAGTTATTCAAAAATTTATAATTATGATGATTTTCTCGCTTTCTTGTCAGATAGCGGATATGCGGAATCTGCGAAAAAGCAAAAAGATGCTTTGGACGAGTCTCTTGCGCTTCAGATAAGTGATCTGGAAAATCAAAAAGAGAATATAAACCAATCTTCCGACGAACTTGCCAGACAGGCATATATTTCCTATCTTGTTTCTTCTAAAGACTTGCCCGAAAAAATATCCGCCACAGGACTTAACGGCGGTGCGGCAGATAACTTGTATTTATCATTAGCCAACGAGTATCAAAATAATTACAACGAAATTGGAAAAGAGAGACAAAACAAATTGAACGAAACTGACAATGCTATATCAAAGGCAAAACTTTCAAATTCTGCATCTTTTGCCGAGTCTCTTTCAAAATTGTACAACTCTGCCGTGGATGACTTTTTAGGGGTAAGAGAAAGTGAAGAGGAAAGAAATTTTGACAGCTTTTACAAAGAAAAGGAATATGCCGACAGAGAAGCTGACAGAAAGGCTGAAAATGAAAGAGCAGAATCGGACAGAGAAATTGAGCTTGCAAAATTAGCGTGGGAAACGGGGGATTTTTCTTTCCTTGAAAAATTAGGCATTGTTCCGTCTGTTGGAGACGACGATGATTCTGACGGATCGTCAAGCGGAATAACAAGCTCGCTTCAACATATAACAGAACTTGCAAAGCAAATGGATTATGCTGTCACCTTGGCAAAATACGGAAATTATGATTTGTTTTGTGAAATCACGGGAATGACGGAAGAACAAGCGGCTCTGCAATTTGCGGATAAATCGGAAGGATATTCGGAAAGCGAGATCAGAGATGCGGCAAAGCTATTTATGAGTGGCGACTATAGCAACAATATTTTGGGAGTTTTGAAAAAGGCTTATCCCGATTATTCGTATCAGCAAATTTGGAAGCTATGGGAAAGTGTCGCGTTGACTGAATGGTATATGAATGTGTCAGCGGGATATCAAGGTCCGAAAGGATAAACAAAAACAAACTATAAGGTGATTTTGGGCCGCTTATATATTTGCAAATAAAAAGGACTTTTAAAAAAATTCCTTAAACAAATAATCTTCAAAAAATTAAAAGCGCTCCCACAGAAACTGATATGCATCTCCGAAAGTAATACGCTTTCGAAGTGACTTTAGGTCAACGAGATTCGAACAAACGGCTTGCCGTATCTCTTTTTCCTATCAGAGTGGGAACGCTTTTTTATGTAGTTAGCGGAAAAAAGTGTGGAAAATTAAGATTTTTCCACGAGAGTGATATTAGAAGGAACAATTCCTGCTTCAGAATAAACAATTTCTGCGATCTGTGCCACTTCGGTTTCAAGCAGACCGTCGGACTTAACAATTACGTTTGCTTTGTCTCCCGATATAACAGCAATACATTCCGAAAAACCTTTAGCTTTTATAAGCGCCTCTATGTTTGCTTCAAGTGTCATTTCTTCAACTATTTTTGCGATGTCGGACAAAGCCTGTTCTTTTGTATCGGCAAGAGCGTCTCCGCTGTCTACAATTGTTTGGAGAACAGAGATTGCTTCATCTCTTGCTTTTGAGCGGTTGAGAATAGCGGTTGAGAAATATTCTTCGTCAGTTTCTGTTGCATCTTCAATATCATCTTGATTGTTTCCTACCAAAATAGGGTTGCCCAAAACTTTTCCCGCTTCATCCTCAGAAACGTCGTCATCGTTATTTGTGGGAACAAGAAGCGTGACACCAATAGCTGCGGCTATGAGAACACAGCAGATACCGGCAAGCATTGCTTTTGAATTTAACAGTTTTTTGTAGTCATAGTTTTTAACTTTCTCCCAAAACACTTTGAATTTACTTTTTTCGTTGTTCATACGTTCCTCCCGAATTTATGTTTATTTTAATATGTTTAGCTTCACCAAAAAGTGGGGAAGAGTAAACAGCAATTTTATCCCATTACACATCCTATAGATTCTGCGGGTAAAGAAAACAGTGACATTATAATTGATATGATTTCATTTCTTTCCGCTTCGCCTCCTTTTTTGCAAACTACAGCAACGCCTTTGACGGTGGGCAAGTTTTCTTTAAGAATAACCAATGTTTCATCTCCGTCTTTTGTGGTGATAACATATTCTTTGGTTACGTTTTTCGAGGTTTCGCTGTCTCCGCTGTATATTGTGTTAAGTGATTCGTTGGCGGCGTATGTATAAGAATATCCCGAATCTAATGTTATCATAACTTTACATTCATGCCCCAATGCAGTTTTTAGCAATTCTTCCAGATCATTTTCCAGGGAGCTTGCATAATCCAATGAAGATGATTCTGACACAACTTGCTTGTTTTCACTGTCGGGGAGCAAAAGAAGCACTATCCCTGCAGCAAAAGCTAAGATTATAAATCCAATACCTTTAATTTTAAAAAGCTTTAAAATGTTCATTGTTTTTTTTGCACCGTAAATTATAAGTTTATTTTTCTTCCATAAGAGACTTTATGAATTCGTCAACATCATGGGAAAATTCTGCGTCTTCTTCTTCAAGGACTGCAGAAACACATATGTTTCCATCCCTGTCTATTTCTATGCTGATAGTGCGTGGGATTATACCGAATTTTTGTTTTATTTTTTGGGAAATTTGTTCTTCTGTCATTTTTATAGCAGACGCTTCTATTGTGCTTTCCGAAATCACGGTTTCTTTCCACGCCGTCAGAGGTACTGTGATGCTTTTTAAAATGGAAGACAGAGGGTTTATTACAATAATAACGCAAATAAGTGCTGAAATGTATTTTACGTATTTTCCTAAGGAAGAACCATCCGAAAGAACGGAGGCTATCGATCCGATCACACCCGAGACTAAAAGCATCATAAAATATTCTCTCATGTGTCAACTCCTGTCTTTGCAAACACTGCCACCGAAATAATAAAAAGCATACCGATCCCGCACATGATGGCAACCAAAATGTTAAAAAGCGAATTTATTTCATACAAAAAATCCGATTCCTTATCAAGTCCTAAAATTCTTGCAAATATAGCACAGACAAGTATTGAAAGCTTGTACAATACGGTGTAAACTATAGGTGGAAGAATAATGGAAAAAATAGTTACGGCACCTATGGCTCCAACTGTGGCTTTTACTGTTCCAACGGCGGTTATGACGGTTTTCACATTTTCTCCAAGCATGTTTCCAATAACGGGAATAAATACGCCGGATGCAAATTTAAGGCTTCGTATTGCGGCATTATCAGCGGCAGATGCAACCGCGGTTTGAAATACCATAACAAACCCAAACATGGAGAATAAAAATGCAAGTAAAACGCTTGTCGTGTTTTTTATTAAAGATGAGACGGATCTTAAATTAACCGACGAGGGAAGGGCGGAAATAATTGCAAGAGAAAATGCGATGCTTAAAAGCGTCAGCAAAACCTTGTCAGAAATTATTTCAACCGAGGAGATAAACAAAAGAAGTGTCGATGAGGATGATGCGGCGACGGCAGTGTTTCCTCCCGAAATTTGAAGCGAGGTCATTATGGGCATGAGAGCGGCAAAATATGCGGTAAGCCCGTCCAATGCTTTTTTTGAGGTTTCAAAAACATTTGCCGTCATAGAGTAAGCTGATGTGGATATTAAAAGTATGGTAAAATAGTCGTATGTATTATTAAGTGCCGAATTTTCGGAAATGGATTTTGTGGCCTTAAAAAGGGAGGCTATGATTATTAAAGCAAAGGTTATTGTAAAGCCTTTTGAAACGGAGATAAGCCCCTTGCTAAAAGCATCTGTGAAAATGGCATATAGTTTTTCGGGAAAGAAAATGCTTTTATCTCCGCTTGCTTCTTCTTCGGTAAGGTATGAATTGCTTTCAATCTCTATGGCGTCTGCAATATTTTTTTTCGTTTCTGTTTCCCACGCTTGTCCTTCCAATGGAAAAATGGGTAAAAGAATAAAAATGAGCAGAAGTTTAAAGCATTTGTTCCGCACTTTCAAGCACCTCCTTGATCAAAGGAACGGAGAGAGATATTATTGCAATTTTGCCTCCCAATTCTACTTTGGATGCAATTCCGTTTTCTCCAAAGTCTCTGCAAAGTTCTGCCGTGAGTTGGCACAGCAACGCTATAAGTAATGCTTTTACAATGGGAGAAAAAATTGAAACTTGGCTATATGAGTCTATATATTGCATTATTTCCTCAAAGAAGGTGAGCTCTTTTATGGCAACTCCTAAAAGTATCAACCCCGCTCCGGCTGCTGCGTAAGGTGCAATTTCGCTTTTAATACTTCTGAGAATTGAAATTCCACATACACAAAAAAGTGCTGTCGCACAGAATGTAAATATGTTCATAGTCCAAAAACGCTTCCTATAACTTTAAACAGCGCTGCGATCTCCTTTATAAGTACGAGCATAACAGTAATCACGCCTGCGAGGGTAACAAAAGTGGCTTGTTCGTCTTTTCCGCTTTTTTGCAGTATCTGCACGGCGACACCTGTAAGCAATCCCACTCCTATGATCTTAAGCACTAAGGATACATCCATGTTTTTCCTCCCGGATTTTAATATAACAATACGGTAATAACACACGCTGCGAGAACAGACAATATTTGATAAAGTCTCCCCTTCGTGCGAAACTCATTTCTTGCGTTTTCAAGTTCTGATACAAATGCACGTGATGCATTTGACGCAGATTTGATCTGCATATCTCTATCAAGCGATCCAAGGTTTTTTGCAAACATTTCTATTTCGCTGCATAGAGACGGAGAACAAATCTCTTTTGATACAAATAAAAGCTTTTCGCCATAAGTACCGCGTCGTTCTTTGAATTTTTTTTCAATAACAGATCCTTCGTTTTCGGAAAAATATCTATTAAATATATCTCCCAGAGGTAGAGACAACTTTTCTATTCCGTTGTGAATGTATAAAACAAGATATGTAAGTTCTTCTATTTCGGATATTTTTTCTTTCTCACTCTTATAAAGGGCGGTGCCAAACGCAATAGATGAAACTATTGTCATGGATATCGCTACAATTTTTATCACTTTTCACTCCTCCGTGAGATCTGTTACTGTATACTTATATTCTCCGCCGCTACATTCTATTCCAACGGCATAGGTGAATATTCCTGCATCAAAAAGCGGCTTTGTGTAGCTCCTTTTCGAAATACTTTCCATGGTATTTCCGTGAATAGAGCATATAAATGATACACCGCTGTTGCAATTTTTTAAAATAGCGTCACTTTCTCTCCATAAAATTTCATCACATACAATTATTTCGGGCGACATCGTTCTCGTAAGAAGTTCTATACCGTAATCTTTTGGACTTCCGCTGATAATGTCATACAGCCCGTTGGAACGTATTCCCTCACTTAATTCAAATCGCTCGTCAACCACTCCCACACGATATGAAGGCGAATATTTTCCGGTGGAAAGCAAATGTATTGCACTCTTTAAATATGTTGTTTTTCCTACTCCCGGCGGCGAATAAACCAAAACTCCACAGTGACGTTTTTTCATAAGCTTCGCAAGGTCTTTTGCCAAGTCGGGAATGAATGAAGAAAGTCTTATGTTTATAGAAGTTATTTCCGATACCGTTAAAACTTTTCCATCAATTGTAACGGTTTTTCCGCATACACCGGCCCGGCACCCTTCTCTCAACGGGATGAAACCATTTTTAATAACATCTTCAAAGGAGTATCTTGAATTTCTGCAAAGTGCTGTAACGCAGTTGTTAATTTCCGCGGGGGTTAAAATCATCCCCATTTCCGTTGAAACCACATTTCCTTTTGAATCGAAAGTAATGTTTCCTTTTTCGCACGTTACAGAAGTCGGGGCGTTTGCCCTGAGACGTATCTCTTTAATGTTTTTAAATGGAAGACTTATGAGTGCTTTTGAAAGCCTTTCGGGAAGATAAATAAGTAAATTATCAATTTTCATTTCTCTTTTGCAAAGCTGACAGCGCCACGGGTATGTATACTATTACGGCGAGTATGATCTTGAATATGCCCGTTCTTCCTCCCGTGCCCGAATTAAAAATAAATGAGATTATCTTGCATTCACATATGGATGCAATTGTAGGAAAAATAAACTCTCTCATTGTGTTTGTTTTAAAACCACTTGCTTTTTTTAGTCTGCCGAAGCAAAGTAAAAATGAAAAGGTATTTGATGCGATAAGAAGAAGGATGTATCCCATTTCTCCCGTGCTTTTAAGAAAAAATAATATTGATACAAGGCGGAATATGGAGTTGTATATTCCGTATCGAAACACTTTCTTTTCTTCACCTATGCTTTTTAAAAGTCCGTCGCTTACAGTTTCAATGTACATAAAAGGAGTTACTGTTGCAAGAATTTTTATGGCGTTTGCGCTTTCTGTGCTTTTGTAAAGAAGGGAGGAAACGTCTTCCGAAAAAAAGAAAAATATACTTCCGAGAGGGATCGAATATACAATAACGGTTCGCATTATCTTTTCAATTTTGAGATCCCTTGTTTTAATGTCTGCAGTTCCTGAAATTTGTGGAATCGCCACGGAAACTACTGCCGAAAGAAAAGAAAATGGAAAGAAAAGAGCCGGGATTGCCATTCCACGGATAATTCCGAAAACCGAAAGCGCTTCACTTTTGCTTCCTATGCTTATTTCAAGCATTGCGGGGATTAATATGCTTTCTACCGTGTGAAGTATATTTGACGTGTATGCACTACCGGCGATGGGCATTGTTACGCGTTTTACGGAAAGAAAGCTTTCTTTTCTTGTTTCCACAGGCAAAACTTTTCTATCGTTACCTTTGCCGGAAATGTACATTATAATTAAAACTACGAACGATGAAAATTCTCCTAAAGTCAATCCTGTAACTATGCCAATGCAAAAGCTTTCGAGGCTTGTAGATCCTTTCAGTACGGTTTTGAAAAAAATAACTATTACTGTAATTTTTACGGTTTGCTCAAAAAGAGAAACGAGAGAAGGCTTATAAATTTGATCCGTTCCCAAAAGGAAACCTTTAATGCAGGCGGAAACAGCCATAAAAACCATGCTGAATCCCAGAATAAACAGGGGATAACGTGTCCTTTCATCTTTTAGAATATGTGTTGCAATAAAAGGTGAAAGAGACATGAGAACCACAGATGCAAGAAAACTGATACCAAGCGAGAAAATAATTCCCATGCTCATAATTCTCCGCCCTGTGGAATCGCTTTCTTTTTCGCTGTAAAGTGTTCGCTTCTCTGCAACAAGACGAGAAATTGCAACGGTGAATCCCGAAGTGGCAAAAGTAGCAAAAAGTGAATATACCGACATGATAAGTTGATATAATCCCATTCCTTCTGAGCCTATTCTGGCGGTGAGATATGAGCGAAACATCATTCCTTCGCCTTTTATCAAAAATGATATAGCCGTCAATATTGCTGCGCTTGCAAATATGTTTTTCCCTTTTTCCGATTTTTGTGTTTTTGAAACATTTACCATTTAACATTCTCCAGTATGGCTTTTTTAAAAATATATTGAAAAAATATCTGAAATATTCTTGCAAGTTGAAACTGAATGTGTTATAATGACGCATACGGAAGAAAAGGGGAGGTTGCCTTTTTTAAAAGGCGTAAATGTGTGATGGTGCAAGAGACAATTGATTTTTTGAGAAAGTATGACGGTGAGGTTGCTTCCGCAGTTGAAGCAGAGCTTAAAAGACAGCGCAGAAATATTGAACTTATTGCTTCAGAAAATATAGTTTCCGAAGCTGTTCTTGCCGCGCAAGGATCCGTTCTGACAAACAAGTATGCAGAAGGTTATCCCGCCAAGAGATACTATGGCGGATGCGAATATGTTGATGTCGCAGAAAACCTTGCGAGAGAGAGAGCTAAAAGGCTTTTTGGCGCAAATTTTGCAAATGTTCAACCTCATAGCGGCGCTCAAGCAAATACTGCGGTTTATTTAGCTTTCCTTAAGCCCGGCGACACTGTTATGGGCATGAGCCTTGCTCACGGCGGACATTTGACACATGGAAGTCCTGTTAATATATCGGGGTTGTATTTTAATTTTGTTGATTATGGCGTTAGCAGCGAAAGTCAGCGTATTGATTATGATGCGATGGAAAAGAAGGCTATGGAATGTAAGCCTAAACTAATTGTTGCCGGCGCATCGGCTTATCCGAGAATTATTGACTTTGCGAGAATAAGAGAGATTGCAGATAAATGTGGAGCTTTATTTATGGTGGATATGGCTCACATTGCAGGTCTTGTTGCTGCCGGACTTCACCCTAATCCTGTTGAATATGCGGACGTTGTTACTTCTACAACTCATAAAACTCTCAGAGGGCCAAGAGGCGGTCTTATCTTGACGAATAATGAGGAATATGCAAAGAAAATTGATAAAGCTATTTTCCCCGGAACTCAAGGCGGCCCATTGATGCACGTTATAGCCGCTAAAGCGGTTTGCTTTGGAGAGGCTTTGAAAGATGAATTTAAAGAATATCAAAAACAAATAGTTAAAAATGCTTCCGTTTTGGCAGATTGCTTGGTTAAAGATGGCTTCAAACTTATTTCAGGTGGAACCGATAATCACCTTATGCTTGTTGACCTCAGGCCCTTTGACCTCACAGGCAAGGAGTTTGAAAAACGCCTTGATAAGGTTTGCATTACTGTTAATAAAAATGCAATTCCTGATGATCCCCAAAGTCCATTTGTTACAAGCGGTATAAGAGTTGGTACTCCCGCGGTTACTTCAAGGGGATTTAAAGAAGAAGAAATGATAAAGATTGCTTCTCTTATGAAATTGGCTGCCACAGAGTTTGAGGGTAGAGAAGAATATATTAAAGGCGAAGTGAATGCTCTTTGCGAAAGATTCCCCATATATTAATCTTAACTTCCATCTTTAAAATTATTGGGTACATAAAGTCCGCCTGCAAAAAAAGCAGGCGGACAAAATTTTATCAAAAAAGGTATTGACAAATACTATGCTTTGTGATATAATCCCTAATGCTGTGAACGCCACAGCGCAATTTAATATCTGGGTGTAGCTCAGTTTGGCTAGAGTGCTACCTTGGGGTGGTAGAGGCCGGAGGTTCAAGTCCTCTCACTCAGACCATATCGAGTGTTCATAACGGATTTGAGTTATGGACACTCGATTTTTTTGTAATTTCGAGTTTCTTCGTTATGTATGGAGCAGGTTTTAAGCCTGCTCTTTTGTTTTATGCGGATTTGGTAATATACTCGACTGCTACACCTTTTCGGGTATCTGCCTTGTAATTACTTCCGCATTCGGGTATTTCAATATACCCAATGAATTTGTAATGGATCATAATCCTCTGACTGCGATTTTTACCAACACCTTCGGTTTCATAAACCGTTATCTCGTCTATAAGTTCACGAAGAAACGGTGCAGTCAATTTTTGCATTTCCATAAATCTTCGGATTGCATTGATAAATCGGTCTTTGTTCTGTTGCATCGTACCAAGATTGTTTATCCTCTCGTTTAGGGTTGCAATCTTGGTTTTCAGCTCCATACGCTCCACTTCGTATTTGTGGGATAACTGCATAAACCATTCATCCGTTACCTTGCCCGAAACATTGTCCTCATAGAGCTTTTCGTAAAGCTCAGCAACCTTTTGGTTTCGTGCCGTACAGCGTTGCAGTTCGCCTTGTAAGGCTTTTTGCTCATTGATAATATCCTTTTGTGTCTTTTGAGCAAGTAGGTCTGCAAAGGTTTCTTCGTCGCTCTGTAAGAACATTGCCATTCGCTTAAGTTCAAGCATTACAACTTGTTCTATGGCATCGGCTCGGATATAGTGCCTCGTTTCACAAGTGCCACGTGTATCCACCTTGTAGTTGGAACAACTGAAATACTGAATATCCTTGTTTATGGTGTTTACGTGCGACCACAACTTGCTACCGCAATCGGCACAGTAGAGCAAATCACAAAACATATTCTTTTCGGCATTATCCGCTTTCGGTGCTCGGCGTTTGGTTTTCTTGGTGAGCTTCTGTACCGCTTCAAAGGTTTCACGGTCAATTATCGGCTCGTGAACATCCTTGAACACTGCCCAATTTTCTTCGGGGTTGGGAATACGAGCCTTGTTCTTGAACGACTTTGAATAGGTTTTGAAGTTGATTACATCACCGCAGTATTCCTGTTGAGCAAGTATTTTTGCTATGGTTGATTTGCACCATTTGTACGGATCAGGTTGCGCTTTTGTTCCACCTCTGCCAAGACCTTTT
>CAZDVZ010000007.1:0-57604 GCA_964509125.1 uncultured Oscillospiraceae bacterium | reverse complement strand
TGAACACCGGCGGAGGAAGCATCATTAATCAAAGCACATTCTCCTTAATATTTATCATACATAATATTATATATAGAAAGTTTGGAACTTTCAAGTAGTATCTAAAATTTAGTCAATATTCGTTTTGATGCTGCATTCTAAACTTTCTCGGTGGTACCGAATATCTCTTGTTGAAAATTTTATAAAAATATCCTAAGTTTTGAAAACCACAGATAAAGCAAATATCTATTATCGAGTTGTCTGTGTTAATGAGCAGATTTGCAGCATAATTAATGCGAAGCTCATTTATGTATTCCGTAACACTTGTGCCGTAATATCTCTTCATACTTCTGGAAAGATGCTCGTGGCTTTTTTGGCTGAGCTCTATCATTCTATCGGCGCCCGCGATGAAGTTTTTTGGCTGCTCCATATCACGGACTGTATGTAATAGCCAAAGGGGAATATCACTCTTCCGGTTAGAACTATTAATTTCATAAAAGAATTGTGAAAAAACCTCCGCAAGGATAACTCTCATACGAATTTTAAGAGCCTTTTTATTTTCCCAATTCAGGGTATTTAACTCGCTTATCTGCGAAAGTAAGCGCTTTTTTGTGCTTTTGGCAAGCGTGATTGTGGGTGGCATATCACAACAAAGCAAATGGCTCGCAGGAAAATCATTTGAAAGATATTCAAAAAGCTGGTTAGCGGTTTCGGGAGAGAAGGCCAAATTAACATATTCAGTTTTTGCGCTCTCGGGTTCGTCATAAACAAAGGCGTGTATATCATCAGGGCGGATAAACAGAAGGCTTCCTTCGGGGAGTTTTGTTTGTATGCCGTTCACCAAATGTGTAACAACACCTTTTACGGTGATGAATATCTCATAAAATTCATGGCAGTGAGGGTAGAATATATCATTAGCACCGAAAACATATCGGTAACGGCATTGAGACTCCATATCAACGCCTCTTTCAAGGGTTAATCGCGTATAATTTTTCATACCGAACCTCAACAAATATCAAAATAGTGTAATAATTTTATCATATTAAATGTAGAAATACAACCATTTTGTTTTTACAATGTGATTGCAGAATACCTATAAGGAGTGTTTATAGTGAAAAAACTACATTTGATTTGTAACGCACATCTTGACCCTGCGTGGCTTTGGCGATGGAATGAGGGGCTTGCAGAGGCTATTTCTACCTTCCGTGTAGCGGCGGATATTTGTGAGAAGCACGATGGTTTTGTTTTTAACCATAATGAAGCGTTGCTTTATGAATGGGTTGAGGAGCACGAGCCACAACTATTTGAGCGTATTAAGAAACTTGTATCAGAGGGCAAATGGACAATTATCGGCGGTTGGTATTTGCAGCCGGACTGTGTTATGACCTCGGGCGAAAGCTTACTCTCTCAGATAGATTTAGGCAGAGAATACTTCAGGACAAAATTTGGCGTTGAGCCAAAAACAGCTATAAACTTTGACTCCTTCGGTCACTCGAGAGGGCTTGTTCAAATACTCAACAAAAAAGGTTATGACAGCTATATAGTTATGCGCCCGGGGAAAATTAAAGGTGATTTTATATGGGAAGGCTATGACGGCAGTGAAATTATCCTTCATAGCACCTATAGCAGCTACTCAAGCCTTAAGGGTGAAGGCGCTAAGAAGGTGAGAGATTTCCTTGAAAAGGATTATCAGGATACAAATCTGCTGTTGTGGGGCGTTGGTAATCACGGCGGCGGACCTTCAAAAATCGATGTTGAAGAAATTAACGAACTTATAAAAGAGTCTAAGGTTGAAATCCTTCATTCATCACCTGAAAAGTATTTTGCTGATGTTGATAAAAAAGCTATTGATAGATTTAACGAATCACTCATTTCGTGGGGTGTTGGTTGCTATACCTCTATGGTAAGAATCAAGCAGGCTAACCGACATCTCGAAAATCGCCTTGCGTTAACAGAAAAGGCTATGAGCTATGCCGAGGCTACTGGCAAGGTTCAATTTGACTATGAGGAGCTTAAAAAGGCAAAAAAAGCGCTTGCTTTTTGTCAGTTCCATGATATTCTTCCTGGTTCTGGTATAAAAGCAGTCGAGGAGGATGGTCTTAGAACACTGAGCTATGGCGAGGAAATTGTTGACCGTCTTTATACTAAGGCATTCTTTAAACTTTGCGCAGGACAAAAGGAAGCTAATGACGGTGAAATTCCGTTGCTTGTTTTCAATCCTCACCCCTATGAAATTGAAACCGAGCTTGAAGTTGGCTTTATGCTTCAAAATCAGAACTGGAATGAGGATGAAAAAACTTGTATTAAGGTGTATGATGAAGACGGCTATTTAGTCCCCACTCAGGATGAAAAGCCAGACTGCACCTTCAATCTTGATTGGATAAACAAGGTGAGCTTTAGAGCAAAGCTTGCCCCCTCATCAGTTTCAAGATTCGATTGCCGACTCACAGTTTTCAAGAAGAAAGATATTCCCATCAAGGAATATAAGGGCAATTTTATAACTGTTGAAAACGACCGAATGAAGGTTCAAATCAGTAAGAAAACAGGTCTTATTGAGCGTTATGAAGTTGATGGAAAAAGCCTTATTAAAAACAGCGGTGTGATCGAGGTTTATAAGGATAATGAAGATCCTTGGGGTATGCGAGTTGATTCATTTGCAGATTGCATAGGCGCATTCTCACTTATGAGTAACCGCAAGGCAAATGGATTTGTAGGTTATCCCAAAGAGAAGTTTGCTAATGTTAAGGTCGTTGAAGATGGCGATGTAAGAATGAAGATACAGGCATTTTTTAACTATAAAAAATCAAATGCCGTTATCGAGTATACTATCCCCAAAATGGGAACTTACATTGATGTTAATATTACTATTTACTCAAATGAGCCTAATGTGATGTTAAAATATAAGCTTGATACTAACTTCTCCGGCACACCATACGGTCAGACCGCGTTTGGAAGCGAGACTCTTTATAACGATGAGAAGGAAGCCGTTTACCATAAGTGGTGCGGAATTAAGTCTAATGAAAATAACCTTTATGTATTAAACAAGGGTACATACGGCGGAAGTTTTACCAATAACACTATTAAGCTTTCTTTGCTTAGAACGCCTGTTTATTCTGCGCATCCTATCAGGCAAAGGCAACTTGTTCCTCATAATAGGTTTTTAAATCATATTGATATGGGTGAAAGGCAGTTTTTCTTCAGAATTACAACCGAAGAGAATGTTGATAAGCAAGCTCAAATTTTTAATGAAGAACCGCAAATAATATCCTTCTTTCCGTCGGGGGAAGGGGAGAAGATGGGCAGCTTCATAACGATTGATAATGATAATGTTATCTTGTCTTCGTTAAGACATAAGGATGACGGCTATGAGCTTACCCTCTTTAATACAATCGACAATGAGACGAATGCTACAATTTCAATTCCTGCGCTTGAAAAGCAGATAAATATTTCTTTCGGAAAAAGCGAATTTAAGATTATAAAGGTCTAAAATAAAAAACAGACTCTATCTAAACGATAGAGTCTGTTGCCATAGGGTAGAGCAAATAATCCGGGGGAACACAGGGGACCGAAAGACAGAGAACCGTACCCTGTCTTATAAGAGATACCGTCAGGGATTGCTTAAATGTTACTGAATTGACACCGTATATTCTAAACAAGCTGATTTCAAAAATTGAAATCGGTTGTTTAGAAACAGTTGATGGCGAAAAACAGCAAGAGGTTAGTGTAGAGTGGAAGTATGCAAAAACAATATAATATGCTTTATGATAAATCATAACTGGTGTATCCATACTTATTGATCGCCTTCTGCAATTCCAAAAACTTACTAACTGCAGATTTTCCTGAAACCAAATCTTTGAAGAAATGTTTCTTAAAAACCACTTTAATCTTTGGATGAGTATAAAAAGTAAAAGTTAGCTTTGTGATGTCTCTTGTTGCAACACAACAACTATTTTCAAGAGATTTTTCGTTAGCGTAGTTTTTAGCGCATTCCTCAAAACTAATAAACATATCAGAGTTATTGCATTTTATTGTTAATCCAGAACTACTAACATCAAGAAGTTCATCACAAATAATACCATCATCAGGTGCTTTGCATTTGTCTTTTTCATACTTCTTCATATCCTGAAAAGAAATTGAGGATTGACAACCATTACAGAAAAAATATCGAGTTCTGAATTCAACATCGCCAACAAAAAATGTGTCGCCTACGGAAAAATCATAATTTTTTGCTTCGGGAGATTTTGAGTTTACTATTTTGCTAACATATCGCAGTTCCAATTTCTTGCCGCATTTTGGGCAAAAGTGCTTTTTGCAATGAACAAAAAATGGATTGGCATCATAAACATATTTTATTGCTTTTTTCATAGTCAAACCTCCCTTTATTGTGCAGGTTTTACCCTAAATACAAATCCTGCACCAAACAATCCTGCACCGACACTTGCTTTGGCTGTAAAACCTTCATTAGGGAAAACACCTATCATAGCTTCTGCACCAACGGAAAGAAGATCGCCAGAAACACCAAATTCAATTTGCCATCCAAACAACTCTAACTCTGCGGTAGCTCGGCCAGATAAAACTGCAGCCTTTGCCTTTGCTGCCAAGCCCGCTCCATTCTTGTATTGTATACCTGCTTGAGCAGTAGCGGTTAATCCGTCTCCAACACCCTTTAAAGATAGTGCTGCATTATTGTTTCCAATACCGATTTTTCCTGATGCATTTCCGGTTGAAACTTTAGCAAATCCACCCAACATTCCGTTGTTTTTGCTATCTTTAGAATTAACTTGCAATCGTCCATTAATTTCGCTATATCCGCCAGTTAGAGAGCCGGAACCTCGTAATATTCCATCTTGGAACTGTCCGCTAATTGTGTTAGTGCTTGGACTAAAGAAATTTGCAACAGGCTGAATTATATTTTTATTCACCCAATTGGCTGCCGTCTCTATCCATTTAGGCCAATTGCCGGATGGATCGCTCATATTGACAGGATTATTAAAGCAATATGCAAACATATTGTAGCCCTGTATTGAACCACCAACACCAGCAATTACACTATCGGCATTAATAAATCTACCAATTTCCGGATCGTAGTATCTTGTACCTGTTAGATAGAATCCCGTCTCTTTGTCATAGTAATAACCACGGTAGCGGAGATTATTATATTTAGCCCTTGTTGTGGATACGTGTACGGTTTCCGTGCTATTCCCAAACGCATCATAAGAGTAAGATACTTGCTTTACACCATTTGCATCATATATGGCTATAATGTCTCCAAACACGTTCTTCTCATAAAAGTACGTATGGAACGTGTCAGACGCCATATTTTCATATCTGTATTGGAATCCTACAGGTGAGCCGTTTTCATCATACAGATATATATTTATACAGTCGTCCCATGTTTCCCCTATTATCTGTGACCCGTTCAGTATATAAGTATAATTTGACCACTGCGTTGTTTTGCTTGTCCTTATTCCCTCATCATTATACTTGTACGTCGCTATTTCCGTTCCATTGTTACTTATCGTCGAAAGCCTTCTGCCCTGCTCCCACGTGAAAACATTCCCATTGTAATACTGCAACGGATTTCCCATTGCGTCATACGTTATGGCGTTTCCATTATAGGCTGTAAGCAAGTCTCCCCAGTTGCTATCTCCGTACGTATATGTATATTCGTCAAGTACCAAATCTCGATCTTCATTGCGATATAATATGTTGCCCGCATCATCGTACGAATATGAGTATATTGTTATTCCATCATAGAATATGGTGAGCTGGCCTTGATCATCATATTCATAATCGTAAAAGATGCTTCCGTTTCGATAGATCTCGGTTATATATCCGCTTTCATCATATTTCACTGTATACGTTGTAGATGTTCCGTTTAACTCCGACGTATACGTTGACATTCTTGTTGAGGTTTGAGTTCCGGACGCATTGGTTTCGTAACCATAGTTTACCGTATGGTTGAACACCGTTGTTCCCGTAGTTTGCTTTTTAAATTCCACGGTGCGAGTCGTTACTCTATCCAAGCCGTCATATGTGATCGTTATTTCCCCGTCGCAATTATTTGTATATATCGTTGCATCTGTCAATCGTCCTACGTCATCATATGAATATCCTACGCTGCCGTAATATTTAAGCTCTGTGCTTCCCTTGCTATACGGTACGATTACACGGTCAAGTGATACATATCCTACAGAGTTATACGTTGTTCTAAGATCTACATATGACTTTGAATCATCAATTGCACACTCCACAACTCTTGTAAGTCTGCCCAACTCGTCATATGTATAAACATTCTGTGTACCCTCTGTGATATTTTTAAAGCGGCTCAAGTTCCCTTCGTTGCTGTATTGGTACTCATATGATGCCGACACAGTTCCGTCGCTTTCAATATACCGCATCTCTGACACTCTGTCAAGAGAATCGTAAACATATTCCACTTTGTCGCCGTTTCCGTAACGTATATTGCTTACTTTCCCCTTATACCTATTATACGTATATTCCGCAAGAGTATAATACTCTCCCGGCAATATCGCACTCAATTGTCCCATTGCGTCATACGTAAATACATATTTAGTGCTTTCGCTTTCTATATACTGTATTTGTCCCGCCGAGTTATATGTATACTCTACGCTCTCGCTGTTCGCAACTTCTGTATATGTATCTGTAGATGATGTATATTTAGCCGGCACAACGCGAACAAGCCTACCCATGCCGTCATATCCATACGACATTCCCGTTCCATCCGGATTTATTTCCGCAAGTAGATATCCATAGGTTTCGTCATAATAATATCTTGTTATTTTTCCCAAGGTATCCGTTGTGCTCATCAGTGCTCCGAATACATTTGAGCCCGATGTTGTCTTATACGTGTTTTGCGTTATTATGGGTAATGTTCCGCTTTTTTTCGTTATGCCGCTTGACGTTGATACCGCCTCATACGTCTTTATTTTTGTTACCAATCCATAAGCATTGGTTGTGTATTCTGTTTTTGAAACTACCGTTTTGGTGATATCTGCCTCCGGGTCTGCCGATGCATCTTCTAAGTTCCACCAATATACGCCGCTAAATTTATACACGATCATCCAATCGAGAGTAGGACTGTACGTTTCCTCTGTCCCTGTTACATAATTGTATTCGTATATTTCTCCCGTTGTACCTTTTATAATTACTTCTTTTACAACCTTTTTGTAATCGTCATATTCGTAATACGTAGTGGTGTTTCCTGTTTTTGTTGCCTTTAACAACCCGTAATAGGCATTTTTTTCATCTGTGTAGTAATAATTCTCTTTCTGCTCACTACGGGGCACCAATGACACACTTATGTTATCAAAATATGCTGATGATTCTTGATAGCTGTATTCGCATCTTACATTTATACACACGATGCGTTCTTCTGACGCAATATTGTATATTTGTGACGCGAACTGCCATTCTTCCTTTAACGTAGGCTCAAAGTCCACATCATATGCTTCCCATGCATTTGAAGGTGAGCTTTCGTATTGGATCTCTACCCTGATTCGGAATGCGCTTCCGGATCCGTAAACAAAATTCATGCTTTTAGCATATCCTGATATTTTTATTTGATCTGCTTGAATTCCGTTTGAGTTACTGTAAACGGTTTGATAAACGCTTTTTTCGCTTCTGAGACTGCCGTTTATTTTTACAGAACGTCCAAAACATTCTTCACTTTCAACGTAGCTGTATGAATCTGCTTCTGTATACGATTCTTTGGCTGAGAAGTTCCACATTATCGCTTCCGTTTGAAGCGCTCCCGTCGTACTGTATACATTATCCTCAAACGTGCCGTTTTGCACCAAGGAATATGTTGCAGAAGAGGAATTTGCAGAAAGCATTATATTGTCCACATATACTTTCTCCGGTTTCGTGGCATAATCATCATTTTCTGCAATTATTTTTACATTCACCGTATCATTATCGCTTACAGTAAATGTTGCACATTCTGTTACCGATTCGGTGGATAGAGGTAATATCTCATTTAATAATATCCATCCGTCGGAATCTATAACCTGAACTCTCAACGTGGAATATATCGTGGCAGTAGAATCGTTATATCCCACCATCGCATCGAAAGTTAATGAATACGCTCCTTCCGCAAGAGTAACACGTTGGCTTATATACGCATCTTCTGTGCTGTCTTTTTCTATTAAAGCCTTGCGATCACCTGATACAAGTGACGATACAACGGCATTTGAATATATCCAAAAATTGTCTCCGTTTACAAAATTGTAGTCAAACCCGCCATTGGTTATATAGTTAGCGTCGTTGCCTCCCGATAAAGAAGAATTTTTTACGTTATTTTTTACGGAGGATATATCACCATAATCCTCACTTTCATTTTCGTAAACATATCCCGCTCCGCCGAAGACTTCGCTTTCGTCTGCTTTTTTTGAAAAAACATTTTTCAATCGTCCACTGTCATCCAAGGTATACACGGAAATTATGTCATCGTCCGTATACGCCAAATCATCCGCGCCGGGATTTTTGACTTTGGCATATCCTGCTCCATATTCAAAATAACGCTGTCTGCCACCGTAATAAAAATCCAACCCCGGCATTTCGTTTATAGCTATAACTTTTCCGTTAACCATGCTGAATTCGTACACTTTTTCTTCTGTTATATCTGATACTAAATTAATATACGATCCCGAATACGAAAATGTATACATTTGGTCTACGGTAATATATTGATTGCTTCCACTGCTCATATAGCTATTCCAATTTGAATTATTGGTGCTACCCGTTTGATGAGCATATACTATTTTTCTTATATATCCACCGGAATATGCGGAAGCCGTACCGCTTGTCGTGGAGGAATAATAAAACATAACGGCTTTTTGAGTATCGGGGTTCAATATTCTGTTAACTAAATTCGAACTATTATACGTTATATTTAACGTAGTTACCTCAGAAGACCCATTGGGCACAACGCTTATGGAGGTGACTTTGCCGGAATCACTAACAGAAAATGTTGTTCTATTTCCGTAACGATCGGTTACAGACGTAAGGACTCCGCCGGCTTTTATGTAATCGGTTTCTGCTTTTATGTCAAAGGTTTTATTTGACATATCGGGATACGTTATTACATATTTCGAGGTATCGACGGTCATCTCCAACCCCAAACCGTCCTCATCTATTATTTTTTTTGTTTTGGAATCGTATTTGAAATAATGTTCTGTTCCGTCACCATCACAGAATACATAATATGTTATTAACGAATCACCGCTGTTAACTTGACGTTCCACCACAGATTCGTCCATGCTCCATTTTAATCCATAACCTGCATTACTGCTTCGGTATGGAATGTTGGCGTTATTAAAATTGAAATATTTGCCCGCAAGATTAGAATCATATGTCAAAACAGGCATATACGGCATTATGTAATCTGTAGTTGATACCGTATCGAAGCTTAAAATTAGGTTTCCTTCTGCTAAATTTACATTAGCAACGCCCGATGCGCCAACGCCCCACGAGCTGTATGACCAATAATCCTCAAGCCCCTTCATATCTATATATTTTATGGTTAACTGTGGATAATTGTCTCCAAGCGCGCAGGAAACTATACCCGCACCATCGATTCTTTTAAAGCATATTCCGTGATTATCAGTATTGGAATACCACTCTTTAACAAGCTGAGTAATATTAAATACTCCATAAGAAGTGATTGAATAATCAACATAAGAAAATGCAACATCTCCTATGCCGCTATTAAAATTCGATACATTGGTAAAGCCACTCCAATCACTCAAAACCTGATAAGCACCTACAACACAATCTCTCTTTTCTCCTACTGAAAGCTGAACCGTACCTTCATACACTCGTGATGTAGAAGGAATTGTAGGTAAAGAAGTAAACTTTATAAGCTGATAATACTCTTCATTTCCACTCTTTCCCAGCATACTACCGTTTTCTGTAGTCAAAGTGCTGTTAGAGATTTTTATACTTTCTCTTGTATATTCATTATTACAGGAAGCTATGGTTGGGTCAACGGTAACGGGAAAAGTAACATCGCCCCCATTGATCCATTCTGCATCAGCGGTAACTGTAAGAATATACTTTCCGGTTGCTGCCGCCCTAAGAGAATATGCGACGCTTTTGGAATATTTACCCGCGGCATCATACATATATCCCGCCGGAATAACAAATTCGATTGTGTCTGTATCGTTGCCGTAAAGGTAAATGCTTCCGTCAGAATTAAGAACTGCATAAAGCCCTATCAAATCAAGATAAAACGTATATACATACGTGGTAGAAGGCGAATTTATTATGATATTCTCTTTCAATTTGCTGCCCGAAAGCACATATTCAAGATCTGCCCCGGAGAACATCCCCGAATATTTTACTGACGATGTATGTGTTGCAAGTTTTGACGCTTCTTCCAAAGTCAGTTTTCCGTCAGAGGGCGGCTTCGATGTGGGATTAGCGACAGAAACAGTAGCATTGAAATTTATTACCGTTGGAATTATTGAAACGCCGTACCCATCTTTTGAAAGAGATATCAAGCTATTTTGCGCCAAGCTGTTTGAAAACTTTACGGAGACATTATTTTTACTTGCGGTATATCCCGCAATATCATTCATATCTGTTGTGGAAACATTTCCATTGGCAGAGAATGATGAAAGTGTCAACGTATTATCATATTCCGCATATACACCATTATCTAAATAATGGACGGGCTCCGCATATTGAACCGCAACAAACGATCCATCGCTCATTCGAAAATGCTTTGTATTTTTCTCACGCTTTGATATATCTTCACCCAAAACGTAAACCTCTGTGCTACCGCCTTCGGCTTCGGTTTGAGATCCATCATTGCCGGTCTGTTCAGAAGTTTCCGGTGAAATTTCCGTATCAGCATTTGAGGATAACATTTCAATACTTAAAAGCTCCGATGCGATAATTTTAAGAGAGTTTGCCGGAATCGCATAAAACACCAGAAGAAGAGATAAAAATATAGCTATAAATCTGAGCTTTTTTGCAATTTTCATTTTAATGTCCTTTCTTATCCGGATTTAAATTCAGGCCCTATAAAATTTCAAACTCGCGTCTCAACATCCCATTGCCTATGATTCGGTCTATAAATTGCCCCTGGGACTCGTCTCCCCGTTTACTTTTGCTTTTTATTAATGAAATAAATTTATCCCTGTAAACATTTTATATAAATTTTTCCGAAAATTCAAGCATTTTTGGCGCAGTTCACATTTTTTTGTCATTTTGAACAACTTGTAAACAGTTTTTTTGTGCATATACCACAATGCGGTCTAAAAGTGGCAAATATCGCAAATCGGGTTTCATTTTTACGATTTTCATCACCTTTTACGCAATATTCATAATTATTATATTTTAAAATCCACCCGAAAGTGTAGGTCGTACACTTGGGTGGATCTATACAAATTTTATTTGTTGTTTTACATCATCAGCAACCCTTGACGCGTTTTCTAATCACGTCTCCCGCAACGGCGATTGGCGGGCAATTTATTTTTATCAATTCCATGGGAACATCGGCAACAGATTTTTCACCTTCACTTCCTTCGATCTTTTGGACGGTAAAGGGAACCACCCCCTGCTTTGCGGAGATAAGCTCCAAAGTATCACCGACTTCAAACCGATTTCTCATCTGAACCAAACAACTGTTTTCGTTTCGATCTTTAACCGTGGCTATAAACATCCCGCTATGATGATAAAGTCCATCATTAAATGGCTCTTTTTTCACCTTTCCGTAGTAAAATCCCGTAGAATACGGACGATGAGTCATCAAAGTCAATTCCTCTTCCGCGGCCTCAGAGCTCCATTCTCCGTCCATCACTTTTCTATAAGCATTTACAACAGAAGCAACATAATATGCGGTTTTCATTCTGCCTTCAATTTTAAAGGAGCAAACTCCTGCTTCCTGGATATCTTTAAGAATACTAACACAGTTAAGGTCGTGAGAACTCATTATCTGAGTGGATTCGCCCTCTTGTTCAATAGGGATATACACTCCCGGACGAGTTTTTTCCACTAAATAATAGCTCCAACGGCATGGTTGAGAGCAGGCACCCCTGTTTGCGCTTCTGTTTGTCAAATAGGAGCTGATAAGACATCTTCCCGAATAAGCCATACACATAGCGCCATGAACAAACGCCTCAAGTTCCAATTCTTTTGGCGTTTTTGCCCTTAAAGTACGTATATCGTCAAGGCTCAATTCCCTCGCAAGGACAACTCTCGATGCGCCCATTTCATAATAGACTCTCGCCGTTTCGCTATTCATGCAGTTTGCCTGCGTGCTGATATGAACCTGTAAAGAAGGACAATGTTTCTTTAAATTGGAAAGAACGCCCAAATCCGAAACAATAACCGCATCCACGCCGCTTTCATAAAGGAATCTGCCATATTGGGGAATATGGTCAAACTCCCCGTCACGGGCGAAACAATTTACCGTGACATATATCTTTTTATTCTTTGTGTGAGCGCTTTTTACAGCTTCCATCAATGTTTCATCGGTGAAGGCAGAGGAAGCCGCACGAAGCTGAAGCAATCTACCTCCAACATAAACGGCGTCTGCGCCGTAATGAAAGGCGGCATCCACGCATTCCAAATCACCGCTCGGAGCCAAAAGCTCGCCATTAATTTTTTCGTTCATCAAAGCACCTTCCTAAAATAAAGTCCTTTAGTATGGGGGCGTTGGGAGATAATCCCACTTTTAAATTCATCGATTATTTTTTTCACCTCCAATGGTGTTTCCTTGGTAAAATACAAAGTTTGAAAATCCACCGAAAGCGTAGTACCCGAAAGAGAAATGGGCACCGTATTAAGAAGTGAAACGTATTTTTTTTTGCACGAAACCTGAAAATTCTTGGAAAGCCTGTCCTTAAGTGAAAAATTTCCTCCGCATTTTTCGCATCCCACGTTGGCTTTTATGGGGCAATTTCTAAACTGCATCAAAGGCAATTTTCCGTATGAAATAATACCGATTTTGTATTCTCCGTCAAAAAAACGAAGTTCACCACTGTTTATTTCGGGAGATAATGTGAAATCGGAAATTCCCATCTTTTTATATTCTTCTGCTGAAACTTTATTTGTAATATTCAAAAAAGCACCTGCTGAAATTACAAATCCCATTTTACGACATTTGGAAACAAAAGATATGTTTTCGCAGATAATGTTTTCGAAGCCCTTTTCTTTCAATGACTCCAATTTTTTCATTAAAGGCTTTTCATCTTCGGGATAAACCAAAATTGGAAGTTCTAAAACAATTTTTTTAACGTCAAATTTTTCAGGAAGCCTCTCAGCCTCCATGTATGGCAAAATTACCGTACCGGAAAAATCGCCTATTTGTTCTGCTTTTTCAACTCTTATCCTATATTCGGTACAATTTCGATCCAACGACACCGCGCCTTGGAATCTATAACTCAAAATCTTTTTTTTCTTTCTAAAAGAAATTTTTTCTGCAATTTTTTCAAGTCCGTTTCTTCTCAAAGAATTAAAGGCAGAGATTGGAAAAGATTCTTCTTTCTGTCCATCCTTTACATCTACTTTCAGTTGAAAATCATTTAAAACAAAAGGCGTATCCCCCGTCTTTCTAAATGATGCTTCTATTCTCTCAGCCGGCGGAAGCTTTGTAGATGAAGTGACTTCATTTTCCGAAAAAACTTCTACGGACGTTTTTTCGCAGCTAAATTTTGCATTTATCCTTTCGCCTTCTTTAATACTAACATCCACAGAAATTGGAATTTTGTTCGTTTCTTCTATCCTGCCCAAAGCTTTGATCGCCTCAGAAGATGCTTGAACGTCTTCTTTTTGGCGATACCCGAACATTTGCCCATCCCTTTTCCCCATAATATAGCCATCAGTGAAACCGCTCCTTGAAAATATGCCTTTAAGAATCCTCATTTCTTCGTCCGTATTTTCACACTTCAATGCCTTTTTATACGTTTTAGATGCTATATATGCATACTCAGGACGCTTCATTCTGCCTTCTATCTTAAGTGATGACACGCCCACGTCTTCAAGTTTTTTAACGTGATCAATGTAACACATATCCTTTAACGAGAGGCAATAGCCATTTCCCCCCGCCTTGAAATCCAAACGGCACGGCTGGGCACACCTCCCCCTATTTCCGCTTCTGCCACCAATAAAAGACGACAAATAACACATTCCCGAAACGGACATACAATGAGCACCGTGAACGAAAACCTCTGTTTCGATCTGACATTTTGAGGTAATTTCTTTAATTTCTTTAAAAGTCAGTTCTCTCGCCAAGACAACTCTCGAAAATCCAAGTTCCCTTGCGGTTTCTGCTCCGCTCAAATTATGAATCGCCATCTGAGTGGAAGCGTGAAGAGGCATTTCGGGGCAAACTTTCTTAAATATTTCAGCGACAGCCAAATCTTGAATTATAACACCATCCACATTAATCTCGCCCAACTGTTCAGCGAGAATATACAATTTTTCAAGCTCACCGTTTTTTATTAAAGTATTTACGGCAACATACACCTTCACGTCTCTGATATGACAATACTTTACTGCTTCCTCAAGCTGATCAAAAGTGAAATTCAAAGCATTCTGCCTTGCGCTGAATTCCTTTGTACCCAAATAAACTCCATCGGCACCGCCACACACAGCATATCGAAGATGGTCTATACTTCCCGCAGGAGCTAAAATTTCAACACTCATAACTTCTCCAAAAGACGCAAATACGATGAAAACGGCGAAATTCGCCGTTTCACACTAAAATTTCATTCAAGTTAATCGCTCACCCTGATTAATGGGTGCAATAGAGGTTATCTTAATTTCCTCGCCCTTCATAACAGTAAACGCTATAGGGACAGATTTATTGCTTGCTACGTCGGCACGAAAAGTTCCGTTGTTTTCATAAATCTTGTATCCGACTTTATAAACCTCATAAGCATTTCCGTCAATCGCTTCCGAATTTATGGCAACTATCTCAATATCATATATTTTTTGCATTGTAAACTCTTCGGGAATGGAATGACGCCTAAAAAACTTTTTGGTAAAAAAGCTTTTATATTCATCATATTTTCCGTTTATAACAGTTTGAAAATAATCATAAAACATCTTTCCCACTGCTGATTGTGAATTATAATTTTCTTCGTTTATATACACCGTTGTGCCGAAATATTCAAATTTCACTTCACGGTTCTTGCTCATATATACAATATCTTCAAAAATATTTTCTTCATAGTCAACAGGAAAATATGTAATATCATCTCTCTTTGTTGTAAACCCTATTTTAGGAGTCAAAAAAGGCACAAAAATATTTATAATAAGCATCACTGCCAAAGTGCATCCCAAAATGATCAAGCATTTCTTCGACACTGACATTTTGCCTCGGTTTTCTTTTTTATTGTTTCTCATAGCAAACAAGTTTAACTACTGTGCAAAGAAGTTCCAAAGCCATTTCCAATTCTTCAAGAGAAGGATACGTGGGCGCGATTCTGATATTGGAATCCAACGGGTCGTTTCCGTAAGGGAAAGATGCTCCCGCCGGAGTAAGCACAAGCCCTGCTTCTTTTGCCATGGCAACCACTTTTTTCGCTTTTCCTTTTGGCAAATTTAAGCTAACAAAATATCCGCCCTTTGGTTTTGACCACCAAACACCTTCAATGTTCGACAGTTCTTTTTCAAACGCTCTAAGCACCGCATCAAACTTTGGTCTGATAATAGAAGCGTGTGCTTCCATCTGCTTACGAATCGCGTTCATATCAGGATACATCTTTGCGTGTCTTACCTGATTAATTTTATCGGGTCCTATGGTTTGCGATTTTATTTTTGATAATGCAAAATCCACATTCTTCTTTGAAGAAACGAATGCCGCAATGCCGGATCCCGCATAGGATATTTTTGATGTGGAAGCGAATATATAAAACATATCTTCGTTTCCTGTTTTTTTGGCTTCATCCAACACATTAAGAAGGCATTCGCCACCGTCATAAAGATCATGAACCGCATATGCATTGTCCCAAAAAACCCTAAAATCATTTGACTTTGTTTTAAGAGATGCAAAGCGTTTTACAACGTCGTCGGAATATGTAATTCCCGTTGGGTTAGAATACTTTGGAACACACCAAATGCCTTTTATGCTTTCATCACTCAAAGCTGCTTTTTCAACAAAATCCATGTCGGGGCCATCATCTTTGTACGGAACGGTGATCATATTTATTCCAAATGCTTCGCAGATCGCAAAATGTCTGTCATATCCGGGAGCGGGACAAAGAAAAGAGATTTTTCCGCATTTCATCCAAGGAGTCGCTCCTTCATGCGTCCCAAAAAGCATTGCCCTTGCCACCGTATCATACATAATATTGAGGCTGGAATTTCCTCCTATGATAACTTCGCTTGTATCAACCTGAAGCATCTCTGCAAATAACATCTTTATCTGAGGAATTCCATCAACGCCACCGTAATTTCGACAATCAATACCCGAAGAAAGAATATAATCTTCCTTAGAAGATATATTATTCAACATCCCATTTACCGTATCAAGCTGTGCGGGAGCCGGCTTTCCACGGGACATATCAAGCTTTAAATTTTCACTTTTTATTTTCTCGTATTTATTTTTTAAAACCACAAAATCTTCCATAAAACGCAAATTGCCTTTCAAAATTATTATCCCCTGTCAACAAAAACAGGTTCATCGTCTTCATTTTCTTCCTCTGTTTCGTCAGGGGCTCCCCCTATGCTTTCATAGTAAGGATCTATCATGTGTTTTTTTATTTGAGGATATGCGCAATAAACGCATATCAAGCCGCAAAGGGATACTGTTAAAACAAACGGCAAGATCAAGGAGATGGAAAAAGTAAACGTGATGGATAAAAGCAAATAGTTCAAAGCCACCACAACTGCCGTCCCCAAAATTGCCATAAGGTTACGTTTTAAGCCTATAAACGTAAACAAAAATGCATTCTTTATCAATTTTCTTATGGGCAGATCAAAAGTTATCATCATCTGATATATATATATCCTCATGATAAAATATATGAAAACCAACAGTATGGACAAATAAAACAGCATCAAGTACATCCACGCCGCCGAAGAGTTAATACTGTAAGCATAAATATCATAAATCAAAAGAATAATAATTCCAAAATCAATTGCCCCAAATACTAACGCCTGTTTTATATTTTTCTTTATTGTTCTAAAAAAATCTCCGAATGTAAAAACAGGATTACAGCGCACAGTCTCTCTTAAAACATAGGCGAAACCTACATTTGCCATTCCGAAAACGACAAATTCCAAAAATATGGCACGTTCAAGCCAAATAGTTGTGACAGAATTTCGTGAAATAAGCCCCGTGCCGCCAAAAATATTGAGCAACGCATCCATATGCGCTCCGCTTTCGTACCGAGAAATTCCGCTCAAAACTAAAAACATATTGCTATCGGGTGTCCTCCCGTAATAAGAAAACGTGCCGGACATACCCAAGAAAAACAAGATCACCGGTATCAAAAATAATGTTACCAAAATATTTAAGGTAATCAACTCCGAAAATCTGTTTCTTAAAAGCTTGAAAAAAGATTTCAAAGAAAACTTTTCATCAACAATACGCTCTGTCTTTTTTACACCTTTATCTTTTTTGTTTTTAGTGGGAGAAAAAAAATCAAATAACTTTCCCAATTTGTTTACCTCTTTAAAAGTCCGAAAAATTACACACAATATGCATTATATCACATTACAAGTCGCAATTCAAGAATATAATGTAACTGTTTTTTATTATTTTATAAATTCAACGCTATATTACATAAATCACAAAGCGAGTGCCCACATCGATCGCAGCACGACGTACTGAACAAAAACGCAAGCCAAGAAAAGCACTGTATATAAAATGCCGTCGGATATACTAAGCTTACCGATACCCGTTACCGCAATTTCTGAAATTCCCCTTGTTGCAGAACAAAAAAGAATATACATTCCGCAAATAACTCCCAATAGAGCAAGCATTCCCAACGTGGTAAAAGAAAAACCATAAGTATATATAAATACGCAAGCGGTAATTCCGCAAAGGAAAAATGCTACCGATGAAAAAATCACAGAAACGATCGTGGCATACAAAGTAAACCCGGACGCATAAACCAAAAATATGCTAAATATAAGCGGTGCAAAGCTTGCACAAAACTCTGTAAAATCGGAACACGAATATAAAACAAACGAGTTTACTTTACCGCACCAAAAGTCAGCATTCCATTTTCCCGATGCAAAAATGCAAGCGCCCAAGAAAAAGAACGCAAGATATAGTCTTACATAAAGTATATGCCTGCTTCTTTTTCTGCGATAATTTTCAAAAGATATTTTTTTCTTTTTGCTTTCGGACGTATACAAAGGAACAAGGGACGTACATTTCATTTCATCCATACATTACACCTCCTCAGAATAATATATGACGAAACAAAAAGTTTTATTACAACGTGTCCGTAATCTCGTCCGCCCTCTCAGTGCAAGCATTCATAGCATCAACAACAATGTTTTCAAATTTCTTATCTTCAAACACCTTCATCGCAGCTAAAGTAGTACCGCCGGGAGAGCAAACACGGTCAATAAGAACATCAATGGAAACATCCGATTTCTCAACCATCTTTACAGCTCCTTCTATTGTACGAAGAATAAGGGGCAATGCTTGCTTTTCGCATATGCCCTGCTCCTCCGCGCCTTTAATCATTGCCCTTATAAATGAATAAACATACGCCGGAGAAGATCCATTTACTGAAATAACCTTATTCATTTCAGACTCGTTAAGGACGGAAAGCGCAGAAATGCCGGAAAATAGTCTGCAAATATATTGAAAGTCCTTTTTGCTCACATTTTCGTTAGCAGCTATGGCAGCCGCACCTTTTCCCACAAGCATGGGAGTATTGGGCATAACGCGGATAGCAGGAGTTTCGTTCCCCAAAACCTCGCAAACGAGGCTAAGAGGAACAGATGCCGCAATGGAAATTATGACCTTGCCGCCAAGTACTGTTTTATTTTCTTCAAGAAAACCTCTGATAATTCCGGGTTTCAACGCAAGAAGCACAAAATCTGCATTTTCTATCCCTTCCGCGGGAGTTTTTGCCACAACAATACCTAATTTACAGAATCTTTCATGTTTTGTTTTATCTATTTCATAAAGCAATATATTTTCGCTTTTACACAAATTATTTGAAATAAACCCTTTAATAATTGCTTCGCCCATGTTTCCGCCACCGATGAAGCAGATTTTTTCT
Organism: uncultured Oscillospiraceae bacterium; assembly: GCA_964509125.1. Taxonomy (GTDB): domain Bacteria; phylum Bacillota; class Clostridia; order Oscillospirales; family CAG-382; genus SIG653. Next base: position 38,405 of record CAZDVZ010000007.1, on the reverse strand, counting down.
TTTTTCATTTTTACCTCTTGTTTTTGATAAAATCTTCAATTCTTTCTAAAGCCTCGGCTATATGCTTTACAGAGTATGCGTAAGAAATTCTCGCAAACCCCTCTCCACATTCACCAAAAGCTGTTCCCGGAACAATGGCAACCCCGTTTTCGTCCAAAAGCCGTTGACAAAATTCGTCACTGTTCATACCAAAATCCCCTATCTTCGGAAAAACGTAAAAAGCTCCCTTGGCCTCAAAGCAATCAATGCCAATATTTCTAAGACCGCTTATAATATATTTTCTTCGCCTATTATATTCGCGCTTCATCATTTCAATGTCTTCGTCACCGTTTCTGAGCGCTTCAATAGATGCATACTGACTTACGGTAGGCGCACACATTATGGCATATTGGTGAATTTTATACATCTGCTCGGTTATGGGTGCGGGAGCAACACAATATCCCATTCTCCATCCTGTCATTGCATACGACTTTGAAAATCCGCTTGCAATTATCGTCCTTTCCTTCATACCTTCAATAGAAGCAATTGAAACATGAGTATCATCATAAGTAAGTTCGGCATATATCTCATCAGATAATACAGCAATATTGGTGCCTCTCAAAACGGACGCTATTTCTTCAAGGTTATCCCTATCAAGAACTGCGCCCGTGGGATTGTTTGGAAAGGGTAATATCAAAAGCTTTGTTTTGGGAGTAATAAGACTTTTGAGCACTTCCGTGTTTACCTTAAAATCGTCTTCACGCTTTGTCTCCATAATAACAGAAACGCCGCCCGCAAGCGCAACAATAGGCTCATAGCACACAAAACACGGAGTAGGGATAATAACCTCATCTCCCGGCTCTACTAATGCTCTTACCGCAATGTCAATAGCCTCGCTACCCCCAACTGTTACAATAATTTCGTCATCCGCGCTGTAAGAAAGCCCAAAGCGACGATTTAAATAGTCAGATATTTCTTTGCGAAGCTCAACCATGCCACTGTTTGCCGTATAATATGTTTTTCCTTTGGCAAGGCTGTCAATCCCCGCTTCTCTAATATGCCACGGGGTTTTAAAATCCGGTTGACCTACAGTAAGGGCAACTACGTCTGTCCTGCCGTTTAAAAGATCAAAAAACTTTCTTATCCCCGAAGGTTTTATTTCACACGCCTTTGATGATAATATTTTACTGTAATCCATTAGATTATGTTCTCCCGTTCATCGCCGTGGGTGATACCGAAAACGGTTCCTTTGTCTTTGTACTTTTTAAGCACAAAATGTGTCGAAGTGGAAACAATATTCTCCAAGGGTGCCAACTTGTACGCAACAAAATATGCCACATCCCTGAAAGTTTTCCCTTCGATGTTTAAAAGCAAGTCATATCTCGCCGAAGACATGAGATAAACACTTTTTACTTCGGGATATTCATATATCCTCGATGCAATAGCATCAAACCCGGCGTCAATTTGCGGAGAAACCTTAAGTTCAATAAATGCGCTTACAAACTCCTTCCCCGCTTTATCCCAATCTATCAAAGTTTTGTATCCTAAAATAATACCCTGTTCCTCGTATTCCAATATTTCTCTGCGAATCGTTTCCGGAGATTCGTCAAGCATTGCCGCAAGCTGATCGGCATTCAAATTTCCTTCATTCTCCAAAAGTTCCAACAATTCCTTCACGATGTTATCTCCTTACCTCATTAATATGTAAAAAGCCTTTATTTCTAATCTTATCAAAAGCGTCTTCAACACCAAACCCAACATGGTCCGAAACATGGGCATCTGACCCCACTGTTATATACTCTCCTCCGCATTTTCCGAAAAGCGAGAGAATATCCATATGTGGCACCGTATGATCAAGTCCTTGTCTTAAGCCGGATGTGTTTATTTCAAGTGCTAATTTATTTTTGGATATTTTCTCAAAAAGCGCGGAAAACAATTCTTCGAATTCAGAATAGTTCAATTTCTTACCTGCTTTTTTCATGTATCTTTCGGGGTATGTTATATGTGCCACCGTATCAATAAAATGGCAATCCGCAATTTCCATAAGCTCGTTTAAATATTTTCTATATATCGCCTTGTCAAACAAAGGAGTAGTATCGGAATAATCAAGATAATAAAAATCAAAACAATTTCTCAAATTATGGAGCGATCCGATAATAAAATCATATCCCATATTTTCTATTTTAGATATTTTTTTATCATCCATAGTGTGGGGTTGCCCAATCTCTAAACCGTAATATACATTAAGCCTTCCGCGAAAAATTTCTTTTGCTTTTAAAATATCTTCTTTGTCTTTTTCAAAAAGATATTCAGAATACAACCCTTCGTCAATTCCATCATGATCATAATGATTTGTAACAGCGATAGCAGAAAGCCCCATGGATATAGCTTTTTCACATATCGTGTTAAGCTTTTCCTCACTATCAAAAGAAAATTCCGTATGCAAATGAAAATCTGACAATTTCTCCAAAATCAAACTCCTCCCCTTTTATAATATATCATTTTACCGCAAAATAAAAATATGTCAATAGTTTTTTTGAAAATGCTTGACAAAAAACGATGTTGATGGTATCATGTCATAGGAAAAAGCGGGTCTGTGACCCCATTTATAAAAATACGTTCAAACGGAGGACACTAATGAAGATTATCATCGATTCAAGAGAAAACATTGCAAAAAAAGCCGCCCAAAGATATGTGGAATTGCTTTCACAAAAACCAAACGCAATTTTGGGTTACGCCACAGGCTCAACTCCTTTAGATCTCTATGGAGAGCTTGCGACACTTAACAAAGAAGGAAAGATATCTTTCAAAGACGTTACAACCTTCAATTTGGACGAATATGTAGGACTTGACGGTTCTCACGATCAGTCTTACCGTTATTTCATGAACACAAACCTTTTTGAAAAAGTTGACATTGATATTTCCAAAACCAATGTTCCTTCAGGACTTGATACTTCCGCTGAAACAGCTGCGGCATATGATAAAGCCATCGAGGCCGCAGGCGGAATCGACATCCAGCTTCTCGGAATCGGAAACAACGGGCACATTGGCTTCAACGAACCCGGCACGCCGTTTGGATCGATCACACATATGGTTGAGCTTACAGAATCCACGAGAGAAGCGAACAAACGATTTTTTGCTTCCATTGATGACGTCCCCACACACGCCGTTACTATGGGCATTAAAACCGTTATGAATGCAAAAAGCATTATCATCATCGCCCTCGGCAAAGCAAAAGCAGAAATCGTTAAAAAGACAATCTACGGAGACGTAACCCCCGATGTCCCTGCTTCAATTCTCCAGCTTCACCCCAATGTAGAGTTCTACATTGATGAAGAAGCGGCTTCGCTTATTAAATAATCTTATTGTTAAAACAAACTGTCTCAAGGGCAACCTGTCTACTGTGCCCTTGAGACATTTTTTATTAATTATTTTCCTTATTTCATCTTTTTTCCATCAGAAAAGGCTTTCCCCACTACTTTGCCCAATGTCACATAGTTATGATTGGAAGAATCGTATGTTATGGGGTTCCATTTAGAGAGATCAATTTTGTCATCGGTAACAATGCGTTCGTCCACGGAAATATTAATGATCTCGCCCACGAGTCTGCAAGAATCCTTGTCGTAAGATTTTACTCTACATTCAAGGGCGAAAAGCAATTCACAAAATAACGGCGCATTTACAAAATCACTTTTTTTGATCGTCCACCCCGCTTTCGCAACTTTGTCCGCAGATTCGTTTCCGCTTACAATTCCCACATAATCGGCACTCACCACATCATTAGCACCGGGAATACTGACAGTAAACGCTTTTGTTTTCATAAAATTTTCTGTTGTTTTATGGTCATCGGAAACACAAATTGATATTTCATTTTCTTCGGAAATGCCGCCCCACGCAGCATTCATTGCGTTCGGAGTACCATCTTCATCATACGTGCCAATAATCAACACCGGCATAGGATAAAGCATGGATCTTGGACCTAAATTTTTTCTCATTTTCTATTCCTCCTTTTGGGCATCAAATTATATATATAACTCAACCTTTTTTAGTATATCAAAAGTATTATGAAAAATCAAGCGCAAATAAAACGCATATTATCTCATTTAAGACAAATTTTATTTTTCACGGGAAATCGGTTGACAAAAATTTCATTTTAATATATAATTATTTTATGGAAAAATGTACTTTGGAGGGTGAACATGGCAGTTTCTCCTATGATAATTCAATACAATGAAATAAAGCAAAGCTACACCGACTGCATTCTTATGTTTCGTTTAGGCGACTTTTACGAAATGTTTTACGATGATGCGGAAATTGCATCAAGAGAGTTGGAGCTTGCTCTCACGGGAAGGAACTGTGGCGATAACGAACGAGCCCCCATGTGCGGTGTGCCATATCACAGCGCGGAAAACTACATTACACGACTTATTTCCAAAGGATATAAAGTGGCAATCTGCGAACAGCTCGAAGACCCAAAAGCAACAAAAGGCATAGTTAAACGCGACGTTGTTCGTGTTATCACTCCCGGAACAGTTACAGAAGGCGGATTTTTAAAAGATACAAAAAACAACTATCTTTGCTCTGTTTATTTTGAGAACAAAAAAGTAGGAATTGCTTTTGCGGATATCTCCACAGGAGAAATTTCAGCTACATATTATGAAGGTAAAAGTGTTGAAGATTTTTTAACTGCAGAAGGCGCTGCATTTTCTCCTACAGAGCTTATCGTTTCGGATAAATTGACTGATAGCGTCAACGAGTATTTTACATCGAAATTTCATGCTCTTATAACCATTTCCCCGAACGATTTTTCAAACGAAAAAGTTTTATCAGCGCTTTACCGCCGTTTTCCCGAAACTGCCGAACGCTCAATTCTATCGGTAAAAGCCGTTTTGGGCTTAATGTCATATTTAATCAGAACTCAAAAGCAAGATATGACATATATGAACAAGCTGAATTTTTACGACAAAGAAGCTTTTTTGCAAATGGATGCAAACACAAGGAAAAGCCTTGAAATTTCCGAGTCGCTTCGCACAGGAGACAGGCGTGGCTCTCTCTTGTGGGCTATTGACAAAACTTGCACCGCCATGGGAGCGAGACTTTTGAAAAAATTTTTAGACAAGCCGTCCATGAATTGCAATATAATTCAAAAACGACTTAAAGCCGTTGGCGAACTTGTAGATAGCGACATATCCCGCCGCGAAATATCACTTGGCCTTAAAGATATTGTAGACATTGAAAGACTTATTACACGCCTTGTTTTTGGCAGCGCAAACGCTCGTGATCTAAGGGCACTTGAAAGTGCTTTGAGAGCGCTCCCCGGTATAAAAACAAGACTGGAAGAGTTTAAATCACCGTTGCTTTCGGAAATATATTCAACTCTTGACACTTTGGAAGACATATGCACACTTATAGATGAAAACATCGCAGAAAAACCTCCCTTCTCATTGCGCGAAGGGGAAATAATACGTGACGGTGCCAATTCGGATGTAGACGAACTAAGAGAGATCATACGCGATGGAAAAGGTTGGATATCAAAAATTGAGGCGAGAGAAAAAGAAAGAACAGGTATACGCACGTTAAAAGTGGGTTACAATAAAGTTTTTGGTTATTACATAGAAGTTTCAAATTCGTTTCTCAACATGATTCCGGAAGATTATGTAAGGCGTCAAACTCTTACTAACGGAGAGAGATTTATTACAGAGCAGCTAAAAGACATGGAAGGCAGAGTTCTATCTGCAAAAGACAGAGATGCGGCTTTGGAATATGATTTATTTTCGAAGATACGCGCCATCATCCTTGACCAAAGCGGAAGAATACAAAAAACTTGTGACAACATTGCCATGCTTGATGTGCTTTGCTCTTTTGCAAAAAGCGCCACAGAAAATAACTATGTGGAGCCGGAGATCGACTATTCCAACACTATAAAAATTGAAAACGGAAGGCATCCCGTTGTTGAGGTTGCGAGAAAAGAAACATATTTCGTTCCCAACGATTGCCATTTAGATTCATCTTCACGCCTCGCAATTATTACAGGTCCTAATATGGCGGGTAAATCCACATATATGAGGCAAAATGCACTTATCATCATTCTTGCACAAATTGGATCTTTTGTACCCGCTTCAAAAGCGAGAATAGGAGTTGCGGACAAGATATTTGCAAGAGTTGGAGCTTCGGATGATTTAGCTTCGGGAAATTCTACGTTCATGGTGGAAATGAATGAAGTGTCATATATCTTAAAAAATGCAACCGAGCGTAGCTTTATTATATACGATGAGATTGGCAGGGGTACGTCAACCTATGACGGTATGAGCATAGCAAGAGCCGTCGCCGAATACACAGTAAAGACAATTAAAGCAAAAACGCTTTTTGCAACCCATTATCATGAATTAACCGATATGGAAGGTTCTGTTGAGGGCGTTGTCAATTTAAACATTGCCGCAAAGAAAAAAGACGATTCCATACAGTTTTTACGCAAAATTGTAAAAGGGCCAACAGCAAGCAGTTACGGAATTGAAGTTGGAAGCCTTGCGGGGCTACCGAAAGAAGTAATTACGGCGGCGAAAAAGCACTTGAAAGCAGCAGAAAGTATGCATCCCGCTCCCGTAGCAAAAGTTGCGGAAACGGAAGCAAATTATACTTTTGGCAGCATTTCAAACGAAGAAATTGTTGAAAGATTGAAAGCTACAGATATAAACACATTAACTCCTATAGAAGCAATTGGATTGGTATACGAGCTGAAAAAACTGGCAGATTCACAATAACGAGGTATTCCCATGGGGATAATTAATATTTTAGACACTCAAACCGCAAATATGATCGCCGCGGGCGAGGTAGTGGAAAAACCCGCATCAGCAGTCAAAGAAATGATTGAAAACTCAATTGACGCAGGTGCTACACACATAATTTGTGAAATTAAAGGTGGCGGTAATTCTTTTATCAGAATTACCGATAACGGAAAAGGAATTTCGGGAGATGATCTCCCAAAAGCCATACTTCCTCACGCTACAAGTAAAATACTCACCGCCGATGATCTCGATGGTGTTTTAACACTTGGATTCAGAGGCGAAGCCTTGGCGGCAATATCTTCCGTATCACGTCTTGAGATACTTTCAAAGCCGAAGGAAGCTTCCATTGGAAACAAACTTACCTGCGATGAAAACGGCGTGGAAATTTCAGAAGAGGGCGCACCCGACGGAACGGTGATTACTGTAAGAGACCTATTCTACAATGTTCCTGCGAGAAGGAAATTTATGAGAAAGGATTCCTCAGAGGCATCTGCCATTTCCGGCGTTTTAACCAAAGCAGCGCTTTCTCATCCGGAAATATCATTTAAGCTAATATCCGAAGGAAACATTAAATTTATAACACCCGGTGATGGAGATCTGTATTCTGCGATTTATGCTACTTTAGGAAAGGAATTTTCAAATTCACTTACCGCTGTAGCGGGCGTACATTCGGGAATTACCGTGGGTGGATATATTTCAAAGCCCGGAGAATCAAGGGGCAGCAGAAGCGGGCAATACTTCTTTGTAAACGGACGGCCCATCCAATCCACGCAGATCATGGCGGCACTTGAACAGGCGTTTCGATCTTATATGCCTCAAAAAAGATTTCCCGCCGCAATATTGAAGTTGGACATTCCGCCCAAATCGGTAGATGTAAATGTTCATCCCGCAAAAACCGAAATTAAATTTTCAGACGACAGAAAAATTTTCGAAGCAGTTTATTCTGCTGTTTTATCTGCTTTACGCGGTGAAGAAAAAGAGGTTACTTTTACACAAGCTTCCGAAAAAAGCAACGAACCCTCTGAAACCGTTTATTCACCATCGTACAAAAACAATATTATTGACGAGCCACCCTCGCCTACTTCCACGATGAATTCATCATTCAACGATAAACCCGTTGGAAGCTACATCCTTTTAAGAGACCCTAACATTCCATTAAAAGAATCTTTTGAAGATATGGTTAAACGTGCGGAAAACAACAATGATATTTCACGTCCGCTAACCCCCGAAAATAGTGTTCATTCTACGGAAACAAAGGTTTCTATTGCTTACAAAGAAGAAGCACCCCCGACGGAAGTTTGTGTTAAAGAGCGTACGCCAGTGGCAACTCAAAACACTTTGGACATAACGGAAACTACAGACGGAAAAAAACTTCAAAATTTCAAAGTAATAGGAGAAATTTTCGGAGGATATATCGTTGCTGAAACAGAAAATGCACTTTTGCTTATTGATAAACACGCAGCCCATGAACGAATTATTTACGAAGAATTAATAAGCAAAAGAAGTAATGCTCAGTCTCAGCTTCTCATCGCTCCCCATGTAATCAGACCGGGCTTTGAATCGGCTGAATTATTGCTTGAAAACAAAGACTTGCTTATGTCATACGGCTTTGAAATTGACAGCTTTGGAAACGATTCCATTGCCATCAGATCAATTCCCGCAACACTTAGCGGCATAAAAGGCGTTGAGACGATTTTGGACGAATTTGCCGCTCACTTATCCCAAGGAGACAGGCTACCATTTACAAAGCGTTGTGACCGTGCCCTTTATACAGTAGCTTGTAAAGCCGCAATAAAGCTTGGCTCTCCTTCCGGAAGCGAAGAATTGTCTGTCTTGGTGGAAAAATTGCTCTCAGATCCCAAACTGCGACTTTGTCCCCACGGCAGACCAATTGTTAAAGAAATTTCAAAAAGAGAGATTGAAAAGTTTTTTGATAGATAAACATAGAATCAGATTCCCTTGCGTTTTTTTATATCAACCCCGGTGGGCTATTTGTAGCCCTACCCATCCCATCCAAACGTAACATAAAGAGAAGAAACACACATTACGCTGTTTCTTCTCTTTATCATATTATTTTTAGTTTTGTAAGATGACAACTTTAACTTCGTGTTTGATATACTGATATATATTTGCTTCTTCATTTAGCTGAAATTATCATTTTTTATAGCATTGCTCTTGTATGTATGTATTAAATAACAAAACACTTCCCTTCTCGAAAGAAAAGAAAAATGCTAAAAAAACAAATTTCGAACAAGCATTAAGACTTTTAAAAAATAAACTTGTCCTTCCCTGCTCCTATGCTGAATAATTGGCTCAAAAATTCCCGTCAAAATCCTGAACTTTAAACTATACGCATAACAATTGTTATCACACATAAAGAAAAGGCATATATTATACTTGAGGTGATATAACTATGAATTCTGCTGCGTTTACCACCGCTATCACAACTCTTGCAAATGCTATTGCCTGTAAATTAACGGTAAATGAACTCAGCCTGCTTGCCGTAACACTTACTCAACTTGGGGATACCCTTGCCACAATAGCAACCCAAAGAACCTTTTGCGAGGAATTAAACGAATCAACTGAAAATGACATATAAAGTTTCTTCTTTACTGCGATATGGTATATTTTTTTAAAGATAGAAAATAATACATATGCAGTCAAAATATACTTTCAAAAAATATAAAGGAGAAACATATGATTGAACAAGATACAATAAAGCTTCTTCGAGAATGTGATGCAGGTGTAAAAATGGGAATTGATTCCATAGAGGATGTAACGGACTATGTAAAGAGCAAACAATTTAAAAAATGTCTTACAGACTGTAAAAGAGAACATGAAAAATTGAGCATGGAGATAAATGGTCTTTTAGACGGATACGGCGATGACGGCAAAGATCCAAACCCCATTGCTAAGGGAATGTCTTGGATGAAAACCAATGTTAAATTGTCTGTAAACGAATCTGATAAAGTCGCCGCTGACCTTATTACAGATGGGTGTAATATGGGAGTTAAATCCCTTAATAAATATTTAAACCAATACAAAGCGGCTGACGAGGTTTCCAAAGACATCACCAAAAGACTTATAAACTTGGAAGAACGATTAGCCATCGATATTAGAGATTATCTTTAAAACATCGCAACATTAAATATAAGATATGTTGTTATAACAAAGTGTAACTTGCAAAATAAAACAATCAATAAATATAAACCTTTTTATAAACACAAAAACTTTATGCCCTAATTGAGTAGGAGGCTAACCATTAGATGATTAGCCTCCTACTCGATTTTACATATTCCCCATTCACTCGTCAAAATGCATAAATTCTTCTGCTTTTTCCCAATCCACAAAAAGGCAAGGCTTTCCGCTATCTTTTTTAGCCAAATTCACTTTTCTTTCTGTAATAACTCCGTCTGCAATGAGTTTTTTCATAACGCTTTCCAAACGCTGGATATTCACACGCTTGGTTGAAGAAATTTTTTCAATTATGTTTTTATATGTTGGCAATGTTTTAGAGTGAGAGAGCTGTGCCTCTTTCAATTCTTCGAAAATAAGAGACGCACAAAGTCCGTATTGATCACTTTCTGTTGGTAAAGAAACAAACCAATTTGCAGTTTCCTTAAGCTGCCTTGAGAAAGAATCTTTAATTCCGTATACTCCCACTTCTTTATCACGAAAATTTTTCAAAAAAGAAACCACAGAGCTAAAATGCCCGTCGCCCGAAAATAAGATAAATACATCAATATCGTTTGCAGATAAAGCTTTTTGGTAAATGTGGTCTAAAATTATAAAGTCGGTAAAGTCCTTCTTTATATTAGTTCCCACATTTCTTGTATCAATTATTGTGTTTGAGTATAATCTGATCCTTTTAATTTCGTCCGAAAGACTTTTATGCGAAAAGTCCGCAAAAAATATTGCTTCTGTAAGTGTAACACGACTTTTCAAGTCTTCGAACCAGCCTTTTATATTAGGTTTCATTCCAAAATTATTTTTTAATGATATATACCAATGTTCATAATCAACAAACGCCACCGCACGAGGCAAGCCTGTTTCTGAATCTTCAGCTTTGGAAACTTTGGTTCCGTGAAACAAGTCAATAAATCCCATGTCTACCGCACCTCCCTTCATTTTTATATATAAAGAAGGGGCAAAATTGCCCCTTCATCATTCTTCTTCGATTACTTCGTTTTCCATTTCAATAACCAATTCTGCTGTCTGACCTTCGGGACTTGAGTTGCGCAAAGAAGCTTTATAATCCTGAGTAAACGACTTATCGTTTCTTTCCAAAGAAAGCACCATATCCAATGTTCTTTCCTGCACAACAGTATATTCGTTTCCATCTTCATCTGTCGCTTTGTAAGTGGAAAAATCGACTGTGAAACTCTTCACCATGTCGGTGAGCAAATAGTCGTTATACTTTTCTCCCGGATCATTAGAGGTTATATCAACAAGTGACCCTTCTTCACCTTCGGGAATATCGTAGCTATAATCATAGCAAACATAAATTCTTCCATAATCGTTCTCTTTTGAGTCATCGGGAACGTATATCAAAAGTATGTTCTTCCCTTCATAATTTTCAGACTTCATCGTAATTCCGCCATCGGCAGATTTGATTACTTTTAAACTTTTTGAGTTTCTAACTATATTGGAAATTTGAGTTAATGTATCACGACAAGTTTCCTGTACAGTTGTCGTTGAAGAGCTTTTACGGTATGCATTCGTTGTAGAAAAAACAAATTGAACAAGCGACATTGAAATCACCGCCAAAATTGCAACGGAAACAAGAAGCTCTACAAGAGTGAAGCCTTTTTTATTCACTTTTCTGTTTTTCTTGCAAAGAATCTTACGCATAAATAGCTCCTATCGAAACTTAAAAATCTAATTTTTGCATTTTGAATCAGGCATTTTCGTCTCTATTTCTCGTCCAGTTTTCATATTTAATACAATTTGCGGCGTTCAAAGACGATGTGCCCATTCCGGATTCCGTTTTGCGAGTATAAAACTCGTCAGAAACAAGAGGCCACCAGTTAGAATGTATGTCCTCTTTAAGGGTTTCGAGACACCCTTCTATAAGTTCAACGTCTGCTACATATTTACCTGCAGATATCACTATTTCCCCATTTGAAATTATCATTCCGCTAAAAAGTATGTCAGACTCTATTGTAACATCTCCGTCAACAAAGATAATTCCTTCAAGGAAGGGAGAAATAGAAACTCCGGCTGCCGTCCATCCGCTTGATGTTACAGCAAGGTCTCCGTTGATCATAAGATTTTTATGAACTCCGTCCGTTGTTACGATCTCGTATGTAGATACATTTGTGTCTATAGTATTAAAATTTAAATATTTTGTGGATTCTTTAACCCCGGTGGAACTCAAATAATACGAATTTCTGTCAAATACAGAATATTCATCACCAATATTAAAGCTATTATCAAAAGGCGTGAGAGACGAGAAGGGATCAAATTTTTCAGGCACCAAAGTAGTCATATACCACTTATATGTGTCAGCTAAATTTTTTGAATAAACAGACGAATTGAACAAAGATTGAGAAGAAGCTCCAAATTTCTTTGCAGCATACCCGTCATCACCGACTATATACTCATAAAGATCAGCCGTTGTATTTACAGAAGCGTTGCCGTTTATCTCTATATAACCACCATCCATGAATTTCTCAAGGAAACCATCAACTAAGCCGGAATTGATACATGCAGATATAAACGCATCTCCCGCACTCTTAGTTGAAACTTTGGAGCTATCAAAATTCCATTGTAGATAAACAACATATTTATATTCTGTTTCTTCTTCGGAGTCTGTTTCAACAATCACCGCTTTAACAGGCTCATTCTCGTTTAAATACTCTTTTTTAAATGTTGCAGTGTTTATATCTTCCGGAAGTTTGGATCCGTATTTTAAATCAAAATTATATGTATAAGCATACGAATCTGTAAGCGAAAATTTGTTATCAAACAATGCACCAACAGTTAAAGGGTTTTCCCCATCTACCGAAAATAAACTTCCGCCTTGATAGAGATATACGTCTTTAAGATATACATCTGCTATGCCAATCTTAGGATCTACACCTTCATCAACGATATAATCTTGATGAACTATATCTGCGCCAATTGACTTGAAATTATATCCGGTTGCAAAATTCCAATACAAGCTACAATATTTTTCTCCGCCTGTTTCGTACACTCCAATGGTAACCATTTGGGAAGCATCTGCCAAATAATCACTTGCAAAAATACTTTCTGTCACAACATTATCACCAACCGTTACATTTGCAACGCTAAGATCAACACCCCCTGTTAAAAGAGTGTAACCCTCTTCCAAAACATCGATCAGCGTTTTATTACCGGATAGTAAGATGCTTGAAAAATCTATAGATTTATCGCCCACGGATACGGTTCTCGTGGAAAAATCTATATATTTTTCATCTACCATATAAATACTTTGACTTACAATAGTTGCAAGAGATTCTGCGCCCTTGTACTCAATTCCGTCAACAGGGAAGAAAGAGTGACCGCTTATAACAAGTTCTTCCAAGCTCATCATATCAAGCAACGCGCCCTTTCCATTTACAAGGATAGCGCTGTTCATAGTTGTTCCCGTTCCGGAATTTGATGTTTTGTTTGAAGTGGTTGAAGTTCCGTCTCCGTATCCGTAATACTTTCCGGAAAGTTGTACTGCACAGTTATCTCCGTTAATTTCCAAGTCATCATTAACATAAAGATTACCCGCAATGAGTGCAGACGCGTTATCACTATTCATAAGGATATCCTTGCACCATATATTTGCGGCGGCAGAAGCGCCGGTTACGGTAAATTTGCCATTATTTTCAAGCTGATTGCAAACGGTAACATAGTTGGAAAAGAAGGTTACATTTGAATCAGAAGAAACATTTAAGTTCTCGCCCGCATACACGTTTCCTGTAACATATGCTGTTCCGTTAAAACTCAAGTCATCTTTGGAGACAAGAACATAAGAGAGAGAACCTTCTCCGTTTGTTTCAACGGAGGCTGATAAATCGGGAATATAAATAACAATATCCGTTGTAACAGACGAATAAAACTTCTTTTGATTCTCGCCGCCCGCACTTCTGTCGGTGTTCCAATACTCCACCTTAACATCTTTAAAAACATATTTTCCTTTTTCAAAATCTTGAAGGATCAAATCGGTGTCATTATTATAACGTGAATCATTATAGGAAACAACAAGCTCTCCAACAACATTTCCGTCATTGTCTACAGCATCCACAGTTTGGTTTAAAGTTTGATAGAGAGAGCTACTTTCTGAGATCTCCATACTCCTTAAGTCGAGCCTTATTCCTTCGCGGAATGTTTTGTTAATAATATCGGGAGTTGAGGACGTAAACATAGAAGACACTTGTTTATAGTTGTCAAGGAAAATATCATTTGTTATGGCTACAACAACACCATAAACATCATCAAGACATTCCTCGCAATAGTAAAAATCTTCATCTGCCCATTTGCTTTGAACACTGGCACGGTAAGCACTTAATGCGAGACTAAGCACAAGAGTGGACAAAATGGAGATAAGCGAAATAACAACTATGGTAAGAAGAAGTGCCGCACCCTTTTTATTAAATCGCTTTTCGGACATCTTACAATTATTTATTCTGTTTTCGGAATAAGGGCACATCGCCGCTGATTTTTCTTTTGCCATATACTTTCATGCCTTTCATGCTTGCGCGCATATAATCGAAAACGCTCTTTATACTTTTTACCCGGATTAATCCAAAACTCTGTGGCCGCCTGATTCCGACGAAAGATAAATAGTAACAACTTTAGACGCCGAATGAACATATATTGTATCGCAAAAATATCCTTCATCAGTAACGTAACAGCCTTTTTCTCTTGAAACAGAGATATAATGCGTACCGCCGCTATTGCTTTCGTTATATTCATCTCCGCCAAAACTGATATCAACATTTTTAGATAGTTTGATTTTTGAAAAATCTTCCCATGCAATCTCTTTATCGGGATCCACGGTATTTACTTGTTGAGTTAAAACATAACATTTTTCTGTTTCGTCAAATTCAAATTCCAAACGCCACGAACCGTCTCTTGAATAAGCGTTTGAAGCAAGAGTGGTCAACTCACTATCAATCAGCTTTCCCGCTCTTGTAGCTTTTCTCCTGTTTACAGAAGCCATGGAAACAACAGAAAAACTTACCAACAAGGACAGAATTGTAACTACAACAATAAGCTCTACAAGCGTGAAACCTGATTTTTTACTGCTGTTCAAACCGCTCTTAATGCTTTCGGCAGACTTTTTTTCTCGGTCTATTAAATTTTGAAAGACTTTTTTTATATTTTTATTCTTTTTCATAATCTGCCTTCTATCGCCTTTTTAAAAATTCATCACCCTACATACTTATCAACATTTCCGCCTCCTGCTTCAAATGTTCCGGAAACTTCGGCAAAAATAGTGGATTGATAAGTTACCAACACCTGAACTCTATACATAGAT
The DNA here is from genome assembly GCA_964509125.1 of uncultured Oscillospiraceae bacterium. Classification (GTDB taxonomy): domain Bacteria; phylum Bacillota; class Clostridia; order Oscillospirales; family CAG-382; genus SIG653. The sequence continues at coordinate 23,147 of CAZDVZ010000007.1, read as the reverse complement.
TCTTCTTTTTCAGAGGATTCATAAATTGCATCGGGAATCCCGTTTTCAGATATGGTTTTAAGATTGGAATAAAGGCTCACGTTCGGAACAACAGAACCCCCCTGAGCCTGTGTCAAAAGAACATATTCGTTTGTAGCTCTGGCAGCCCACTTATACATAAAATTATTTGACATACTTGTTGGACTAATAATATCAAAGCTCAAAACTTTTTCGTCATCGGGAGTTTGCTCAATAAAGAAAACATTGTAGTTATAGTCGCTTGAGTCGATATCTTGAATGTTTACCCAATCCATTTTCGAAACGGGATCATAAAACACAAACAAACTTTGACTTGCATACGTATCACCCGTCTTTTCTGCGGCAATTGAAACCGAATCGGAAACGACTGTCACATTTATTTGGCTTCCCACATCAAGCTCGCTGTTTGAGATGGACACCCAGCTTCCATCTAAATTATGAGCATATTTATAAGAAACCTTCAAAGTTCCGTCATCAACATCGGGGTTTGGAGCTTCGGCGGGATATCTGTAAGAAACAGAATAATCGGCCAAAAAATCGTCTCCCACAATATTCAAATCAATAGATGTTTCCTTGGAAATCTTATCCTTATCAATACTTCCGCAATTTATGAGTATTTTAGAACGATCTATCTGAGAAGCGGTTATGTCCTCTCCGTATGTATTTCTTATTTGAGAAACAATATCGTTCACAACAACATTTTTTACAGCATCGCTGGATTTTGCCGCTTGCTCTATCTTGTTTGCGGCAACTCCGTCAAAATCATTTATTTCCCGCGCTAAGGTGAGATACTGGCTGTCTACACCCAAAAAATTCAAATCGGGAACAACGTAGGAGCTGGAATATTTTTGAACGGCAACTTTTACTTCACAGTCTTCTAAATCATCATAATATTTATAAACGTAATAATCGTATTCAGTTCCGGTTCCGTCATCCACAGGCTTCCACCCGTTAATATCAGAAAGATAGTCTGTGAGGTCTTCGTATTTCACAGAAGCGATCCCTTCGTAAACAGAGTTTGCGGCGGCATCTGCACGCTGTTGAAGCCTTGAACGATAATTCAACTCCGTAGCATAAATAAACCCCTTTACCAAAAAAGGAGTAACAATAGCGATCATCGCAACAGCTACAAGTAATTCCACCAACGTGAAGCCTTTTTTGTTTTTATTTAATTTTTTCGATCTTTCAAACAAATTTATTACGGCCATAGCTGTTACCCTTTATGTATAATCAAAAACGCAAAGTCGCACTGTGCGGTCAAAGAGTTGTAAAAAAACGAAATTCGTTTTTTTACAGCTCTTTGGTTTCTATCGTTAATTAGAAGCTTTTTGGGGGGATTTTATTAATGGACAAACAAAACTCACTCTGTATTTAATATTGCAGAACAGACTATTTATTTGTAGCAAAAAGGGATTTCATTGAAAACTTTTAATTTTTTACCAAAACACAAGATGTTGAAATCCATCTATCGGTTTAAGGCACCCTCTTTTTGCGTCCAAAATTTCCAACGCCCCGTTAAATCAATTGTGGATCATGCTGCGGGAACTATTTCATCGGAAGGTTCTTCTGTAACCTCTTCGGAAGGTTCTTCGGTAATTTCCTCGGAAGGTTCTTCGGTAACTTCTTCGGATTCTTCGCTTACGGTTGCAAGATAATTTGCAACGTCTGATGTTGTTATAACCTTGATTTTATCCATGGTGGACTTTTCTTCGTCAATCGTCCATCTGGGCAGAGTGAGATCTTCTCTCTTTGCAAGCTTATTCTCTTCTCTAAGCGCTTCTTCTTTTGCAAGAGCCGCTTTTTCCTCTTCAGTCATGAGGTTATTTTCAACAATGTAAATATTGATAAATTCGTACTTTGTTGTGTTATTAATTACTGTAGCTTTTACAGAAGCCTTATCAACAAAACCGTTTTCTGTTTCTTCGGCATAGATACGATCTTCACAATATACATAAAGGTCAAGGTATTCAGAAGGTTGGATCAAAACATTTTCAATTTTCTCTGCGTTGTCACCTTCGCCAATGATATATGTTGCTCTGTATTCGTAAACATTTTTCCAAACAGCTTCGCCTGTTGCGGGATCCATAGCTTGAAGCCCCGTTACAGGATCTATAACAGCAACTTTCTTTGCTTCATAAAGGAGATTGCCGTTTTCATCCATTTTGTGAACGCCGTTTTCATCGTAGATAGGCTTTGTAAGATCATCTACAGGTATCTCATCAATAATGATCGTTATAAGTTGTACATCATTTTTGGAATCCTTAAGAACGGAACCGTTTTCCGCAAATCCCATTGTCGTTGAAGACTTCGATGCGGCAGCATCAAGAACAACAAACATATCGTAAGAAGATTCGATCCTCTTTGCAATAACATCGATGGTAAGCTCAGCTTTTTCGGTTTCGGGAACATCAAGCTCAGCATCGGTAGTAAAGATGTTGTCTGTGCCAAGTTCCATATCTTTAACATCCGGTTTAAGAAGAATTCTCGTTTCTTCGGAAATAGCATACTGAGTAAATGTCACTGAGCCGGAAACAAAGCCCAACTCCTCACTATATGATGCGGAAATAGTACTTATAACACTTCTTTCCTTTAACTGTTCAAGGATATCAAGAAGTTCTTTAAACTTCTCATAAGTCAAGGTATAGGGGAAAGAAACAGTAGAGCTTTCACCCATATATTCTTTGCCCGTAAGAGCCGCTGTCTCTGCAAACTTGGAACTTGACTTAGGCTGAGAAAAATTGACTGTGGAAAGCGTGAAAGGATATTCTTCCGTACTTAATCTTTCTTCAAGACTTTTGAAAAACATTAATTGGTTTTCTTCTTCTATGCCTGCGGGGAATTTTGCAAGTTCTTCTTCAAACTTTTCCTCGTAAACCTCAGTCATGAGAACATAAAAAGCTTTCTTTTTCTCTTGCTCGCGTTTTGTTGCAATTTGCTTTTCCAAAACTTCTGTTTCTTTAATGAGCTGATCTTTTTGTTCTGTAAATCTTTTGTACCCAAATAAATACGCACAAACGATAATTATACAAACAAGCAAAAATATAAGCAAGTTTTTATCTCTTGTAGCAAGCTTCATTCACACATACCTCCCCTCTCAGCCTTTTGACTCTTCTGCAAACAATTCAGAATCGATATATTCGTTTGAAATTTCGCAATATACGGAGAATACAAATACTTTTCCATCTTCATTTTGGCTTTGCATGATGTTGGAAGTCTTAACTTCGCTTACCATGCTCAGTTCTTTGATCTGCATAATAAACTTTGCGCTTGTGTCCCAACTATCAGTCATAACTGCCATTGAAATTTCACCGCCCGCAGAGCAGGTAAGTGTTTCTATCTTACTATTTTGAGGACGAACTATTTCAAGAGCTTCAATGAAATTATTGAGAGCTTCCGCATCTGTTTCCGTAGTATCATAGAATGTTATTATATCCTTATACTTAGCATATGCCAAAGAAAACTCATTATACTCTTTTGCAACATCGGGGATCGCAGAAAGTTCTCTTTCCTTTGCTGCTTTATCTTCCTTCGCGTTGAGCATTTCAAGCAACGGAAGCACTACCAATATAGCGGCAACCACTATAGAAACAAGAACAGCGCCCAAATAAAGTCGATTTCTTGTTTTTACTACCTTGTCGCCTTCCATTTCTTTTGAAACGAAAGCCAAAGTTCCGAAAACGCAACCCAAAGTTTCTATATAGCGGAAAAGCTGTTTATCTTTATAAGTTTTTTCGGATTCGTTTTCAGCCTCTGTAACAACCCTTTCAAAGCCAACAAGCTTTTCAATCATATTTACGGGTACATCAACCTGTGCTTCAAAAAACTCTGCAATATCTATAATTTCTCCGCCTCTGCCAAAGATATATGCCTCCTCTATTGGGGCATCTGAATGCCTTGAGCGGTAAAATTCATACACACGAAGAATAGAATTAAAATAATCCTCAACTGTGTCGGCAACCAAAGGCTTTTCTTGAACAACGGTTTTAAGGGAAGTTGTTTCAAGCATAGTTGTCGCTTCTGCCTCTGAAATATTGTACGATCTGGCAATGGATGAAACAATTACGTTCATTCCGGCAGGGATGTTTCTTTGCATTTTCAAACGGTTTTCGCTAAATACAGATACAACCGTTGTGCTCTCATTCATTAGAAGCGTCATGCTAACATTGGAAGGAACTTGACGTTTGCAAACTTCTACAATGGTATTGCCGGTATAATCAACACTCAGCACCTTAAAACCAAGCTGTTTTGCAAGCTCGTAACGCCCGTTGATTATTTCGTTTGCAACAGCATATGCCATTATGCGCATTTTTTTAACTGTCTTGCCGTTATCTTCTTCCGTGAATTCGTCAAGCAAACTGTAAGAATATACACAGTCTTCAGTAGAAACAGGGAAATATTCTCCGGAATTTGCCGTCACGAGAGAAAGGATACGTTTTCCACTACTGAGCGCAGGGATAACGACCTCTTTGGATAATATTTTCGAAGAAGAAACCGAGAAGACAACACGCTTTGTCTTTATTTGATTTTCTTTGAAGGCTTCGTTTATAGCTCTTACAATGGCAGGAAAATCTTTAATAATTCCGTCTTCGTAAGAAAATTCCGGAGTTTTCACCGAAATGCTTTTAAAAACATTTAATTCGCCGCCCTTAAACGCAACCTCACATAATTTGATATTGCTATCATCAATTCCAATGGCAACAAGTTTGCCTGAAATTCTTTTAGCTTTCATAAACTGTTTGCACATTTAATAATGTGCATCCTCCCTTCACAACGCCAAATGGATTTACCATATATGTTAGAATTTATTATTAACAAGTTAAAATAAACAATTATCCCAAAATATCGTTTTCGTGAATATTGCCGACCACAAATTGTTGTCCCTCATAATCCACAATGTTGCCATCAGAACCTATAGCGGCAACGCAAATTCCGCCCATTCCGTCAAGATATATCATAACAATTGCGTTATTATCTTTTGCAACATCAGACTCTAAAAAGTCGGAACTCTCAAATGCATCACCGAGAGCTTTATTTTTACCAAAAAGTCTGCTTGACAATGTCCCCAAATCACCGCTCGTAGCAGAAGCAATTTCTTCTATTGAAATTCCCTCAATTTGTCCTGTTTCGGGATCATCGGTAGAAAGTTTTGAAAGAACTTCATCTGTTGTTTCTGCTTTAACCGCCGTGTAAACGGAGTCAAGAGCGGAGATATCTTTGCCAACTCTGGATTTTTCATTGTATTTCCTGATATTCGGTGACAACATCTCTAAAATATTAACGTCACTATGGCTTTCGTCATCATCATTGTCATCGTCCACACTGCTTTTTGGCGCTTCGTTCCCGCAGGAACACATAAAGATAAGTAAAGCGGACATCAAAAGCAACGCGAACTTAAAAAACTTCATCTCAAAGTTCTCCTTTTACTTAAGTTTACACAAGCAAAATTTTTATATCATCAACATCCCTACATACCAATTTATAATACTGTCACCGAAAAGCATAGCAAAAAAGATTCCCGCCGAAAGATACGGCCCAAACGGAAGCATATTGTCCGTATCTTTTTTCACCTTCATTATTGTAAGATGAATTATTGAACCTATAATGCACCCTATTACGAATGCCAAAATTATGTTTTTCCAACCAAGCAAAAGTCCTGCCGCCGCCATGAGAAAAACGTCGCCGCCACCCATGGCTCTACCGCCTGATACAAGCTGGATAAGGAAAAGCAAACCGCCAACGGAACAAGCACCGATAACGTACAAGCTCCAATTATCAAAATCCAACGCCAAGGCAATTACGCCAAGGAGTGTCAAAATAATGTTTGTTGTATATGGAATCTCAAATATTTTAATATCGATGCCCGATATAACAATAAGAACCGATGATGCAATTATGTAAAGGATGCTCTTATAGGAGACTCCTATGGGAGAAGAATACATTTCTTCGCACACCACATTAATGTAATAGGAAATCGATGCCCAAGCCACACCGTTTAAAAGCTCAACCAGCGGGTATTGGAAAGATATTTTAGCCTTGCAATAACCGCACTTCCCCCTAAGGAAAAGCCAACTGAAAACAGGCACCATATGATACCATTTCAGCGTATTTCCACAACTCATGCAGTGAGAACGTCCGCCCACAAAGCTTTCTTTCAACGGCGCACGTATTATTACAACATTTAAAAAGCTACCTATAAAGATTCCGAAAACAAATGGTATCAAGGCGTAGATTACAAAAAACTCCATATACACCGCCAAAGTTTATTATAGTGCTATGACTTTTCAAAGAAAGCAAAAGCTTTGCTTTTTTTGAAAAACCAAGCATTATCCGTTAAGTAAAGAGTGCCGCCGCTTCACCCGTCGTGTATAAACACAAAGCGGCGGACCTCTATATTTTAACTTACTTTAACTATTTTTGAAAATCAAAAAAAGTCAAAAAAGGAACTTCACTTACTATTTATTCAGCAGAAGGAAGTGTTGCGTCGATTTCAGTTTTGTCGAGGTTACCAACAATGAAATCTTGGCCTTCGTATGTAACGAGTCCTTCAGCGTTAACAGCTGCGATAGCGATGCCACCTTGACCATCGATGAAAACCATTACAGTTGCGCCATCAGCTGCGTTGGAAGCTAAGAAATCGGAGTTTTCGAATTCATCACCGAGAGCTTTATTATCACCAAAAAGTCTGCTTGCCAATGTTGCTAAATCACTGTCGCCTGTAGCTGCTGCGATAGTTTCAATTGTGATACCTTGAACTTTTTCAGCATCGCCATCTGTGGAATATTTGGAAAGAACTTCATCTGTTGTTTCTGCTTTAACTGCTGTGTGAACGGAGTCAAGAGCGGAGATATCTTTGCCAACTCTGGATTTTTCAAGATACTTAAGTACATTGGGAGCCAAAAGAGCTACGAGGATTGCCATGATGGCAACAACGATGATGAGCTCGATAAGAGTGAAACCTTTTTTGTTTGTCTTCTTAAACATTGTCATAATCTCCTTAATAAATTTTGTTTTAAGTTAAATTCTATGTATTTTCAGATTTTGAAGGGACCGGGTAATCCGCTCCAAACAGCCGAATATAACATACAAAACAAGTTGATGTACAAAAAATTAAATTGTATCCAACTGACCGTAAAGTGACATAATGGGAAGGAATACGGCAACGATAACAGCAACGCAAGCAACCGCCATTAAAATAATGAGCAACGGTTCAAGAGTTGCGGCAACCTGTTGAGTTGTCTCTTCAACTTCCTGCTCATAATAATCTGCAACAGTACTAAGCATCTCCTCCGTAGAACCCGCTTCTTCACCAATGGCAACCATATTTGTTACCATGGAAGGATAAAGCCCTGTTTTTTCCAAAGCACGTTGAAGAGGAATACCCATTTCAACCTGTTGCTTAATCTCGTAAACAGATTCGCTGTAAATAAGGCTGTTCATAGTCTGCGCAACAATGTCAAGAGCATCTGTTATTTTAATACCTGCACCAAGCATGGTTTGAAGGTTTCTTGAAAACTGAGCACAAGCTGTTTTTGTGTTCAATTTCCCGATAAGCGGCATTGTTATTGCCATATGTCCTAATATATGCTTTCCTTTATCGGTAGCCTTAAATACCCTGAAAACGGCAACAAGCACAACAATAACACTAAGCATGATATACCATTTTTCAATAATAAAATCTGATATGGCAACGACCGCTAACGTATATGCAGGCATTTCAAAACTCATATCGTTAAACATATCCGTAAACTGAGGAACGATCCAAACCAAAAGCACAATAACGATAGCAACCGCGAGACAGCAAACGATGATAGGATACATCATTGCTTTCTTAACAATACCGCGCAATTTCGCATCTTTTTCATAATGTATCGCCATCTGCTCAAAGCTTTTGTCGATATTACCCGTTTCCTCACCGGAGCGCACCATGTTTACAAAAAGCGGGGGAAAAACCGCATCATGCTTTGCCATAGCAGCAGCAAGAGTTGCGCCTTTTTCTACGCTTATTCTCATTTCTCTCGTGGTTGCCGCAAGCACTTTGTTCTGTGATTGCTTCTCCATCATCTTAAGGCAAGAAACAAGAGGAACACCTGCACTTAAAATTGACACGAACTGATGACAGTAAGCACCCATATCACGTGGAGGAACTTTCTTGCCCCCCAAGGAAACATTTATATTTGCATTGAGTATTCCTGCTTCTTTTAACGAAATAACCGTATGACCTGTAGAAGTTAATTTTGCAACAGCCTTTGACTGATCATCGGCTTCAATATTACCTTTAACATTCTTGCCCAAAGCGGTAACGGCTTCGTATGAATATTTTGGCAAAACCCATCATTCCTTTCCTGTTTGGTTAAATCCACGCCCCGTTCGGAGATTAAAAGCCGCCGGATTGCAAAGCTTTCTCCATCGCAGAAGGCTCTATGGCGTACCTAATGCACTCGCTCTTCGCTATTTTACCATTTACATACAAGTCAAAAAGAGCATTATCAAGAGTTTGCATTCCCATAGATCTATTAGTTTGCAGTACACTTTGTATTTGATATGTTTTATTTTCACGAATAAGGTTTTGAATAGCAGGACAAGCGAGCATAACCTCGAAAGCGGCAACACGTCCATCGTTTGTAGCGTTTGGAAGAAGTCTTTGAGAAATAACTCCCTGCAAAACCGTCGAAAGCTGAATTCTTATCTGTTCTTGTTGGCTAAGCGGAAAAACGTCAATAATACGATCGATAGTCGCAGCAGACCCTATGGTGTGCAACGTAGAGAAAACAAGGTGTCCGGTTTCAGCAGCCGTAACGGCAATACTAATAGTTTCAAGATCACGCATTTCTCCTACAAGGATAACATCCGGGTCTTCACGAAGTGCCGCCCTCAAAGCGTCTGCGTAACTCCTGCTGTCGGTACCCATTTCTCGCTGATTTACCACGGAGCGTTTATGATCGTGAATATATTCAATAGGATCTTCAAGTGTTATAATATGACAATCTCTGTTTTTATTGATAAGATTGATAATAGAGGCAAGCGTAGTAGATTTACCACTACCCGTAGGGCCGGTTACAAGAACAAGCCCGTTATTCTTCATATGAAGATCGGTTACAGCCCACGGAATCCCCAACTCTTCTGTTCTGGGAATCTTGGAGTTAATTATACGGAATGCACCTGCCATCATGGACTTTTGACGGTAAACATTAGCTCTGCAACGGTCGGAATCTCCAAAACTCAAAGCAAAGTCAACCTCTCCGTTTTTCTCAAAAGTTTCCTTGCATCTGTCGTCAAGAACCTCCATAAGAAGTGCCTCTGTATCATCAGAAGTCAGAGAAGGATATTCAAGTGTAGTCAACGCACCGTGAATGCGAACCTTCGGGGGAACACCCACGGTAATATGTAGATCCGACGCTTTTAATGATTGCGCCTCAACCAAAAGATCCGAAATTGTCATAATATGTAAAGCGAAAGGCAAGCCCCTCCGCGATCCCTTTCTTTATAAAAATGTGTTGATAAAAACTTATTCTTCTGAATATTCTGCTCTATGAAGCTCATGCATAGAAGTAATGCCGTCTCTAACAAGCTTTTTATATCCATAAAGCAATGTATGAGTACCTTGTTCGATAGAAAGCTTCCTAACTTGGTTCGTGGATGCTTTACCGGCAATAAGGTTTCTCATTTCAGGCGTCATATCCATTGTTTCAAAAATACCGATTCGTCCGAAATATCCCGTTCCGTCGCATCTTCCGCACCCCTTGTGTCGATAAAGGGTGTAAGGCTTATCCGCGTCCAATCCAAGCTCGCGCTTCTCCGCCTCTGTTGCCTCATATGATTCCTTGCAATGAGGGCAAAGACGTCTTGCAAGACGTTGAGCAATGATCCCCACCAAAGCATCCGCAACAAGATAAGGTTCAACACCCATATCCGTAAGACGGTCAATGGTCGCAGCAGTGGAGTTGGTGTGGAGCGTACTTACCACAAGGTGTCCCGTGATAGCCGCCTGGACTGCAATAGCGGCAGTCTCGGTATCACGAATTTCTCCGATCATGATTATATCAGGGTCCTGACGAAGTATGGAACGAAGGGCACTTGCAAAAGTAAGCCCCGCCTTCTCATTTACCTGGACTTGGTTTATACCGGGGATATTAACTTCAACAGGATCTTCAACGGTAATAATATTAACGCCTTCCACATTAAGCTCGTTGAGAGCCGTATAGAGGGTTGTGGACTTACCACTGCCGGTAGGGCCTGTTACAAGTATAATACCGTGAGGGTGCCCAAGCATTTTATTAAAATCATCAAATTCCTTGCCCGAAATACCCAGTCTGGTTTTTTCAAGCTGCATTGAGTTCTTCTCATTTAAACGCATTACCACCTTTTCCCCATACACCGTGGGCAAAGTGGAAACACGAATGTCAAACTCTCTTCCGTCAACGATCGCCGTGGCTCGCCCGTCCTGAGGCATACGTTTTTCGGAAATGTCAAGACCGGATATGATCTTTACGCGGGAGCATATAACATTAAGAAGTGAATGGTCATATTTAATTATCTCCGTGAGCACGCCGTCAACACGATATCTAAGGCGCACAGACTTTTCCAAAGGCTCAATATGTATATCACTTGCTCTGCGGTGTACCGCCTGCTCTATTATGCCTCTTACCAGCTGTACAACCGGTGCATCCTCAACGGCAGCATTCGCCGCGATGTCCTTAGCGTCAAGATCTGCGGAAAACTCTTTTCGATATTCATCCGCAACCGCTTGTGCAGCAGCTTTCCCAAAATATTTATCAATGAGAAGCATAAGCTGTGACGTGTCAACAGCAACAGGAATCACTGTTCTGTTTATAATGAATCTTACATCGTCAATAGCTTCCACATCCATGGGATTCTCCATGGCGAGAACAACCCTTTCGGGATGAACTTCATCAAATCCTATAGGCACAGCGCTGTAGCGTTTTGCGGCTTCATCTGTAATAAGCGCAATGGCACTTTCATCAACCACATATGATGTAAGGTCAACAAATTTTATACCCAGCCCTTTATATATCTCTTCTTTTGTTCTGGTTTCAACGAAAGACTTTTTTGAAACAGTTTCCTCTTTTGTTTCTTCAAAAGAGATTTTTTTAAAAGCGTCGCCAAATTTGAATTTACCGTTTGCCAAGATTCACACCCATCCCTATAGATACTATAATAGTAATTCCATTATACCCAAACAGATACCTTTTGTCAATACCCAACGAAAAAAAATCTCTTATTTTTGTATACATTGAACAAAGAATTTTTCTCATCCATGGATTAAAATTTTCCCGCCATAAATTTTGAGATTCGATTATATTTCAGTTTATTCCTAAATTATTTTTTTTTACATTCCTTGCTTCGGCATTTTTCGCCGCGTTGTTTATGTATAATAAAACAAAAAGGAGGTCTAAAGATGAGCATTATAAGCAAAGTAACATCATTCAAAAGAAAAAGCAAGGAAAAAACCGAAAGGAAAATCATTTTTTTGCCGACGGGCGATATGATACCAAATCCATTTCGGGTAAGGTCAAGCAGCGGAAATGTTACGTTAAAAAAACTCGCGGACAGCATACAAAGATATGGAATTATTCAGCCAATTATTATAAGAAAAAGAGATAATGTGCCATTTGTTGAAATTGGTGAAGAAAAAGTTTACGGGGAAAAATATGAGATCGTTGCAGGCGAACGACGGTGGCGCGCTGCAATAATGTTAAATCTCAACGAAGTCCCATGCATTTTGATAGATTCCACCGCCAAAGAAGGTTTGGAGATATCGCTTGCGGAAAACATACAAAGAGATCCTTTGCATTTTCTTGAAGAAGCGGAGGGGGCGAGTATTTTAATAAACGATTTCGACTCGGATGCCGCAGAAGCAGCAGAAGCGCTATCCATCACCAAACCGTCTCTGATGAATAGATTTAATATAATGCAACTTACCGAATGTGAAAAAAAGGTAATTATGAAAAGCGGGCTTTCGGAAAGACATGCTACCGCAATTTCAAAAATCGAAGACAGGGAAAAACGATTTAGGCTCATTGAACAAGCGGTATCAACCTCCATGAGCGCGCCGGAAACAGAAAACGCCGCACTTGGAATGATAAATCCAACATTCAGAACAAAAGGCGATACAAAACGAAAAATCGCCATAATGCCTGACGTGGGATTTTTCTTAAACTCTCTCAACAGAGCCATAGTAATTTTGGAAAACGCAGGAATAAAGGTGGACAAAACGGAGCTGGAATCGGAAGGCATTTTGGATATCAATTTAAAAATCAAAAAACGCCACAAAACAAAATAGCGTCTTGACGGCAAAAAAAATATATGTTAAAATTCTCCCGGAAGGAGGAGAGTTTCCATGTTAAAAACCGCTGAAAATATAGACGAAGCCATGAAGATCGTAACAGAGATCGGCGAAGACGATGTTGTTTTTTACGACACAAGAAAATCGCCCTTTAAAATATATGGGTTATACAAGCCGGAAACAGAGCCGGATTTCAAAAGGCTTCCCGATAATGTTGCGTTAAACACAAATGAAGGTGTAGCTGCATTATACCTCAACACCGCAGGCGGAAGAGTGCGCTTTTGTACGGATTCGAAATATGTTGCCATCCATGCGGAAATGCCCACCATGGGTAAAATGTCTCACTTTGCCCTTACAGGGAGTTGCGGATTCGATCTTTACATCGACGAAAAGTGGGGAGACTCCCACTTTTACGCCCCTTTTAAGCCGCCGTTCCACGGCAGCGGAGGGTTTGAAGCCAAGGTTTCGTTCAAAGCCCGAAAAAAAAGATACATTACAATAAACTTCCCCACATATAGCAATGTTAAAAATTTATTTATAGGAATCAGTAAAGATGCGTTTTTAGGCAGCGGCCTACCCTACGCGGAAGAAACTCCCGTGGTATATTACGGAAGCTCCATAACTCAAGGTGGCTGTGCGAGTCGTCCGGGTAATACTTATCAAAGCGTTGTTTCAAGGCGACTTAACATAAACCATATAAATTTAGGCTTTTCGGGAAGCGGAAGAGGGGAAGAAATAATTGCAGACTATATTTCAAGTATTGATATGTCCGCTTTTATTATGGACTACGACCACAATAGTCCCTCTCCCGAACACCTTCTGGAAACCCACTTCAGAATGTACGATAAAGTTAGGAAAAATCATTCTCTCGTCCCCATAGTTATAATGTCAAAATCCGACTTCTTGCATGACTACGATGAAAACATCATAAGAAGAAACATCATTTTTGACACATACAAAAAAGCAAAGGAAAGCGGAGACGAAAACATTTATTTTATAGACGGAGAAAGCGTTTTCAGAGGTCCCTACGAAGATATGTGCACCGTAGACGGTGCGCACCCCAACGATTTAGGATTTGCTCTCATGGCAGATGCCGTAGAGCAAACACTGAAAAAAGCTTTCAGAAAAGACGAAAAATAACAAAAAGATAAAATTATTTTTAATACAAATATATTATAAAAAGCCGTCTTCAAGCTCGAATTGTATTCGTGCCTGAGGCGGCTTTTATTCGTTTTTAATTAAACCTTTCCCAACGCAAAATTACTTACGTTGAGGACGTTTATTTTCATTGGGTTCCCTTATTCAAAAAGGTTATAAGTACCAATAAAGTGGCCCTTCACACGAAGGTAGTCAGTTGTATCAATTATACCGTTTCCATCAACGTCAGCAGATTTTGAAGAAGCATCCATTAAACTGAAAGTTCCAAGGAATGTACCTTTTATTCTCAAATAGTCCGTCGAATCCACAACTCCGTCACCGTTGACATCGCCCATAATGATAACAGTTAACATATCGATAACCTCACCGTTTGCAGAGAGTTTTACGGTGTATCCCGTTCCCACTGTCGCAATGCTATCTACAAGTGCGCCTTCTGCGTTATAAACCGAAATGTTCTGATTATCAAATTGGCCGAGGATCTCTTGCGCCGTTTTGCCGGAATGAACATTGTAAAGGTCTGTTCCATCTTTTCTCAACGCGGACTCGCCTTTAATAACAAGCTCTGTTTCAGTTGGTTCAGGCGCGGCTTCGGCTTTTGTAAGGGTGAATGCTCTGTAGTCCGCCAACTCAGTTCCGTAAAGCTGAACAGTTGAATTGTCATAATTGCTTATATCGACAAGTCTGTTTGTATATGTGGGGCTTATGTAATAATAACCGCCCGATTCATAGAATCTGAATTTTTGTGCTACCCATCCGTTACCATCGTAAAGCCCCAAGGTACTTCCGTCTGTGTAGTATGTATAGGTAACGTCAACGCATTTTCCCGAATAGCCTGTTATTTTATAAGATTTTGATACACTGTCATATTCAAAATGGAATTTCTGATTTTCAGCGTATGTAGTTTCTTGGGCGGCAAGTGTTTGGTTGCCCATATCCGTAAGTGTTCTTCCCGAAGCCTTGCCCGTGAGATAACCGTCAAAGGAATCTCCCAAGTACGCAGGCTGGATCGTGTTGTTTTGTATGCCGTCAAAGATTATTTCAAAGCTCTGTGCATCTATTACAGCTTCACTGGTTGTATTAAGCTCATGAAGCGAAAGATCAAGAACAGAAGCATTCACATCACACACGGTGTTTGTATAAACAGGTTTGATATAATAACAACCGGGTCTGCTATCGTTGGGAAGAACGAAAAATGCCTGTGGCCTCAATCCGTTCCAAGCGAAAAGATCAACGGGTGTTCCAACAGCGATATCGCCGTAAAGAACATCAAGGTTAAGTCCCGTAGATGCGGAAACAAATTCATAAGAACCATCCGCCTTGCGTTTCATTATCCATCTTTGGTCTTCTCCAAATGTGGCATCTGTGAAAATAACCTCGTTTCCCGAAGCGGTCATCATCTTCCCAAACGCATTGTTCCTTACATAAACGGACATTTCTTCTCCGAAATTATAAAACCAATTACTGTAGTCGTTATTGAATTTAAGAATTTCAAAAGCCCTTGCGTTGAAAGAAACATCTGTTGTACCTGTGTCATTTCCGCAAAGCTCAAGATTATTCGTATATGCGTTTACATCGAGTACCTTGTCAGAGCCTACAGTTCTAAAGAAAAAGTGTCCTCTTGTGAAATAGAGATAAAACCTTTGCGGATGAAGCCCGTTATAATCGCAAAGCCATATACTCGCGTTATCGGAATAGTCTCCATATGGAACATCAAACCATTTTTGCTTAACGTCACTAAAAATGGAATATGATCCATCATCATGATTGTATACAAAATGCCATCTTTGATATTCGTTGTAAACAGGCGTGGAGCAGATAACATTGTTGTTATCGTCTGTGAGATAATTTCCTGTGGAAGCCTGTCTTATATACGCATCAAAGTTTTCTCCCATATATATGGGGGATGCTCCGTCAAGTTTGTTATTGGCCGTTGCCGAAAGAAGGCAGAACCAGTCCACATTCATCACTCCCGATGAAAGCCCGGACGGAGTAAGCCAGACGTCACCGCCGTTATAATTTGTTCCTCTTGCGGAAGATGGTGCGCTGTCGTAAACATGAAATTTATTCGTGCTTGCATCGTACCCTACAATGGCGATAAAGTGGTTGTAAACGTGACCAACGGCTACTCCGCCACCCAAAAGATGGTTTTTAAGGGTTGTGCTGCTAACGCCATCCCACCATCCGTTGTCATCAGTGCCACAATCAACGGTAAAGCCGTATGTACTGCCGTATTTTGCTTCAACTTTTGGATAAAGCACAAGTCTATATGTTCCATCACCGCCGTTAACATTATACGCGTTGATACTATGTGCCCATGATGCTACCTCGGGAACATCCATTGTTTGCCCCGTAAGATATCCAACGCAGTTAACAAGGGCGAATATTCCGCATCCAGTTCCGGGAAGAGAACCGCCGCCGTAATAATATCCATACCATTGGCTGTCAGTCTGACGCAAAAGTGCAAAATCTCCCGCGGCCTCAACTTCGATAGAAGGCTGTAAAGTCACCGAAAACATTGAAAATATCATAAACAGCGCGAGTATTGTGGACAATAATTTTCTTGAAAGCCTTTTCCCAATTCTTGATAAACTTTTCATGGTGTTAAATACCTCCCTTTTTGATATTTTGGCTTTTCGTACAAAAATATAATACCACATCGGAGAATAATTGTCAATACTCACAATATAAAACATTGAAGGGATATTTCTTTAAGAAAAAATGAACAGCGCAGCAGTTTTTGACTATAAATAGTAAAAAAGGCACGCATGGAACAATTGCCAAGATTTTATGGTAATTTTTTACAAATTTTGAAAAAGATATTATAATTTTCAAATGCATATTTTTTCAAAAAAGTTGCCCTATAAAACGCCTCAAAAATGCTTAAAAAGAAAATCAAGAATCATTTCAAGCAAATTATATTCAGCGCTTCAAAATAATTTATATGCAAAAATATTATTTTTTTACAAATAAATACAAAATATACATATACTTGTATTGACACAAACAGTCAAAAGTAGTATAATTATGAAGTATTTATTCAAATAATGTATGTTTTCCCCTAAACGTACGAATTTTTAAGTTAATGAATTTAACTTTTAATACTTTTGGTTTATCGAAAGGAATTACGAACATGGATGATTTTCAAAAGAAATTATTGGAATTGGAAGAGCTGGGACTTGACGATCCTTTTGATTTTGGAATCGACGATGACAATTCAAAGCAGCATCACCCCATGGGAGGTGCAAAGGGACAGGTAATAAATGACGCCTTGGGAAGTATGTCCACTTATGTTGATATTGTATTTTGTATCGATATAACCCAAAGTATGTCGCCTATTATTTCCACCATTAAAAATCTCGCGTTGGATCTATATGATGATCTGATAGAAAAAATGAGAGAAAGAAACAATAGGGTTGTTAAACAATTAAGAGTGAGAGTTGTAGCTTTCAGAGACTATTATTGTGACGGCGCTTGTGCCATGATAGAATCCGATTTTTTCTATCTTCCTGACCAAAAATCAGAGTTTAGAAATTTTATAGCTTCGTTGCAAGCAAAGGGAGGCGGAGACGATCCGGAAAACGCCCTTGAGGCGATAGCGCTTGCAATGCGATCCAAATGGGTAAAAGTTACAAATCCCAACACGGAAAAAGCAAGACACGTTGTCCTTGTTTTCACTGACGCATCCGCGCATCCTCTTGAAAAATCCATGGACGGAATATCTGAATATTACCCTTCGGATATGCTAAAAAGCTATAAAGAACTTTACGAAGCATGGTGCGGCCAGGGAACATACATGGACGAAAGTCCTTACGTAATGGATAAACTTGCGGAGCGTTTGATTATTTTTGCACCGGAAGATGCTTACCCTTGGAGCGATATGATCGAGGATATAGATTACGCCGCATTTGTTCCCATATCCGCCGCAAGAGGCGGTATAGAATTGGGCAAAGAAACCATTATAGCCACTATTGGCGGAAGTATGAAATAAGCGAGGTGTCTTTTGTGAACTTCACGGTTAACAAACCACTACATGGGCACGACGAAGACGCGCCTCCATATGCAGATGAAAGAATGCTGATCGTTTGCGACGGTCTTGGAGGCGGCGGCCAAAACTCTTATATTGTGGACGGTGAAAAACGTACGAGTGCATATCTGGGTTCAAGAGCCATATCAGAAATATGCAAAGATTATTTTTCGTCTCACTTTGATGAATTTTGGGAAAGCGAAAAAAAGCTGAACGAAACCGTTTCAAATTTAAAATCAGAAATATCACGCCTGCTTGATATATTCGTAGAAGAAAAAGGGCTAAAAAATATTGTCAAAGGCAAGTCTATGCAAATGCTTCCAAGTACCTTAGCTGCGATTTTATACAGGTCTTGTGGCGAACACACCGATGCACTTGTAATCTCGGCGGGAGACTCAAGGGCGTATGTTTTAACGCCTGAAAACGGGCTTCGTCAACTTTCAAAAGACGACGTATTTGACGATGTGGACGCTTTTGAAAAGTCGGCAACAATGACAAACAACATCAGGCAAGGCGGGGACTTTTTTATAAATTACAATCGTTTTGAACTCCCGCAAAAATGCATATTATTTGTTTGCACTGACGGTTGCTTTGATTATATAAGCACTCCCATGGAATTTGAATACCGTTTAGAGTATTCTTTAAGCAAATGCGGCGACTTACTCAACGAGACTGAAAACGCTTTTGGTAAATATTACGGCGATGTTCTCGTAAAAAGCGGGCTTAACGACGATTGTACGGTAGCGGGAGCAATTGTCGGATACTCAGAATCAACCGAAACAAAAGAACTTTTTTTGCAAAGAGCATTGTGGATTCAAAACGAATACAGAGGGACGTTAACATCTTTGGATAAAGAAACATCAAAACGAAAAGAAGAAACTCGTGAAAACGTATCGATTTTAGAGAATAAAATTTCCAAACTTAGTTATGAAGTGGAAAAAAACCTGAAATTATGCTTAACAGAATCTTTCAAGCATGACATTTCAGAAGATAAGGAAGCTTTCGGCGCAGCAGTTCAAGCCATTTCAGCCAAAATTAACGAATATGAACCATATAAAGCTTACATCGAAGATTCTGTAAGAAACCAATCCGCAATGGAGGAAATATACACCCAGAAAAAAAGCACATACAATAACCAAATGAAGACGGTACGCGCGGAGTTTGACAACGCAAGGTTTGAAGAATACATAAAAGAAGCATCCTCCTCCGTAAATCCTTTAAATTTTTTAAACCGCGATCGTGCTCGCATCGTTGACGAATATAAAACTCTCAGTAAATCTTTAAACGCATCAGGCAACCTTTATTATGAGCTTTTGGAAAAATTCTCCCTGATTTTCGAAAAATACAAAGAACGTGATATAAGAAAATTCAACGCGACAGAAGAAATCGTTCCATTAGCCCAAGCGTTTGAGCAAATGAAGGCGGCTTACGAAGAATTCATTTCCGCAAAAGAAAACATTCGTCTTTGCCGAAAAGCAATGAGAAAAATGTTTTTAGATGAGGTTGGAAACGGAAACGACGAATTTATCGCTGCAGTTAAAACAGGTTTTGTAGATTATCGTCAAAAGCCTGCGTATGAATACGTAACAAAACTCAGCGCGGATATGAGAGAGCTTCACATGGAAGTCGAAAAAAGCAAACCCTTATCCGCCGAAAAAAGAGCAGAACAATTCGGAACATTTCTTTCTTCCGAGTATGGTAGAATTTTCGCTTTTTTAAAAAAAGAGTTTCCTCTGCAATCCATCTGTGGAAAAAATTATGAGGCGCTGGTGGACGCCGAAAAAGAGCTTGAAGGCATCAAAAAATATCTGGATGAGCCAAACGCGGAAAAGCGTCGATTGTGGGAGAAATACAAGACTACATACGAATTTTTCAAAAGCGGTTCGGGAGGCAAAGCATAGTATATGGAAGCAATCAACGCTTATCTTTTTGATAAAAAAAGCGGCCACGATTCTCCCAACGGCGTATGGTACAAAGCCGAGTCTTGCGGAGAAACATTCTTTCTAAAAAAATTCAAACAGCCGAAATATCCAATGGAAGGGATAAACAACGAGGTTTATTTCACAAAAAAGAGAGAATGCGACGAATGGCTCAAATCAAAGCGAAAACTTATTGACGCTTTAAACGAGTTGGGAAACGGAACCGGAAACATAATTTCCCCCAGGCATGTTTTCAGAGAAAACAAATGCTTCTACCAAGCCACATATTGGATAGACGTTCAAACAGATTCTCTTGATCAGATAAAGAAATATTCATTTGAAGACAAAATAATGCTTTTGAAAACTTATTCTGCAGCATTGAAAAAAGTTCATAGCAAAAATATCATTCACGGCGACTTAAAGCCGGATAACATTCTCATAGGAAAAAGCTCACTTGGAAAACCCGTAGCAAAGCTTATTGACTTTGACGACTCATATTTTTCCGAAGAAGCTCCTCCCCCGGAATTGACTACGGTAACTGACGCTTACCAAAGTCCTGAGCTTGCCGCATATAAGCAAGGTCATACAGAATATAGAAGTAAGTTGACCTGCGCATCGGATGTGTTTGCTTCAGGAATTATATTTCACCAATTTTGGTGTGGTGATATGCCCAAATATCCGGGCCTATCATCGGGGCGTTTTCTTTACGAAGCTATTGCGGCAGCAGAGGAGTATAAACTAAATAGTGACATTCCGGAATGGTTACAAAACCTAATCTCTGCAATGCTTTTACCTTTTCCGGAGGACAGACCCACTATGGAAGAAGTCCACAAAGCGGTAAGCAATCAATTTTTCGAGTCCAAAATTATAGCAAAATCAGCAGATCTTACTACACTCAACAAAGTTTTGGAATGTATTCCAAAAGATCTGTCTCTATACACAGATGAAAGCGCCGCTATGATTTTTGAGATCTATGACAAAATACTCAAAGTCAGACACAAAGCAAATCAAGGTGTAATAAACGCATTGACAAAATCGTTATTCGAGGCTTTGAAGAATTTAACCGTGAAAAATTCGGCAGCCGCTTTTAATTTAGCAGATTATTCTACCATAGACAAAATTTTAAGTATGTTGCCTTCTAATTTTTCCGCATATACCGCAGAATCGGCAACTAAGCTTCAAAAGGTTGTAGGTGTTATAAATAAAAACAGAAATCTGACATCGCAAACCGAAGTGGATCAACTTACACGCATTTTATATAAGGCAGTGAAAAGTTTGGAAAAAGTCACTTCGTCGTCCCAACAGGAGCTTGTGCCCGCTTCAATGCTTCCTTCGGGCTATTCCGAAATAGTTTCAATATCCAACGATAAAGTTTGTGTATGTACCACATCGGGAACAAAGATGACCATTCCCGTATCTGCGGCGATCTCGTTGGGACTTGTAACCAAAAAAGGAGGATAGAACAGATTGTTTTACTGGAAATGTGATGAATGCGACTCGGAAAATCTTTTCCCGGATGCAACAGAATGTGAAACGTGCGGAGCGCTCATTACAGAAGAAGCAAAGCGTCGTGTTTTGGAAGATATTGAAAAAGAGAAAAAACGGCGCGAAATATTGATAGAAGAAGAAAAACTCCGCAAAGCGCGCAGGATTCGCGAAATGGAAGAACAGCGCATCGCTTTAGAGAAAAAAAGGCAACAAGAAGAACTTGCAATGATTGAAGCAAAAAGAAAATTCCGGCACCAACAACAAATTATGCGAGGGAATGAAGAACGGGTGCGCATTGCAACACTAAAAAAAGAAAAAGCGCATAAAAACGCCATGATCTTTACCAAAATATTCGATAAAACATCTTTCATCTTAAAGCTTTTGGTAGGAATAATGGCGTGTCTCGTATTGATTTGTATTTTATTAGAGCCTGAATATGCCAGCGAAAACCTTTTCAACGGAATTATTCATGGCTGTTCAAGGCTTTTTGGAAGCATTATTGTGCAGGCACGTTATGGACTTTACAATGTAGCACAGTTTGTTCGTAATATTCTCTCGTAGCAATGTTCTTTTAGCGCAGCGCATTTCATCACTTAAAATATAAGGAGCTTTACATATGTACCAGATTTTATGCGGACTTTTTTTCATTTCAAACCTTATTGCGGTCATCATGTTGATATTTTTTTATATCTTTACCTTTTTTGCCAAAATCCAAAGGAATAAAAATGAATATGATGAACATTACGAACCCGCATATCCCGTTCTTTATAACCAACATCATTTAGTTAAATATTGCTTTTGGTCCGGATTTTCTTTTGCTGTTCTTGCTTGGCTGTTTGAAACATCATTTGTGTCAGCTCCCGAACTTATCTCAGACATTGTATACATTCTGTCATTCAAAACAACGGAACTAAGCGAAAGCCTTTTGGCGGCAGGGGCAATTTGGGCATTTATGTTCTTTGTAAGTATAGTATCAGAGATAATTGTGGATTCAGTAAAGCCACGCGGAAATTATGTTTATTCCCTTCGCGGCGGAATATCATCCACTCTTTCATATTCAATTTGGTGCTTTGTTTTGTCGATTTTTGTAGGATAAAAGGAGGAAATTTATGGATACTACTTTATTTTTTCTTGAAGCAAAATGCGTTTATACAGGATATGATTTTTATCCCCGCTATGATTTCGCCGCTGACGATTGTTGGGTTCTTACATACGGAGAAAAAACTTTACCTCCGGGGCAAACAGCATCGGCTAATCATGATCAAACTTTAAAGGTTGAAAAGAGACGTGTCGGGCCGCAGTATAAATGTCCTTGGTGCGGAAATAACAGCTTTGTCAGATGTGGAAAATGCAGAAAGATCACCTGTTACAACAACTCATTGGAGACTTTCACTTGTGCGCATTGTGGAAACAAAGGAAGAATTTCAGGAATTATTTCCGAATCCGACATGAAAGGGATGGTAAAATCATCCGGATCAGGCCAATAAAGTATACCTGACTTTGTTACAACGCAATTTGATAATCTTTATGTTTTTGTCACCTTTACGATAATGCAAATAAACGTGTTTAGTTAAAAAAATCGGGCGGTAAAAAGCTTATCAGCTTTTTACCGCCCCATTGTTGCGGAATAGATTATTTGTTCAAGCGAGCAACTTCGTCTTCAAGTTGTTTGTAAAGTTCTTGAGGAATGGAGTCGCCAAATTTTGCGTAAAATTCTTTAACATTTTCAAAGTCTGCTTTCCAGTAGTCTTTTTCAACTGTAAGAATCTTTTTGAGTTCTTCGATATCAAATTTTCTACCGGGTTCGATCTCATAATCAAGACCTTCGAGATTGATATCTTCTGCCTTGGGAATATAACCGATTTCGGTTTCTACAGCGTCAACCGTTCCGTCGCATCTCTTGAGAATCCATTCAAGAACACGGAAGTTATCACCAAAACCGGGCCACATAAATTTGCCTTCATCGGTAAGTCTAAACCAGTTAACATTGAAGATAAGAGGTTTTTTAGCTGTCTTTTTGCCCATTTCAAGCCAATGGCCAAAATATTCGCCCATGTTGTAACCGCAGAAAGGCCACATAGCCATAGGATCCCTACGAACTACGCCAACTGCGCCGGAAGCTGCAGCGGTAGTTTCGGAAGCCATGATAGAACCAACGAAGGTACCGTGTTCCCAATCAAATGATTGATATACAAGAGGAGCAGTCTTTGCACGTCTGCCGCCGAAAATAATAGCT
>CAZDVZ010000006.1:0-60094 GCA_964509125.1 uncultured Oscillospiraceae bacterium | reverse complement strand
TGAAAACTGCGGTGCTGAAATGAGCACCAATGCAAATTTTTGCCCGAACTGCGGAACGGCTGTAAACGGCAGTAACGCTCAGGCACAAAACGTCAATGCCAATCGAACTTCCGATACGGCTAAAACCATACTAACCGCCGCCGGAACTGCTGCCGGAGTTTCCCTTTTGGGAAGTGCTATCAGGAGAAGACGCAGACGTCATATGATGCCGCCTCACGGTGGAATGCACGGACACGGTATGCACGGTCCGATGGGTGGACGCGGCAGAGGCGGTCATGGTGGTATGGGCGGACCGAGAGGCGGACGGTAATAAACGAAGAAGTGGCAGTGCAGAGTCAAACCACTCTGTACTGCCACAAACAAAGACTATTTAACATCTTTTAAGAAAACAACAAACCCGAATGTTTCACCGATTGGTAAAAGGTTCGGGTTTGAATGCTTTGGTGCCGGTGGTGGGACTCGAACCCACACGCCATCGCTGACAACAGATTTTGAGTCTGCCTCGTCTGCCATTCCGACACACCGGCCAATTCTTCGGAACGAGATTTATTATATCACATTATTTTTCGTTTTGCAATAGCTTTTTTGAGATTTTTTTAAAAATTTCAAATTAAGATAATTCCCAAAGTAAATGCACTCCGTTTACTACTGTTGATTTTACTTTGAGATTATTCGTAATTTTGAAAGAATTACATGACACGAAGCACACCATGGAAAGGGGCTGTTGCAAGTGCGAATTTTTTTCGCACTTGCAACAGCTCCATCTTTTTTTGTTTTTGACCGCCGCTTAATGCAACGGCACCGGGGCTTACGTGAGAGAACTTGAACTTCTGCAATTTTTCGGTCACGTCACATTGCAAAAAACACAAAAATCATTTAAACAAGCTCATGAATCGCACAGTAGAGCCAACGCCTTAGGCATCACCTTCGAACACTCTTCCGAAAGTGGCTACGATAGTGATAATATGTGTTAACAGCCATATCCTTTTCGGAAGTAGATTCATGCATATATATTCTTCGTATACTATATATAGGATCAACATTTTCAGCAAAGTTATATCCCATAAGATAATGTTTTTTTATAGCATCAACAACTTTTTTATTAGAATCCTCAAAAGGACACACGAAAACCTCAGACTCGATATTCAACTTTTCTTTTATTAAGCGTTTAGATTCTGAAAGCTCATATTCCAATTCTTCATCTGTGCATTGCGTTAAATGAGGGTGGGTCATGGAATGAGATTCAAAATTCACCAATCCACTATCTAACATCTCATTTATTTCTCTAAAAGAAAAACAAGAGTCACGAGGAGAATCAGTAAAGGTTTTTTCAACAGTTAAATTTATGGTAACTTTAACTTTGTATTTTTGGATTAAAGGAAACATATACTCGTAGTTATCCATCCACCCATCGTCTATACTAATTATTACAGATTTGGTATTGTTATTTTTATACTCTTTTTGCCATAAAAACGTGTATCCATTTTTTAGATAATAATTTATCTGTTTTTCAAAAGCTTTTACAGAAACGCAATATTCATTTTCTGTTGGAGATGCAGAAAAATGATGATAGGCTAATACTACCGGTGGAGAATCTACCTTTGATACAAACTTTGAAGAACATTTTTCGAAGGATTTTGTACTTTTAGTTCTCTTCCATAAACTCCACAATGTTATTTTCACATTATTCAATACACCCATGACTAACATCCTTTCACTAAACAAAAACTATAAGAAAATATAATTTTTATGTCAAAATACTTTAAGGGGCTGTTGCATCAAGCGGCGGTCAAAAACAAAAAAGGTGGATGGGGCTGTTGCAAGTGCGAAAAAAATTCGCACTTGCAACAGCTGCTTTCCACATTTCGTACAATATTTCATTTTTTCTCTCACTTCCTTATCTCATTTTGAGATATTTTATTTTTAAAATAAAACCGCCACCATATGCAAAAAGTTCATTTCGGCACCGGAGAAAACCTTATATTATTCAGACATATGTATTTGCAACCTTGAAACAAACGCATGCAGACCTTACGGCATTCTCAACACATGGCTTTATATCTGTTTTGCATAAGCAACAGTATATTTTTTTAACACGCTTTGTAATTATGTGACGTGGCTGCGTGATATGATGTTTCTTTCACACCTATCAAACGGACAATGGAAACAACAAGCTGTCGGCAAGATATCCGCAACCATTACAAATTACAGCCTCATCCATGATTTGTTTTCCGCATTTTTCACAATACTTCATTTTTTAACTTTTTTCCTCTTGTTGCAATGACAATATATCACAATTTGAGATAAATGTCAATATCTCATTTTGAGATTTTATATAATATTTAATAATATTTAAAAGGAGATGTAAAAATGCGCATAAAAGATTTGCGCGAAGACTCTGATCTTACGCAACAAGAGTTAGCTGATTATCTACACATTAAACAAAACACATATTCTCAATATGAAAACGGTCATAGACAGCTACCAATTGAATTCCTAATAATGCTGGCTGAATACTATAAAACCTCAACAGACTATATATTAGGGCTAACAGATGAACGTAGGCCCTACAGATAAAGGAAAATCAAAATTAAAATGAAATTTATCCATTATCTATTGACATTTTTTGCTTACAATGCTATTATACATTTGTTTAAAAACTGTTTTTTGCATTTTTTTGGATATTTTTGTTGAAATTAATTTTTTAAATAAACATATGTGAGGTAGTTTTATGCAAGAATATACGCAAAACTTCTCCCATACCCCTACAGCAAACAGATCTTCAGGGTTAATGGTGACGATATTTGACGGTAGCGCTGCACCACGAACTATAATACTTGATAATATGGGAAAATCCGTGCTCCATTTTGGGCGCGATCCAATGAATGATATCGCCCTTACATCACGTTTGGTTTCTTCTGAACATGGACGTTTTGTATATAAAGACAATTCGTGGACTATTGAAGATAAGGCCGCTTACAAAGGAGTGCGCAGTACAAACGGCTTGATTTACAACAACACGTTTTTCGTGTCAAGAAAGATTAACGATGGTGATTTTATTAGAATTGATAACAATGTAGAAGCGTTATCTCTCGGTGTTCTTTTTGTTTTTTCCAATGTAAACTCAACAAACAAATGGAGCACATTTCCTTTAAATCGTTCTTTAAAAATTACCATTGGAAGAGATGCCACTTGTGACATTCATCTTTCACACGTTTCTGTTTCAAAATGTCACGCCGTTATAACACGTGAAGGGGAAGATTATTTCATATCCGACAACGGAAGCACTAACGGAGTTATCGTTAATAACATACGAATTTCAGGCAAGCAAAAGCTTCACGAAAAAGATGTTATTGACATCACAAACTCAAAACTCATATTCACCAAAATGATGATATCGTATTGTTGTTTCAAAAGTGGCATTTCCGTTGATGCATCAGACATTGTTATTAAAAGAGGAAAAGGGAAAAAATCCTTCATCACGTGCAATCATGTTAATTTAAACATAAAACCGGGCGAACTCGTTGCCGTTATTGGTGGGTCGGGAGCAGGTAAATCGACGATATTAAATTGTATGTGCGGATACTTAAAGCCTAATAACGGCGAAGTTTACATAAACGGAATCGACCTTTACCAAAACTTTGATTCACTTAAAAAATTAGTAGGTTATGTTCCTCAATCGGACATAGTTTATGATAATCTCACTTTGCACGATATGCTTATGTATACAGCAAAGCTTCGTCTTCCCGAAGACACAAGCGTTGAAGAAAGAGAAGCTGCGATTTCAAGGGCAATTGCAACAGTTGAGCTTACTGAAAAAAACAACAGTTTTATAAAATCATTAAGCGGTGGACAAAGAAAAAGAGCCAGCATTGCCGTTGAACTTTTATCCGATCCGAACCTTTTATTTTTGGATGAACCTGCATCGGGACTTGATCCGGGCACCGAACGCAATTTAATGAAGTCCCTACGCTCGATGGCAGATGGTGGTAAAACCGTTATTTTGGTAACACACAGCACTTTACAACTTAAGATGTGCGACAAGATCGTGTTCATGGGCAAAGGCGGAAATCTTTGTTTCTATGGGTCTCATGATGAGGCGCTGAAATTTTTTGGTGTATCAGATATTGTTGATATTTACAACATGATAACTGATAATGCACCTCATTGGAGAGAACAATTTGACAAGACAAGGGTAATTCTCGGAAAGGCAAAAGACCTCCCGCCTGTTTCTTCGACCTCTAAAAAAAGCCGCATGAAACAGATTGGTGTTTTAAGTTCAAGATATTTAAAACTTGTCACCAACGACAAACAGCGGTTATTTTTGCTATTGATTCAAGCACCATTGCTTGCCGCCTTGATCTCACTTGTTGCAGATGGTGAACAATTCAAGCAATATGAAATGACAAAAAGTCTTTTGTTTGCTCTTTCGTGTTCAGCGTTTTGGGTTGGTATGTTAAACGCCATTCAGGAAATTTGCAAGGAACGGTCTGTTATGAAAAGAGAATACATGACAGGGCTTTCTTTGACGTCTTATATATCATCAAAAATAATTGTCCTTGGAGGACTTTGCCTTATTCAAAGCTTAATGATCACCGCTGTATTCAGCGCTTTGGTTGGGCTTCCCAACGATGGAATTATGTTGCCTCCATTTTTGGAAATATTGTTGACAACATTTATTACCGCTATTGCATCAACAGCGATGGGACTTTTTGTTTCTTCTCTATTCACAAACGCAGACAGAGCCATGACAGTTGCGCCCATTTTGCTTATGCCTCAAATTTTATTTTCAGGACTGATATTTGAGCTTAGCGGTGCCACTGAAACGATCTCATGGGCAGCCATCTGCCGTTGGAGTATGCAGGGATACGGAACAACAGCGAATTTAAACAAATTAGATCTAAGGCTCATGCAAGAAAAAGAATATGAAAAGCATGAAGAACTGTTTTCGAAGCTGATAACCCACGAAGCTGAAGACTTTTTCACACATGAAATTTCACATTTTCTTGCTTCATTGGGTATTTTAGTAGCATTTACAATAGGTTTCCTTGTGCTTTCAAGAGTAGTTCTTTCGAAAGTTGGAAAAGAAAAATCATAAAAACTTTTTGCGGAAAACGTATGCAGACGTTTTCCGCTTTTTTTAAAGTTTTTTTATGTGGATATCGCTTAATTTTTCTTTTTTTATTGACTTTGAATTAAACAAGTGGTATACTGAAAAGTGTATATGTATAAATGGAGGGTTAAGCTTGAAGCTTATAGTTTTTGACGGAAACAGCATATTGAACAGAGCATATTACGGTATAAGGCCACTTTCCACAAAAGATGGAATACCAACCAATGCTCTTTACGGATTTATCAACATTATTCGCAAAAACATAAATATGTTGGGAGAAGAACCTGTATATGGCGCAGTGGCATTTGATATGCGTCACCCTACTTTCAGGCACAAAAAATTTGACGGATACAAAGCGACGAGAAAAGGTATGCCCGACGATTTAGCGGTACAACTTCCTTTCGCCAAAAACGCCTCAGAGCTTTTGGGATTTCACGTTATTGAAAAAGAAGGCTTTGAAGCTGATGATATTTTAGGCACTCTTATCACCATGGGAGAACAAAAAGGTATCGACTGTGTTATTGTTACGGGCGATCGTGACAGTCTGCAACTTGTAAGCGAGAAAACGACTGTTTTCCTCGCCACAACCAACGAAACCAAAATTTTCACTCCGGAAAGCTTTACAGAGGCTTATGGATTTGCTCCTTCCCTTTTGATAGATGCAAAAGCAATTATGGGCGATTCCTCAGATAATATTCCCGGTGTTCCCGGAATAGGCGAAAAAGGGGCTTACAACTTAGTTAAAGAATTTGGAACACTTGAGAACATATATAAAAACACAGACAAGGTAAAGGCGGGCATTAAAAAGAAATTGGAAGAGGGAAAAAGTTCCGCCGAGATGAGTTATTTTCTCGCTAAAATTGTAAGAGACGTTCCCTTGGGA
Source organism: uncultured Oscillospiraceae bacterium (assembly GCA_964509125.1). GTDB lineage: Bacteria > Bacillota > Clostridia > Oscillospirales > CAG-382 > SIG653. The sequence continues at coordinate 54,098 of CAZDVZ010000006.1, read as the reverse complement.
AACATTGAAGACTTTAGAATTTTAGAAAAAGACAATGAAAAGCTGAGAGAATTTTTCATCAAGATGGAATTCAGAGCCATGGCGGAAAAGCTTGAAGTGAAGCATAAAGAAACAATTATCCCCACATTCTCTGCAGATGTCTCCATTCTTGAAAAAAATGTATATCTTTATGAAAATGAAGGCTTTATTTACCTTTGGGACGGAAAAAACGGTGTTAAAACAACTGAAGAAAACATGGGTAGCATTTTCGAAGGCTCAAACATCACTCTATGGAGCAAAAAAGAATTTGCCCACGCCTTTTCGAAATACAACATAAAAACACCGGGTGATGACATTTCTCTTTTAGCTTATGTTGCGGGCAGTAACAGCGGAACTTTGCAGAGCGCAAAAAACGCTATTGAAGTTTATTTAGAAACAGCTTTAGGAAATACTCCGGAAGAAGTGGTAATTAATTTGCCTGCGCTGAAAGAAAAGCTCTGGTCAATAATCGAAGAAAGACATCAAAAAGATCTTTATCAAATGGAGATAAATCTTTGCACCATACTTTTCCAAATGGAAAAGATTGGATTTAAAGTAGATAAATATGGACTTGCTTCATTTTCCGACTTTTTACAAAGTAGAATTATTGAATCCGAAAATCAAGTTTTTCTTCTTGCGGGCGAAGAATTTAATATAAATTCTTCAAAACAGTTAGGTGCTGTTCTTTTTGAAAAACTAAAGCTTCCACACGGCAAAAAAACCAAAACAGGATATTCTACCGATGCGGAAGTGTTGGAAAAGCTACTTCCATATCACCCAATTATTAACGAAATTCTGCTTTTCAGGCAGCTTTCAAAACTGAGAAGCACATACGCGGAAGGGCTTTTAAAAGTTATCTCCGACGACGGAAGGATACACACTACTTTTCGTCAAACTCTCACCCAAACGGGACGTCTTTCCTCAGCGGAGCCGAACCTACAAAACATCCCGGTAAAAACAGAACTGGGCCGTGTTTTTAGAAAATTTTTCGTTGCAGAGGAAGGGAATGTTCTTATAGATGCTGATTATTCTCAGATAGAGCTTAGAATTTTGGCTCATCTTTCAGGCGATGAGATATTATGTAACGCCTTTAAAAACGGAGATGATATACACACAATGACAGCATCAGGCGTTTTTGGAATCCCAGCCGAAGCAGTGAGTACCGAATTGAGAAAACGTGCAAAAGCTATAAATTTCGGCATCATTTACGGAATATCAGACTTTGCATTATCAAACGATATTGGTGTTACCGTAAAAGAAGCAAGGGCTTATATAAACGATTATTTTGCAACCTACCCCAAAATTTCAGAATATCTTGAAAAGACAGTGGCAGAGGCATATGAAAAGGGATATGTTACCACTTTGTTTGGAAGGCGAAGATATGTTTCAGAACTCTCTTCGCCCAAAAAGACAATTCGCTCTTTTGGAGAAAGAATTGCAAGAAATTCTCCTATTCAAGGAACTGCAGCGGATATAATTAAAAAAGCCATGATAGATGTTTCAAAAGAATTTGAATTGAGAAACATGAAATCGAGGATAATTCTTCAGATCCACGACGAACTGATCGTGGAAAGTCCGGAAAACGAAAAAGAACTTGCCGCTGAAATTTTACAAAACGGGATGGAAAAAGCTTGTGTCCTTTCCGTTCCGCTTATTGCGGAAGCCGTTTACGGAAAAACTTGGTTTGATGCACACAACTAACATTAAGGATGGTATAATATGATCGATTTAAACGGAAGAAGCGCAAGGATGCTCCTTGTGTATCCCGACTATACAGACAGAGATTTAAAAGGAAAAATGACAGGCGGAAGCTATAGCGAGGGTCTTGCCTCAATTTCCGCCGTACTTAAACAGGGTGGTCACTCTGTTGACCTTCTTCACCTTCTTTATCTCCACACGGAAGAAGAATTCAAGAAAAAGCTTTTGGAAAAAGGGAGTTTCGACATTATCGGTTTTTCCGTTCGCACCACAGCTTTTCCCGATTGTCAAACTTACATCAAATGGACAAAAGAAGTTTGTCCGAATGTTTTCATAATTTGCGGTGGATATCACTGTACACTTGTGCCCGGAGATGTTCTTTCCGCTGAAGGCGTTGACTGTGTTTGTATCGGTGATGGTGAATATGCGGAATTAGAGCTTTGCGACGCGATGAGAGACGGAAAGGATTATACAAACATCGAAAGTCTTTGGTTTAAAAACCCCGACGGAACATTTAAAGAAAATCCCGTACGTCCTCTTTTCCCCGATCTTGAAAGATTACCTATCCCCGATTTTGATTTGTTCGACTATGCCAATCTTGACTCCGTAAAGGTTAACACCGCCATAGTTATGATGAGCCGCGGGTGCTTTTACAACTGCACATACTGCGGAAACAGTCAATTTAGAAATGTTTATCCAAACAAAAAATATTATGCAAGATTCAGAAGTCCCGAAAACGGCATTCTTTACCTTAAAACCTTGCTTTCAAAATACCCAAACATTCAGTTTATCAACTTTAGAGACGCCATTTTTAATATGTTTCCCGAATGGTTTGATAAATTTATCGAATTATACAAGCAGGAAATACACCTTCCTTTCACAGGGAATATACGTTTTGACATTCTTACGGAAGACACTGTACGCCGTATGAAAGAAGCGGGATGCTATACCATTGATATGGGACTCGAAAGCGGAGATCAAGAAATTCGATTCAAATATCTCAAGCGTTATCAAACAGACGAAATGATGATAAATTGCAGTCAGTGGTTTCATAAATATGGAATTGCACAGCTCACCTATAATATCATAGGTCTTCCTCACGAAGACATACACAAAGCTTTAAAAACCATTAAACTTAACGCAAAAATGAAAAGCGACAGAGTTATTCCCAATATATTCTATCCATATCCCGGAACAAAGCTTTATGATATTGCTAAAGAAGCCGGATTTTTACCCGAAGTTATTTCTCCCGATTGTAGGGTGCCTCTTAAGCAAGAACAATTTCCCGAAGAACAGGTATTGTTTATTGAAGCGTATTTCTACCACTTTGTAAAAAGATATAAGTGGGCATACAAAATGCCCGGCTGGTTAGGAAGAACCTACGAGAAATGGCTTGATTTTAGAGTGACCTCAAAATGTGTCCCTTACAAGTTCTATGTTGCTCTTCACGACATTTATGCTAAAATCAGGAATTTCTTTAAAGATATGCTCGTCGATCATATGCCAAAGCTTTATATTAAGCTTAGAAAAATGAAGCATAAAAAGAAGGCGAAGGGTTAATATGCTATATGTTATTGCAACGCCCATTGGAAATATGGGCGATATCACTCCACGCGCGGTGGAAACTCTTAAAAATGTTGATTTTGTAGCCGCTGAAGATACACGCGTAGGAGGAAAACTTCTCATGCTTTTGGGAATAAAAAAACCTCTTGTAAGCTATTTTGAGCACAACAAAACATATAAGGGTGAAACGATTATAAAACGTCTTGAGCGGGGCGAAACCTGCGGGCTAATTACAGATGCGGGCACTCCGGCAGTTTCCGATCCGGGGGCATTTTTGGTAAAAGAATGCCACGAAAAAGGAATTAAAGTCATTCCCATTCCCGGATGCTGTGCTGCAGCAGCAGCAATAAGCGCAAGCGGACTTACAAACAAAAGATTTGTTTTTGAAGGTTTTCTCTCGGAGTCTAAAAAAGACCGTTCGGAAACGCTGGAAGAACTAAAAACGCAAAAAAGAGACATTGTTTTTTACACTCCGCCACATGGCGTCGAAAAGGACTTGAAAGATATTTTTTCACATTTTGGCGAAAGAGAAGTTGCGGTTTGCAGGGAACTTACAAAGCTGAACGAATGCATAATAAAGGCATCTCTTTCCAAAGCGATTAAAATGGTAGAAAACGGAGACATCCCCAAAAAAGGTGAGTTTGCCATTGTCGTATCAGGATGCACAAAAACCGCTTCTGACGGTTTTTGGAAGGACATGACCGTTGAAGAACATTTGAAATATTACATTGACATTGGTTACAAAAAAATGGATGCAGTGAAAGCGGTATCTCTCGACAGGAAAATCCCCAAAGGTCAAGTGTATGATATTTCTCTGAACCTTTAGAGATGGTTTCTGAGTGTTTTTTAGTCTGATTCACCGCGATAGAAAGTTATAAGCAAAAAGTGACAGACCGCTTTTAGCCGTATGACGGAGATATTTATACTTTATATTAAAGAACGACCGGTTCAAACGCAAAAATAAATTTTCGTTTGAACCGGTCACTTTTTTATTTAATGATGTTTACATCAACCTTATTCGCAGGAATTTGAACTTTCTCCTCGACAAATCTTTCTTTGATTCTTTCATTGATGTAAAAATTTATATTCCAATAATCTTCCGATTTTACCCAACAGCGTGCAGAGATATCAACGCCGCTCTCTTTATATGCACTGACAACCACGGAAGGCGCAGGATCGTCTAAAATTTTTTCGCAAGACTGTATAACCGAAAGCATAATTTCCTTCACACGGTCAACATTTTCGGAATGAGCCACAGTAAAAGAAAAGCTAAGTCTTCTCGTTTCATATGCAGATGTATTGGAAATAACATTCCCCGAAACAACGCTATTAGGAATAACCACCTTAATATTATCAGGTGTACTCACTGTTGTATAAAATATCCCCAAGCTTTGAACTGTACCCGAAGCATCGGGAGTTATAATATAATCTCCCACGTCGAATGGTTTAAAAATTAAAAGCATAAGCCCGCCTGCAAAATTTGAAAGGCTTCCTTGCAAAGCAAGTCCTATTGCCACGCCACAAGAACCTATTACAGCAATTATACTGGCAGTAGGAACGCCTAAGATGGCTATAACGGCAAATACGACAATCGCTCTCAAAACAAATTTTATTGTTGTTAAAATAAATCCTCGAGCGGTAATATCCATGCGTTGCATTCCGTGACTTTTGGAAATAAACTTCACCAAAAATGAACATAATTTCCAGCCAATAATAAATACAAACAAAGCAAGCAACATTTTTAAAACAAAGCTTATGGCGAATGAAGATACGCCGTTCATAATTTTTTCTAAAAATTCCATATAAACCTCATAAAAACAACAGACAAGCCGGCTCTCGCTTGAATGCGAGAGCCGGTCGCCTTATCAATGAATTAAACAACTACTTATCCGCAGCAGCAAACTATGATTATTGCGATAAGAATAATAATCCAACAATTCTGATTGCCAAAAAAGGAATCGAAGCAAGCCATAGTATATCCTCCTTCCACAAAACATAGGAAGTACCGTTTTTTCCGATACCTAATGCTATATTATGCGAAAGGTCATTTGTGTGTGAGATATTTTATTTTTTCTTAACGACCAAAATTCCCATACGTTCTATATACCGATTGGTAAGCCTTATTTCTCTGCCGTCTTCTTTGCTTTTCAAAATATGGTCATACCCGAATGTATCCACATAAAAAGCTTCGACACGCTTACCGTCGGGCCATATTACCGTAGCTTCATCTCCAATATCCATTATTGCTTTTCCAATAAGTCTACGCATATCAATAAACGATTTTGATGTTTGGCACTTTTTTGAGAAGCGGTAAAAAGTTTTCCATTTCCGCCTGTATATTCTCGTTACTACTGATTTCTGCACTTTCCATATTATACAGCGTTTTAACGGAGAATATACATAGTCCATCAAATTTATTTGTGGTTTGAAGGTGAGTTAAATACTTCTTGAAAATATCCTTATTGGTTATAAACTCCGCTTCGCTCTCTGTTTCAACGCCGCTTGCGGTGAGACCCGCCATAAATCTGATGCTGTCTTTCTTAACAAGGTTTTGCCAATTTGCAAGACAAGTTACAAACGGCTGTGTTGGATGCTGGAATCCCCAGTATATCTGCGGCATAATATAATCCACAAAACCTTCGTTGGCAAGGATAGTATCAATATCGAGGCAGCAATTATCCCTTACATTGCTAAGGTTTCCTGCAGGAGAAATTCCGAACAAAACATTTCTATTTTCCGCTTTAATTCCCTTATAAAGCTCGCTTACAAGCTTATTGACGTTATCTTTACGGAAGCGTTTTATATCTATCATACCTGATTTTGAAAATACTGCTTGATCAAAATCATTCGGTATTCCGGTGGGATAGAAATAATCGTCCATATGTATGCCGTCAACATCGTAATATCTTACGATTTCCTTAGCACCGTTTACGATGAGCTGACGAACATCATCATAAGCAATATTCAGATAAAAATATTTATTGTAAAGATAAACATAATTAGGATACTTTGTAGGATCTTCGTACCATTGACGAATCAAATAGTTTTCGCTTATAAGGCTAAAAGCCTTTTTATCGCTTTCGCTAAACGCTCTCATAGGGTTGATCCACGCTTGAAAGCTAAGATCAACTTTATGGGCTTCCTCTATCATTATTTCAAGCGGGTCGTATGTTCCATACATTCCATATCCGCCTACAGCATACTTAGACCAAGGATAATACTCAGAAGGGTAAAAGCTGTCAGCGTATGGACGCACTTGAACGATTACTGTATTAAATCCATCGCCGGCAAGTTTTGCAAAAAGATTTGCCATTGTAGTACGTAAATATTCTTCGCTCTTCTGGCTTCCATCTTCCAAAATGCCGTCCATATCAAACTGGGAGATCCAAACCGCTTTCATTATTTCGTAGTTGAGAGGTATATAATCGCTGTTGGCTCCTTGAGAAAGTTCTTCTCTCTGTTCTACAAGAGGATCTTTGTCCGGGTCAACATATTCGCCCTGCTTACGCACTTTTGTTATAATTTGTGTGCCGGGATCTACAACATCTCCGGATTTGAAATCTGTTTCAACAACAGACCCAATTTCAAAAGAATCGTCCCAATACACTTCAACCACTCTGCATGTAAGCCCAAGCTCTTTAAGAAGCGCCTTGGCATCGGCGACAGGCATACCTATAATGTCGGGAACAGTAACAGTTCCGTCTTGGTTTTTAAAGTCGTCCGCATTAATAGAACTTTCTTCTGTAGCCGCAGATTCTTGCTCAGACTGATCTTCGCCTCCACAACCAACCACCGAAAATACCATTAATATCATCATGATAAAAGCGATAATTCGTTTCATAGTTTTTTCCTTTACAATTTTTATATTTGTAGCCCTTTATTAAAGGTCCTCTACATCAATTTCTTTAAATCCCTCTCCGAAAACCGCATTTGCAGAAGTTACAATTAAAAAAGCATCCGGTGCGTTTTCCTCTACAATTTGTCTCAAAAGAGGTAATTGCTGTTTTTTTATGGCACACAAGGTAACCTTCTTACTATCTCCCGTATATGCACCTTTGCCATCAATAATAGTAGCTCCGATCTCCATTTGCTTCATAAACAGAGAAATCATTTTTTCGTGATCACAATTAATAATATAAACAAGGGCGGCTTCATCGGGGCCGTACAAAACATAATTCATAACCAAAGTTTGTACAAAAATAGTTATAGCTGCATAAAGCGCAACTTTATAATCTTCAAAAACAATAACTGTTGCTATAATTACCGTGGCGTCAGTGCCCCACATGATAGTTCCTGTTTTAATATGACGAAACTTCTTTCTGAGAAGCTTTACAATGATATCAGTACCGCCTGTTGTTGCATTTCCTTTGAAAACGAAAGCCAGCCCAAAAGCCATAAAGAATCCGCCAAAAATAGCACAAAGTAACTTATCGTCCAAATTTGGAGCAAAAGGCGCTAATATATCAATAAAAGCCGAAGATACCGCCGTCGCCACAAGAGTCGAAACCAAAAACTGTTTCCCAAGCACCAAAAGTGCAATAACAAGCAACGGAATATTCATCGCAAAAACCGCAACACCGACGGTAATCTTAGGGAAAAAATGGTTTATTATAATAGCAACACCGGAAAGCCCGCCCGGGGTTAATTTATTAGGTTCAAGAAACAGGCTGACACCGGCTGCATAACAAGCGCACCCGATAAAAATAAACAAATAATTTTTAAAATGCCTCAATACTCCTTTTTTCACTTCGCACCCCTTTTATAGCTTTCGTTGATATGATACCATATTTTCGTTTGTTTGTCAATGAAAAAATTTTCACCCAAAAGCTAAAGAAAAAAGGGGAAATAAAGCGCAAAAACGCACTTTGAATCTCCCCTTTTACAAAGCATAAATTGTCCACATTTTCAGATGTAGCAAAAAAAATATTCTTCTACCGCTTTAAAAGCCTCATACGCATCATTTACCACGGTGGAATAATTATTAGTGGGAATTAAAAAAACGTATTCCAAAATTAAAGCGCCTTTCTCACATTCACGCAAATTAAATCGTCCTTTTGATACATTCATTTTATCTATAACACTACTCATCTTTCTTTTTGCGCCTTTTTCACTTTTATCCATCAATACAGACGAAAAGATACAACGTCCGCTATTCTCTACAAACAAAAAGCATCTTCGATCATCGGCGTGATACAGTATAAACATTGTACCGTCTCTGAATGACATATCCGCATAATCAAGCTCCATAGCCTTTAAAGATGACTCTGCCACAAAAACATAAAACTTTTTTAAAGATAAATCCATTTCTATTTCCTCAATTACTATTTTCAAACGTGTATCAACGCACCCGCTTTGTATGTGTACATTATACAATTTATCTTTATCAAGTTGTGTTTTTGATTTTTCAAAGAAATTTTCAACCCGAATTTATACATTCGCATATCAGCATAGAGACACCGGAAAAAGCAACAGAAACATTAAATCCACTTGCTATTGTTAAAGAAAAAATAAAAACGGGTGCAAATATTTTACTGTACAGTCTTATCTTTCCGCTGTATTGGTCTGATGATAAAAAATATGCATCTCCCTTCTCTGCTCCATCCGACTTTACAGCAGAAATTATGCTGTTTATTATATTTCCTCCGTCAAGTCCTTTTATGGGAATTAAATTCACAACAGCTAAAACACAGTTTGTAACAAACAGATTTGTGTTTCCCGCAAAATATGAAACAGCTCCGAAAATTAAATTAAAAACTATTCCCGCCATAGAAATAAAAATATCAACCTTATAAGACGTCTTTAGCTTATTGTAACAGATATTGAAATTCATAAACCCAACTGTAACTTCCAAAGGTTTGACGCCCAAAAGCAACATTACAATGAGGTGCCCCAATTCGTGCACAAAAGCGCAAAGTATCATTATTCCAAAAGTATGTTTACCGTTTAAAAGAAAAATTATTAAAAGCGAGATCATTCCCGCCGGGCTGATTTTAATCTTTGGCAAAGCTACCTCCAAGTGAAATTTTCTTTGAAAGATCTGAAAACGAAACATTTCTGTAGCCTTCATTTTTTCCAAAGCTTCCTGCGGCCACGGCATTGTTTTCACTCTTATAAAACATAATTAACGAAAAAATGAGCATTGAAAACAAAATAAAATATAAAAACCCATTTTTGTTTTTTTCTTCTTTATCTCCCCTTTTATTCAACGGTTACCCTCCTTTATCTTTTAAAGATTATTATTTATATATTCCTCTCTTTGACAAAAAATTCTTTATGCAAGTAGTAAAATATTTGGCGGAAGGAGGAGATATCGTTTGACATATACAATATACATTGATGTATTATTCATACTGAACTTTGCCGTAGATATTGCTTGTATATATTCCACACTTTATATATGCAAATTAAAACGAAGAGTAATACCCATAATAGTCTCCTCCACTTTAGGGGGAGCATATTCCATTTTAGCTTTGTTTCTTCAAGATGAAGCAAATACCACAAGGTTTGTAATTCACATTCTTGCATTGGTGCTGATATGCTCTATTTTCACACCATCAACAAGTGCTTTTACGGTTTTAAAAACATCTTCTGTTTTTTTTGGTATATGTGCAGTAAGCGGGGGAATAATTACGGGGATTTTATCATCTAATGGAAATTTTGTTTCTATTGATGGTGGAATTTACGCAGATATATCCCCGGTGTCACTTTTGCTGTTGATTCTACTTTTTATTTTTTTATCGTTTCCTTTTTTCATTAATATGGGAAAGAGAATTTCAATTAAAACCGCACGAGTTTTTGTAAGCTTTGAAAACGGAACCAAAACCTTTGATGCACTAATAGACACGGGAAATTTACTGCGAGATCCTATTAGCGGAGATGGAATAATACTTATAAAACATTTTGAGCTAAATGATATTTTCGGAGAAGAACAACTTCTGGCAATTAAACGTCTCGACGTGCTTTCTGAAAGTTTTCCAACAGGAATCAGACTTGTATCTTCAGACAAAGGACTCATCCCTGTAATCAGACCCAAAAACACGGTTGTGAGTCTTTTCGGACAAAAAGAAAGAAAGAGCATTAGTTGCCTCTTGGGCATAGACTTTTCACCCGGAAGCTTTGGAGGATCTTCGGGACTTATTCCCGGTACATACATTGAATAAAAGCCAAAGAAAGGATACACCTTGATGAAAAAAATCTGTACAAATATTTTCAAGGAAATAATGAAAAAGATAAACGACTTCCAAACAAAAAAAGACAATAGTTGCTTTTACATAAACGGGCCGGACACCCTGCCTCCACCTCTCACCAAAGAAGAAGAAGCTTTGCTTATATCCCAAATGAGAACAAGAGAAGAAGCCAAAAATATATTGGTTGAACGGAATCTAAGACTTGTTATCTACATTGCAAAAAAATTTGAGAACACGGGAGTGGGAATAGAAGATCTTATCTCCATCGGCACTATAGGGCTTATGAAAGCGGTTGGATCTTTCAAGGCGGAAAAAGAGATCAAACTTGCTACATACGCATCCCGGTGTATAGAAAACGAGATTTTGATGTTCATAAGAAAAAATGCCGGAACTAAAAATGAAATTTCCATTGATGAGCCGTTAAATGTTGACTGGGACGGAAACGAGCTTTTGCTTTCCGACCTTTTGGGAACAGATAGTGACTACGTAAACAAAGATATTGAAAAAGCAGAAGATGTCAGGCTGATCCGTCTTGCAATTTCCCGTTTAGACGAAAGGGAACGAACAATTATTGAACTTCGTTTTGGGATAGCATCAAACGGCGAAGAAAAAACGCAAAAGGAAGTTGCAGACATTTTGGGCATTTCTCAATCATACATTTCAAGGCTTGAAAAAAGGATCATGGTCAAGCTTAAAGACGAACTTATGAAAATGGAATTTTACAGAACATAAAACAAACTTCAAATAGGACAATAGAAATCGAGATCGGATGTGATTTTTTTCACATCCGATCTTACATCATAAATATATTTTTCAAGTTTGCAATTTTTTATTTCAGTGCTTTTTATCTACGCCATTTAAAAATTATTAATACAAACTGTAAGTACCAAGAAAATGACTTTTTATTTGCAAATAGTCAGTTGCATTAATCTCTCCGTCAGCGTTAGTGTCAGATGCGGCAAGATATGCGCCTTCCAAGGTATGCAAATTGAGGAAAGCACTTTTAATTCTAAGATAGTCTGTAGAATCTACCGTGCCCGTTCCATCAACATCACCGTTTATTACAACCGTAACAGAATCTGTCATAACACCATCTACCATAACAGCAATAAATGTTCCCGTTCCGATTTTATCCATTTCGGAAAGTTCTGCTCCCTCTGCATTTAATACAATAAATTCATCGTTGCAGATTACAGAAGAAAGGCTGCTAACCGTCATGTTTTCAGAAAGTCCTTTCATAATTCCTTCCGAAACAGTAACTTTATTATCAATTATTTCAAGTTTAGTATTGTTAGCCTTAGCAAAATGAAGATTTGCCTTCATTAAAGCATCGTTGACAAGTCCTACGGTAATAATGTTCCATTGATATTCCGATCCTTCATAATATACGTCCACCAAGGATGTACAGCCTGAAAATGCTCCTTCACCAATATTTGTTACGGTTTCGGGAATTGTTACGCTTACAATATTATTTTCGTCGTCAAAGCAAAGTGGCTCTATGGATGTAATTCCGCTCTCCAGTATAACATTGTTTACAATAGAAGCATCCCAGCTTCCTTTTTCTACACTTCCGGTGCCGAATAATGTAAGTGTTCCGTTTTCGGAAAGAATCCACGCAGCGTTCTCACCGCACATTCCGGAATCCACCACAGTATCTTCTTCCATATCTATACGTATAAAGTTCATTCCGTTATTGTTTGCGTATGTTTCTGCTTCAGTTCCACGCTTTCCATAAATCGAAAAGTCCGGAACTATTTCATACATCAATTCAACATAATCAAGGGCAAAATACCCCAAGGAATAAGCTCCCAATGATGTAACGCTTTCGGGCACCACAATGCTTACAAGAGCGTCGCATTCATAAAAAGCTTCAAGTCCTATCGTTTCAACAGAATTTCCCAGTGTTACAGATGATAACGATTCGCAGAAATAAAATGCACGATCATCTATCGTTATAACAGAATCCGGAATTGTAAGTTCTATCAACTCGCTTTTAAGTTCAAATGCTTTTTTAGCTATAGTAACAACTGTATCGGGAACAGCATAGGATGACGGAATCGCTCCTACCGCTTTAATCAATTCTGTTTTATCCTTATTGAATAAAATTCCATCAAGGGCAGAATAATTTGGATTATCTTCAGAAACGGTTAATGTTTTAGGTGTTCCGCAATTTCTAAACGGATTGTCTCCTACAAACTTAACATCATTACCTATCCATATATTTTCTAAATTCACACACCTACCAAACGATGTGGCATCAATTTCCGTTATTCCGTCGGAAATAATAAGAGATATTATACCCCATCTGGAAAACGCACCTTCGTTTAATGCGCCCGTTCCTTCTATCAAAAGAGATCCGTCTTCGCCCAATGTGTACGTGGCATTATCTCCGCAAATTCCGGAAGGAACAGAAAATATAATATTGTTGTTCTTCGCATATGTTTCCGCATATGATCCCGAATTCGCTCGTATTATCATATTGTAATTATAATCGTAAAATGTATTATCTCCTATTGAAGCAACAGAATCGGGAATTGTTACTACTGCAAGATTAGTGCATCTATTAAACGCCCGGTCGCCTATAGAGGTTACAGAATCTCCGATCTTTATGACTTTAAGTTTCTGACAGCCACTGAAAGCCCAATTTCCTATAGTGGTAACAGAATTACCCATAATTATGCTTTCAAGATTGGCGCAAGAATAAAATGCATTCGCCTTTATAGCAGTTACAGAATTACCAATAGTAACACTTTTAAGATTTTGACAATTGGAAAACACATTAGTGCCCATAGTAACAACAGAGTCGGGAATCGTTACACTTGCAAGATTATCGCAAGAATAAAAAGCGCTTTCACCTATAGATGACACAGAATTGCCGATTGTTAAGTCTTCAAGAGCCTCGCACCCGTAAAACGCCCGACTGCCTATAGCGGTAGCAGAGCTGGGAATAATTATTTTGGTAAGCTTGGTGCAATTGTAAAACGCCCAATTTCCAATAGTGGTAACAGAATCGCTTATTTTTACACTTTCAAGATTTACAAAATCAAAAAATGCTTTATTTCCTATTGTGGTAACATCATTTGTCATTACAACAGTTTTAATGATGTCACGGCTTGAATACCAAGGGGCATAAGAAGAATAATCAGTCATGGCGCCCGTACCGGAAATCGTAAGCGTTCCGCTGTCAAAAAGAGTCCATGTAAGATTAGTTCCACAAGTTCCGGAATCAACCGTTGCCGCTTTTACAGGTATTCTCACAAAATTTACGAAAGATGTAAATATTGCAATTACCAGCACAAGGGAAAGAATTCTTTTTCTAATTTGATCTTTCATAAATGCCTCCTCATAATCAATTTTACTATGAAAAGTATACCATATTTTAAACGGAAAAGCAACACATAAAAAATTTCATCGAAGTTTAACCTCCAAATGAATGATATTATTTTGATTTTGTTTTAGGATTTACCCACGCAGAACGCATTTCGCTTTTTGCCGCATTTCGTCTGCTTTTATTAACCAAAATGGAAAAAAAACGATGAACATAGTAAAATGGTAAAAGAATGGGAAACTTTTTCAAGGAATAATAATACTCTGCCATTTTGGTGTAAGGCGGGAATATACGCTTTAACGTGAAAACTACCCTTCCCTCTTTTTTTACTCCCAAATTAGCCTTATTTTCCAAGGAGCCATGAATGCCGTAAAGCAAAAAAGCCTCCAAAGCGTTAAAATCAACCTCATCCACGGGAGAGGAAAAAAGGTCATACGTAACTGCGTCTATTTCCTTTTCAAAATCAACCAAATTTTCTTCTTCTAAAATTTTTTTTATATATCGATTTGTATCATCATCTTTTTTTAATAGTTTTTCTTTAATAAGATAATGGTCGGCAAGATACCTGATCCCCGCACCGCTCCTTTCTTCAAGGTGCGAACGCAAGTGAGCAAGGTGATATAAATAGACATCCTCATCTCGCATTTTTCCTTTATACGGGTTTTCATACGGAAAATCCACCCGTTCCCAAATGTTCTTAAAATAACCCTCTTCAACACCGTGAAACAGCTTTTTATGCAACTCAAAATTAAATATAGGCGATTTGTGACAATCTATAACAGCGATAGAACTATGTGCCTTTTCTTCTGAAATTCTATCCCGTGAAACCACATAGTTTAAAGACTTCATTTTTTCCTTTGAAAGATCGCTTTTTGAGCTTTCGATCAAAATGTCATAATCACAAAACTGCCTCATTCCCAATTTAGGATAAAGCTTTTTGATAACAATCCCTTTAATGGGAACAAACTTTATTTTAGCATCTGTAAAAACCTTCTCTACTTTACACAACTCGTTATCGAAGAGTATTTCTTTATTGATAGCAAGTCCTACCTTGTCAGACCATTTTTTTAAAATATCTTCCGGGCAATTACTACATTTTACACTTTCATAAACGGCAGAAAGCACAGCATGACGCTCTGCAAACTTTAGCAAAAGCCGAAAATCTGTATCGTCATCCAAAAGTGGAGGTTGTTCATTTCTTACAGAAGCTCTAAGTGACAACGCAAGATGACGCAATATGTTATTGTTTTTTGTTTCGTCCAAATATTCTTTTCGCACCATATGAAATATATCGCACCAAGCTGCGTCTCCATCTGCTCTTACAGCGTTTTTTTGCATATTTTAAGTAATCGGAGTTTGAACACGAAATATATTTACCGTTTTTATAAAATCCTTCAACAACGCCCAAAACATTTGAAAATGGCACTCTTTCTTTTGTAATACAATTATCACCGCAAGTGATATAGTAATCATTTTTAACAGATATTATCCTGTGAAGATAATAGTTGCCTTTCACTTTATATAGAGGAATATCATACTTTTTAAGTTTATCTTTAGTAATCACAACCAACACAGTATCCTTGGACTGCTCAAGCATCGGCATCATACTAATACCCTTTATGGGAAAAATACATTTTCCTTCTTTTATCAATATTTCTTCAAGCATTTGCATAATTATTCTATAAGCAAATTGGCGTCTCGGTATACTTCAACAAGTCTTTCCACATCACGCCTTGCTTTTTCTTCTGAAACATCATATTCTTTACGCAATGCCTTTACAACGTCCAAAACATTTGTTTCTTCCTTAAGACAATTGGTTATAAAAGCTCCCGTGCCGTTGAGCTTGATCATTCCGTGAAAAAATTCACTCGCTTCTTCTGCGGCAACTGCAACAAAGCCGTCGTCAAAATCTGATATAATTATTTCTTTTCTTAATATCATTTCAATGTCTCCTTTTAAGAAAACTTTATACACGATAGGTTTTATATGAAACTTAAAATATTAACAACTTTCTCATTGATAATATTGATAATATACATTATTGCCGCACACCTTGACAAAACACTTTCAAATTTCGCCAAAACATACGGAACAAATAAAGTATATGGTATAATTAATCAATGCGTATTGGAGTCCGTAGAAAAACAATCTGCGGAGTACAGCAGCATATGCCAAATACACCGCGACTCCGCAGGAAAAATTACTGCTATTTCTGTAAATTCAAAAAGTGTAAACAAACTTAAAGGCGAAACAGTATCCGCAATTATTCACGCCTTAAAAGACGATGTGAAAGAAACATTCTCTGTACCTTTGGGAACGCTCTTAGGAAGCCGTATATTCTCCGCAAAAGGGCCTGATATTAAAATTGACATAATTCCTTTGGGGGCGGTTGCCACAGAACTTAAACAAACATTTACTTCCGTGGGAATAAATCAAACGCTCCACAGCCTTTATTTAGATATACGTCTCAGCGTAGAACTTGCTTCTCCCTTTTCATCTCAAAGCATTGATATCTCAACGGAAGTCTGCATTGCAGAGACAGTAATTATTGGAGATATTCCATTTGCTTATATTGATTAATTCTCCCCATCCGTTGTTACTTCTACAGGGCCGGAAAAAATGTTTTCAAGTGCTGTTACATAACTATTAGTAGCCGCATTTGTAGCATAAGACAGGATCACAGCTTCATCAACCGCTTTATCAACCAAATAATCATTGATATATCCGCTGTATTTCTCCGTATTCACAAAATAAATGGTTCTATAGTTTGCAGCAAGATACGGAACAAAAGCAAATGCAGATTCATCACCAACTACAAGCAAAGATTTTTCCGTTGCAGAATTTTGGGACGTAATGGTAAATGTTTGTCCTCTGTCGCCAAGAAACGCATAATAAGCGTATGTGACAGGATTTGAAAGCTGAGTATATATCAAAGCTCTGTCTTTATAAGCAGCGCCGTTAATATACATAGTAACAGAACACGGATATATATCGCTTATTCTATAATAATTTACCGTATCTGCATTGGCTTTCAATCTTTCAGAATTTGTTGCATTATAATAATTTCCCAAATAACCGGTATAACTTCCCATTTCATATGCGCTTTTTGAGGCAGCTATATTGCCCGAAGCATCGCAAAATTCCGCATATGCATAATATGCCGCATCCGCAGTCCAGTTCCTATCTGTTTTGAAATATAAATACTCAGAAGAAACATTTTCTTTTATAGCATCATATATATAAACATTTGTGGCAGTTAAGCCCTCGGAAACATAATTGATAAAGTTTTTCTGTGACTGATTAAAAAAATCGTCTTCCTGTCTGATATCCCTGGGAATATCTATAAATTCTACAGAAGTTGGAGCGATAATAGAATAAACAGGAAAGGAAACATTTGAAACAAAGCTGTTTATTTTATCGCTGTATTTTGCGGCAGAATTTTTTGTGCCGTTAAATTGAGTAAAACCAGCGCCCTCGTAAAGATAGGTAATTCCCATGTTGTTCTTAACCCAACGATGATCAGGTTCCTCTGAGCTTTCTTCGGAACTTTCCTCTGAGCTTTCCTCTGAGCTTTCTTCGGAGCTCTCCTCGGAACTTTCCTCTGAGCTTTCTTCGGAGCTTTCCTCTGAGTTTTCATCGAAGCCTCCGGCGGAGATTTCATCGGAGATCGCTTGCGAACTCTCATCAGATGTCATATTTTCTGACGATTCTCTGTCATTTTTGTTATACAGTATGATAAAAAGCACCGAAACAGCAATGACAATAACCGCCGCGGAAATAATAATTATCAGTTTTGCTAAATTTTTGTTTTTTTGGGTTTGATCTAAAGTTTCGGAATCAAAATTTTGTTGTTCGTACATATTTTTTCCCCATTCTCTTATTATTGCAAACGCTTACCAATGCAAAAACAAGACTCTTTTGAAGCAATTCCTCTTATTCGCTTTTTTCGTTTGACGACTCGTTGTCCGAAGTTTTTTTCGTTTCTTCGTCATCAACATCTTCATATATTGCTTTCTTAGATTCTGCCTCTTTTTCTGCTGATCGTTCTTCGGCTCTTTTTTCGTTTTCCAAGCGGCTTTTTTCTTCTTTTCTCGCTTTTATTTCATCAAGAACTTCAAAGGACGCATCTTCATCAAACGAACGCTCAAATTGCTCACCATCCATAATTTCATTTTTGGTAAGATATTCAGCGATGAAGTGGAGTTTATCCATATGCTCCGTTAGTATTTTTTCCGCAACACCATATGCTTCCGATATGATATCATGTATTTCCTTATCAATTTTTGCAGCAATTGCTTCGCTGTAGTTTCTTCCGTTTGAAAAATCTTTACCGAGGAACACTTCATCATGTCCTGTGCCGAAAACAATCGGGCCGAGTTCATCACTCATTCCAAGCTGCGTCACCATCTTTCTGGCAATCTCTGTTGCTCTTTGAATGTCATTTGAAGCGCCGCCGGATATATCCTTCAAAATCAATGCCTCTGCAACCCTTCCGCCCAAAAGCATTGAAATTTCCTCTTTCAACTCTTGTTTATATACACTGTATTTATCCTCCGTCGGCGGAGATAAAGTATACCCCAATGCTCTTCCGCTGGGAATTATTGAAATCTGCTGCACAGGATTTTGAGTATCAAGAAACTTTGTTACAATAGCATGACCCGCTTCATGATAAGCAGTTGCACGTTTTTCCGATTCCTTCATTGCTCTTGACTTCTTTTGAGGGCCAACCATTACTTTGATTATTGCCTCTTCCATATCGGACATTCCTATAAGAGACTTACCTTTTCTGACGGCAAGAAGTGCCGCTTCGTTGAGAACATTTGCAAGATCAGCTCCTGTAAATCCGGCAGTCGCCCTCGCAATATCTGTAAAGCTTACACCTTCTTCAAACTTTTTATTTCTTGCGTGTACTTTTAATATTTCTTCCCTGCCTTTTATATCGGGAGCATTAACAGCGATCTGTCTATCAAACCTACCCGGTCTTAAAAGTGCCGGATCTAAAATGTCGGGTCTGTTTGTGGCAGCAATAACGATTATGCCGCCCTGACCTCCAAAACCATCCATTTCGACCAAAAGCTGATTTAACGTCTGTTCTCTTTCATCATGACCGCCGCCCCAACCTGCGCCTCTATGTCTTCCGACAGCATCAATTTCATCTATAAATATGATGCAAGGTGCAGATTTTTTTGCAGTTTCAAAAAGATCACGAACACGAGATGCTCCAACGCCAACATACATTTCTACAAAGTCTGAGCCGGAAATTGAATAAAAAGGAACACCTGCTTCACCCGCAACAGCTTTTGCTAAAAGAGTTTTACCTGTACCGGGTGAGCCCATAAGAAGAACTCCTTTTGGTATCTTTGCACCCAAAGCAGCAAATTTGTCGGGAGCCTTAAGAAAATCTACAATTTCTTTTAATTCTTCTTTCTCTTCATCTGCGCCGGCAACATCTTTAAATGTTACCTTTTCTTTTTCGTTTGACCCCAATTTGGTTCTGGCTTTTGTAAAACTGTTCATTCTGCCGCCAAGCCCACCTCCGGCACCACCGCCTCCCGTAGAAGCTGTCGTACCCTTGGAAACTTTGTTAATGAAAAACGCCCATGCGGCAATAAGGATTACTATTACAATGATATACGGCAAGAACGATACCCACCAAGGTACTGCTTCTTCCACTACGAAATCATACTCAACGCCCTCTAAATACCCGTTTGCGGTTAGATCCTCTTTAAACATCATAACATCGTAAAGCTGATATTCGAGAACTTCTTCGTTTTTAAACGTAATCTCTAACAAGCCCGTTGCATCAACGGTAAAAGATGCAACCTCTTCATTTTCAAAATAAGCTAAAATGTCGCTGTAAACTTTTTTATCAGGTGGTTCTGTTCCCATAAGCCCAACGGCTATGGCAAAAATGACACCTATAAACAAAACATAAAAAATTAAAGTCTTAAGGCTTCCTTTCATCAACTGTTTCCTTTCGTGTTCAAATCGATTGTCAATGTTATGGGATCGTCAACGGATCCCCTTAAGAAAACTCGGTCATCTGCACCAACATAGGGTACAAAAACAACGCCATCATCGTCGCAAACAATGGGCAAGATATCACGCAGATGCTTTGGAACTTTTGAATTAATCAGTTCGCGGCTTACCCTACGCCTTACTCCTCGGCAAAACAAAAAATCGCCTTCAATCCTCGGCCTCATAAACAGCCGTCCGTTTATTTTACCACGATTTAATACTATTTGCAATGGATTATCTGAAAATTTTAGAATTTCTGTATATTTTTCTTCAAATATTACTTTACAATCCGAAGAAAAAACATTTATCCCCAAATTAAGATATGTCTTTTCGGGTATATGAGCTTCTCCGTTGGAAAAGCACACTTTCCCATCCTTTACATACGCCTTTATTCCAAAAGGAACATCAATACATTTTTCTTCTGAGCACGACAAGCATGACATGATACGATGAACGTGAACAGCGGACAACCCTTCACCCGGAATCTGTTCTTCGTACCATCGACATATCGCCCTTGAAGCCAAAGCCGGATGTAATGTAGAAAGATCTGTATCTTTTGATATTTTAGCCAACTCGCAGCTAAAATAGTCTTCATCTTGTGCCGCACATCGGGAAAGTCTTAAAATCGCGGAAAGAAAGTTTGGATTCACTCTTTTAAAATCTTCAAAAAGAGTGTGTCTTATATAATTCCTCGTATAACTCTCATCAAAATTTGTACTGTCTTGAACAAACACATGGTTGTTTTGAGAAAGAAACGACAATATTTCCTCTCTTGTACATTCGCTAAGAGGTCTTATATAAAAATCTCTCACCGGCGGTATTCCCATAATTCCCGAAACGCCGCACCCTCTTAAAATGTTGAAAACTATTGTCTCTCCCCTATCATTGGCATGATGAGCCATTAAAAAGAGGTCAATTTTTTCATCTTCTTTTAACTTTGAAAAAGCGTCATATCTAAGTTTTCTCGCCGTTTCTTCCAAGCCACGGCCTGTTTTTTCCGCTTCTTCCGCAGCGAAAACGGAAACAACATTAAGATTTATTTCCTTTTCTTTACACAACTTTCGGCAGAAATTTTCATCCTTATCAGCCTCATCGCCTCTAATATGATGATTCACATGAACAGCGCAAAGAGAGAACTCTTCTTCCTTCAACAACGAACACATGGAAACCAAAAGCGCCACTGAATCCGCACCGCCCGAAAGACAAACGCAAAGCTTTTTTCCCTTTACGGATATATTGTATTTTTCAAAAAACGATTTTATTTTTTGTACTATCAATGTTCAACTCCGTGATTTTCCAAAGCAACAAATCTATAGTTTTTGGCAAGCCATGCAAGACGTACCGTACCCGTTGATCCGTGACGATTTTTAGCAACGATACATTTGGCTATCTCAATTTCATTTTCGCCCATAACCGCAGTTGTAGTTTCGTCGCCGGAAGGATCGGCGCCGTTCTCTTCACCATATTGGCCATAGCTGTCTCTGTGGAGAAAAAGAACAATGTCTGCATCTTGCTCTATAGAACCCGAATCTCGAAGATCGTGAAGCTGTGGCAAAGATTTTCCGGTTCTTCCTCCGGAAGCGGACTGTTCACGGCGAAGCTGTGAACAAAGTATAATAGGAACGCCTATATCCTTTGCCATAAGTTTAAGCCCTCTCGTGATTTCACCTATCTCCAAAACTCTGTTATCCGAATGTTTATCGGAATGCATAAGTTGTAAATAGTCAATAATTACAAGCTTTAAATTTTTAAGTTTTCTCAGCTTTGACCTCATACTCATAACTGTTATATCCGAAGTTTCATCTATGAGTATATTTGTTTTCGCTAAAACCGATGCACCCATTGCAAGCTTTTTCCATTCTTCGTCGGAAAGCTCGCCTGTACGGAGTTTATGGTGATCAACAAGACTTTCCGCCGCAAGCATTCTGGAAGAAAGCTGTTGAGGAGGCATTTCAAGAGAAAATACAGCAACTTCGGGAGGGGCTTCACCCTCCCTATATGATTTTGCAACATTCACCGCTAAGTTCATGGCAAATGTGGTCTTACCCATACCCGGCCTTGCACCAACAATTATTAAATCTCCCGGATTCATTCCAACAATATAATCATCAAGTTCAGAAAACCTTGTTTTGGTTCCCGCAAGTGCGTCGGGATTATTTCTTAAAAGTCCCAACGTATCGTAATTGGATCGAATCGCCTCTTTGATGTGAACAAAATTTGAGGTGTATTTTTCGTTGGATATTTCATAAATGCGCTGTTCCGCTCTATCAAGAATAACATCCACATCCGCATCACCAGAATACGCCTCATCAGATGTTGCACGCGATGACTCTATAAGCTTCCTTAAAACAGATTTATCTCTGATAATGTCCGCATACTCCACAACATTTCCCGAAAATGCAGATGAGTCTATCAAAAGCTTTAAGTACTTTGCCGCATCAGGGCCTTCATAATGTTTGCTTTTTTCCAAAGCTTCCAAAACCAAAACAACATCTATTGGCTTTGAAGATGATGCAAGATCATACATAGATTCATAAATGACCTTATGTTGATCAAGAAAAAAATCATCCGCTTTAAGATACGGAACCTGTTCGATCAATTCAGGATTAGTAAGTATAGCACCTAAAATTGCCTGCTCCGCTTCAAGAGAATATGGCATTTGTTTTAATGAAGTTATTTGAGAATCCATATGAACACCCTTATGCTTCTACAATTATTTTGAGCTCCGCACTTACCTCGGGATAAAGCTTGAGTTTAACAGTATATTCTCCCGTTCTTTTTATATTGTCGCTTAAAACCACTTTCTTTTTATCAACGGTAATATTAAGCTGTTCTGCAATTTTATCTGATATATCCTTAGACGTTACAGCACCGTACAATCTGCCGTCTGCACCACCTGTTGTTTTAAAAACTATAACAGAACCGTTAATACGTTCAGCCAATTCAAGAGCTGCTTTGCGTTCTGTTTCCTTTTTAAAGTTTGCAGAATTGCTTTTTGCTTTTGCTTCGTTAATTACCTGCTGTGTAGCCTCTTTTGCCAAATTTCGAGGAAAAAGAAAATTTTTCGCGTATCCATCAGATACGTTTATTATCTCTCCTTTTTTTCCTTGAGATTTAACATCTTCAAGCAATAACACCTTCATGAACTATTCTCCTTAAATATTATTTTTCAAATTTTTCAATGGCATCTTTAAGCTCTAAAACCGCATTATCCATGCTAATGTTTTCAAGACGTGCTCCCGCCATATTAAAATGACCGCCGCCACCTATTTTTTCTAATATCAAAGCAACATTTACGGATCCATCCGAACGAGCTGATATGTGAATACCTTCTCCAACTGCAGTTAAAACAAAAGAGGCTTTTATTCCTTCTATTCCCAAAAGGCTATCTGCCGCCTTTGCGGCAATAACACGACTGTTGTCATCACCTTCATCGCTTTCGTAAACAGTGATCGCATACACAGATTTAAAAACGCTAACCCCGGACTGGATAGATGCAAGTTTTTTGTACTCCGAAGCCTTGGCTTTCAGCATATCTTTCCCTCTTTCAAGGCTTCCGCCCGCATTGCTAAGAAAGATCGCCGCGCCGAATGTACGAACACCGGTATTTCTGGAAAAGGCTTGTGTGTCCAAAAGCATTCCCGCATAAAGAATATCTGCTTCTTCTTTCAATGTTACTTCAGGAGGCAATATTTGTTCAAGTATCTCACAAACAAGTTCTGAAGCAGAAGATGCCGTAGGCTCAATATATGATATATCAGGCTTTTTATCAAATTCTTTTCCCTGTCTATGATGGTCGATAACCGCAAACTTCTCAGCGTTTTCAACGATCTCCGGACATTCAAAAATTATCGGATTACTTACGTCCGAAAGAATAACCAATGTTCCCGGCGTCAAAAGATCTTGTCCTGTAATACTGTCAACAAAAATATTTGAATACACTTCGCTGTTTAAATGTTCTATGGCTGAAAGAACATCTTTGTCTTCAAAATCCACAACAACATTCACCTTAACACCACAGTACAGGCAAAGTCGGGCAAGTCCGACACAAGAAGCGATGCTGTCAAAATCCGCATCCTTATGCCCCATTATAATAACATTGGATGAATCATACAGCATAGAGATAAGTTTATTTGCAACAACTCTGGAACGTATCTTTGTTTGTTTTTTAACGGATCTCACCCTTCCGCCGAAATTGTACGTTCCCTCTTTTGTTTTAACCGCTGTTTGAGCTCCACCTCTCTGGAGAGCAAGCTCCAATGCATTTTTCGCTGCTTCTTCCTTTTCTTCCAGCGTACCCTCAACATAAGCGACACCCATAGAAAGTGTTAAATTTATTTCAAAAGCATCTGCAGGCGCCGCATTTATGTTATCCATAAAAGAAAAACGGTCTTTTATCAGTCCTTGAAGATGTCTTGACTCGAAAAATATTATATATTTATCTCTGTCGTATTCTCTGATTATTCCCTTTACAGACTGTACCCAAGCATGAAGCTCCGTTGAGATTTTTAATGACGCCTCACGGCTTCTTTCGGTTACATAAACCATAGCCTCGGAAGCGTTATCGATCATTGCGTATGCAACAGCAAGATCTCTGGACTTTAAAAGCGCATTTGTGTTTTGAAGCTCGGTTGAATCTACAAAAACCACACACAAAACCTTTTTGCCCATAAATTTTTCTTCAAAAGCTCTTGCGCTGAAAATAGTGCTGTCAACAGCCAAAATAACCGGCTCGTTTCCGTTTGCCTTTATATGATCAAAAAACACAGGTGCTGATATGGCATCATCTGTAATTTTGCTTAAAGACGAAGTGGACATCATTTTACTTTTAAAATATTTCTCAAAAGCGCCTCCGTGCCATATAATCTTATCATCTTCTCCAACTACAAGAAAAACATCCCCGCTTATCCCCACAAATTTAGCATTAAAGCTTTCTCTGCCTTCCATATCGATCTTTTTCCTCAAAAACAAAAGAACAAAGGAAGAAACGGCCACTGATACAAATGTAATTACAAAGCAAAACACTCCGAACAACGGATTTACCAACGATGCCGTAGAAGATATTACAAGAAGAACGATAAGCAAACCTACTATATTTATTTTTTCCGGAGAGAATTTATTTTTTAAATTTCCCATGATAGATTCTCCGTCTTTATTTTTGTTCAATTTCAGAAGAAGTATTATTTTGATAAGTCAGCGTTGAATAAAGCCCCACTATCATTAAAATCAAAACAACAAAAGAACCAAACAACGCAAGAAGTATTGATGCCATAATTATAAAGCTAACGCCCGCACCCGCACGAAGCTTGCTTTTTAATTTGGCCCCGGCCATATAAAGCACCGCCGGAAACATACAAACGCAAATGCTGTTTATGGCAAATGGGAGATATAAACCTTCCGTATCCGCCGAATACAATCCGCCGGCAATATATGCAAAGATAAAAACCCATGCTCCGATTTTGGAAAGCACGAACTTCCATTCACCCATTTTTTCCGGGAAAGCTCCGAAAGCTGCTGACGCTTTCTTAGCAATAGCCGTCGAAGCAAAGGAACAAATTCCAAACAAAGCAAGAACATACCCCAACAGCGACAGTTTGAGAGAAAGAATCGCTTCTTCAATAAGCTCATATGAAAAATACGTCTCTGCATCCATGCCGTTTTCAATATATATCTGCTTTACATAATTCATATATTGACGTAAGAGTTCGAAATTTAAATCAATATACAATTTTATATTATCGAATGTTAAAGCACCAAAAATCTTTACAATGTAAGCAGAATAAACAATAGCATAAAAAACAAGCATGGAAATCATACTTCTCACAATAGTCTGAGAACGTGAAAGATTCTTTTTTATACTGTAGTAAACTGCAACGCCCACAGGCAAAAACGAAAGCGACATAAATGAAAGAATCAAATCGCCCGTTGCAAAATAAACGCCCACAGGCGGTATGATGAACATTGGAACAATGGTCAAAAGGTTAAAATTGCACAAGCAAACCGCGGCAAAAAAGCCTCCCGAAACCAACGCCGAAGCTATGGTAAGCAGAATATCCTTAGAAGCGGCGGCATATGTTGCCACTCCAATTACCACAACCATATATAAAACACATTTTTTGTTTTTACTTTTAGTAGATATGTTATCAGTCAAAACATTTTCCTTTCACTCTAAAACAATGTTTGCTGTTTGCCCTCTATCTCTTCAAATGTAGCGCCCGCCGAAGGCAAATTAGTTTTCCTGTATTTCGACTCTTTTAAAAGTTTTTTTGTTTCCGGATCATAAGGAGTTACGCTCTCCACAACTTGACCTGCCTTAAGAGTCATTACAGAAGCTCCCATGGATGATCTTGTAAGCTTTTGGACAATTTGTTTTTCCTTTACCAAAAGAGCTTTTCCACCGCTTGACAGCATTAAATATTCCTTTGCAACGCCGCATTGATAAATTGCAACAGCGGGAGAGCCATCATAAAACGCAGATGATAGTTTTTTGCGATTAAGCTTGGTTTCATAGGATTTTGCAGGAATACGTACCGCTTTTCCGTTTTCAAAAAACAAAACATATGATCCGTCATAGCTATCCAAACAAAAACCTGCAACCACTTTTTCATTTTCATCAAAGTTAAGAACAGAAGGGATATAATCTCCCAAAGCAGACGCCTTTACCTCTGTAAAATCACTCATGCGGGATTTATAAACCTGCGCTTTGGAAGTAAAGAAAATAAGGCTCGCTCTGTTTGTCGTCTCTTTTGTATAAAGCAGCTCGTCTCCTTCTTTGTAGCTTTGAACATCATTTCCCCTGAGAGAAGCAGGGGTGCATTTTTTGAAATATCCCTCTTTCGAAAGAAACATAACCACAGGGTAATCCGGAACCTCCTCGATGGTTTCCACATATTCCTCCACATCGGTAAGGAAAAGCGTACGACGTGGGATTGCGTATTTTTCTTTAATGCGTTTAAGCTGTTTAATAATGTACTGTCTTATTTTCTTCGGAGAATCCAAAAGTTCGTTCAATTCTTCAATACGTTTTTGCAGATCTTCAATTTCTTCAAGACGTTTTAAAATGTACTGTTTGTTTAAGTTACGCAGTTTTATTTCCGCAACGTACTCCGCTTGTACTTTGTCGATGCCAAAACCCGCCATTAAATTTGGGACGACATCCGAATCGTCTTCTGTATTTCTTACGATCCTTATGGCTTTATCAATATCAAGAAGAATTTCCTTAAGTCCCAAAAGCAGATGAAGTTTTTCGCGTTTTTTATTCAGCTCAAAAAGGAACTCTCTGCGCAAGCATTCTTCGCGGAAGGCGCACCACTCTTCAAGTATGTCGATTATGCCCATAAGTCGTGGTACTCCACCAACAAGCACATTAAAATTACAAGGGAAAGAATCTTCAAGAGGTGTTGACTTAAACAACTTAGCCATTATTTTTTCGGGGTTTACGCCCTTTTTCAAATCAATAGTAAGCTTAAGTCCATTAATATCAATTTCGTCGCGGACATCGGTAATGTCGCGAACCGCACCTTTTTTCACAAGGGCAACAATTGAATCTCTGATTTTTTCCACAGTTGTAGTATAGGGAATTTCTGTAACTTCAATACAGTTATACGCGGAATCAAAGGTATATTTCGATCTTACCTTAAAGCTTCCTTTTCCGGTTTTATAAATTTCCTTCAATTTTTCCCTGTCATATATGAGAAGTCCGCCCGTGGAAAAATCGGGTGCTTTTAAAATGTCAAGCACTTCATCCACTGTAATTTTATTGTTTTTCAAATACGCGGTAGTCACATCACATACTTCGCCTAAATTAAACGAGCATATATTACTTGCAAGACTTACCGCTATACCGGAATTTGGTGACACCAAAACATTCGGAAAACTGACAGGTAAAATAGTCGGTTCCGTATCAGTATTGTCAAAATTCGGTACAAAGTCTACAGAATCACGGTCAATACCGCCGAATATCTCTTCGCAAATTTTCATAAGCCTCACTTCAGTATATCGTGAAGCGGCACATGGGGTATCAGAATAATGCTTTCCAAATGTTCCTTTAGAATCTACAAATGGGTGAAGCAAAGATTCTCTTCCTCTTGTAAGTCTTACCATGGTTTCGTAATTCGCCGCATCTCCGTGAGGATTATACACCATGGCTGCGCCCGAAACAATGGCGGATTTTGCAAAAGCTCCCCCTAAAAGTCCTTTTTTATACATAGTATAAAGTATTTTCCTTTGAGAAGGCTTAAATCCATCTATTTCAGGTATAGCTCTGGAGATAATAACACTCATTGCGTAGGGCATAAAATTTTTCTCCAAAACCTCTGTAACTTCTATATTTTGCGCCGCAGGCTCAACCGCCTTTGGCATTGGCTTTTTTCTTTTTGCCATATTTATATTCCTTGTAATTTATTTTTAGAAAATCATTGATAAAGGTCTGAAAGCTTTAAAAAATAGCTTTTCCTATAAAAGTTAAATTTTTGGGAAGGCTTATTTCTTCAAGGTCACTGCAATCACGAAAAGCATAGTTTTCAATGGAGGTAATTCCCTCTTCCACAATCACTTTTTTATGTGGGAAGACTATGATTTCCACGGGATATCGCCCCACATTTCCCCCGTTCCCGAAACAGTAAATGTTCCGTCATCAGAAAGTGTCCATGTGATGTTATCACCATATGTGCCACTTGCAGCAACAACAGCACCAAAAGAAAAAAGAGATAAAAGCGAAAATACAATGCTGAGTAATAAAGCTTGAGAAACAATCCTTTTCATGGCCATTCTCCTTAAAATTTATACATCCGCCAAATCTACGTATTTTGCTCCGTTTTTAGAAATATAATCTTTTCTTGATTCAATATCACTACCCAAAAGTGCGTTAAACAAAAAGTCTGTATGCGCCTCATTGTCCGAGGGAACTATTCTCACAAGACGTCTTGTGGCAGGTGCCATTGTTGTATATGACATCATATCAGGGTCATTTTCGCCAAGTCCTTTTGAACGGTGTATGGTGTATTTTGCATTTCCCAATTTATCTAAAATGTCAGTCTTTTCAGCTTCGTTATACGCAAAGTACGATTTATCCTTCGAAACTATTTCATAAAGAGGTGTTTCCGCTATATAAATTCTGCCCTCTTTAATAAGAGTTGGTAAAAGCGTATAGAACAAAGTTAAAATCAGTGTTCTGATATGATAGCCGTCTTCGTCTGCATCTGTGCAAATAATAATTTTGTTCCATCTTAACAACTTCATATCAAAAGAAGCAAACTTACTTGTTCCCTTTCCTTTTATCTCAACTCCGCAGCCAATGACCTTCAAAAGATCGGTAATAATCTCACTTTGCAAAATTTTGTCAAGAGAATTAGCTTTAAGACAGTTAAAAGTTTTTCCCCTAACAGGCATTATTGCCTGAAAATCCGCGCTTCTTGCAGTTTTACAGCTTGACATAGCCGAATCACCTTCAACTATATAAAGCTCGCATACATCAGGATCCTTGCTTCTGCATGGCACGAATTTTTCCACTGTATTGTTTATATCAAGAGTTGTGGTAAGCTTCTTTTTAACATCACGACGCATAGATTCCGCAGATTCTCTGCTTCGTTTATTAATAAGTATCCTTTGGCATATCTTATCCGTCTCAGCAGGATTCTCCGCAAAGAAAGCTTCAAGAGAACGGGCGAAAAAATCTGTCATAGCTTTTGCTATAAAAGTATTTGTTATCGCCTTCTTCGTCTGGTTTTCATAGGACGTTTGGGTAGAAAACGAATTTACAACAAGCACCAACGAATCTTCAATATCCCCAAAGGTGATTTTGCTTTCATTTTTATTATATTTTCCGTTATTCTTCATATATTTGTCAAAAGAACTGACAAATGCAGAACGTGCTGCTTTATCGGGAGACCCGCCATATTCCAAAAATGATGAATTGTGATAATACTCAATAAGTCCTACATCCGGAGAAAAGGAAAACGCAAAATTTATTCTTAATTTATAGTCCGCCTTATCATCTCTGTCTCTGCCCACTCTTTCCGCAGAATATAAAGTTGGCGCATTTATTGCGGTTTCACCCGTGATTTCCTTTATATAATCTATAATCCCTTCGCCGTAAAAATACTCCTCTGTAACCACTTCGCCGTTTTGTTTTTCAAATTTCAAATTAAAGCGAAGTCCACTGTTTACAACCGCCTGTTTTTTTAAAGTAGACTTAAAAAACTCAAGAGGTATGTCGGTTTCGGTAAAAACTTCTCTGTCCGCTTTCCACGTTACGGTAGTGCCCGTTTTATTTTTGGGGCAAGGCTCTTTTATAAGCTCTGTAACAGGTTCACCTTTAGCGAACTTAATAACCGATTTTACGCCCTTCGAACAAGAAGTTACCTCCATAAATTCAGAAGCATACTGCGTGGCACACGCACCAAGTCCGTTAAGCCCCAGAGAAAACTCATATGCACCACCGTCGTCATTGTTATATTTGCCTCCGGCGTACATCTCACAATATATCAGCTTCCAGTTGTATTCTTGTTCTTTTTCATTCCAATCAAGAGGCACACCCCTGCCGAAGTCTTCAACGGTCATAACACCTTCTTTGTTTACTGTGATGTTTATGGTACTTCCATACCCCTCTCTCGCTTCGTCAACAGAATTTGAGAGAATTTCAAAGAATGAATGCTGACAGCCTTCAAGACCGTCTGAACCGAATATAACCGCAGGGCGCTTTCTAACACGCTCTGCACCTTTTAGAGCAACTATTGTTTGATCGTTATATACAGCTTTGTTATTCGCCACGGTGTTCCTCCAAACATAATATCACTTCTAAGTAAACTCAGTATTAATATACTATTTTCCAAGCTATAGTAACACATAATAAAGCATTTTGATTATATACCATTTTTTCCAAATTGTCAAGTAAAACAAAAAGGTTACTTTTTCTTTCTCTATTAAACTTAAAAGGACCTATTTAGGTTTTAAGCCCAAAGAGATCCTTTTTTTAATAAATCTTCTTAAAATTAGTTTTTTAAATAAAATAAAGCACAATGGAAGCCATTAGTTATGTATAATTTAGCGGCTTTACGGTTGGTAAAAACCAATTTTTCTGTAAACTTTACTCAAAGTTTTTCTTGCGGCAGAATATGCAATTTCTGCATTCTTTTTCATGAGTCCGTCAAGAAAATCCTTATCGTCCATGTACACTTTAAATTGATCTTGTATTCCCTTAAGAGAATCTGCAACGGTTTCTCCTACAGCTTCTTTGAATGTTCCGTACCCAACGCCCTCAAACTCTTTAACAGCTTCTTCGGGAGTTTTTCCGCTAAAAGCTACGTAAATATTGAGAAGGTTGTTTATCCCGTCTTTTCCCTCGCCATAGCATACACACGTATCAGAATCTGTAACAGCACGTTTAATCTTTTTGATTATCTCATCCCTCGTGTCAAGAATGCCAACACTGCCGTTAGGATCGGATTTACTCATTTTTTTTGTAGGATCAGACAAAGACATAATTTTTGCCGTTGTTTTAGGTATATACGGCTCCGGTTCAACAAATGTGGGACTATAAACAGAGTTAAACCTGTTTGCAATATCACGCGCAAGTTCAATATGCTGTTTTTGATCTTGACCGGTGGGAACGAGATCGGTCTGATACAGCAAAATATCTGCCGCCATGAGAACAGGATATGTAAACAAACCCGCATTAATATTATCGCTGTGCAGCCTACTTTTATCTTTAAACTGTGTCATTCTGGAAAGTTCACCGTACATTGTGTAGCAATTAAGCACCCAAGCAAGCTCTGCATGAGCGGGAACGTGACTTTGTACAAACATTATATTTTTTTCCGCGTCAATACCCGCTGCAAGATATATTGCCATGACCTCTCTTGTGCGTTTACGAAGGTCCGCAGGAATCTGTCTTACGGTTATAGCGTGAAGATCAACAACACAAAAATAACAATAATATTCATTTTGAAGGTCGATCCAATTTCTAACGGCTCCTATATAGTTTCCTATGGTAAGATTACCGGAAGGCTGTATGCCCGAAAATATGACCTTCTTCTTTTCTATTTTATTATCCATCTTTAAACGTACCTTTCAAGAAGTTTACCTAATTTTGAAACGCCCAGTATGATCTGTTCGTCGGAAGGCGTAGAATAGTTCATGCGGAAAGACGAGCTTTTATCACCTTGAACGGGAGTAAACGCAGTACCCGATACAACCGCCACCTTTTCTTTAACACCCTCTTTTGCAAAGAGATCGGCATCATACTTTTCAGGCATGGTTACCCAAATGAAAAGTCCACCGTCGGGACGGGTAAATTTAATATTTTTCGGGAAATGCTTGTCCATTTCGGAGAGCATAAGTCCACATTTATCTTTATAAAGCCGGCGAATACCCTTAATGTGGTCATCAAGACTATATTTAGAAATAAAATCCGAAGCTAAAAGCTGGAAGAAAATGTTTGTGTGAACATCATTAACTTGTTTTGCAACAACCACTTTTTGAATAATATCACTTCTTCCGCAAAGGAAGCCTATTCTCATTCCGGCAGAAAGCACCTTGGAGAAGGAACTGCAATAAACAACAACGCCGTTCTTATCAAGAGATTTCATTGTGGGAACATCTTCTCCCGAAAATCGAAGCTCACCGTACGGATTGTCCTCAAGTACAATAACACCATATTTTTCCGCCAAAGCTATAACCGCCTTTCTCTTTTCAAGAGAAGCTGTTATTCCGCCGGGGTTGTGGAACGTGGGAATTGTATAAATCATTTTCACATTTTTATTTTCGGAAAGTATCTTCTCAAGCTGTTCAAGATTCATCCCGTCGTCTTCAAGATCAACGCCTCTGACATCTGCGTTATACGCTCTAAAAGCATTGAGCGCGCCTATAAAAGAAGGGTTTTCTGTAATTATTATATCGCCCTCATTACAAAGCACCTTAGCCGTAAGATCTATCCCTTGCTGCCCGCCGGTAGTAATGATAGTTGTCATTCCATCCATATTGATGCCAAATTTATTTTGAAGTCTCTCTTGAACCTGATTTCGAAGCAAAGGATACCCCTCTGTTATGCTGTATTGCAACGCATCAACAGGTCTGTTTGTAAAAATATCGTTGGCAATTTCCTTCATCTGCTCCACAGGAAATGAAAGCGGAGAAGGGTTGCCTGCAGCAAACGATATCATTTCGGGATCGGAAAGAGATTTAAAAATCTCACGGATAGCGGAAGGTTTTAGTCCGCTTACTTTATTCGAAAAAGCTATATCGGCACCAAATAAAGAGGCGCCGCTCTCAAAATTTGCAAAAGAACTCATATCAAAAACGCCTTTCTTGAAATATTATATCAAAGCATTTTAATTATAACCTTTTTTGTATCGCTTGTCAAGTAATTACAAAAACAATCCCTGAGTTAATTTAAAATCAGCTCAGGGATTATTTACTTTAAGTGTTATTTGGTTGTATTGTACTTACGCTTTATCTTTTTAGATGTGGTTTTTTCAAATTCCGTATCTCTAACGATGATTTGTTTCAACTTTCTGTACGGAGGTTGTTTGTCATTGTATTCTTCAATACATCTTACAACCTCTGCTTTGGCATCTTTGATTCCCTTCGCCTCGGCATATTCAAAATCCGGGAACACCTCAACGCCCAAATTTTTAGAATCTTCTTCTCCACGACTTGCTTCGAAAACAACAACTTCCTTAACAATGGGATAATCTGTAAGTGATTCTTCAATAGCTTCAGGATAAATATTTTCGCCGTTATCAAGAAGGATCATGTTTTTACATCTGCCCGTAATATAAATACGTCCATCCTCGTCCTTTTTGCCGATATCTCCCGTGTGGAACCACCCGTCAACAATAGCCCTTTCTGTTTCTTCCTTGTTTTTATAATATCCCATCATCACATTGTCGCCTTTAACGCAGATTTCGCCCTCACCTTTATCGTCCGGATTATATATCATGACTTCTGTTCCGGGAAGAGGCAAACCTACCGACGTATAATTTAAAAATTCAGGGCGGTTAATGGAAACGAGAGGCCCACATTCGGTTATTCCGTAACCGATAATAAGTGTTATACCGATATCGTTAAAAAATTCGCAAATAGCCGGTTTCATCGGTGCGCCGCCGCAAATCAAAAGCTTAAGCTCTCCGCCAAATGTTTCGTGAATCTCCTTGAAGAGTTTTCTACGAATATCAATTCCTACCTTAAGGAGTGCCTTGCTTATTTTAATTCCAAGTTCAACCGTCTTGCGTTTTCCACCTTCATCTATCTTGTCCCAAATACGTCTGTAAAAACTTTCTGCATAAAGAGGAACTATGCACATTTCGGTGGGTCTGTGCTTTTTCAAGTTGGGAAGCAATGTACGCAAAGATTCATTGATCATAATTGTCATACCTGCTTGTATCATTATTATGATACCGGCAGTTGCTTCATATGCATGATGGTATGGCAAAACAGAAAGACAACGCTCTGTGATCTTCAAAAGCTGTTGACCGCTGTAAATGTTAGTGAGAAGAACTCGTTCGGTGTGCATAACACCCTTGCTTTTTCCCGTTGTTCCGGATGTGAACATTATCTGCTTAAGCTCATCCACATCATGTTTTATTTCAAGATAAGTTTTGTCACCTTCGTCAAGAAGTTTGCCACCGGCGAGTATCAAATCTTTTATGAAAAGCTTTCCTTCCGGAATCTCTTTTATGTCGTCTGTACGAATGAGAGTGGTTATACCAATCTTTTCTGCGAGAGACTCAATTTTTTCTGCTACGGATGATGCATAAAAAATTGCAGAAACATCACCTGTACGCAAAATATATTCAGTATCTTCATACGTCAGGTCCTTATCAATCGGAAGCGCAACACCGGCAGTATTTAAAACACTCCAATACGAAAGCGCCCATCCGTAACTGTTTTCGCCAATTATCGCTATGTGAGCTTTTTTCAGATCCATCTTGCAAAGTGCCGTCCCCAAGGAGTCAACTTGTCTTTTAAACTCCTTATAAGTAACGCTCATTTCTTTGCCTTTTTCACGATATAAAAAAGCGTCCTTATCTGCGAAAAGCCTTGCAGATTCATCCAAAATTTGTCTTAAATCAGTTACTTTCCTAACCTCATAAAGGGGATAATTTTTCTTTTTGTTTTTGTACATTGGAATTTCCTTTCAAAATGTTATTTATAATGAGGCAGATCATCTCTGTCAAAACAACAGAGAGAAGCATATTATACTAAAAAATATTATTTTAAAGAGGTAACACATGAACAACGATTTTTTGAACGAAACCGCAATTTTACTTCCCACGCGGGGAGCATCATCGGGAGTCGCCGTGAACAAAACCGAATATGCCGTAGTTGACGGGATGACTCCATACATATACATTTTTTCTTTCTGCGGTATGTATAAAGGAGCGGTTCCAACTTTAAGGCCGTACCGTAAGCTGGTGTATAGCATGGATGATGACATCTACTACTCCTTGGGATGTAATTGCAGTTCTGACATTTATACACTTAACTGCCGTTTCGAAGAAACGGACAAAATACGCTCAGAAGCCACTTCAAGAATAACAGACATCTCACTTTCCGAAAGCGGAGAACTCATACTTTCACAGCTCCATTCTGTAAATGCTTTTACAAGGAACGGAACGCTGAGCCGCGAAATAAGAAAACAAAACTATTCTCTTTTCTATAATGGTTTTGTAGAAACGGAAAGCGGAAGCGCAGAAGGCGTCTCTAAGAACGACACAGAGCACATCCGACTTACAATAAACGGAGATGAAATATCCGCCGTAATCCCCACAGGAACAACTTTAAAAAACCTTTTCTCAACAGACGGCGGCGGAATATATGGTTTTTTTGGAAAAAACTATGTAAACAACTACATAGTACCTCTTTACGAAAACGAATCGTTCAATGCGTCATTCTTCCTGAAAAGCAATTTTTAAGCCGATTTTCACTCCATAATTTGTAGGCAAAAAATTTTAAAAAAATCCATTAAAAATGTAATTTTTAGAAACCGATTATTCACTTCGACTTATTATTTTTCTGCTATAATTTATACAAATAATTTTTTACAACATCAAATAGTTAAAGTAGAGGAATATATAGTCAATGGAAAAAATTATAGATTTTTCATCAGATTTTCTATTAACATACGGAAGGACAGCAATCAAAGAAACATCTTTGTTGTTAGGATGGCCGGGAAGCGGTTTCTGCTTCGCTTTCACAGGGACGGAATTCAGAATAAAATTTGGAAAATTTGATTCTGACAGACATTTTTACTTCAAGATCAGCGTTGATAAGATCAGTCAAACTCACTGCGTTTGCGCCACTGACCAAATAATCATATTGAGAGGCCTTTCCAATGCGCTTCATCAAGTTAAAGTAACAAGAATAACCGAAAGCATCAATCTTACCGAAGTTTCTCAAGTTACCATTTGCGGAGATGACATTTCATTTTCAAGAAACGTATCTTTTCCAACCTTGAAATTTGAATTTATTGGAGACTCGCTTACAGCGGGATTTGGAAATATGTCAGAACCGGATGCAGGAATTTATCGTGCGTCGGAGCAAGATCTCACTTTCGGGTACACATACCTTACTGCAACAGGACTTAAAGCAGACGGAAGATATATATGCTGTTCCGGAAAAGGCATCTTCAACAATTGGGACGGTTCAAAAGAAAACAGGATACCGGATTTCTACACAAAACAATTTATCGGTTCGGATGAAGACCATGATTTTTCATCATGGCGTCCAAACATCATATTTATAAATGCGGGCACAAATGACATAACAGCGCAAACCGACCCAAACGATTTTAAAAAAGCATATATTGATTTTATTGAGAAGGTACACAAGCTCAATCCCCAATCACGCTTAGTTTGCATTCACGGTATGACAACAGACAAATTCGAGGAAACATTTGAAGAAATCGAATCCACACTAAAAGACTCAAATTCCGACCGTGATCTGAGAATAGAATTTATTAAATTCAAACCCATAACAAAAGAATTTTGCGGAGCTTTGGGGCATCCCAACAGCAAAGCACATTCTCGCTTTGCAAGAGATCTTATCAAAACGATAAAAAGAATACTTCCCAGATAAATATTCGGGTGAACATAACGGGCTGTAAAAGAATGCTTTTACGGCTCTTTTTTTACGGAATATAATTCTCAACAACAAGCAATCCGATATAAGCGGCAAAAACCACAAACGGTGCATTTGTAAAAGCTACCTTGCTCACAGGAAACTGAAACGTATACAAGCTCTTTTCCATGCGTATTTTGTTTTTAACCAAATAAACTATAAGAATTATAAGTCCCAATACCGCAAACGCCCATTGAAAAAGGATCGCTGTGCTTGCAATCGTTGTTAAGATCTTGTTTCCTTCCGTCTCTAAAACATCATAGAAGCGGGGAATGATTATTCCAAAGACTGTATTCACCACAGAGTGAACACCGACACACAAGAAATAATTGCCCGTCCTAACGTAAACATAAGCAAGAAGTAGTCCCGCACCAAAAGCGTAAAATCCTTGTTCCAAATTCCCATGGAACAAAGCAAAAGTAATGGCAGAAAACATTATGGCGCAACCTTCACCATAATTTGCTGTTCTGTCGAGAATTATTTTTCTGAAAATAAACTCTTCTCCAAACGGTGCAATTATTGATAAATAAAAGATCTCCACAGTAAGGCTCATGGTTGACGTAACCTGTGATAACGAGCTTTCTGTTTCAACTCCAAAAAGCGCTTGAGCATATGAGTCAACATACACCCCTACAAAGGACCCGGCTATCATAAAGAAAAACGCTACAGGCAATATGGCAAAATAATCACCCACACCAAAATTTCTTTTGACAGGTTTTTTAGCTTCTAATTTCTTAGCATAGAAAAGAAATACCCAAAGTCCAATGCAATATATGGGAACATCCGAAAGAAAAAGATAAAACCACCCTTGATTTACAACAGAATAAGAAAGACTAACGGCCACCATGGATATAATATACTGAGAAACAGTCATTACAATAAAAAGCATACACATACCCAAGCTTAACGTAGAATATATTCTGCTTACCGCCCATGTATTTTGACGCGAGATATCACAATAAAGATTTGTCAACTCGTTCTCCTTGTTTAACGCTCCTGAAAAAGCGCACCTGATCATTGCGCAAAAAATGATTTTCTGATTATATTCACAGACTTATACTCATAGAAATACAATGATAACCACAATATACAATATCTTATTTAATTATACGCTTTTAGAAAAAAAATTCAATAGTTTCAAGTACATTTTTTTGCAACATTTTTAATAACACATTATCGTAGCACATAGTGTGCCGTTCACATTTTAATCAACAGTTTATTCAGCACATGGTGTGCCGTTCATATTTTTCATATTTTTTTTATTTTTTCTGTTTACACTTGACTTTTATCCGCAAAATAGATATAATATAACATTAGTGTAACATTAGAAGTGGTTTCTTTAAAGTAAATACTTCAAAATTTACACTCATTCAAACATGAGGAAAGTTTTATGAAAACATCCGATATAAAAAAGGATATTACAGTTTCAACATTTTTTACCATTCCCAACATTTTATCAATAATACGAATACTAATGATCCCGCTTCTTGTATGGGCATACCTCGTAAAACAAGATTACGTTCTTGCGTTTTCGCTTTTCGCGGTATCAGCGCTCACAGACGTTGTAGATGGGTTTATCGCAAGACGGTTTAATATGATAACAGATATCGGAAAGATTTTGGATCCCATTGCTGACAAGCTTACGCAAGCCGCCGTTATCTTTTGCCTTTGCATCACCATTAAAAGTGTTGAAATGTGGATACTTTTAGGCGTTTTAGTTGTTAAAGAAATTTCAATGTTTGTTATGGGACTTGTATCACTCAAAGCGGTAGATGAGATC
Source organism: uncultured Oscillospiraceae bacterium (assembly GCA_964509125.1). Lineage (GTDB taxonomy): Bacteria > Bacillota > Clostridia > Oscillospirales > CAG-382 > SIG653. The sequence continues at coordinate 15,388 of CAZDVZ010000006.1, read as the reverse complement.
AATGGAGCAAAATGGTTTGGAAAGCTCAGTACCGTCGTTATATTTCTTGTTGTCGGTGTTAACTCTCTTTTTGGAGAACTTAACCCTGTAATACATGGAATTACCATACTGGTAGCCATTGGATTTATGGTATTATCCTTAGTAAAATATGCATTTTTTTACAAAAAGATAATTTCCGACTACAAAAAGAAATAATCCGTTATAAAAGGATTTTTAAAACCACAAGGAGATTTGAATATGCCAATTACAGATATTTTAAAAAAGAACTGCGAGCTTTACGGAAACGATGTATGTCTCACGGAAATTAATCCCGAACTTCCGGAAACAAGAAGACTTACTTGGCGAGATTACGAGTTGGTACAATCCACTTCCAAAGCAACATACCGACGTGAGATCACATGGAATGTTTTTAACGAAAAAGCAAATAGATTTGCAAACGGTCTTATGGCGAGAGGGATAAAAAAAGGTGACAAAGTTGCTATTCTTCTTATGAACTGTCTTGAGTGGCTTCCTATCTACTTTGGGATACTCAAAACGGGTGCCATCGCCGTACCCCTTAATTTCAGATACGCATCCGACGAGATAGAATACTGCCTCAATCTTTCGGAATCAGATGCTCTTGTTTTTGGGCCGGAATTTATTGGAAGAGTAGAAGAAATTGCAGACTCCATAAGTAAAAATCGTCTCCTTATATATGCAGGTCCGGGTAACTGCCCTTCTTTCGCGGACGATTATTATGAACTTACCATAGATTGTCCGAGCATTGATCCCCAAGTAGAAATTACGGACGAAGATTTTGCGGCAATTTATTTTTCATCAGGCACCACAGGCTTTCCCAAAGCAATCCTTCATAAACACAAAAGCCTCATGCACTCCTGCAAAGTGGAGCAGGCACACCATGGTCAAACGAAAAACGATGTTTTTCTTTGTATTCCTCCCCTCTATCACACAGGAGCGAAAATGCACTGGTTTGGAAGCTTTTTAGTTGGAGGAAAAGCAGTTCTTTTAAAGGGCACAAAGCCGGAATTCATTCTTAAAACGGCCTCAGAAGAAAAATGCACTATAGTTTGGCTTCTTGTTCCGTGGGCGCAGGATATTTTGGCCGCCCTCGACAGCGGAGAACTCAAAAAAGAAGATTTCGATCTTTCCCAATGGAGACTTATGCACATAGGAGCGCAGCCCGTTCCAAAAAGTTTGATTCAACGATGGATGGAATACTTTCCTACACATCAATACGACACAAACTACGGTCTCAGCGAATCCATAGGTCCGGGTTGTGTACATTTGGGAATAGAGAATGTACATAAGGTGGGTGCTATCGGAAAAGCCGGATATGGTTGGGAAACAAAAATAATCGATCCCTCCGGTGAAATTGTCGAAAGAGGCGATGTTGGCGAACTTTGTGTAAAAGGTCCCGGAGTTATGACTTGTTATTACAACGACGAAGCCGCCACAAATGCTTGTATTAAAGACGGCTGGCTACTCACGGGGGACATGGCAACAGAAGATGAAGACGGTTTCATTTTCCTTGTTGACAGAAAAAAAGATGTCATTATTACAGGCGGAGAAAACCTATATCCTGTTCAAATAGAAGACTTTTTAAGTAGTCACAAAGCAATTAAGGACGTGGCGGTAATCGGTCTTCCCGACGCAAGGCTTGGAGAGATCGCAGCAGCCGTCATCGAACTTAAAAATGGATATACCTGTACAGAAGAAGAAATTAACGAGTTTTGCAAAAAACTTCCAAGGTACAAACGCCCCAAAAGGATCATATTCGCAGATGTACCAAGAAATCCCACCGGAAAGATCGAAAAACCGAAGCTCCGCCAAATATACGGTGCTGAAGGACTCGTTGCCGCTCAAAATAATTCATGATTTTGAGGTGAAAGTATGACACATTTAAAAACTCGTTGGTTCAGGCTCATTTTAGGGGTAATTACCCTGTTTTTTGCAGGCATAATTTATGCTTGGTCTATAATAAATTCTCCTTTTGAAGAAATGGGGTTTTCTTCTGCGGATCTATCTCTCAACTTTACCTTAACAATGTGTTTTTTCTGCATAAGCGGTTTTGTTTCGGGGTTGCTTGCAAAAAAAATCTCTCCCCGCATAAGACTTATTGTTAGTGCCGCCTTGCTTATGGGTGGATTTGCCCTAACATCAACCATCACCGCAGAAAGTTCGCCATTGATTTTGTTTTTAGGCTACGGTGTAATGGCGGGAACGGGTATTGGTATTGTATATAACGTGGTTATTGCCAACACCAACGCATGGTTTCCCGACAAAGCCGGACTCTCCTCAGGCGCATTAATGATGGGCTTTGGTTTTACTGCACTTGTATTGGGAAACATTATGGCAAAACTCTTTGAAGTAGAGAATATCGGATGGAGTAAAACATACTTAGGTTTTGGAATCGCAATTGGTATTGTTATATTTATAGCGTCGTTTTTTGTAAAATCCCCCTCTCCCCAACTTGAATTCCCCACATCTTTAAAAACTAAAGGTGCACAAGCGAAGGATTATACAACATCAGAGATGACAAAAACATTTACTTTCTGGAAGCTTTTTGTATTTTTCATTCTTCTTGCCGCCGTGGGAAGTACAGCTATCGGCGGAGCGCAAAAGCAGTTTGTTGAGTTAGGGGTTGAAAAAGCGGCTTTATTTGCAAGTCTTGTTACTATTTGCAACGGAATTGGAAGGATTGTTTCAGGGGCATTTTTTGATGTTTTCGGGCTTAGAAAGACTCAATATCTTACAAGTGGCGTTGTTATTCTTGCAACTTCATTGACCTGTGTGGGATATATTACGGAATCCTCAGTAATAGGAACTATCGGATTGCTTCTTTGTGGATTTTCTTATGGTTTCTGTCCAACAGCGTCCTCTGCGTTTGTAGGAGCACTTTTTGGCAAAAAACACTTTGGACTTAATTTCAGCACATTAAATCTTATTTTGGTTCCCGCATCATTTGTTCCCACTCTTTTAGTTGGGATTGAATCTTATGCAAAATTTGGAATACTCATAGGATTTTCCATTGTAGGGACAATAATCAATCTTTCCATAAAATCTCCGGAAAGTAAAAACTCATAACAAAATAAATATTTACAAGCAAACTAAATTTTACGAGGTTATTTATGAAAAGCAATAAAACCCCCGAAAAGCGTTCAAGTTTTTCGGGTAAAATAGGTTTTGTCCTTGCGGCAGCGGGCTCCGCTGTCGGTTTGGGCAATATTTGGAGATTCCCATATCTTGCATATCAAAATGGTGGCGGAATTTTTCTTTTGGTATATCTTATTTTGGCAGTAACTTTTGGCTTCGCTTTAATGGCTGCTGAAATTTTGATCGGACGTAAAACGGGACTTTCTGCAATCGGAGCATTTCAAAAACTGGACAAGCGTTTTTCTTTTGTAGGCTTTTTGGCATCCATAGTTCCAATGCTTGTACTTCCGTACTATTGCGTAATAGGCGGTTGGGTACTTAAATATTTTACGGTTTTTGTTTCGGGACAAGTAACCGAATCTACAAAGGAAAATTTTTTCAAAGATTTTCTCGGCACCGATTCCCAAACATTGTTGTTTTTTGCCATCTTTTTAGGAGTAACAGCCATTATTGTTCTTTTAGGTGTTGAAAAAGGTATTGAAAAAACAAGTAAATTTATGATGCCTCTACTTGTAGTTATGATAGTTGGCATATCTATATACACAATTTGTCAACCCGGTGCGCTTGAAGGCGTTAAATATTATCTCTTGCCTGACTTTGAAAAATTTTCCGCGGAGACGGTGCTTGCAGCAATGGGGCAACTTTTCTATTCCATGTCACTTGCGATGGGAATTATGATAACATACGGCTCTTACATGAAAAAAGATGTCAATGTTGAATCGTCTGTACATCAAATTGAGATATTTGACACCGGCGTTGCATTCTTCTCCGGACTTATGGTTATACCCGCGCTTTATACCGTTGAGAATCTTGCAAATAATGTTAAACCGGGCCCCGATCTTATGTTTGTTGCACTACCGCAAGTTTTTGATAAAATGGCAGGCGGAACAATAATCGGAGCTGTTTTCTTTCTACTTGTTTTGTTCGCCGCACTTACATCTTCTGTTTCCCTTATGGAAACCGTTGTATCAATTTTCAAAGACAAATTCGGCTTAAAACAAAAAACTGCTTGTTTTATCGTTATTGCAATCTCCGTCGCATTGGGAACTCTTTCTGCTCTTTCAGGCGGCATTCTTTCCGATGTAACTTTATTTAAGAATAATTTCCTCGACTTTTTCGACAAGCTTTGTAACAACATTTTAATGCCCATAACTGCGCTTCTTACTTGCATTCTCGTTGGGTATATTATTAAACCAAATACTTTGATTGAAGAAGCGGAAATTAACGGAAACAAATTCAAGGCAAAGAAAATGTTTTCTTTTGTTATAAAATATATAGCGCCAATTTGCATAGTACTTATATTTATAACATCAATTATTTGATCAATTAACTGAAAAAATTCAACGGGGCTGTTGCATTAAGCGACAGTCCCGTTTCTCTAAATAAGACAATTGAACATAGATGTTCCAATATATGGACTTTAATGGATTGTCTTTTCTCTCGCCATAAAAGTAAATCCACGCAAGGAATGGCACTCAACCCCTTAAAGAAGCTTATTCAGTATATTATCATTCCGCAAAAAAAGCGGTTAACATACTAAAATGTCACTTTAAAGGAGAGGTGCCATATAATTTTTTATATATACCGAATTTTTATTTTATAATAAGCTTTTCCACTTCCGCAAGGGATGGGAAGACGAGGTCAGGTTTATCTTTTTCGTCTGCATTTAACACATCTTCTTTTGTCGTTTCCCCTGTTAGAACAAGGACGGAAGTTACGCCATGTTGTTTTCCCAAAGCGATGTCTGTGTAAAGTCTGTCACCGAAAATGCACATATCTTCTTTAGAAACTTGCGTTTTTTCGCTTATCATTTCAAGAGTTTGCACATAAGGCTTTCCAAAATATGTAGGTTTTACCCCTGTGGAAGCGGTAACAAAAGCAGAAATTGCACCGCTATCGGGGATAAATCCGTTTTCTGTTGGGCAATTATAATCGGGATGAGTTGAAAGATACTCTGCACCGTTCATAATAAATCTGCAAGAATTTTTAAGCTTTTCATATGTCAAGGTCAAGTCAAAACTTGTTACAACAATATCTGCTTTTTCTTCCGTTCCCGAAAGAAGCGGTATTCCCCTTGATTTGAAATTTTGTTCAAGGTCAGGAGTACCTACAAGATAAACACTTTTTCCTTTTCTATGTTTAAGCAAAAATTCTGCCGTTACATCACCCGATGTCATGATTTCGTCCGCCGCCGGCGAAAACCCCATTTTCGTTAACCGCTCCACATACGTTTGCGGGGCACGTGAAGCATTATTTGTAAAAAATAAGATTTTTTTGCCTTCTTTTCTAAGACCATTTATAAAGCTTATGGCGAAAGGGAACACCTTATTTCCCAGATAAATGGTTCCGTCCATATCAAAAATGTACAGTTTTTTTACTTTTAAATCGTGTTGCATAAAATTCCTCACGAAAATTTGATATCGCACGAAAGCACAGATTCATTCAAGCTCAATTCTACAGTTACATCATAGCCGGGAAGTGAATATTTAACCTTAAAATGGGTTTTATCATCATTTAAAGTGTCCGAATAAAGGAAAGGCTCGGTTTCAGAATAATTGCTTGCCGCTTGATAAATTGTAGAAGCAAGTTCTTCAAGTATAGTAGGATCGGCAGGAGTTACCGTAAAAACGATATTCCCGTCCCCGTCTTCTGTAAATGATTTTTCGCCCTCCGGCTCGATTATATTATCAAGTCCCGCCTTCGACAAAAGCGAGCGATTCCAACCATCTTCTTCTACTTCATATGAAACAATAAAGCTTTCAGAAGAGTCATCCTCACTGCCACATGAAGCGCAAGAAAAAACAATACACAGTGTAATAAGTGACAAAATTACTTTTTTCATTTTAACCTCTTTCACTTTTTTCATTTTTTTTAAGTATTCCGAAAATAAAGATTGTGCAAAGCTGAAGCGGAATCCCTAACACAAACAGGATCCACAACTTGGCATCTAAGAATACGACAAAGATCGCCGCAAGAAGGGTCCACCAAAACAAGGATGATATAACACATCCGTAAATTAATTTTCCCCAAAGTATATTGCACACAAACAAAGCAATGCAAGTAAGCGGTAATGCTACGACAAACAGCTCCCAAAGAACAGTATCCATAATCCACGCAGTTGTAAAAGCTACCATGATCATAAGCCAAACGCCCGCCACAGAAAGGGATGTTATTGCAACCCTTCGTGATATCCTCGGCTTCTTCGGTGGTGCTGATTTTTCGGGAGAATGTGGAGTGGTTAACCAATCTAATGTTACATCGAACATCTGAGAAATAGTTTTCAAAACACATATTTCCGGAAGCGAGTCCCCCCTCTCCCACTTTGAAATCGCCTTATCAGAATAAGACAACTTTTCTGCCAGCTCCGCTTGAGTTAATTTATGAGCTGTTCTAAGTGCTATTAAATTTTTTGAAATTGCATTTCTTGTTTCTTCTGCCGTTTGAATGCGAAAATTTTTTTCTGCCATAGATGATTATTTCCTTCCAAAGGATATTAAAAAATCAAACGTAAATTCTTTTTCATCAAAACGATATTTTTCAAGCAATTCGGGGCCGCAAGAATGTGAGCCAACACCGCTTTGAGCATAATCAATTATAAGTTGAGTTTCTTTCATTGGAACAAGCTCATAATGATGTTTTGCCATTTCAAGCTGTTTTGCGGTATAATGTGACGCATTAAATGAAAACGGCTTTTCTGAAGAAACAGCAAATGTCTCGCCCCATGCAGATGTTACTTTAACAAACCTACTTCCGCAATGGGCACCGTTCTCTTGAGGGCGAACATAATTTTCAAAGTTTTCATCAACTGTGGTTTTAAACACCCCCAACCTTGAAGCTTTACACTTGTCCACGTAACTCTCATAAGGTCCCATGCCGAAATATTCAACTTGCTCATATCCCTCTTTAAGATTGAAAACATATCCAAAGCGGGGCAAATACAAATCACAATGCCTTGTACACTCCATTCTTATTTCCATATCTTTTTCTCTGTCAAAGGTGTACGTGCATTCAACAGAAAGAACAGGCAGACGGTTATGAGAAGACATAGAAATAGATGCGCTAACAATAACTACACCATTTTTTTCTTCCGCGGAAATTTTACGAAGGTAAGGATGAGCATAATCAAACCCCATTTTTAAATATTTTGGTTTATCAAGCCTCTCATTGTCAATGGGAGCTCTCCACGTAGTTAATGTGGAGGGTGAAGAAAGAAGCTCGCTTCCGTTTTTCACTATGGATGTTATCATGCCCGTTTTTTTGGAAATACGATAAGAACGGTCTTCACCAAGTATTACATACTCATCCAAAGTTTGAGAAAGTACAAGTTCCCCTAAATCATCTTTTTCACGGGCAATAGGCTGATCGTTCAAAATAATTTGAGCAAATCCTGTTTCTGACATATTTTTCAAGAGGGCTGAGGGCTTTGTCCTCTTCACAGATATATTAAGAGTTACAACGCCTTCTAACTGTATTATATCGCCGTCAAAAAGTTTAATTTTTTTCTCTTCTCCGGCTTTTACGTCTAAATCCGAATATCCGCAAATAGTTTCCACGCCGTTTTCTTCCACTTGCCAAAAAAGCGTATGATCGGAAAAATCCGTAAAATGCCTAAAGCTTTTGAAAATTATCTCGCCCGCAACATCTCCCCCTTTAATTTCAAATGGTACGAACGCCTGTTTCATTTCACGTATTCCCACATGAAGCTTCCTATCGGGATAAACAAGCCCATCTGTGCAAAAATTATCTTGTTGAGGAATATCTCCAAAATCATTTCCATAGGTAAATTTCGGATTCCTGTATCTATCACCAATTGCCACGGAATGATCTGTTAATTCCCAAACGCATCCACCGAAGAAATTGTCATACTGTCGCATTTTATCTACATAGTCCTTAATATCTCCGGGCCCGTTTCCCATAGCGTGAGAAAACTCACAAAGAAAAAACGGAGTTGGATAATTTTCGTTTTGGCAGTATTCATCACAGTACGCAAGAGGAGGGTACATACGGCTCTCAAAATCTGTTACTTCCGTTACTACATTATCTTTTTTGGTGTAAAACATTGCAGCGTTTTCGTAATGAACCATTCTTGATGGATCAATTTCTCTGAAAAACGATGCCATTTTTTCATGATTTTTTCCATATCCCGATTCGTTGCCGGATGACCACATAATAACGCAAGGATGGTTTTTATCCCTTTGAAACATTCTGTTTGCTCTGTCAAGATACTGTTCTTCCCACTCTTCGGAGTCAGAAACCTTATTCCAAGGAATCATTCCGTGGGTTTCAATATCTGTTTCATCACAAACATAAAGTCCATAAAGGTCACACATCAAATAAAAACGTGGATCATTAGGATAATGGCTTGTACGAACTATATTACAGTTATGTTCTTTAATTATTTTCAAGTCACACTTAATATGTTCAATTGGAGTAGCGTGTCCCAAAAGATGATGGCTGTCGTGACGGTTTACACCTAACGCCTTTACTTTTTTACCGTTTATTAAAACAACCTTATTTACGATCTCAACTTTTCTAAATCCAACAGGAATATTTATATATTCCCCTTTTGAAAAGATACAAAGCCTGTATAAAGAAGGTTTTTCATCAGACCAGAGGTAAAGAGAATCTAATGAAATTTCTATCTTCTTTTCTCCGTACCCTTTTTCAATAAGATTTCCCTCAGGAGAATAAAACTCATATTCCGCGCCGGGCGTGCCGCAATACTCTATATTTGCCACAAGCTTTCCCGAAGAAAGATCCTCTGAAAGAGGGGTTTTTATCCATATATCGGAAATGTGTTCTTTAGAACGATAAAGAAGGTATACATCTCGGAAAATGCCTGATAATCTCCACATATCCTGACATTCAAGATAAGAACCTGTACACCATTTATATACTACTACCTTGAGATTATTTTTCCCTTTTTTTAAAAATTTTGTTATATTAATTTCGCTCGTACAATGACTCACTTGACTGTAGGCGGCAAAAGTATTATTTACAAAAAGGTAAAAACAACTGTCAACGCCCTCAAAATTTATATAGATATCCTTATCTGAAAACTCATCAGAAACCTCAAAATCCCTCAAATACACCCCAACTACGTTTTCATCGGGAACAAATGGAGGATCTACCGGGAAAGGATATTCCGTATTTAAATAAACAGGATCATCGTACCCTTTTTCAAGATCCATTTGCCAATTCATCGGAACAGTGATCTCATTTTTTCCCAAAGCATCAAGCTCATTTATTTCGTCTGTTTTGGGATTGAAAATAAAATTCCAAGTTCCGCACAGGGATTTAAAAAACTTACTCTTTGTTCTGTCTTCTATATCGTTTGCGTTTTGTGCACCAATTTTCGCATCGTGGAACGGAATGAAATATGAACGCGGAACTTCACAGCCCGGATGAACATTATGTAACTCTTTATGATAATCTCGTACTCCGAAAGGCATTTCGATTCTCCTTTAAGCTTTTTTAATAATTAAAACAGAATTAAAAATAGGTCTGATAAGCTTTTCCGTAGGTCTTACAAGATCGGCGGGATTATTGAGAAGATCAAACCCATCACCGTTTTTCACAAGAAAAGTACTGGATCCACCGCCATCTAAATTAAGAGCATCCGTAGCACCAAGTTTTTTCAAAAACAAAGCAAGGTCAAGAAGAGTCGCCCCGTTTGAATATGCGGGTATTCTTCCGTCAACAACTAAAATAATAAATTTACCATCCGGACAAATACCAACCGCCGTTCTTGGATGTCTGTTACATCCAAAAGGCTCATGTATGGCAAGGTCTCCAAATTTTCCGTCTTTTAAAAGTATATAAAATCCACCCACCGCATGACATATATCAGATTCATCGCAAGTAATAACATGCTGACCGTCATTTTTAACGCCAAAGAACGGTCTGTCCGTAGGTCCTCTGTATATTATTTTTCCGTTTTTAGCGCACATACCGGAAGGATGCCCATCACCAAACATATCAAAAAAGTCTGCATTAGTTGCTCCCACAACATCAACGCCGCCTGAGATTGCAGATTTAGCCTGTTCTTCCACCGTCTGCAAGGCGTTTGCTGAGGCATAACCGTCTTCCGCTGTTCCCGCATAAAAAGAAACATACTTTTGATCACAAATAAAGGCAAACGCCTCCACCGGATTACCCAATTTATCTTCTATATGAAAAAGGGTATACGTTGCACCTTTGCAAAGAACGGTTTCTTCTTTCGATTTTATTTTCCAATTATAGTCGAACTCTGAATATACATCCTCTTCGTTTTCAGTTATGCCTTCAACTTTTATAAAAACTTTCTCCGGCATATATGTAAATCCGCCACTTTTCAAAAGAACTTCTTTGGGAAGGATGAAAACATGAGAAAACGGGTCAAATGGCTCATGAACATTGTAAAGCTCATTGTAAATACTACCTTCAAGAATGGCTTCGCCTTTATAACAGCGTTCTGTGCCCCTTACAACACATTTTATTTTATCACCCATATTTAAAAATTTAGCATCCATATTATCCAACCCCTTTTCGAAATGTTTATTGGATTCATTATATCAAATTTTCATCTTTCAGTCAATATAATTTTTACGCACATTTCTTTAAGAAAGGCTATACAAGCCTAAAAAATGAAATTTTATTTGCATATAGTCGGTGGATGTAAGAACACCGTTTCCATCCGTATCTGAAGCCTTGAAAAATTCATCCGTTGCAGGATTTGCCTCAAGAAACATTTTTTTCACTATGGAAGAATCCATGGAATCTATGCATCCGTTTCCGTCCACATCTCCTTTTACCACTACAGTCAAGCTTTTTCCGGATGATAGGGAAACAACGCTTCCTGTTTTAAGAATATCGTCATCTGTAACTTTATAACTTTTATTTGCAAGCATATAATACATATCCAAAGAAGGAGTTTTTTCATTTATTCCCAATAAATACCCTTCAGAAGAATAGATATCGTCCCGCACAAATAAAAATTCGTCTTGATCAACATCAACAAATTTAAATTTATTTTTGGAATACGTCTGAGCGGTGGAATCGGTAACTCCGTATATTACAGTATCCGCTACGCGCCGTGACCAATCATAACCTATTGCCTTTTCTCCAATTTCTGCATCGAAAGCAGAAATTACTACGGTAAGCAAATTATTACAATTGGAAAAAGCCCTTTCGCCAATTGTTTTAACACTTTCGGGAATTTTAACAGATGCCAGACCGTCGCAATCATAAAAAGCATATTGGCCCACAGACGTAATGCCTGAAGAAATTTGCAACTTTTTTAAATTATTGCAATAATAGAAAGCAAAATCTCCTATACTGCCGTTTTTACATAATATTTTTACTTCCTCAAGAGAGGTGCAGTTTTCAAAAGCCTTGTTTCCTATAAAAGTTACATTTTCAGGCACGGTTAAATTTACGATTCCGCTTCCGCTAAATGCTTCATCATCAATAATTTCCATATTTTGAGAAAAATCTATATAAGTAATATTTTTGCATTTATAAAAAGCACATTTTCCTATATTTTTTGTGTTTTGGGGAATTTTCAAAGTTCCGTTTGCACCTGAGGGATAAATCAAAAGTGTTGTTTTATCCTTATTGTAAAGCACACCATTTGCAGAAGAAAATGAAATATTATTAACAGAAGCCTCAATTTTTAAAAGAGAGCCACAATCTGAAAAAGACATATTTCCAAGTTCTGAAACATTTTTGGGGATATATATATATTCTATACCGCTTTGGTAAAATGCCATATCACCTATTTTTTCAAGGCTTTCTGGCAAACTAACGGATTTTAGGCTATCCACTCCCGAAAAAACATAACTACCAATCTCAGTAATACCTTCCGATATCTCAAGGGAGGTAACAACGCCTTGAAAGTTAAACGACCTAATTTTTCCGCTCCCCTCAATTATCATTTTTCCGTCAGAATATACAGAATATGTGGCATTCGCACCACATTTTCCCGAATCTACTACCGTCTCAGCGCAAACCAAGACGCTTATAATAAAAGTTAACATGAAAATCGCCAAAAAAGGCGCACACGCTCTTCTCATTTTGAACATCCTTCATATATAAAATTCATATTGATTTTAGTATCTATCAGGCTGATATTATATTATATTTTTTATATTTTGTCAAGCAAAACCTTCCCATATTTAGTTAAAATAAACAAATATTCATAGTTTATTCCTAACTTATTATCTTGACAACCATGCCTTTGGGTTATATAATGTATTTGTGATTATCTGGCAGAAAAATGTGGTTTTTAAATTTTTCAATATGGGAGAAATAATTATGAAACTTTTCAAACGATCTCTTACATTCATCCTATCATTAATCATGATCATAGGACTGACCGGTACGACATTTCAAAACTTTTTTGTTTCAGCTGCGACGCCTTTAAGTCTCACGACCATGGAATATATACTCGACAACGAAACAGATGGGTTTGCCAACGGAACTGTTACCATAACATCTCCCATAGCAAATAAAGGCTTGGAGTGTATCATGTATTGGGCAGATGCAAACGGAACTCCTTTGCCGGATTATACCTCTCTTGCCCGATTTAAAATTACAGGCATTACCACTAACCACAAAATGACAACGCACACAATTATTCCCGAAGGTGCTAAAAAGCTCATTGCTTATGCTTACGATAACGGAACGCTTTCTTCAAAAGCCGTTTCTGTAACATTGCCCTCCAATTCCGACTTCAAATTCAACTCAAACGAATTGATTACTGAATTCCAAATTGTAAGTGATATACACGTTTCACCCGTAAATACAATAAGCCGCGATCATTTTCTATCAATGCTTAATGATATTAAAGCAAACAGTCCAAAGAGTGCAGGTATTTTTATTAACGGTGATATATCAGACCGTGGTTTGGTTGAAGATTATGAAGATGTTCTTAATTTATACAACAGCGTAAGCAACATTCCCAAGATGTACATAAGCATAGGAAACCACGACTGGTGGTATTCCAATAATATAGATCAGATGTTCCAAAAATATGTTACAAAGTATAATCCGGATATTGTAACCGATACAGTTTATTACGACACATGGGTAGATGGTTTTCATTTTATTATCTTAGGGAGCGAAACAGATACTTGTGAAGCCAATCTTTCCGACGCACAGCTTGCGTGGTTTGATGCATTGCTTAAAGAAGATAGCAAAAACAACCCGGATAAACCTGTTTTTGTTCTCTTGCATCAAGGACTATTCAATGGGGTTGCAGGCGGACTTCCGCAACAAAACTGGGACGGCGTTCTCCAAGAAGAACAATTCAGAAACATTGTTTCACAACACCAACAAGTTTTGCTTTTTAGCGGTCACAGCCATTGGGAACTTAATTCCGAAGGTACTATGAACGCAGGAGATAAAACAACGCCTGTCGCATTTAATACCGCTTCCGTTTCTTACCTTTGGGAAGGCGAAACAGAAGCTGACGGCGAATACGTTGAGGGATCTCAAGGATATTATGTAAGAGTTTACAAAGATAAAATTCTTTTCTTAGGGAGAGAATTTGTTAAAAACAAGTTTATTCCTTCTGCGTGCTTTGTTGTGGAAAATCAAACTGTTACCTCGCCCAAAACGTCATACACCTTATCGGTGGGCGATTCGGTGAACATGGGAGCATCTACAACATCGGAAGAAAGCATTGTGTATCAATCTTCCAATCCACAAGTTGCAACAGTTGATAAAAACGGAAATATTGTCGCTTTTAGAACGGGCGAAGCAACCATTACCGCAACGGTTTTGCCGTCTGATACAAAAACCGCAGGCAGAACAAGCGTTAATGTTACAGTTACTAAAGACGGAAATGCTCCCGCAAACCTTCCCTATGACTTTTACGCCAATATATCATATTCGGATAACACTCAATCCACAGGATATGCAACTTCTTTTTCTGACAATTGGGTTGGGGCCGTATCGTTGTCCACAGACAATCTTTGGAGATTCACCAAATTAAGCGACGGTACATACAAAATCACATATAAGGGCGACGATGATATTGCTTTGAAAAATATTTGGACAGGCGATTACTTTTGGGTAGCAACTTCACCGTATAGCAACAGAAAAGATAATTTGGACTACCACTGGTATGTATATACCAATCCCGACGGCTCTATTGGAATGAGGCCCGCCAACATTTGCACCGTCGGTGACGGAACGGGATTCACCTTGGATGTGAATACTTCATATGCGGAAAAATATTTGTATTTTATTCCCTCCTCATATTCCGCAACAAAAACACAACAGTTTAGCATTAATCAAATTTTAAATATTGAATCTCATCAATACCCAAATACTGTGACAATGAATAATTCTTCCTATTACTTGAACCTTTGGGGAGAAATTGATACCATACCAAGAGGATGGATGTGTCAAAAAGATAACTGGTTTTTCTATGACAACTCAGGGCATATGTACACAGGTTGGTTAAACGACGGTGGTCACACTTATCTCTTAAATCCTATCAATGGTATAATGATCACCGGTTGGTATCTTCTTGACGGAACAACGTGGTATTATTTCGACGGCAGTGGTAAAATGCTCACAGGATTACAACTTATTAATAACGAGTATTATTACATGGATCAGTCAGGAGCCATGACAGTAGGATGGCAATGGATAGTTGATGCGTGGTATTATTTCAACCCTGCAAACGGCATTATGTTCAGAAATGGCGACTATTATATCGACGGAGCATGGCACAGTTTTAGAGCTGACGGGACATGGATAGGTGAAGTAAATAAATAACCGAATTTTAAAGGCTTGCTTAAAAGTAGATCTATAAGCAAGCCTTTATTATATTTCAATTTAGAAGATCTGATCGATGGCTAAACACTGTTTTATTCTTCAGATCAAACAATTCATTCCATTTTTTCATTAAGCAAAGCCGAATATTGTATAATAATATTACCTTTATTTATCGCATCACTAACAGCTATAGTATTTCCATTTCAATTGTGCGGGAGGGAAAATCTCCCTCCTCTAACACCAACGTAGTGATGTTAGTCATACTCAGATTCATTTCTCCACCTTATACCACACCAACGCCTCTACCATATATTCTCCGTCTTATGTCATACCAACGCCTCTACCATTTATTCTCCACCTTATGCCACGCCAACGCCTCTACCATATATTCTCCGTCTTATGCCACGCAACGCCTCTACCATATATTCTCCGTCTTATGTCATACCAACGCCTCTACCATTTATTCTCC
>CAZDVZ010000005.1:0-61896 GCA_964509125.1 uncultured Oscillospiraceae bacterium | reverse complement strand
CCAATTACTATTGCGAAGCTCGCAAGGTTATGGATGTGAAGGATTCACTGAAGCATGCTTATGCAGGCTCCATCCATACGATCATGTCCTCGGGACTGATCTTGATTCTGGTTACGGCAGTAGTCGGCGGTTTGTTTGAAAATCCAACGGTAACCTCCATTGTAAAGACCATTTCTATGGGTGCGCTCTGCGCGACGCTGCTGATCCTGTTCGTTCTGCCCGGCGTTCTGGCAGCTTTCGATAAGATCGTAACGAAAAAGCGTGATCGATTTCAATAACGTATATTAACAGAAAGCATTACGCAAAAAGCCCTCGTTCCATTTTTGGAGCGAGGGCTATGTTTATAAAAAGTATTTTTTTATATGTATACAACAAAGAAGCATAACTTAACTAACGCAACTAATATGAAAATTATGCCAATTTATACAGTAATAAAGCGGAAAATTTATTCTTTGTTAAAAAATTTATATTGATAATTACATGAATTAAAACTATAATAACTGTAGTTATTTGTTTCATATGCGGGTGTGGCGAAATTGGCATACGCGCAAGATTTAGGTTCTTGTGCCGTGAGGCGTGCAGGTTCGACCCCTGTCACCCGTACCAAAAAATCCGATGCGATTGCATCGGATTTTTTTATCCAAGCCGGTAGAGTAACTGATACATAAAAACAAAAGAGATTCAAGTGCTGCACTTATTTGAATCTCTTTTGCCGGGGATAAATTATTTATTATGCAGCTTTTTCGCTGAGTGTGTTAAGTGAATTTGCCGTATCTAACATATTTTCTATGAAAATTCCATACCCTCTCGTGGGATCATTTATTAACACGTGCGTCACCGCCCCTATTAATTTGCCGTTTTGCAGTATGGGGCTTCCGCTCATTCCCTGGACTATCCCGCCTGTTATTTTAAGCAATTCTTGATCTGTAACTTTGATCATAAAATTTTTTGTTTTCCCCGACTCGTCAAATATTTTTATGATTTCAGCCTCATATTCTTTAGGAGTCGTTCCTGAAACAGTAGTATAAATACATACCTTACCTTCCGTTACCGAATCCCTGGTACCAATGCTGACTGCTCTCCCCTTAATTTCTTCACTATCATTTATCCTTCCAAAAATGCCCGTTTCTGCATTTAAGTCAAGTTCGCCTATATTTTCTCCCATAAAGTTGCCCTTGAGCTCTCCGGGAGTGTTCGGCTCACCCTTTATTACACCTGTTATTTCAACATCTACAACCGTTCCGCTGCTTAAAGGCATTAAAAGACTTGTGTCTACATCGCAAACACCATGTCCCAAGCCTCCAAACATACCCGTTTCTTTATCAATAAAAGTAACCGTTCCTATTCCGGCTGTGGAATCACGGACCCACAATCCTATTTTAAACTTATTATCGTCAGAAGAAATAACAGGAGACACTGTTGCATCGAACTCCGTTTCCCCTCTTTTACAATGCAAAACCGCCCCTTTGGCGCCACATTTTGAAATTAACTCTCCAAACATCTCTGCGGATTCCGCTTCTTTTCCATTAACGGACAAAATAATGTCACCTTTTGAAATTCCGGCTTTCTCCGCCGGACAAACAGCTCCGGAAGACGTTGATATATCCGTAAGTCCAATAACCACAACGCCTTTTGTAAAAAGCTTTATTCCAAATGCCTGGCCACCTAAATAAATATTTTCTGTCGATATCTTATTTACGCCTACTTTTTTTACAGGTATCAGTCCAAACAGTTTTAAAACCGCTCTGTCATCTTCCACGTCCGCAGTTATAAAATTTGCATTTACTGCTTCATTTACGCTTTCTTCCGTATTTTCCGTGCCGTATATCGATATTTCAGTGATATCTTTCAAACTTTCGGTTTGATATAACGCGAATGAAAACATCAGCAAAAAAGCCGTAAAAAATGACCACGCCTTTATACTGCGTTTTCTTTTTTTCATATTTACCATTTCTGACACACCTAAACCCCGATTTGGCTAAATTAGCCTTTTTCCTCTCATGATTTAATTAATTGACCTACCACGCAGTTCTTGAAATAATTTGTGCAATAAAGAAAAAAATATGTAGGCAAGTTATTGAAAAAAACAAAAAAACATGATATAATAAAATGTGTATCGTGATAATCATCAATAAAGAAAGGAAAAAGCAGATGACAGCCACCACAAACGAAATTGCGGAAATTATTGGCAGAGCAAAAATTAAAGAATTGAAGCCTTTGCCGCTGACAATAAAACAAACCGTTGAAAGCGGTGCTTGTGCAGAAGATATTCTTAACAATGGAATATTAAAGGGCATGGAGACCGTTGGAGAAAAATTTAAAAACGAAGAATTATATTTGCCGGAAGTTATGCTTACCGCCAAAGTAGTAAAAGAATGTATCGGAATATTAAAACCTTCCCTTTCTTCAAATGATTCATCCTCCAAAGGAAGAATATGCATAGGAACCGTTGAAGGTGACAATCACGATATTGGAAAAAACATCGTTAAGATAATGCTGGAAAGCAAAGGTTTTGAAGTTATTGATCTTGGTACAAATGTCCCTGCTGTTTCATTTATTAAAACAGCTACAGAAAAAGAGTGTTGCATAATTGCACTAAGTGCATTACTTACAACTACCATGCCAAAAATGAAAGAAGTTATCGAGCTTGTCAAAGAAAATCGTCTTCATGTTAAAGTAATGATTGGCGGTGCACCCGTAACGCCTGAATTTGCAGAGCAGATCGGCGCAGATGCATACGCAAAGGACGCGGCAGAAGCTGCAGAAAAAGCTGTATCGTTAGCTTTTTAAAAAAGAAAGGATTTTTTTATGAAAAAAACAATTTTTGCACTTTTAGTATGTTCACTTCTCTTATCATCATGCAGAAAATTTGATGAAGATCAAATAGACAGTTCCGTTGATGATGATAGTTCTTCTGCTGTTTCTGAAACGATAGAAAACGAAATCTCAAACGATGATAGTTCCGAAGAAGGCGATTATACCGATGACGAAATATTTGACTTTTCCATACTCACGCCCGATGAACTTGCAGAATATATAACCCTGGGAGAATATAAAGGGCTCGAAAGCGAAAAATATGTTGTTGAAGTCAATCAGGAAGATATTGACAGCTATATAAACGAAGTTCTGGAAGCATACGGAGAATGGAAAGAAGTTGCAGACAGACCTATCAAAGAGGGCGATAAAGCAACCATCGACTTTGCAGGATATTTAAACGGTGTCGCCTTCGATGGTGGAACTGCCAGCGATCAAACTTTAGAAATTGGATCCAACACATACATAGACGGATTTGAAGACGGACTCATCGGCGTTAAGATGGGTGAAAAAATTTCTCTTGATCTCACTTTCCCGGAAGACTACGATAACGATGAGCTTAAAGGACAGGCCGTAGTTTTTGAAGTTACGGTTAAAAATATACAGGAATTTGTAACACCGGAGCTTTCCGAGGATATTATTAAAGAACAAACTAACAATGAAATATCAACCATTGAAGAATACGAAGCTTATTTAAAAGAGGAGCTTTACTCCGATTTCACAGTTGAAAAATATATGGATTCGAAAAATGAATATTGGCAAAAAGCTGTTGAAAATGCAACTGTCATAAAATTTCCTGATGGGCTCGTAGAAGATTATGTTCAGTCATATGTTGATTACTATACTCAATACGCAACACTATACGGCGTTACCTTAGAAGAATTTCTCGGAACCACTGAGGAAGAATTTCGCAAAGAAATACAAGCAAATGCAGAAGATACATACAAAAATCAGCTTGTGCTTTGGGCGATAATCAACGAGGAAGACTTTGATACTAATTTCGACACAGAAACATACAGCGAATGGCTTAACTTCTTTGCAGATTATTTAGATACATCGGTTGAAACATTAACCGGTCAGTATTCTGAGGAAACATTGAAAAACACATGTATTTTAGATAAATTGCAAGACCATATTTATGAAACAAGAACAGAAGTTTAACCTTGAAAAACGAAAAAGAATATAACCTCAAGGAGAAAATCATGAACAATATCTCACAAAACATAAAAGCTCTTGTCAAATACGGCATTGACAAAGAGTTACTCAGTGTGGAGGACGAAATTTTCACTCAAAATAGACTTTTGGAAATTATGGAAGAAGATGGAATTGACGAAGAAGTACAAATTCCCGAAGCGGATCTGGAACAAATTCTTTCAGAACTTTGCGACTACGCCGTATCAAAGGGGATTATTGAAGACTCCGTGACCTACAGAGATCTTTTTGATACCAAACTTATGGCCGCTCTCCTTCCTCGTCCCGGCGAGGTTAGAAAAACTTTTTGGGGGAAATACAACACTTCACCTGAATCCGCCACCGATTATTATTATAATTTCAGTAAAAACAGTGATTATATACGTACATATCGCATAAAAAAAGATTTAAAGTGGACAGTTGAAAGCGATTATGGAACCATCGATATAACAATAAATCGCTCCAAGCCTGAAAAAGACCCAAAAGCAATTGCAGCAGCCAAAACTGCCAAGCAAAGCGGGTATCCAAAATGTCTTCTCTGTGTGGAAAACGAGGGATATGCAGGCAGGGTAAATCATCCGGCGAGAAATAATCACAGAGTTATTCCTCTCACCATAAACGAAGCGCCATGGATGCTTCAATATTCGCCGTATGTTTATTACAATGAACATTGCATAGTCTTCAATTCCAAGCACACTCCCATGAGCATCAACAACGAAACATTCAAAAAGCTGTTGGATTTCGTTGAGTTATTCCCACACTATTTTGTTGGTTCAAACGCTGATCTTCCCATAGTAGGCGGATCTATTTTAACTCACGATCACTTTCAAGGCGGTAAATATGAATTTGCCATGGCGAAAGCTCCAATTGAAACAAAGATAATTTTTGAAGGCTTTAACGATGTTGAAGCGGGCATTGTAAAATGGCCGATGTCCACCATTAGAATACGTCATGCAGACAAAAATCGGCTCTGCGAACTATCATCAAAAATTCTTTCCGCATGGAGAGGTTATACCGATGAAAGTGCATTTATTTTTGCAGAAACAGATGGAGAGCCACATAATACAATAACTCCCATTGCAAGAATGAAGGATGGCAAATTTGAGTTGGATTTAGTTCTTAGAAACAATATAACAACATCAAAACACCCTATGGGCGTATATCATCCTCACGCCGAACTTCATCACATCAAAAAAGAAAATATTGGTTTGATAGAGGTTATGGGACTTGCAGTTCTGCCCGCAAGACTTGTTTCTGAAATTGATGCTCTTGCTACTGCAATCATTGACAAAAAAGATCTGTATGCCGACGAAGCTACTGAAAAACACGCCGAATGGGCAAAAGATGTCGTTGCAGCTCACCCGGAGATTGATGCAAGCAACGTAAAAGACATTCTTAGGCTTGAAATTGGGAAAGTTTTCTGCAAGGTTTTGGAACACGCAGGCGTTTATAAACGCACAGAAGAAGGAAAAGCTGCGTTTATCAAATTTACAAATTCTGTTAAATAATATTATTTAAAAAAACATGGGGTTGTAACAATCATTTTTACATTCCCATGTTTTTAATCGAGCAGAATTCTAACCATTAATTGATTAGCCTATCTCTCACACTATGTGTACGGTTTCGTACGCTGCGCGGGTCATATTAAATGCAAAGACTTGTATGCCTTGGATATATTGCAAAACCCTCGGCATTCAAGTCTTTTTTCGTTGCAAATCATATATAACTTTGTATTATACAACACAGTGTTTAATTTTCTTTCCTTTCTTTAGGAAATTAGTTTTTGCCTTTGTAGTTTATCGGGCCAAGGGTTTGCCCGTAGCATCACTTTTCAACCTTTACATCCGGCTTCCTTCCGATTCCACCTCATGATACATCGGCTAACAGTTCATACTTCCAATTCTGTAGTGGGCTTTCACAACCAAGTTATATGCACGCCGAGCACACAAATAAAAGCTGTCGCAATTTGCGACAGCTTTAAACATTTATTTTATATTATTCGCCTGCTTCTTCAACAACGGGAGCTTCTTCAACAGCAGGAGCTTCCTCTGCAACAACGGGAGCTTCTTCAACAGCAGGAGCTTCCTCTGCAACAACAGGAGCATCATCCATAGAATATGTTTCACTTGCAGCGGCAAGTTCTTCTTCCGAAAGCAAAGCTCTCATAGAAAGGCTTATTTTAACATCGCCGTCTTCAGTTTCATCAATAGCAATAATCTGCACTTTAACAACATCGCCAAGGCTAAGAACAGATGCCGGATTGGCAACAGGTTTTGCGGCTATTTGTGTTTTATGGATAAGACCGTCGACCTCAGGAAGAATCTCTGCAAAAGCACCGAACTCTTTCAATCCAACAACTTTTGCGTCAACAACATCTCCAACCTTGTAGTTTGCCTTGAAGTTTGTCCAAGGATTGTTTGCTTCATTTTTATATCCGAGAGAGATACGTTTTCTATCGCCTGTATCTTCAATGGATTTTATATACACATCAATCTTATCGCCAACTTTGAAATAATCTGCGATGGGTCTGAGTCTCTTCCAGAAAAGTTCGCTTATATGAACCATTCCTTCAACGGGACCTATACTTACGAAAAGGCCGTAAGAAACAACTGTACGAATCTCACCTGTGATCTTTTGACCTACAACAAGTGTACTTACAAATTCGTCAATTTCCTTCTTTCTTTCGTTTTTGGAAACGCCTTTGATCTCACCGATAAGACGTTTTCTGCCTTCTTCTACCTCACGAATCTTAAAACGAACCTCCTTGCCTTTGAGCACAGAAAGATCGCCACCACGTGCTATACCGCTGCGTGATGCAGGTACGAAAACACGAAGTCCTCCATAGGAAACTTCTAAGCCACCTTTGTTTACATCTTTAACAACACCAACGAGGACCTCGTCTTTCTCATTCGCTTCTTTAACTCTATCCCAGAGCTTCATCATATCGATGCGTTTTTTAGAAAGAGCAACTGTACCCTCTGCATCATTAAATTTTGAAACGATTACGTCGATAGGATCGCCCACTTTATATGTTGCAACCAAGTCTACACTTGAATCTGCAGTCACTTCATCATATGGCAGAATACCTGTATGCTTTATTCCTAAGTCAACCTGAATCTCAGCTTGGCTAACCGATGAAATAATACCCGTAACCCTTTCTCCTGTTCTTAATGATTTGAAACTTTGGTCGAGCATTTCCTCGAAGCTAAGCTCCATCTTGTCTTGTTCTGTCATATTTCTGATAACCTCCTGTATTATTTCAGTCGGAGTTGACGCTCCGGCTGTAACAGCTACTTTGTTTGAATTTATAATTTTTTCTTTTACCTTTTTTATATGTTCACCGTTTTCTGCAAAGAAAACTTTTTCAGAATCCCCGCTTGCGTCTATTGCCGTTTCATACAGCTTTACTGTATTTGAACTCGTAGGACTTCCCACTATTACAATACAATCGCACTCAAAAGCAAGCTTTCTCGCTTCATTCTGCCTCTGTTCTGTAACTCTACATATGGTGTCAAATATCTTTGCAGAAGGTATTTTGTTTTTGATATGCTCAGAACACTTTTCCCACTCCGACAGTTTTGAAGTGGTTTGAGCCAGCATAACAACTCCATCCTTACTAAATCTCGCCGCGTTCTCTTCGGAAAGAAGATCTAAAAGTTGGGAGAAATCGCTCACTATATAGGTGTCACCTTCGCAATGGCTTCCTGTACCTTTAACTTCGGGATGACTGGGATCACCAAATATTATACAAGGAATACCACCTTTGGTTTCCGTCTCAACAATGGTATGCGTCTTTTTAACATAAGGGCACGTAGCATCAGTGAATTTCAAGCCATATTGTTTTATGACATCATAAACAGACTTTTCCACACCGTGAGTACGAATGAACACATGGCTTCCACAAGGAAGTGATTCAAGGTGTGACGGCTCCACAACCTTAACGCCGCGTTTTTCAAGAGAAGCAACAAAAAGCCTATTATGAATTATTTCGCCCAAAGAATATATTTTTGAATTATTCTCAAGCTCTGTTTCTAAAAGCTTTACTGCACGTTTTACTCCAAAGCAAAACCCGGCAGATGAAGCAAGAATTATTTCCGGATTCATATCTATAACTTTTCTTTCACACTATCGATGATAAAAAATCACGACACCAATAATGATTTAGCACAATATGTTAAACTGAATATAAACTAATATATTTTTTACATTTTTTTGTGCATCTCGCAAACAACTTCAAAAACACGCTGTGCAGTTTCGCTCCTTCGCGGCTGTTCGCCATCTTTATCAGGTGCCATATATTCTTCATATTTTATGACTTTTCCCACACAAACCTTTATTTTTCTGGAGCCGCCTGCATTTTGTGGATATTTTATGGCAATAGGCAAAACATCGCATTTGCTTTTCGCAACTATCAATCCAACGCCGGATAAAGTTTGTTCCTTAGATGGTGCAATTTCTTTAATACGTGTGCCCTGAGGAAATATACAAACATTGTCTCCCTGTTCGAGAGAAGATATCGCCGTCCTCAACGCAGTTAAGTCGCTGGAATTTCGTTTTATGGAGATAACCTTGAAACATTTAAAAATAAATTTAAAAAACCAAAACCTTTGAAGATCGCTCTTTGCTATAAAGCGAACATTTTTTCTTCTCAATGTATATGCCAAAATTAACGGATCTTTAAAAGCTGTATGATTTGCAATTGCAATAAAATTTCCTTTTGGAATATTCTCTCTGCCTTCTACCTTAAAATGAACAAACAATCTGAAAAACGGCATGAGCAAATAATAAGCAACAGTATACATTAGTTAATTTTCCTTTTGATTATATCTATCGCCGCATTAACCGTTTCTTCACACGTCATGCCACTGTTATCAAGCATAACAGAATCCGTTGCGGGAACAGCGGGAGATATTTCTCTTTCTGAATCATTTTTATCGCGCCACAACAAGTCAGCCAAAACCTGCTCAAACGTAACATTTTCCCCTCTCTCTGCCAGTTCTTTATACCGACGAAGAGCTCTGCTTTCGTTATTGGCGGTGAGAAATATCTTGACCTGGGCATTTGGCAATATTACCGTTCCGATATCTCTGCCATCCATTATAACATTGTTCTCTGCTGCTATCTTCCTTTGAAGATCAAGTAAAAATGCCCTTACTTGGGGAATTTTTGAAACATTAGAAGCATACGCGGCTATCTCAGGTGTCCTTATCTCATTTCCAACGGCAACACCATCAAGGAAAACTACTCCTGCACCGTCAACAAGACTCATTTTTATGTTGATTTGAGAGAGAGCAGATACAACATCCTCAACATTTTCGGGATCAATGCCCATTTTGCAAATATACAAACCTATGGTTCTGTAAAGAGCCCCTGTATCTATATATACATACCCAAGTCGAGACGCCAAAACCTTTGCCAATGTACTTTTACCTGACCCCGAAGGGCCATCAAGTGCAACGCTTATATATTTACCCATATTTTTTGACAACGCTCCCAATATACCATTTATGTGCCCCATAATTAACTTCTATAGCACGACACTCAGATGATTATACATTACTTTTTATAAAATTTCAATAGT
This sequence comes from uncultured Oscillospiraceae bacterium, assembly GCA_964509125.1. Classification (GTDB taxonomy): domain Bacteria; phylum Bacillota; class Clostridia; order Oscillospirales; family CAG-382; genus SIG653. The sequence continues at coordinate 52,310 of CAZDVZ010000005.1, read as the reverse complement.
TTTTTGAAAAAAATTGCAGTTTTTTTCCTTCTTTTTCTACATTTTTTGTGAAAAACAACATTTTTTATTGTATTTTTCCGCCGGAAACGTCGATGGTTCCCAACGCATACATTTTTTCCCTTACCCCTTCAAGAGTTAAAAGTCCACCTGTCACAGAAATATTTGCGTCGGATTTTAAGGTATAGTCAACAGCATTTATACTTACTGTTCCACCGGTAACCGTAATTCCCTTAACCGAATTTACCCCGTCCGAACCGGCGTCAACAGTCAAAGTCGCTGTACCGGCTATTCTTGCATATCCATCTGTTTTAACACCGTCAGCATCGCATGAAACGGAAACGGTTCCGCCTGTAAAGCACACGTCACCAAAAGCGTTGATTCCATCGCCCACAATGTTCGAAACGGAAATTTCTCCCCCTAAAATGCTTATAGTGCCTTTAGTTCCGGATGAGGTGCCTTCACAATCTATTCCGTCACCTCCGCAATTGGTAATATTAATTTTACCGCCCGATATCTCAACATCCTTTTTAGCATGAATTCCATCTTTAACTGCGCTTTGTATATAAATTGTACCATTTTCCACAGAGATCTTTTCATCTCCGCATATAGCGTGCCTATAATTTGAAGTTACATACAAAGTGCCTTTCCCTTTTATTTCTAAATCGACTTCGCTATGTACTGTGCCTTTCCCATTTGTATAAGACTTTCCATCGCTCAAATAATTAATCGTTCCATTGTCGATAGTTATATATGCTTTTGCCGCATTGTAAAACAAGATCGCAGGTCCTGTGCTGTTTGAAATGTTCGCACCGCTCAATCTTATTTTCACTTTTTCCGTGGAATTTACTTGAACCATACCGTCAGCAATCGTTCCGCTCAATGTATATTCCCCACCTGCAGTTATATTTATTACTTTGCCTGAAACCGTGGCACCTGTTCCACTGACAGTAATTCCTTCGTTTGAAAGATTAACGGTACATTGATTTACCCAGTCCGGATCCACAGAAGAAGATTCTTCGGAAGTGATTTCGGCTGATGAAGATTTGCTTTCGGAATTGGACGAATCTTCCAAGGAGTAAATTTCCGTAAGTTTTTTAACACCCATCATATGAGCTTTCAAAAGCAAATAATCTCTTGTTGAATATCTTCCATTATCATCTACATCAAAAATGTACATTTCTCTTTCTGCAAGGTCTGCTTTTTTAAACAATTCTTTTGCATTGACAAGATCCATGGGTAAAACGAGTCCGTCCCCGTCGCTGTCCCCTTTTACTATTATTTCATATGTTTCTCCGGAAACGGTAATGTATCTTCCCGTGCCGGCAATACTTCCGGATGAAGCCTTGGTGTTTAAAGAAGAATCTGCGTATACAACTCCTCCGACGCCCAAAGCGAGATCTTCATTACTTTTGTTATCGGGAAGTAAAATAAGATATCCATCCGTATACTTTGTGTAAAACGATTCAGTACCGCAAACGCTCAGCGAAACCAATACAGTTGCAATGAGACATATTAAAAGCACACTATATCTTTTCATTTCAAAAACACCTTTCAAAATAATATAAATATTTTACTTTTCAAACCTTAATCTTTGCTTAAAAGCTATTTCACCGTAAAAATTCCATCTTCATACATTTCAACAAAATTTCCCAAATGATCGGTCATGGAACTGAACGGTACTGAAATTTTCGCAGTATATCTTGTCCCTATCCCGGCGTAAAAAGTTATATTACGACAGCAAAAGCCGCTTGTAACGAGAGCTCGATAACAATCTTCCGACAATTCTATAAATTTATCAATGTCTTTATACGTTGTGAAATATACACTAAAATCCATATATTTCGAATAATCAACAGATGGATTTATTGTCGCGGATGACGCAAAAGGATATCCGTATATTTGATCGCCTTCAACTCTTATACTAACATTGGGATATTTTGTCCTTATGACCTTGGTAATTCTTCCTCTGCCAATTATCATATTGAACTGTTCGCAATAATCTATATATTCGTCTTTAACTATTTCACTGTTTTTAGCGGTAATTGAAAGAGAAGCGCTTTTTATATCGTCCGTTGTTTCAAAATACCCGGGGAGCACTTCAACACTGTACGTCCGTGAAAAGGGATCGAACTTTATGCCGGACAATCTAATTGGTTCGCCGGAATAATTGGTTTCTAAATAGTCATTTAAAAACTTGTTATTTCCATAAACGCTCCACGGTGTAGAATTAACGAACACATGAAGACAAATGGAGAACAAGAGAATACCTAAAGAAGCCAGCCTGAACTTTTTCTTTCCCGCCTTGAATAATTTTGACGAAAAACAAGCCAAAACATAAAATAAAACACAGATCAAAGCGTAAAAAAATGATCTCGGAACAGTTTCTTCCACAAGAATGGACACGGTGAAAGGCGACACAAAAAAAATCGCCGCTTTCAATAATTCATTCATTTTGATCCTTGTACAGACAAATGCTGAAACTATAACAAAAGGTATTGACGAAAGGAAGCCATGCCACGGCAAAAATAAATACGTTCCCAAAAATGACACAACAACAGTTAAAACAATTGTAAAAATACTATTATTGGTAATATCTTTTACCATTTCTGTTTTTTTCTTCATTTCTCTCTTCTCCATTTTATGCATTATCAGGATTGGTAAGCTTTATCAAAAGCTCCATATCGTCATCCTTGGCACTTTTGTTCCTTCTCAATGCGCCACACTTTGTACATTTGTGTACAACTATAAAACCTTTTTTCGGGTCGGGTAAAACTTGTTTCGGAACCAGAAGTCCGCCACAATCCGAAGCTCTGTCGCCCGGATTAACGTCCACATGAAGGGAGCAGAGACAGAAAGGACAATGATTTCTGGAAGAATACCCTAAAGGCTCTACCTCACGTCCGCAATTTACACATATAAAAGAATTATCATTTTTAACAAAAAGCTTTTGCATTTTTTCCTCGTGAATTTTTAAATTTGCTATTGTATATTTATTTTTTTTGTGCTATTATTATTTAGTGCAACTATATAATAGTATGGTTTTGCAAAAAAAGCAATAGCCAATATGCAAATTTTTTAAAACATTTATCTCGGAGGCAGCCATGGCGAAAAATCTAAAAGAAAAAAACACTCGTCTCGGTGCTGTCGGCGGTCAAGCTGTGCTTGAAGGCGTTATGATGAAATCAAAAAAAACATATGCCATCGCCGTCAGAAAAGAAAACGGTGAAATTGTTACAAAAAAGGGTGAAGTTAAAAGTATAAGAGAAAAAATCAAAATATTAAAGCTTCCCATTATCAGAGGAATAGTAAACCTTGTGGAATCTCTTCTTTTTTCCTTCAAAACCCTTACAGACTCTGCGGAAATGGCAGGGATAGAATTTGAAGAAGAACCTTCTAAATTTGAAAAATGGCTTGAAAAAAAATTTGGGAAATCCATAATAAATGTAATTACGGCAATAGGTTCGGTTTTAGGCGTCGTTCTTGCATTATTCCTTTTTATGTATCTTCCTTCTCTTTTTACAAAAGGCGTCGGTTTTCTGTTTACAAATTTACTTAAAATAAATTTTTCCCCTTTTGCGTTTAGTTTAACAGAAGGCATTTTTAAGATAATTATTTTTATTCTTTATATATACCTCACTTCATTGCTCAATGATATTAAAAGAGTGTATCAATATCACGGAGCTGAGCACAAAAGTATTTTTTGCTATGAAAGCGGAGAAGAACTTAATGTTGAAAATGTAAAAAAACAAAGCCGTTTCCACCCCCGATGCGGAACTTCATTTTTATTTGTTGTTATGATAATTTCAATTTTGATAATGACTATAACAACAGCCGCTCTTAATGAAATGGGCATTGATACAGAAAAAACATTACTTCGTACCCTTATAAAACTTTTACTTCTACCCCTTACTGTGGGATTCAGTTTTGAATTTATAATGTACGCAGGTAAACACAACAACATATGCACAAGATTTTTTTCCGCACCCGGACTTTGGATGCAAAGACTTACCACTCGCGAGCCTGACGACGAAATGATCGAGGTTGCCATAAAATCACTTAAGCTTGCGCTCCCCGAAGAATTTCCCGAAGAAAGTTCAGAAGAAACGGCAAACGAAGATGCCGAAAATAATTTTAAAAACAACGAAAACACCGACTGTGAAACAGGAGAAATAAAAGAATGACCGTAGGCGAACTAAGAAAAGAAACCAAAGCTAACATAGAAACATTTATGCCCGGAGAAGCATCAGTTGTTACGGATCTTGTAATTTGCAATATGTTAGGCTTAGACAGAGAAGACTTGTATCTTTGTCTTGACCAACAGTTACCCACAGAGGCAGAAGTTATCGTAGCGGAAATAATAAAACGTCTTTCAAGAGGAGTTCCCATTCAGTATATTGTTGGAAGCTGTTTTTTCTTCGGAGTTGAAATCAAAGTGGGACCCGGCGTATTTATACCAAGAAGCGACACAGAAGTTTTGGCACAAGCTGCAATTAAAGCTTTACCCAAAAACGGCAGCTTTGTTGACCTTTGTGCAGGAAGCGGTTGTATTTCTGCCGCCATAGCAAGTCAGCGTGAAGACTGCAAAGGTGTTGCTTTGGAGCTTTCAATGAAAGCAATGAACTATACCGTAGAAAACTTAAAGCCCTACGACAATATCGATGTTAAACGATTTGATGCGTTGGACGAAGACGACTACGACACCCTTGCCGAAGAGTATTCAGACAAGTTTGATATGCTTGTATGTAATCCTCCGTATATTCCCACCGAAGACATAGACACTCTGTCCACTCAAGTTCACTACGAGCCTGAAACTGCGTTGGATGGCGGTGAAGACGGTATGAAATATTATAAGATCATTCCAAAACTCGCTCCAAAAATTCTAAAGGAGCACCATTATATAATGTTTGAAGTGGGCATAGGACAAGCCGGATACGTAGAAGCGCTTATGAAGCTTTACGGATACACAACTGCTATATTAAACGACCTTGGCGGAATTGAAAGAGTTGTTATTGCCGCCAAATAGGAGTATATTTTGAAAACAATAACTTCTCCCGACAACTTTGAAATTAAAGAATCAAAAAAACTTCACGATGCCAAATACAGAAAAGAAACCGGTTTGTTTTTCTTTGAAGGAAAACATCTTTTTGAGGAATATTTAAAATCGGGAAAAAAGCCTTACAGAGTTTTTGTAACAGAAAACGTATCGAATCTTTGTAGTGACTGTGAAGAAAAAAGGGTTATAACCCCAAAATTATATGATAAAATAACAGCGGAAAACGCTCCGCAAGGTATTTTTACCGTTGCAGAAATTTCGTCTGTAGATGTTATTCATTCTTCGCCGGAAGAAATATTTCCCCACATTACAAAAGGTGCCGTTGTTTTGGAATCCATGCGTGATCCCGGAAATGTGGGAACAGTAATAAGGACCTCTGTATCTTTAGGCGTTCCAATTATATTTACTGAAGACTGCGCCGATATCTTTAATCCAAAAACAATAAGAGCATCAATGGGTGCTATTTTCTCAGATAAGATATACATCACGCCTTCTGCAACAAAATTTGCAGAAGCCGCCGTTAAAAACGGATTTAATGTATTTGGAGCTATTCTGGACCACAAAGCCAAAGAAATTGGAAAATTTCCCATAAAAGATAAATCTGTTTTCATAATAGGAAATGAAGGTTCAGGTTTAAAACCGGATACTTTGAATGCTTGCAATGAATCTGCGTATATTCCCATGACGGGAAAAACAGAAAGTTTAAACGCCGCCATTGCAGCTTCGATTATTATTTGGGAAATTTCAAAAACTATCGGGAGTGTATGATCTTGAACGAAAACAACATATATTATGTTTGGCTCTCCAAACAGCTCGGTGCAGGATCTGCCGCGCCCAAAAAACTTTTGCACCAATTTGAAAATGCCAAAGCTGTTTATGAATGCAAGGATTATTCTCTTTTTTCCTTGACGCCGAAACAAAATAGCAGTTTGATGGACAAAAACCTCTTGGAAGCCAAACGCGCTATATCGTCCTCTTTGAACTTGGGATTTCATGTAATATCATACGAGGACGATAATTACCCGCAAAAGTTGAGAGAGCTTTCAAATCCCCCGATGGTCATTTACTGCAAAGGCTCACTCGTTGACTTAAACAAACATTACACTGTAGGTATTGTGGGAACAAGGCATCCTTCAAAAGAAGCAGAAGAAATAACAAGGAAAATTTCAACAGATTTAGCTAAAGAAGGAGTTATAATAATCAGCGGTCTTGCTTTGGGCATAGATGCAGAGGCACACAGTTCTGCATTATTACTTAACAGCTTCACAGTGGGAGTGAGCGGAGTTAAAGCGGGCACAGTCTATCCAAAGGAACATGATTTTTTATACAGGAATATGTATGAAAACGGGCTTGTTGTTTGCGAGCACTCACCTACCGATACAGTTTCAAAAAGCTCTTTCCCAATTAGAAACAGAATAATAAGTGCCCTTTCGGACATTTTATTGATGATTGAAGCTCCGACAAAAAGTGGCGCATTGATAACCGCCGAGAAGTCGTTTGCACTTAAAAAACCGGTTTTTGTTCCACCCGGAGACTATAATGCAAACGAAGGAGGAAGGCAGCTTTTAAAAAAAGGTGCATTCCCTCTTCACGACACAAAAGACATTTTAAATAATCTTTCAAAAATTGAAAATAAAAGTTTTCTTTCACCTGAGGAAATATTTAGAAATAAATCATACGACAGTATGCATCTTATAGAAACACATACTTCCATTCCTCACATTTTAAGCACCAATACCACGTCCGAACCCAAAGAAAATGTTCTATCGGTTCCGGATGAACTCACACAATTGGAAGCAGAAATTTACAAATGTGTAAAATCCAACAACGATCTGTCAACGGACAGCATTATAAGCATATCAAAAGTTTCCGCAAGCGAAGCGACGGCCGCATTATCCGTTTTGGAAATATACGGATATGTCAAACGCCTTCCCGGAAATAAATGGCGTGTAATATAAAAATTCAAGGAGATAAATTGATGAGCGTACTCGTTATAGTAGAATCGCCTACGAAAGTTTCTACAATAAAAGGCTTTTTAGGAAAAGGATACAAGGTAGTCGCTTCAAAGGGGCATGTAAGAGATCTTCCTAAAAGCAAATTTGCGGTAGATATTGAAGGTGGATTTGAACCCGAATATATAAATATAAGAGGAAAAGGCGACCTTATCAAAGAATTGAAAAAAGAAGCAAAAAAGGCAGACAAAGTTTTGCTTGCAACTGACCCTGACCGAGAAGGCGAAGCAATTTCTTGGCATCTTTCCATCGCTCTCGGACTTGATAAGGAAAAAGTTAAACGGATCAGCTTTAACGAAATTACAAAAAGTACCCTTAAAGAAGCAATAAATAACCCAAGAGATATTGACCAAAATCTTGTTGATGCTCAACAAGCAAGAAGAATTTTAGATAGGATAGTCGGTTATAAATTAAGCCCGTTTCTTTGGAAAAAAATTAAAAATGGACTTTCCGCAGGACGTGTACAATCTGTTGCGACAAGAATTATTGTTGAACGCGAGAAAGAAATCAGAGCTTTCGTACCAAAAGAATATTGGAACATTTTTGCCACATTAAAAACCCAAAAGGGCGAAAAGCTTACAGCTAAATATTACGGAGACACTACCAAAAAAAGAGAGGTAAACAACGAAGAGACCGCAAAGCATATTTTATCTCAATGCGAAAACGGTGAATTTACGGTATGCGACGTTAAAAGCTCAATAACTCACAGAAAACCTCAAGCACCATATACCACTTCGACGATGCAACAAGATGCAAACAGGCGTTTTGGATTCAGAGCCCAAAGAACTATGATGGTAGCTCAGGAACTTTATGAAGGTATAAACTTAGGCGATCGCTCAAGCCATGGTCTTATTACCTATATGAGAACAGACTCACTGAGAATCTCCGAAGAAGCAAGAGAAAACGCAAAAAATTTTATAGTTTCAAATTACGGCGAGGAATATTATCCGTCTACCCCAAATTACTATAAAATGAAAAAAAGTTCACAAGATGCCCATGAAGCCATAAGGCCAACAGATGTAACGCTAACCCCCGAAAGCATTAAAACAAAGCTTTCTTCCGATCAGTATAAGATCTATAAAATGATCTGGCAAAGATTTGTTGCAAGCCAAATGCGTCCCGCTGACTTTGATACAATACAATACAAATTCCGCTGTAAAGACAACATTTTTACAAGCGGAGGTTATGTTGTTAAGTTCTCCGGTTATCTTACGGTATACGGAGCAGAAAAAGATGTGGAAGAAACAGATAACGACGGACTTACCGCGGGAAAGCTTCCGTCTCTTTCGGAAAATGACATCCTCGACGCAGAAAAGATCAGTTCAGAGCAGAAATTCACAGAACCTCCTTCAAGATATACCGACGGAACACTTACAAAAGTACTTGCTGAAATGGGCGTTGGAAGGCCTTCAACTTTTGTGCCCACGATAACAACAATAATAAGCCGTGGATATGTTGAACGCATGGGTAAATTCTTAAAGCCTACCAATATTGGAGAAATTACCGTTGATCTTATGATGGACTCGTTTTCACATATTATTGACTATAATTATACAGCTCAAATGGAGGAATCTCTGGAAGATATTTGTGCGGGTAAAGCAGACTATAAAACAGTACTTCAGGGATTCTACGACGATTTTATTAAACAACTCTCAAATGCGGAAAAGACTCTCGGCACAGAACGAATTGAAATTCCCGATGTTCAGACAGACATAATTTGTGACAAATGCGGAGCAGTTATGATTGAAAAAAGCGGAAGGTTTGGAAAATTTGCCGCTTGCCCCAATTATCCCACTTGTAAAAACACAAAAAAGCTTACGAAAACCGGAGAAGTAGAAGTACCTCCCACTGTTTCTGACAAAAAATGTCCAAAATGCGGTGCGGATATGCTTTTAAAAAGCGGTGCTTACGGAAATTTTTATGCTTGCTCAAAATATCCTGAATGCAAAACCACTTTGGCGTGCCTTAAAGAAGCAGGTGTGGACTGTCCGGAATGCGGAAAACGAATCGTTATTAAGCAAGGGAAAAACAGACGAACATTTTATTCGTGCGAGGATTATCCAAACTGCAAATTTTCATGCTGGGATATTCCGCAGAATAAAAAATGTCCTAATTGCAATTCAATAGTTTTGAAAAAAAAGTCTAAAAACGAACTTTATTGTAGCAAGTCATGTGGATGGAAGGAAACACTATGAACCAAATAATTATCGCTGTAGATATTATGGGCGGTGATAAACCGCCTATGGAAATTGCAAAAGGAGCAATTAAAGGCGCAAAAGATAACGACGTTAAATTAATTCTTTGCGGCGCGGAAACTGAGATCAAACAAGCCGTGGATGAATTTGAAGGCGGAGATGTTGTTGTTGATTCTGTATTTACTGACGTATTTATGACAATGTCTGACGCTCCTTCCTCCGTAATGAAAGAAAAAAGCGAAAGCTCCATGGCAAAAGCTATAAATGCTTTAAAAAACAGCGAGGCTCACGCAGTTGTAAGCCCCGGAAACACGGGTGCGCTTTTTACATCTGCTTCTCTAACCGTAAGACGAATCAAAGGCATCAGACGTGCCGCGCTTGGTGCGGTTTTACCATTGGAAAATCCTTTCCTACTTCTTGACTCCGGAGCAAATCCATCGGCTCTTCCCGAAAATCTGGAGCAATTTGCACTTTTGGGATCTATATACGCTGAAAAAGTTTTAGGAATCTCAAATCCTCGAATCGGACTTTTAAATAACGGCGCCGAAGAAACAAAGGGGAACGAGCTTTGTCTTGCCACATACCCCTTATTGCAAAATTTACCCATAAACTTTGTTGGCAACTGCGAAGGAAGAGACCTTCCATGCAATAAAGTTGACGTGGCGGTTTGTGATGGCTTTACAGGAAACGTTACTGTAAAGCTCATTGAAGGCATGGGTGTATTTATGAAAAACAAGCTCAACGATATGTTCAGAGCCTCTCCAAAAACATATGTTGCAGCAGCACTTGTAAATTCCGAAATAAAAAAACTCAAAAAGTCTATAGATCACCGTGAATACGGAGGAGCTCCATTCTTGGGTATTGCAAAGCCTGTAATTAAAGCTCATGGTTCTTCCGACGCTAAAAGTATTGAAACATGCATTAAACAAGCAAAACTTTATTACAATTCAAATGTTGCCGAAATCATTTCAGAAAACAAAAAATAAAGGACTTTAAAAATGGTAGATAATACATATTCACCCGTACTAAAACCTTTTTCCGAGTTAGAAAAGGTTATCGGGTACACATTTAAAAATAAAGAATATATAAAAAATGCTCTCATCCACTCTTCTTTTTCAAATGAAATCAAACATAAGGATAAAAACGTATCGGACAATGAAAGATTAGAATTTTTGGGAGATTCAGTTCTGTCTATCATAACTTCGGAGTATTTGTACTCAATCAATTCGGAATTTGACGAAGGCGACTTAACAAGAACAAGGGCGGCAGTAGTTTGCGAAAGCTCACTTTACGATTTTGCTTGCCAATTTTCTTTGGGCGATTATATTTATCTTGGCAAAGGCGAAGTATTAACCCATGGCAGAGGAAGAAAGAGCATCGTTTCGGATGCATTTGAGGCACTTCTTGCCGCTTTATACTTAGACGGTGGTATGGAAACGGCTCAAAAATTTCTTTTACCGTTTATCAAAGGAGCGGTCGAACAAACGATGAAAGGCGGAGACGGTGACTACAAATCCACACTTCAAAAAATCGTTCAGCAAACCCCGGAAGAGATATTGGAATATAGACTTGCTTCCGAAGAGGGTCCGCCTCACAACAAATGGTTTACATTTAAAGTTTATCTGAACAGCAATCTTTTAGGAGAAGGTAGCGGTAGATCGAAACGTGCCGCGGAGCAAGAAGCGGCAAAAGAAGCCTTAAAATTATTGGGCGAAGATATTTAAAAATACGAAACGACGGTGCAAGGTATGATTTTTTTATCGTTGGAAATGCAGGGGTTTAAATCGTTCCCTGACAAAACCAAAATCACCTTTGACAAAGGTGTAACCGCCATAATAGGTCCAAACGGAAGCGGAAAATCAAATATTTCCGACGCCATTCGCTGGGTGTTAGGTGAAATGTCCGCAAAGAGTCTTCGCGGCTCTAAGATGGAAGACATCTTATTCAGCGGTACCCCAACACGCTCACAGGCAAATTCTGCTCATGTTACCATCAATTTTTTAACGGAAGACAACGAAGAATTGAGCGTTACAAGAAGATACTATCGAACAGGCGAAAGCGAATATTACCTCAATCAAAAGCAAGTGCGCCTCAAAGACGTATATGAGCGCTTTTACGACACAGGTATTGGCAGAGAAGGCTATTCTGTTATAGGGCAAGGTAAAATTTCGGAGATCCTTTCTCAAAAAGGCGATGAGCGCAGAAGCGTTTTTGAAGAAGCTGCGGGCATTTCAAAATACAGATACAAAAAAATCGAATCTGAAAGAAAACTGGAAGCGACTGAAAACAACCTTTTGCGTATTAACGATATTATTTTAGAAGTTTCATCAAGGCTCGGCCCTTTGGAAAAAGAAGCAGAAAACGCTAAAAAGTTTTTTGCCCTTTCCGAAGAGAAAAAAAGCCTTGAGATCACACTTTGGCTTGATAGGATCGACAAGCTTAAGATAGATCTTGAAAAACTCAAAAGTGTTTATGAAGAAGAAAATGCCGTTCTCGAAAATGCTGTACGCGAAAGCACGGAAATTGAAGAAAAAATCGATGAGATTATACATCTTGGGTATGAGTCTGCACGCCTTGTAGCAGAATCGCGTCAACGTTCGTATAACATAGGGTACGAGATCAGAGATGCCGAAAGTGAAATTGATCTTATAAAAAACAACTGTTCCCACGCATCACAACGTATTACATCTCTTGACGAGGAGATGAAACACCTTTCGGAACAACTCGAAGAATGCGAAAAGCAGCGTGACCGTCTTTCTTCCATAGTAAATGACTCAAATAAGCGGTTAGAAACGGAAACAGAGAAATACAGAGAAGCTTCTCGGAAAGCGGAAGATGCAAAATTACAGGTTGTTCGTGTAAAGGAAGAAATTTTTAAAGTTAGCGAAGAACTTAACAAAGAAAGCGAAAAGCTTTCCGACAATCTGGTTGCAAAAGCAAAATTGGTGTCTAACCTTGAAAATATAAACCAAAATAGCCGTGACACAGAAGAAAGACTTTCCATTTCAGAAGAAAGACTTCGTATGCTTGTGGCAGAGGCGGACGAAGCGGAGAAAAAAGCAATCGAAAAAAGAGCTCAATATGATAAAGTTGCGGCAGAAATTGCTCTTTTTAAAAACGAAATTGAAAAAACAAAAGGGCAAGTTACAGAAAAAGAACGCGAAATATCAAAAATTGATGTAGAAATAGACTCAGCAGTAAACAGAAAAGAAACTCTCGAACGCATGGAACGCTTGCTTGAAGGTTATTCCGGAAGCGTTAAGGCGGTTTTGCAGGCACCTAAAAGCGATTTGGATGTTAATACCCACGGAGTTGTTTCTTCGGTAATTTCTGTTGAGGATAAATACGTCGTTGCCATAGAAACCGCACTTGCGGCTGCAGCACAATTTATTATAGTTAACAATGAGGACGATGCAAAAAAATGCATTCGTTATCTCAAAAGTACAAATGGTGGCAGAGCGACCTTCCTTCCGCTTTCTACCGTTGAAGGGCAAAACTGTAACACAAAAGAAATTGAAAACCTTAAAGGATATGTGGGCGTAGCTTCATCCCTTTGCGGTTATGATAAAAAATATGACGGCGTAGTACGTGATCTTTTAGGAAAAACGATTGTAGCCGAAACAATTGATGATGCGACAAACATTGCAAGAAAATCCGGTTACAAACTAAAAATAGTTACCGCAGATGGACAAGTTATCCACCCCGGCGGAAGCTATACAGGTGGTTCGGCGGGCAAAAAAGTCGGTATTCTTACAAGAGCCATGGACATAGAAAAACTTGACAAAGAAATTGCCGACAAGAAAAAAACAAGAAGTGAAAAATCCGAAGAACTGAAAAATTTGACAGAAGTCTTAAATCTGAAAGAAGAAGAAAACAAAAATAAGTTAAGCAAACACGAGGAGATCTCCGAAGAATACAGAAGCGCGCTTGAAGCAAGGGGTGCAGAACTTACAAGAACGGAAGAAGAACAAAATAGGTTTTCAGAAATAAAAAAGCAACTTGAAGGGCATACAAAAGCTACCGAAAATATTAAAGAGCTTTTAGAAGCTGCTGATCAAGAATGTTTTTCTGTTGAAAAGCGTATAGAAGAAATTAAAAAGAACATAAAGAATCTTAATACCCTTCTTGAAGAAAGTGAAAAATCGGAGAAAGAACTATCCGACAACGCTTTAAACCTTCATTCTTTCCTTATAGAACAAACAGCCTTGGTAAATTCTTCTAAAGAAAAGCTAAAAGAAACAGAGCAAAATTGCTTCAATTTAACGGTAAACTATGCTGAGAAAGGCAAAGAGAAAGAAGCATCTTCCTCTGTTATTTCAGGAGCAGACGCCAAAATCGAAGAGCTTAAAAATCAAATCGAAAAATTAAAGGAGAAAAAGCTTTCAGAAGAAAACCTGGCAAAAGAGATTTCCGAAAAGCAAACCGAAAATGAACATCAGATTGGAAAATTACGTGAAGATCTGAAAAAAGTCTCTTCGGGAAAAGAAAATCTTATCAAAAATGTCGCACGGCATGAAAACCGTTTAAATTCCATGGAAGAAGAATATGAAGGTATCATTTCTTCTCTTTGGGACGAATATGAGTTGACATATTCTACTGCTGAGGCGTTTAGAATAAGCACAGATGAGCTTAAAAAACCCTCCGCAAGGCTATCATATTTGAAAGGCGCCATAAAGGCGTTGGGGGTTATAAACACCAACGCCGTTGATGAATACAAAGCAACAAAGGAGAGATATGATTTTCTTTCTGCACAGGTTGAAGACCTTAATAAAACAAGGAAAAGTCTTGATGATGCTATTGCAAAATTAGAATCAAGCATGACAGAAACCTTCCTCGCTTGCTTTGCCAAAATCAACGAGGCATTTGGTCATGTTTTTTCCGAACTGTTTGGTGGCGGAACCGCGCTTTGTGTGTTGCAAGATCCGGAGCATCCTTTAGAATCGGGAATAGACATTACTATTCGACCGCCGGGAAAAAGCGTTAAAAGTATTTCCCTTCTTTCGGGCGGAGAACAAAGCTTCGCCGCGATGGCACTCTATTTGTCATTACAAGCTATCAATCCTGCGCCTTTCTGTATTTTCGACGAAATTGAGTCTGCCTTAGACGAAATTAATGTTGTTAAATTTGCGGAGTATATCAGACGTCACAGCGATTCAACCCAATATATCGTTATTACTCACAGAAGAGGTACTATGGAAAGAGCCGATACTGTTTACGGTATACTCATGCCGCAAAAAGGCATTTCGGATTATATTAAACTCAATCTTTCCACAGCAAAACAAGATGCAAAGAAATATGGTATAAAAACCGAATAGGAGAATTATATGTCATTTTTTGATAAACTGAAAGCGGGACTTTCAAAAACCAAAGCGGCAATAACTGATAAAATAAACAGCGTTTTTTCGTCTTATGATAAAATTGATGACGATTTTTATGAGGAACTTGAAGACGCTCTTATAACTTCCGACATAGGCGCGGAAACAACAGAGTACATCATCGACACTTTGAGAGCTTCATTGAAGGAAAAAAAGATTAAAGAAACTTCAGAGGGCAGAAGAGAACTTTTATCAATTATGGAAAATCTTTTGGGTGAGCCCTCCCCTCTCCGCCTCGATACAAAGCCTTCTGTTATTTTGGTAATAGGCGTAAACGGTGCAGGAAAAACCACATCTATCGGCAAAATATCTGCTCATCTCAAAAGCGAAGGAAAGAAGGTCATGCTTTCTGCGGCAGATACATTCCGCGCTGCAGCCATTGAACAACTTGATGTTTGGGCGCAAAGGGCAGACGTTCCCATCATAAAACAAAACGAAGGCTCTGATCCCGCTTCCGTAGTTTACGACTCTATTGCTGCGGCAAAAAGGCAAAATGTTGATGTATTGATAGTCGATACTGCGGGCAGACTTCACAACAAAAAGAATCTCCTTGACGAGCTTTCAAAAATTAACAGAGTAATTGAACGTGAGCTTCCCGGTTGCTCTAAAGAAACTCTTTTGGTGCTTGACGGAGTTACAGGACAAAACGGATTGGTTCAAGCAAAAGAATTTGGCAAAGCGGCAGAAATCACCGGACTTGTTATGACCAAGTTTGACGGAACGGCAAAAGGTGGAATTGTTTTTGCAGTTAAACGCGAGCTTGGTATTCCGGTTAAATATATTGGCGTTGGTGAAGGTATTGATGATCTGCGTCCTTTTGTTCCCGAAGATTTTGTGAAAGCTATTTTTGACGTCAAGGAGTAGAATATGAAAATTGTTTTGGCAACAAACAATGCCCACAAAGTTGAGGAAATGACAAGAATCTTAAAAAAAGATTTTTCCGACATACAGATCCTAACATTATCGCAAATCAACTTCAACGACGAAATTGAGGAAACCGCAGGCACATTGGAAGGCAATGCCATCATTAAAGCGAAAACGGTTTCAAAACATTGTGGCATGATCACCATCTCAGACGATACAGGATTAGAAGTAGATGCACTCAACGGCGCACCCGGAGTTTATACCGCGAGATATGCGGGTGAAAACTGCACAAAAGATGATAATATTAACAAAATGATTTCAGCACTTAAAGGTGTACCTATGGAAAAACGCACCGCAAGGTTTGTTTGCGTCATATGTGGATATTTCCCCGATGGTAGAGTTATTACCGCAGATGGCATCTGTGAAGGGTATATTGCAGAAGAACGTGACGGAACAGACAGTTTTGGGTATGATTGCATTTTTCACAGCACAGAACTTGACAAAACTTTTGGAACCGCTTCTGCCAATGAAAAAGATTCCGTTAGTCACAGAGGCAGAGCATTAAAAGCATTTTTGGAGAAATTTAAAAATGAATCAAGCAATACTTGAAGGATATAACTCCATTATCTCATGTCTTAAAGCCGATAGCAGAGATATCTACAAAATCTTAATTGATGACAATCTAAAAGAAAAAAAACCAAGAGCACTTTTTCCACTTAAAATCAAAGCAGAAAAAATGGGTATTGTCGTTGAATATATTTCATCTGAAATGATTGATAAGCTTGCCACGGGAAAAACTCATGGTGGTGTTATTGCGATCTGTGGTGAGAGAAAATTTGTTTCGTTAGAAAAAATGTTAAACCAAAACAAAAACGGAATTTTTGTGTATTTAGACGGTATTGAAGATCCATTCAATTTTGGTCAAGCTCTCCGTGCAATTTACGCATCGGGTGCTGACGGTGTACTTTTGCCGAGTCGAAACTGGATGAGCGCATCTGCTACGGTTGCAAGAGCATCCGCGGGAGCTTCTGAACTTATTCCCGCGGCCGTAGTTAGCGTGGATGATCTTTTGGAATTTAAAAAGCGTGGCTTTAAGATCGTTTGTTCAGATCTTGCGAAAAATGCAGTCAACTATACAGATGCTGACCTTAAAGCGCCTTTGGTTTTCGTTATAGGCGGCGAAAAAAGAGGTATATCCTCTTCGGTTTCAAAATACGCTGACGAAACTGTTATGATATCATACGGAAGGGATTTCAAACAATCTCTTGGCGCTTCCGAAGCCGCAGGCATATTGGCATTTGAAATATTAAATCAAAATAAGGAAAGGTAAAAATATTATGTTATTTTACTTAATAAGACACGGTGACCCAATTTACAATCCTGACAGCTTAACCCCGCTTGGAAAAAGGCAAGCTGAGGCCGTTGGTCGCAGACTTGCGGTAAATGGTATGGATGAAATATATTCCTCTCCAATGATCCGTGCACAAGAAACTGCAAAACCTTTAGCAGAACTTTTGAACAAAGAAGTTAAAATTGAAGATTGGACATACGAATGTTGGGATGAATTTTCCATCATCAACGAAAAGGGAAATAGAATGTTCTGTATGCAGTTGCCCGGAGAGAAATTTGTAGGTAACGACAATTTCTATCTTCGTGACGATGAATGGCTTGATATGGAATGCCTCAAAGGCTCAAAGGCAAAAGAAGGTTGGGCAAGAATAACAAAAGCTGCAGATGAGTTTTTTGCTCGCCACGGCTATGTAAGAGAAGGCAGAGCATATAGAATTACAGAACCAAATGAAAAGAGAATTGCTCTTTTCTGTCATGCGGGCTTTGCTTCCATTCTTCTCCCATATTTACTTAATATTCCCCCTCACATTTATTGGTCAAGCCTTGATGTTTCACATACAGGCGTTTGCATTTTAAGGTTTAGAAATACAGAATCGGGAATCACCGTTCCAAAATGTCTTGTTCATTCCGACCTTTCTCATATCTATGCGGATAACCTCCCCATGAGATATAATAACTACGATAAACTGTAAAATAAAATTCCCTTTGGAGTAAGATTTTTCGCTCCAAAGGGAATAAATTTTTATAATTATTTTAGTTTAGTTTCACCCAAATGAGTTTTGCTGTTCTCGCTTCTCTTAACAAAAGCGAAAGAGTTCCATCACTGCAAAGAGAAACGCCGTCATCTTCATCTTCAAAAGTGTATGTTTGCCCCGGCTTAGCAAAAGGCATTTTTACCAAAAGCTTTTCTTCTTCACAATTTTTGGGCCTGAATGCCAATATTGCGCCCGCTTCTTTTTCGTGATCATAATAAACAAACGCGGTAAAGTCTGTTGTGTTTGTATGGTCGTGCCATGGAGTTAAAGTATAAAATGACGAAAGAAGAAACGGAGAAATCTTTTTCCACTCCTTGAGTCCAAAACGAAGTATTTCAAAATTTTGGTTTGGATCCTGAACAAATTGAGAATCCACGTTGAGAGCCGGAAGATATGAAACACGCCATACATATTTATCACTTATTCCCCTCGCGTCAAGCTCGCCTACTTTTTCTTTTGTGTTTGCTCCGCAAAAGGGAATCCATTTATTGAATGAGGATGTCATGGAAAGTCTCAAAGATGTTGATGTTCTATCGCTATCACTTCGAAGAAGGGGGACACCTCGACGCATTGATTCTAAATCGTTCCTTCCTCCGCCGGAGGCGCAAGAATCGACAAATCCGCAACCACCGTTAGACAATGTACAAGCGATAAATTCATCCCACATTCTATAGTGAGCATCGATAAATTTACATTCTGTGATGCCGCTCCTATTTTCCCCTTCAATTGCATCAAGATGTGCCCAGAGCTTCGCCGCATTGCAATTATTATCTTCGCGGTACATTTCAACTTTATTATCACGAAGCATTTTACAAATACGGTCGGTAGTCCACCTGAAACATTCGGGATCACCAATATTATTGGAAATGGTACCCTCTCCTTCAACCCTGATTGCCCAATCCACATTGTAACCATAATTTTTGGCAAGATTTTCAGGATCTGTTACACGTTCAGGCTCAAACCAAACAAGTGTCTTCATTCCATTAGCTCTTGCAAAATCCGTAGATTCAAGGAAAGTACCTTCAGGCCACTTAATGGGGTCAAGCGCCCATGTTCCAACCGTTCCCCACCAATCGGTTTCTTCGCTCCTTCCATCCGGGCGAATATACCATCCTGCATCAAACCATCGAAAATCTACTTTTACATCTTCTTTTATCATTTTTTCAAGAGAAGGTCTCCACGTTGTACATCTTTCAGAAATGCTTCCGTCGGAATTGGGAAGTCCTGTATCGCTTGCAAGACAACAGGTTGAAAAAGGCGATAGTTCTGTTCCTTTTTCATCTGCTTTAGGAAGATTGTGTTCTATAAACCAAGAACGCCAAAAATTTGTGGAGTAGTGTTCATCTCGCACTTTATATGGTGCCATTACAAACAACGCAGTTCTGATGGTCTCGTTCGCTTTTAAATAGGTTTTAAGTCCATTTACAGCAGAAGCTGAATAAACCGTTTTGGAACCGTCATATACAAAACTTGCATTCCATGTACCTGCCCATCCTATGGCAAGCATAGTTCCACCGTCGCCATGCTCAAGATTGAAGTAGGGGAAATTTACATGCGTTGCCCTTCCACTATCGGACGTAAAGTTTGCTTTTTCTTTGGAAAGATCGATGATGTACGGTTTGTATTTATTTACATGATCGCCCAAAATGCCTTTGAGAACAGGTAAACCCCCTTCTAAGATAATCTCTGTTTTTAAATTTTCAAAAATAGAGGTATTTTCTTTTCCACAATTTTTAAAACGAACCGTCCACTCCGTAACGCCATGAGAAAAATAATGTGTAATAAGAACTGAAATTTTAATATCATCGACAAAGTCAAAAACAAGTTCTGCGCTTTCCTTTCCTTTGCCTTTTGTGATGTTTTTGCTCTTAAGAGAAAAATTCTCTGAAGAAAAACCGTTATATGTTTTCCCGCTATAGATAAAAGAAAATGGAAGTTTTCCCATATCGTCCAAAACAGAAAAATAAAATTTATCAAAACAAGATTCCGAATAATCGATTTTCATATTATCCCCCTTAATTTGTACATTTATATAATTATTATATCAAAACAATTATTAATTGTCAATAATGTTGTTTATCTCAAATAATAAGTTTATATGGCTTTTCGTTGAATAGTTGCGCATTCGCGCCTATTTCAGCATAGTCTCCAACAATAAACCTGAATGAAAAATCATTTTGACCTTGATCGATCTTTTTTACATATCCATCGGGTGGAATAACTTCCCTGTCCCAAATAGTTTTCCTTGAATACCTATGGGAAATTTAAGCTTTACCATTTTGTTTGCATCATTAAAAAACAAATTAACATCAACATCAATTGCATCAATAATTCATACCGAACATTAGATATCTGTATGTGATTATAGTTCATTTGTATAACTTTGTCAACCAAGCAGCAAATTTTATGTTAATAAAACAAACCAAAAGTATTGAAAATTTGTTTTATATATGATAAAATGCAAATACTCAGTCATTAGTCGTTAAAGGAAAAATAAGTTTTAGATTATGAATTTTTGGAAAGGAGGATGAGCAATATGCATATATATTGCAACATGATTTATGAGCTTGATTTCATTATTTAAAGCACGCAAAAATAAAAAAATCATAAAATCGTCAAGCCAAGTTTTAATAGGTACGGTAAAAAGCTCTGAACAATTTGATATTTGTATTAGGGAAAAGTTTTACCACATTCCACTCTCAGCGCTCATCCCTGAATACTTCTCCAAAAGATATGAGTTATCTTGCATTAAATACGTATCAATATATCAATCGAAAAATTTATATAAAAATGATTGCGGCATAAAATACTTAGGATTGGTAGAAAGCTTTTCCATAGTGAAAAGATATGAAATAACACAAATACCCAAAACAAGCTCGCAACTTTATGTACTATTTAAGATATCCCAATGGCAAAAGTTAGAAGAACCTATCAAAGCGTCTGAATTTAGCATTTATCCTGCGTTAATTGTACCATTTGGAACATTTAAAGCATCTAAAGATACGTTTGAACTTTCTCTTGATACCGCAGAAAAACGAGAACTTTACCGTGCATTAAAGGAGCTTTCAACAAATGTAAACATGAAATCGTTCCAATTTGGTTATTGCACATTTTACGACGAAAATGACACTTTAGTAGTTTTTAAAGATGGGACAAATGTTTTGCAACTACCGATGGAAGTAATACGTGAATTACCGCAATCAGGTTTTGAAGCGGTAATGCTCTCTATAGAAGGCGAAATATAAAAAAGTTGAAAAATAATTAAAATCGGATGTGAAATAATATGTCCACCCAAAGTTACGGCTTTTTGCGGGCGCATCATTTCACATCCGATTACTTATTATAAACAAATTGCCTTGGTGAGACTCTTTGCTCAAATGCATTTTTAAAATTTTGTGGTCATTTTTTACTTCTTCTTGATTTTTTTAATTCTTTTATATCTTCTTTTCTTAAAAGGAGTTTTAGCAACTGTTGCAGCATACATATTGCTCACTCCCGATTTTCTCAACAAATAAGAACATTCCCTGATCGTTGCGCCCGTTGTTACAACATCATCTATGAGCAACAAATTCTTCACTTTTGAGCCCAAAACAAGCTCCATTTCTTTTTTGTTAATCAAAAACTTATTTCTGACGTTTCTCCTTCTGTCTTCTCCGGAAAGCTTTTTCTGTTCGCCGCTTCTCCCTCTCCGCTCAATACAGTGCGAAACGGGGATTCCCAAATGAAAAGCTACGCTTTCAGCTAACAATTTTGATTGATCAAAGCCGACCTTTTCAATATTGTTCGCAGTTCTCGGAACATAGCACACACCTTGCAACTTAACAGCAGATAATTTTTTATTAACATCTCGTGCAATGATAGATCCTAAGTAAGAAATATTTCTGCGCTCTCCCAGATATTTTACTTTTGATACGATACCGGTACTTAAATCTCCCCTATACCAAAACAGAAAAACAATTTGACGTATACCGGGAAATTTACCGCATTCGCACTCTTCTTTATCAACTCCACAAAAGGGACACGGAACACAAAGTAGCTCTTCAAATTTTTTATAGCAATCCTCGCAAAACGGCCCCTCTGATATTGATTCTGCATCCCCGCAAATCATGCACTTTGTTGGAGACAACAATCTGAGAATATTATACCACTTTTTAGTGCTGAGAAAAAGATCTTTATATCCCAAAAAATCTCGCATAAAACATATGTTATCCTTATTTGTTTTTGTTGAATTTATTTTATCATATATCAAATAGGTTGTCAATTGTTTTACTACCTTAATATCCTTGCGTTTCACTCCGGTAATACTATAATCAACGTCAAAACCCACATTGGATCGAATCTCTCTTGACTATTTTATATCCACGCTTTTCAACAGCTTCAATAATAGCAGTATCGTCAATTTCTTTTTCCATCGAAACGGTCAAAAGTCCCTTTTTAAGATTTACCGAAGCAGAAGTTCCACCCAAGTCCTGAACAGCTTCCATTACACGATTTACACAATTTTGACAATGCATTCCTTCTACAACAAAAATTTTTTTGCATACCACGTTCTTAAGTTTTCTGCTTTTTTCTGCATAAGCTCCACTTCCGCAACAGCTCGCTTTGTTTTTTTTCTTTTTTACAATATGCCATATAGCCAAAAATAATACAACTGACAATACAACACCGATAATATAATCTTTCATATCTCCACTCCCCTCAATCGGTTAATCATCAATAATTCTCACCTGTGTATTAATCGCAGTCAATGTTAGCGGCTGCTAATCACTATGGTAGTTTACTATATTTCTTCAAAAAAGTCAATATTGCACAATCGATTTTCCATATAAAGTGACAATATAACCCAAGAAATAATATTTGGCCATTATTGAAAATTCTACAATAATTGACTTATTGACAAAACAAACCACGGGTGATATAATATCAACTGTTGTGATATATTTTTTTAGCTGTAATTACAGAGAAAGGTCAATATATATGAAACTTGGTATTGTAGGTCTTCCCAACGTGGGAAAAAGCACATTGTTTAATGCTCTGACAAGCGCTGCCGCTGAGTCGGCAAACTATCCATTTTGCACCATTGAACCCAATGTGGGCATAGTTCCCGTTCCGGATGAAAGGCTGACAAAGCTTTCTGAAATGTACGTTCCTGAGAAATTAACTCCCGCTGTAGTTGAATTTGTGGATATTGCGGGTCTTGTTAAAGGAGCATCCAAAGGCGAAGGGCTGGGAAACAAATTTCTTTCTCATATAAGAGAGGTTGACGCTATAGTTCATGTTGTTCGTTGTTTTGAAAACGATGACATCGTTCACGTAGAAAGCTCCGTCGATCCTATAAGAGATGTTGACATAATTAACACCGAATTGATACTTTCTGACATGGAAATATTAGACAGAGCCATTGATAGAACAAAGAAAGCAATGAAGGGAGACGCTTCGTTAAAGGATACAGTTGAGCTTTATGAAAAGATAAGAACCGCATTAGATGAAGGAAAATGTGTAAGATCTATTAAACTTGACGATGAGGAAAAAGAAAAGATCTCTCACATAGGTCTTCTTTCCGGAATGCCTGTAATTTATTCCGCCAATATCAGCGAAAAAGATATCCCATCTCCCGAAAACAATCCCCATTTTTCAAAACTTGCAAAATTAGCCGAATCCGAAGGTGCGGAGATCGTTGCTGTTTGTGCATCCGCAGAAGCTGATATTGCACAGCTTGACGAAGAAGAACGCCAAATGTTCCTTGATGATTTGGGACTTAAAAATTCGGGGCTTGACAGACTTATTAAATCATCATATCGTTTATTAGGTCTCATTAGTTTCCTTACGGCAGGGCCAAAAGAAGTAAGAGCGTGGACCATTAAAAACGGAACAAAAGCGCCGGGTGCCGCAGGTAAAATACACAGTGATTTTGAAAGAGGATTTATAAGAGCAGAAACGGTTTCTTATAACGACCTTGTTGAAAAAGGTTCATTTAACGCTGCAAAAGAAGCGGGACTCGTTAGAAGCGAGGGAAAAGAGTACGTTGTTAAAGATGGCGATGTGATGCTTTTCCGATTTAATGTTTAATTTCGTTATATTGTTTTTCAAATTATTCAATTATCACTCCTTGACATTTAGATCATTTTGTAGTATAATGCCTACGCATGACATAAAAAGCATTTTTTGACATTTATAATTATATTTTTGTCGTTTCATTGTAAAGGAAGGATGATTTTATGAAATCTACAGGAATGGTCAGAGATATTGACGAAATGGGACGCATCGTTATTCCAAAAGAGCTTAGAAAAGCTTTTGATATGAATGTAAAAGATCCGGTAGAAATTTTTACAGACGGAGATTGTGTAATTTTAAAAAAGTACAATCCCGGTTGCACTTTTTGTGGATCTGTAAATGGTCTTAGAATGTTTAAGCAAAAACTTGTTTGCGACGATTGTGCGGAAGCTTTGAACGAGGCCAACAAATAAAATATATCATAAATGATATCCGCCCCAAAAGTTTAAAACTTTTGGGGCGAATTTTTATATTCACTTGTAATATCAAATATCACTAAACAACCATTTATTACATAATAAAATTCAATGAAAAGCAAAAAAATCTCTTTAACAAAATCTCTTCAAAAAAGAGCCGTCCCAAAACACGAATGCAAGCTCCGTATCTGAGACAGCTCTGATTTATTTTAAATTACCCATGCAAATTATACGTACCCAAGAAATGAGCTTTGATCTGCAAATAGTCTGTAGCATTAATTTCGCCATTGAAATCTGCATCAGCAGCAACATGATATGCGCCTTCAACAGAATATGTTTTAAGGAAAACACTCTTTATTCTAAGATAGTCTGTGGAATCGACAACGCCACTTCCGTCAACATCACCGAGAACTACAGCGACAACCGAATCTCCTGAAACAGAAGAGATAACAACCCCTGTTCCAATAACGTCGTTGTCAGAAAGAACATTTCCTTCAGTGCCGGTAACGGTATATTCCGTATTAGCTATCATGGAAGCGAGGGTCTCTACCTTGGTGTTGGGAGCAAATCCTGTAGCTATTCCATCGGAAACAACTATTTTCTCGTCTGTGAAAACAAGGTTTTCCGCGGGAACGATAGGATCGTCTGTAGAAGGTTCCTCTGTAGAAGGTTCACTTGTGGAAGGCTCCTCTGTAGAAGGTTCACTTGTGGAAGGCTCCTCTGTAGAAGGCTCACTTGTGCTTGACCCGGAAACGAATGACGTATAAGAAAGTCTTATCCAACCATCTTGTCCCTCAAAATCAAATTTTCCCCAATCATCTACGATCTCAACTATTTCAACTTCGGTGCCATTCCAAATTTGACCCAAAATTGTACTGTAACCGCCGCCCGGAGCGTTTGGATAGTTAGCTCTTACGTTAAGAAATCTCTCCATGGGGTCATCGTGCACAACGCTAACGACATAAGTGCCCAATTCGTAAGTATCGGCCCAAACCGCAAGTGCAGAAGACGCCAAAACAGCCACGATAACTAAAACGATTGCAATGGTCTTTTTCATAAAAATCTCCTTCTTGAAATATTTTTTGTTTATTGTGAGAAATTCTCACTTTGTTTAATGGAAGTATACCATATATTTCAGAAAAAATCAACACTTTTAAATATATTTCTTTAAAAAAGCCGAAAAATGTTTTGTGCTTTATAACTTATTAAGAAGGAGATTAATTATCAAACAAATAAATGCCCCTTGAAATGCCAAATTAAAAGTGATATAATAAGATATGCACTATATTCGGTTTTACCGAAACAGTAGCAGGAGGAAATTTAATATGCGCAGAAACACAGAATCTACTCAACGTCTCGCGGGAACGGCTGTTATTGCCGCTTTGGTAATGTTATTACAACTTGTTGTAAACATTCCCATCGGGCCGTTCAGCATAACCCTCACCCTTGTTCCCATAATCATCGGTGCTATTATATACGGAACTGCATCCGGCGCTTTTTTAGGTGGAGTTTTCGGAGCTGTAGTCAGTTATCAAGTAGTAACCGGAGCCGCGGGCGCTCTCAGCACACTAATGTTTGAAGAACGACCCGTGATTACAATAGCATTATGTATGCTCAAAGGAATACTGGCGGGTGGCGCATCGGGAATCATTTATAAGTGCTTTCGTAAAAAATTGGGGGTAATTCTTGCATCCATAGCTTGTCCTATTGTAAACACAGGTATTTTTGTAGCATCGCTATTAGCTATTTATTATTCAATCACAAACCAATTTATAATTGATAGCGGACTTTCGGCAGATTATGCCAGCGTTTCTAATTTTGTTATTACAGCAGTAGTAGGACTTAACTTTCTCGTTGAATTTGCTGTTAATGTTCTGCTTATTCCCATTATACTCCGAATAATAAGCATAATAAAGCCACAAGAAAATTTCTAAATCAAAGTATAAAGCCAACAAAAAATCAGAAAAAGACATTGATTAAAAACGAGAAATTCAAAACGATAAAATTTATTAAAAGGTAATCTTATGATTCTTGCCATCGATAGTGGAAATACCCACACAACAATAGGATGCGTCAAAGAAGATAACTCTGTCGCAAATATTTTTCGGTTTCCTACAGACATACACGAAACAGAATTTGGATATGCGGCAAAAATCAAGCAAATATTTGATCTATACGGTGTATCAACAGATGTTTTTGTTGGTGCGGTACTTTCTTCTGTAGTTCCACCAATGACACATATTTTGGTAAACGCCGTTAAATTGCTTACAGGGTTAAAAACTCTCGTTGTTGGATCAGGGGTAAAGACAGGGCTTCACATATATATAAATGATCCGGGAACTGTTGCTTCAGACTTGGTAGCGGCAGCGGTAGGAGCCAAAGAAGAATACCCACTTCCTTGTATTGTTATCGACATGGGTACGGCAACAACATTTACAGTTGTTGACAAACAAAGTCGGTATATAGGGGGTGCCATCTTACCGGGAGTTGGAATTTCTCTCAGTGCACTCTCAGTAGAAACTGCTCTTTTACCAAGAATTGAAATCTCTACCCCAAAAAGCGTAATTGCATCAAACACGGTAGATTGCATGAAGTCGGGGATTATTTACGGCACAGCCGGTGCGATAGATGGAATGATAGAACGCATAATAGCAGAGATGGGATGCAATGTATCTTCCATTATTGCAACAGGCGGCTATTGTTCCCTTATAGTTCCGCATTGCACACACATGATCATGATTGATGACACATTGATTTTGAAGGGCTTAAACGCCATATGGAATCGTAACAATATGTAAAAATAGGATGCAAGAGGTCAATTTCGGTTTGTTCCTTTTGCATCCTTTTTTAGATCAATTAAATGTTATGAGCTTTTTTCCAGTCCTCGGCTTTAGCTGCAGAAAGTCTTGTAATATTTTCTTCCGGATAAATAGAATCTGCACCGCCATTAACGTAAAGAAAATATTTTCCGTTTGGAGTGACATAAAGAGTTTCTTCATATCCTTTAGGATCTCCCATTTCTCCGCTTACATATTTTACAACGATCTCAGAGACTTCTGTGTCGTATTCAACCTTACAAATTGTTTTTTTCATTTTGTTTTACTCCTTTATATATTTTTGTCCTTGATAAATATTATCTTTCTCAAAAGCTTTATTTATACTGTTTATAACATTCTTTTTATCGCCGCTCCAAAGTGGGGCTATGAGTTTTTTTTTCGCCCCGTCACCTGTTAAACGGTGGATAACCATTTGAGGAGGAATGACTTGTACACATTCTTCTAATATTGAAATATATTCCTCCATACTTAAAACGCTGAATTTTCCTTTTGCATATTCATCGGCTAAATCAGTGTCTTCTAAAATGTGCAAAAGGTGGAACTTTATTCCGTCTGCTCCGCTTTTTCCAATATATCGCGCTGTCTCAACTATCATTTCATTCGTTTCATGAGGCAGACCTATAATCATATGCGTAATAACAGTTACGCCAATTTTCTTTAATTCCCAAACCGCTTTGTCATATTCTATGTTTTCGTATCCACGCCGAATATATTTTACACTTTCCGTGTGAACAGTTTGAAGCCCTAATTCTACCCAAACAGGTTTTATCTTGTTAAGCTTTTCCAACAATTTTAAAACATTTTGAGAAAGACAATCCGGGCGCGTACCAATAGAAAGCGCTACAACATCCGGATGCGCCATTGCTCGTCTAAATATTGCAGAAAGCTTTTGCACAGAAGCATAGGTATTCGTTCCGCTTTGAAAATATGCAACATATTTTCCTGATCGATTTTTATGTTTGACTTTTTCAATTGCATTTTCAATTTGAAAATTGATAGAAGTCTTTTTCGTCACTGCAAAATCGCCCGAACCATTGCAAAAAATACAACCTCGCCACCCTTTCGTTCCGTCACGGT
Organism: uncultured Oscillospiraceae bacterium; assembly: GCA_964509125.1. GTDB lineage: Bacteria > Bacillota > Clostridia > Oscillospirales > CAG-382 > SIG653. The sequence continues at coordinate 24,322 of CAZDVZ010000005.1, read as the reverse complement.
TAGGGCACGACATGGACGCGGATAGAGCAAGCTTATAAACCTTGCATCCGAATATGCGTTTCATTTCTTCATTCAAACTTAAATAACGCATATTAACCTCCGCTCAAAGAAAAATTCAAGTCTATAGAAAGTACATTCTTTTGCTCATGATATCATAGAAAGATGAAAATATCAATACTGAATTTTATATAGCCCTATTCATCACCATCACAGGCAATATCCCAAATACCGGCACGAACCGGTTACATTACATTGTATAAATAAAATTCGCATAAAATACCGCCTCAAATGTCCAAGTGACATCTAAGGCGGTGTTTTCTAAAGAGTTCAGGCTACTTTAAAATTATTTAATTTCGATAGTTGCGCCTGCATCTTCAAGCTGCTTTTTGAGAGCTTCTGCATCTGCTTTGGAGATGCCTTCTTTAACTGTCTTAGGAGCTTCTTCAACGAATGCTTTAGCTTCGCCGAGGCCAAGACCTGTGAGTTCTCTAACAACTTTGATAACTGCGATTTTCTTAGCAGCGTCAACGCCCTTGAGAATTACGTCAAATTCTGTTTTTTCTTCTGCGGGAGCAGCAGCAGCTGCAGGAGCAGCAGCAACAGCTACAGGAGCAGCAGCGGAAACGCCAAATACGTCTTCAAGAGTTTTAACGAGTTCGGAAAGTTCGATAACTGTAAGTTCTTTAACTTGTTCTACAAGTGCATTAATTTTTTCGGATGCCATTATTAAATCCTCCATGTATTGTAATTTTTTTATTTTTTAAATTTGATATGCGTAGCTCACGCCACGTCTAAAAATGTAAAGGAGCAAATTATGCGCCTTTTTGATCTGCAATAGCTTGAAGAGCAATTGCGAGACCGCGAATTGTGCCGTTGAGAACGGTTGCAAGACCTGTGATAGGTGCGTTCAATGTTCCCAGAACTGTTGCAACGAGAACTTCCTTTGAAGGCAATTCTGCAAGTGTCTTAATTTCCTCGGCACCAACAACTTTTCCGTCAATAAAGCCGGCTTTAATAACAAAATTGTTATGTGTCTTTGCATATTCGCAAAGAGCCTTTGCGGCTGCTACATGATCGTCCTTGCTAATTGCAATGGCGGTCATTCCGTTGAGACAATCTTTAAGACCTTCAAGACCTGCAATGTCACTTGCTTTGGAAATGAGAGTGTTCTTAATAACTTTATACTCAACGCCCGCTTTACGAAGCTCACTTCTAAGTTTTGTATCGTCTTCCACGGAAATTCCTTGATAATTAACAAGAACGCCGGAAGCCGCACATTTCATTTGCTCCGCCAAAGCTTCTACTATAGCTTTCTTTTGTTCAAGAACTGCTGCGCTTGGCATATAATCCCCCCTTCTCTGATTATAAACAAAAAATCATGCTCCAAGCTGAGGAGCATGAACAATTAATACAGACAAGGTAATACCTTTTCATAAATACAAATTTTACACGCATCCTCGGTCGGCGGTCACTCGCCATTATATTGTTTTGAAAGCCAAAACAAAACCGACTGTCTCAGGAACGGTGATATTGTATCATATCAAAACCCGTTTGTCAATACCTTTTTTAAAAAAAATTTTGGTTTATAATATATTTTTTTCTTAAAAAGGTATAAAAACTCTTGAAACAAATGAGTTTATATGGTATACTTTAAACAGTGGGAATTTTTACTCAACAAAAATAAAAAAACACAAGGAGGATCTACTATGAAAAAAACCACTTCCCGTTTTATGGCTTGTCTTCTCGTTCTTATGATGCTCATTTCCGCATTGTCGGTTTCAGTATCTGCAGACGCAGCGACTGCCGCACTTGTAGAAACACCTGAAAACGGTGACAAAGTTGTTATTTATTATCCTGCAGGAAATTCTGTTCTCGGAAGCCAACTTTCCGGAAGCAAGCTTGCTGCCGTTGAAGTAACGGTTTCAAACAACGCTTTAGATGTTACATCTGACATGGGCGTTTTTGCTTTTACCAAAGATGACGTTACAGGCAACTATTATTTAATAGACGCTAATGGCAAATACCTTACAAGTGGCAATACTGGAAACTCTGTTTCTCTCGCTGATGAAAAATCCGATTGTGCACTTTGGTCTTTAGAAGCAGCAGAAAACGGCTGGTACATCAAAAACTATGCTGCGGCATATGTTGCAGGTGAAACTTCCAAACCTCAATATCTTGAATATTACAATGGATTTACCACATATAGCTTCAACAGTTCCAAAGTTGACATCTATACTTTCGTTTTTTATAAGGTAGATGGCGATGTTATCACAGACATTCCTTCCGATGGACCCACAGACGTTGTTTTTTCTACGATTGCAGAAGCCAGAAATGGCGAAAGCAATGTTGATTTTAACGTAAAAGGTGTTGTTACATTTATTGACGGCAAAAATGTTGTTGTAGAAGACGAAACAGGAGCTATCAATCTTTATCTCACATCGGAGGCAGAAGTTTCTGTTGGAAACTTAATCGCCGCAACCGGTACACGTTCCGCATACAGCGGTCTTCAACAGCTCAAAAATGCTTCTATCATAGAGGTTATCGAAGCTGAAGCAACCATTCCCGCACCTATTGAAGTAACACTTGCAGAAGTTCTTGCAGACCAAGAGTCAGAAACTTTGGAAAGCCGCTGGGTTGTTCTTAAAGGCGTTACATTAGGCGAGACCGAAGAAAACAACACAGCGATAACTGATGATGCAGGAAATACTATCAACATCTACAAATGCCCTGACCTTGAATGTCCTTATGGCGTCACCGTTGGTGCAAAACTTGATATTATTGCTCTTGTAAGCGATTTCAACGGTTATCAACTTCGTGTAGCCAAAGCTTCTGATGTTACAGTTGTTGAAGGCGAAGGCGTTCTTGAAACACCTTCTGAAGACACCGCAAAACCAGGTGACAGCAGTATGGTCACTTTGTTTGTCATTCTTGCCGTTCTCTCCATTGCAACATCAGTTGTTATTGTTAAAAGAAAGAACGCATAATTAACTATTTGATATTGTTAATGAGGCTGAATTTTCAGCCTCATTTTTGTTATTCTCGCCTCCACATAAATATATCTCCCGATTTTTCATAATCTTTGACCTTATGAATCAAGCAAAATAAAAGAAGTAGCTCAATTATAAATAAGCCTTATGATCCCATTTAAAGTCAAAAAAGCACAGAACTCATTTTTAAATTCTGTGCTTTTTATTTTATGTCAATTGTTTTTTGATATCATGCTTATCGAGAGCCATCCTCAAAATACTTTTTACGTTTTAAACTTTATTCTTCAACCCTGATCCACATAGCGGGACGAACGGCGGCATAATTTGTCATAACTCCAAAACCGTACGTATTGGCAAAGCCTAAAGTGTCAACAAACACGGCGTTGCTGGCAATTTCGCCGCTTGTGCTTAGCCACCACCAACAGTTACCCAAAGTTTCGGCTTGAACACTTGTCATAGCGCCCCTCGATTTTGCATATTCCGTTGCAACACAAGTTTTTTCCGCATCAGAAACAAAACATGAATTTACATATGAAAGTGTTAGCAAAAACACCTTGTCTTGCTTTGTGTTTGAAAACTCCGTTACTTCCTCAGCGGCGTCGCCTATTGTCAATATTTTTTCAAGGCAAGACGTATCTAAAGCATTGGAAACAAATTCGCTGTTAAGCCATGATCTAAGGTCACACGTCTCCCAAGAAACATCTTCATACTCATCGTTGTACATTCGATTATCAATGGCAAATTTACTTACCACCAAAGCTTTGCCTTCTTTAACCTCAAGCACCTGCCACTCTATTTCTTCTTGTCCGTTTTCTGCATTATTATCCTGCTCGTATTTGCCAAACTTAATTATTTCTCCCACCTTAACTGCAGGGAATGACGGAAGGTCGCTTTCACTTGTAACGTAACTTTCTTTCGAAGACTTATTATCACTTGAAGATGTTACTCCGTCGGAAGGATCAGCGCAACCCGAAAGCATTAATAATGCAATCAATAAAGCAAAAAATTTCTTCATATTTTTAGTTAAAAGAGATCCGCCCTCTTGCTGCCTTGAAAAACTCTTTTAGGTATAAATCCTTTTTCCGCTGAAATGTAGCATATTCCTACGTTCAAAAGACCTGTTGAAGGCAAAGATAGCGGCAGAAATCAACGTCAAACCCGACATTTATTCGAATCTCTTTTTACTCCCATCTTCAACATTATTTAATTTCTTAAAAGAAAAAAGCCGTGATATGACAAATATACTCGCAGTATGTGCAATAACATATCACAATTGTATATTTGTTATGCGACAAGAGACAAAAAATATCAAATTCCTCTACGATCACGGCTTTTTTAAAAAAATTTAATCAATAAATTTCGACAGTATAGATTGTATCAAAGCAGGGTCCCCCTTACCCTTCAATTCCTTCATCACCTGTCCAAACAAAGCGTTTCTCACCTTTGTTTCACCATTTTTATATTTTGTAACTGTTGCTTCGTTAGCATCAAGTACTTTTTTAACGGCTTCTTCAATCTCTCCTGTATTGCTTACATCGTCAAGTCCGTTTTCTTTACAATATTCCAACGGATCAACATTTGTATCAAACACAGCTTGAAGCACTTTTTTACCTGCGGCACGAACAATTTTGCCGTCGGCAACCATTTTAACAATAGTTCCAAGCTTCACAGGGTCAATAGCAAGATCATCGGCAGACATTTTTTTCTGTCTCAAAATGCTCATGCAGTCGCCCAAGATCCAATTGGCTGTATCTTTATAAAGCCCGTTAACTTTCACTGCGCCTTCAAATGTATCGCACAATGCGCGACTCGATGTAAGAATATCCGCATCACTTTCGGAAAGAGAGAATTCTTCAATATACCTTGCTTTTTTAACCTCAGGAAGTTCAGGAAGTGATGCTTCTACAGAATTATACCACTCATCATCAATGATAATGGGAGCAAGGTTCGGATCGGGAAAATATCTGTAATCTGCCGCCATTTCCTTGCTTCTCATAGAGAAGCTACGGTTTTTAACATCATCCCAACGTCTTGTTTCTTGAATGAGAACTTCCGTTCCTCTTTCAAGTGCATCTATATGACGTGCCACTTCATATTCAATAGCTTTTGAGATTGCGGAGATGGAGTTCATATTCTTCATTTCCGTCCTTACACCAAGCTCGTTAGTGCCCTCGGGGCGGATTGAAAGGTTTACATCGCAACGCATTGATCCTTCTTCCATTTTGCAGTCAGAAACTCCCGCAAAACGGAGTATGGTCTTAAGTCTGTCAAGATACGCCACAACTTCTTCAACGGAGTTCAAGTCAGGACGGCTTACGATCTCAATAAGAGGAACCGACGTTCTGTTATAATCCACAAGAGATGTATCTGTCCAATCATCGTGAACAAGCTTGCCTGCATCTTCTTCCATGTGGATTTGTTTGATTCCAATGACTTTTTTGCCCTTAGAAGTTTCAATCTCCACACCGCCGTCAACGCAAATTGGAGAAAACCACTGGGTTATCTGATACGACGTTGGGAGGTCGGGATAATAATAGCTTTTCTTATCAAAGGTCGTATATCTGTTTATACGGCAATTTGTAAGCATACCCGCTTTCATTCCCAGCTCAACTACCCTTTTGTTTGTAACGGGAAGCATTCCGGGCATCCCGCAACAAGCGGGACAAACATTATTATTTTGACCCGCACCAAAAGATGTTCCGCACGAGCAGAATATTTTTGACTTTGTTGCAAGTTCTACATGGACTTCAAGTCCTATGACAGTTTCGTATTTCATTATTCCCCAACCTCCGACAGAATTTTAGCGGCGGCAAAAAGCTTGTTTTCAGATAAGCTGTCACCAATAACTTGAACACCGCCTGCGGCAATAGCGGGTAAACCGCAGATCCCCGCGAGAGAGGTGAAACGGCTTTCTTCCAAAACCGTTTTCATGTCTGATTCTTTATATTTTGATTTTGAACAGACAGGGGAAAGTATCATATCATATTTTGAAAACAGATTTGTAAGTGCATTTCTTGTAGCACGTCTTATTTTCAATGACTTGTCGTAAGCGGAAAAATATCTGTTTTTCGAAAGAACATCGGAGCCATAAAGTATGACGGATTTTGTGAGAAGTCCAAAGCCTTCTGTTCTCGACTTTGTGTACAGCTCCTCTATGTCCTTATATTCGGCAGTTCTATGGCCAAATTTCACGCCTTCATGCCGTGAAAGATTGTTACAGCTTTCAGCACACAAAAGTATGAACCAAGCAGAACTTACAGATTCAAACGTCGAAAAGCTTACAAAATCAATTTCCGCACCATTTGATTTAAGTTTGGAAACTGCTTTTTCAATTTTCGCTTTTGTTTCGCTATCAACACTGTTTACATATTCTTCCGGAACACAAACCTTCATTCCTTTTACATCGCCGACACAAGAATATGAATATTTTTCAGTTAAAAGGCTTGTACCGTCTTTATAATCATGACCTGCAATTACAGAAAGAAGTTCGCAAGCATCTTTCACGTTAGAAGCATGGACGCCCACCTGCTCTGAAGAACAAGCAAGCGGAATCGTTCCATATCTTGAGACTGTGCCATATGTGGGTTTTACAAATATAGTACCTCCCAACGCCGCACCTCGGAGAGCTGCGCCGTTTAGCTCAACCGCAAGAACGCCCTTTAAGCCTTCTTTAACAAGGAGGGATGAGGAAGAAACCAAATTGCCCTCCGCGTCTTTTTCCCCACCAAAATATGACGTTTCACCCAAAATGTCAAGGCCAAATTCGCCAACATTCACTTTACCCGAAATTACGTATCCCGCATTTTCCAAACGCGTTACGACCTCGGCGCTGTGGAGAGGTACAAAATTTTCAAGCATTTTTGAGCCTGCAGTACAAGGAATGCCCTTATACAATATAGTATCTTCAAGGGCAACATTTCCCTTTAAATCTTTTTTGTTTATATACTTCACAGCCACCCTCCTCAATCTACCAAGCGTGGAACTTGCCAATAGCCTTCATATACTTCGGGGGCGTGCTCTTGTAACTGTTCGCGCGTGTATTCCTTAATTTCTTTATCCTCACGAAAAACATTGGAAAGGTCTACCAAATGAACCATTGGAGACAGCCCTTCTGTATTGGTGAGAGAAAGTTTTTCCTCGCCCTTTTCCAATATTTCAATAAAAGAAAGGACTCTACTTTCTTCATCATCTGTAAGAGACAACCTATTAAGCTGTTTCAAAGCCAACATTGTTTCTTTTGTCATATGCATTTCCTCTTAATCTCTGATTCGAATGTTTGCTTCCCTCAACTGCATTTCAGTAACCTCTCCCGGCGCACCAAGAAGCAAATCTTGCGCATTTCCGTTAAGAGGGAAAGCGATGACATCCCTTATGGTATCTTCATTTGCCAGAAGCATTATCATGCGGTCAACACCGGGAGCCATACCCGCATGAGGAGGAGCGCCATATTGAAACGCTGTATAAAGCGCACCAAAGCGTTTTGCCAATTCTTCTTCTGTATATCCCGCAATAGCAAATGCTTTTTTCATAATTTCGGGGCTGTGGTTTCTAACAGCACCGGAAGAAAGTTCAATACCATTACAAACAATGTCATATTGATATGCAAGAATATCCAACGGGTCTTTATTTTCCAAAGCGTCGAGTCCGCCTTGGGGCATTGAGAATGGGTTATGAGTAAAATCTATTTTGTTTGTATCAGGGTTAAGCTCATACATAGGAAAATCAACGATATAACAAAATTCAAAGGAGTCATCTTTGATGAGTCCAAGTTCGTTTCCGATCCACTTTCTCATTTCGCCGGACAAACGATCTATCACATTAGCAGCATCGCTGATGAAAAACAATGTTTCGCCTTCTTTAATACCAACAAGTTCTGTAAGCTCTGCCTTTTGTTCTTCTGTGAGGAACTTTGCAATAGGACCTTTATATTCGCCATTTTCAAGGTTGATATATCCAATACCGAATTTCATTCCTATGCTTCTGGAATATGCATCAATAGCCTTTTCAAAAGCTTTCTTTCCGTCGCCGTCCCCATCTTTTTTCACAAGATAATTTGCAACTATACCACGCACAAGCTTATTTTTAAAAGGGACAGTTCTTCCATTTATATCAAGAAACTCATGCTTTGCAAAAAATTCTGTAAGGTCTTGAATTATAAGAGGGTTTCTAAGGTCGGGTTTGTCCGATCCATATTTAAGCATAGCTTCTTTATATGTGAAGCGTTTGAACGGCGGTGGAGAAACTTTTTTACCTGAAAACTCCTTAAATGTTTCATAAAGCACTTTTTCAGCCACAGCAAAAACATCTTCCTGCTCTGCAAACGCCATTTCAAAGTCAAGCTGATAAAATTCACCCGGAGATCTGTCTTGACGCGCATCTTCATCTCTAAAGCAAGGAGCGATCTGGAAGTATTTATCAAAACCCGACACCATCAAAAGCTGTTTAAACTGTTGAGGTGCTTGAGGCAATGCATAAAATCTACCTTTATGCTTTCTGCTTGGAACAAGATAATCTCTTGCGCCCTCAGGAGAAGATGCGGTGAGAATGGGAGTTTGGATCTCCACGAAGCCAAGTTCTTCCATTTGCTTTCTAAGAAAACTTATAACCTTAGAACGAAGCATGATGTTTTTATGAATTTCGGGATTTCGCAAATCAAGGTAACGATATTTCAAGCGGACATCTTCTCTTGTACCTTTGGATTCTGATACCTCGAAGGGAAGCATATTCTTACAAGTTCCCAAAATCTCAAGGCTCTCTGCATAAACCTCAACAAGACCTGTGTCAAGCTTTGAATTGACGGTTTCCGCATCGCGAAGTCTAACGTCACCTGTGACGGAAATAACCGTTTCGCGGTTTACGCCCGTCATCAAGCTTTCGTTATTCATAACCACCTGTGTTACACCGTAGTGATCTCTCAGGTCAACAAAAATAACTCCGCCATGATCTCTGATGGTTTCAACCCAACCCGAAAGGCGCACCTTCGCACCTACGTTTTCGGGCTTAAGTTCATTACAATGATGTGTTCTTAGCATTTATTCCTCCATGCTATTTCCCGGAAATGATCTGTTCGGAACGAGCATTTGCCCGCGGTGCCATCCGTTTTTTGAGACTTTTGTCTCCTCTTAATTAGCTGATATTTCCGATTTATGTTTTTAGAGTGTTCCCTGTTTACTACTCATCGTAGCCTGCGCTTCCAGTCCATGACGCAAACTCCCTATCCGACTTTCCAAAAAAACAGATCCTCCGCTTTGAATTATACCCCGAATTGCACCAAAAGTCAATATCCAAATATATTTTTCCCATTTTCATTTCTGATTTTTGGTATAAGAAAAACTAAACGATTATTTAAACCGTTTAGCTTTCTACAATTCAAAACTTGAAATATTTTTCAAAAAGAGTCGCAATTCCTCCCGAACATTGGCGTGATGCCTCAAAATCCGTTTCTGTTCCGTTTATGCATTTTTTCATCAACTCGCCTTCATCAAAGCAAAGCTTATCGTGGATGGGAAAATAACATCTGATCAAAAACGAAGCGTACATCGCAATTCTGAATGGAGCGATAATACCAAAATCGTGGGGGCGAAGATCCACGGGAACAGAGTAATGCTTCGGGGACAAAATAGCGTCCTTCAGATCTTCAAACGAACAGCTACGGGAAAGCACCAAAGTTCTTGCAATCAAAGCGTTTCTTTCATTTCCCGTTACGTTGTGACTATCCGAAGAGCCAACAACGGGGAAGTCGATTCCTTTTTCTTTCATTTCGTAATATTTTATAACTTGAAGCCCGTTTTGATCGAAGTATCGTTCTCCACCTAAGACTTCAAAAACGTCAAAATCACGTCTTTCAAGTAAATGGTCATTCAAACTCGAAGGAACATGATACTCAGGTTTTCTCCAAAAAGGATGGGCATAAATGGCAATTCCTCCGCCATCTCTTATTTTGTCAAAGATCCACTTACAAGCGGCAACGTCCCTTTTCTCAACCCCTTCGGGGACTGTAATACTGTCAGCAATCTTTTTCACTTCCAAAGCAAGTTCCTCGGAAGTTAATGAGTTTTCGGGAACCACTCCTGTTTCATTACACTGAGGAGAATGTTTATGAAGAGCATTCACGCTGTAAGCGCCGCCGAAATTCACCGTGTGAATGTCAGTTATGCCAATATGCACCTCTTCACCCGGAAAAAGCTTCATATCCGTACCACATTTCTCAGCAAATTCCATAGCCTCAAGGGAGGGATAATAACGATTATGGTCTGTAAGCGCAAAAAAATCGTACCCGTTTTTTCTATAATTTACAACAACGTCGGGAACGCTTTGTTTTCCGTCGGAACGATTGGAATGGACATGAAGATCACCCATAAAGGGGTACCTGCCCACCAAATCGTCTGCCACTGCATACACCGAAAGCTCTTTCATAAATTTTCCGTCCTTAGTGATAGAAACAAGATACTCGGATTCATCAGGAAAATTATATGTCACCTTCAAAGCACTGTTTTGGCTTTCACATTCCATGTATATCTTATTGTTTCTTTCGCCATACGCCCACGATGCACCTTCCATCATTGGAACAATTTGCACAGAATATTTTCCATCAAACCCTGTTTCGCATTCAACGGTCAAAACAGTTTCCTTGTTTGCTTCAAACACCTTCGGGTGTATGTCAAACTTAAAGTCGTATCCGCAGTATGAATAATCGTTTTTCATATATTACACATTTCTACTTGTGAGATGCACGATGTAAAAATCTGTATATCCCACCGGGTAGCAATCCTTTCATAATGGGTATCAAACAATAAATGTAAGTATAAACCGGGAGCTTTAAACGCCTTATCGCATAACCTTTTGCATACGCGGCGTTAATTCTGTAATTCAATTTGTACCATTGAATTTTTTCTGTATATTGCTTTGGATCTTTTAAATTCAATTTTCTTCCCATTCTTATCAAATACCGGCACTTAACGGTCCGTTTATGAGGTACAAATGATAAAAGTCCAAGAATTTTAAGGCGCGTTTTCTGGCTTTTTTATAATCTTCCTATAATTGATCAGCGTACCCAAACTCCTTTACAAATTCTCTTTATACCATTCTATTGCAAGCTTTATACCAGCCGAGAAGCTATAATCCGGATCATATCCCAAAAGTTCTCTCGCTTTACTTATATCTGCGTTGCTATGCTTTATATCTCCTGCTCTATCGGGCCCAAAATTCGGCTCAACATCTACGCCAAGAGCCTTTGTCAAGCCGTAATAAATATCAATAAGATATTCTCTTCCACCGTATGCCACGTTAAACGCTTCGCCTGCCGCTTTTGAAGGAGCAAGGCAAGCCTTCAAGTTTGCCTCTATTACATTTTCAATATAGGTAAAATCACGACTTTGTTTACCATCACCGTTTATTGTAGGAGTTTCTCCCTTTATTAGCATTTTTATAAACTTGGGGATTACTGCGGCATATGCGCCATCGGGGTCTTGACGCCTTCCGAACACGTTAAAATAACGAAGTCCGTATGTGTCAAGGCCGTAATGCCTCGTGTACTGCTTTGCCCATTCTTCGTCACACATTTTTGTTACGGCGTAAGGAGAAAGAAGATTGCCTTCTCTTCCCTCTTTTTTGGGGAGATTCGGTTCATCACCGTAAACAGATGAACTGGACGCATATACAAATTTCTTGACGCCACACTGTCTTGCGGCCTCAAGCATATTTAAAGTGCCCTGTATATTATTTGCGCAGTAAAACAAGGGCATATTGATACTTCTTGGCACACTTCCCCATGCCGCTTGATTAAGTACGTAATCAACACCGTCACAAGCAGAAAAACAAGTATCAAAATCCTTTATATCTCCCTTGATAAACTCATAATTTGAGTTCTCGAGAAACATATCCACGTTTGCTTGCTTTCCTGTAGAAAGGTCATCCAAACAACGCACATTGTATCCCATATTTAAAATTGCTTCGCACAAATTTGAGCCAATAAAGCCCGCACCGCCAGTAATCAAAAACAGCGAGCCTTCGGGAAATTTTAAATTTTTATATCCCATGTCAACGTCCTCACAAAACTTATTAATTAAAGTCTCCAATACAAATATCCGGCGTTTTCATATTCATTTCGGTTAAGAAGTCCCTTTATGTCAATCAAAACCTTCTTTCCATTTCCAAAAAAAGCGTCTATTTCATCCATGGACAAACTCTTAAATTCATCGTGAGCAACCGCTAAAACAACCGCATCCATATCTTTTATTTGGGCAATATCTGCAAACTCTATTCCATAAAGCCTCAGCGCCTCGTCTTTATCAGCTTGCGGATCGGCAACAATAGAAGTGATGCCGTATTCTTTAAGTTCATTATATATATCTATTATCTTTGTATTTCTTGTATCGGGGCAATTTTCCTTAAATGTAAAGCCTAAAATCGCTACTTTAGCATTTTTTACGGCTTTATCGGCAGAGATAAGAGATTTAACAAGATTTTCTGCCACATATTTTCCCATATCATCATTTATTCTGCGGCCTGAAAGAATTATCTGACTGTGGTATCCAAGCATTTCTGCCTTATATGTAAGATAATAAGGATCAACGCCAACGCAGTGACCACCAGCCAATCCGGGATAAAACTTGAGGAAGTTCCATTTTGTACCCGCTGCCTTCAATACGGATTGTGTATCAATACCCATTTTGTTAAATATTATCGAAAGCTCATTCATAAAAGCAATGTTAATATCTCTTTGGCTGTTTTCAATAACCTTTGCCGCTTCGGCAACTTTTATACTTTCGGCTCTGTGGACGCCTGCATCAACAACCAACTCATAAACCTTTGCAACAACGTCCAATGTTTCTTCATCCATGCCGGATACAATTTTTGTAATAGTTTCCAAACGGTGAACCTTATCACCCTGGTTGATTCTTTCGGGAGAATAACCGATTTTAAAGTCAACTCCGCATTTAAGCCCGGATTCTTTTTCAAGAATAGGCACGCAAACATCCTCTGTAACGCCGGGATAAACCGTAGATTCAAATACAACTATAGAGCCTTTTGTAAGATTTCTACCTAAAATTCTGCTTGCTCCTTCAACAGGAGAGAGATCGGGTGTATGATCATCATTTACAGGAGTAGGAACTGCTACTATATGAAATTTTGCCTGTCTCAATTTTGTTTCATCCGATGTAAAATCCACAGATGTTGCCTTGATCGCATCATCGCCCACTTCTCGTGTGGGATCAATGCCGCTTTTATACATTTCAATTTTTTTTGCGTTCAAGTCAAAGCCGATAACATCAATTTTCTTTGCAAACGCAACAGCTATGGGCATTCCAACATATCCCAAGCCTACCAATGATAATTTTTCCTTGCGAGACAAAAGTTCTTCATATAATTTTGTAAACATATCAAACCTCTTTTATTACCCTTACTTTATAACTTCATTATATCAATCATATCAGCGTTTACTTTTTTAACATCGAATTTCGCTGTTACATACTCCTTGCTTTTTCCACCCATTTTTGGAGCAAGAGTAGGATCTTTAATAAACTCTATCATTTTTAATGCCAAAGCTTCGCTGTTTTTAACAGGAACTAAGAAACCGGTTTCACCGTCAATCACCGTTTCTCTGCAACCTATAGCATCGGTTGTAATTATCGGTCTTCCCATTGCCATAGCCTCTAAAACAGTTCTGGGAGTTCCCTCTCTGTAAGACGGAAGAACGTACACAGAACACATATCATAATACGGACGAACATCAGACGTTTCGTCAAACCGTTCAATAATTCCGTTGTCAATATACCCTTGCACTGTTTCTTTCGGAATTGCATCTTGCATATTTGTTTCATACTTTCCCAAAAGACAAAATCTTACGTGCGGATATTTCTTTTTTACAATTTCGGCACTTTTCAAATATTCTTCAACGCCTTTGCTTTTCAGAAGCCTTGAAAGCATAAAAAACGTTGTTTTTTCAGGGTAGCCTTTTGATGCAAATCGATCCAAATTAACGCCCGATCCATTTACAACGTGGCACTTTTCTCTCTTAACTAAACCATTTTCACAAAATTGATTAAGGTCATCGAGGTTTTGAAAAATAACATTGTTTGCCTTTTTAAACCCTATTTTATACAGCTTTCTGACAATCGCGCCAAGGACTTTAGCCTTAAAGGTTTTTGCCGTAAAGGTATATCCCCCGCCTGTTACCATGCTGTTTATATTTTTAACCTTTGCTCTTTTCGCCGCTATAGCTCCATATACTACAGGTTTCACCGTGTATCCCAAAGTAACGTCCGGTTTTTCTTTCATCATCAAATTATAAAGAGCTTTACAATATTTCAAGTCGCCCAAAACACTTGTCCCCGTTTTATCCATGGGTATCATAACAAAACGAGCACCCAAGGCTTCGATTTTTTCCACATCTGTATTATCGGGGCCTGTAACTATGACCTCATATCCTTTGGATATAATGTCTTTTATTAAATCTCCTCTGAAATTATAAACCGTCCTGTTTTTGGGAGATATGAGCAAAAATTTCATAACTTCACCATTTCAAATAATTAATATTAGTTTACTTTGAGATAAAATCGAAATCAAATAAAACATTAACACTGTTACTTATATGGTTATACACTTTATTACATTGTTTGTCAATAGATTTTTGATCATACTTATCTCTACTTTTTTTTAAAAAGCATCTTGAAAACAGGGAAAACATATGTTATAATTTTAACGGATTTTTTAGAAGAGGAGAAGTATGCATGGATAATAAAATTGCAAAAATCAAAGCACTCATCGAAGAAAACAATATAAAAATGTTAGACTTCAAAATGGTTGACATAAACGGCCAGTTCCGCCACGTTACCATTCCCGCAAATCATTTTTCCGAAGACATTATGAGAGACGGTATAGGGTTCGATGCTTCCAACTACGGATACGCCGTTGTTGAAAAAAGCGATATGGTTTTTATTCCCGATCCCGACACCGCTTTTATTGATCCATTTTGCGAAGTCCCCACGCTCTCCATGAGCGGGAATGCTATGATAATAGATTATCCTTCAAACCGTCCTTTAAATCAATATCCCAGAAATATCGTCCTTGCCGCCGAGGAATATATGAAATCCACAGGCGTTGCTGACACTATGTATATTCTTCCCGAATTTGAATTTTATCTCTTTGATGATGTTAATTGGACAGTTCAGCCCTATTGCATTGGCGCATCGTTAGATGCAGAGATGGCATATTGGAATAGCTCATCCCAAGGCATGGGACATGTTGTTCCAAAACAAAAAAATTATCACATTGCAAAACCTTATGACAACTCTTACGAATGCAGAAGCGAAATGTGTATGCTTATAGAAGAAGCAGGAATCCCTGTTAAATATCACCATCCTGAAGTTGGTGCAGCAGGTCAGTTTGAAATCGAACCCAAGCTCGGTCAAATGTCAAAAATGGCTGATGGAACTATGATGATAAAATACATCATTCACAACACCGCCGCCAAATACGGTAAGAGTGCAACTCTTATGCCAAAACCCGTAATGGGAGAAGCAGGAAACGGGATGCATGTTCACATTCTGCTTACCAAAGACGGAAAACCCGTTTTCTCTGACGATGCGGGATATGCACACTTGAGCAAAGAAGCCCACTGGTTTATGGGCGGACTTCTAAAGCATATTGCTTCTCTCTGTGCCATCACCAACCCAAGCACAAACTCCTTCAAGCGTCTCGTTCCGGGATTTGAAGCTCCCGTTACCGTTGGCTACGCCACCTCAAACAGAAGCGCGGTCATAAGAATCCCCGCATACGCAAAACAACCCATGGAACGCCGCTTTGAAATAAGAAACCCTGACGCAACCTGTAACCCTTATTTCTGCTATGCCGCACTTCTTATGGCAGGTCTTGATGGAATCAAAAATAAAATAGATCCACACGAAAACGGCTGGGGCCCTTATGACTTCAACCTTTTCAACCTTCCCGAAGAAGAAAAAGCAAAGCTTAAAGGACTCCCCACTTCTCTCGAAGCAGCACTTGATGCTCTCGAAGCTGACCACGATTACCTCATGGAAGGCGGAGTATTCCCCGAAGCTTTGATCAAAAACTTCATAAAGAGAAAAAGAGAAGAATGCAAAAAACTTGCCGCCATCCCTACTCCTTCCGAATTTGAGGCTTATTATAATCTTTAATTTTAGACACTATGTTTTATATTAAAGAACAGCCAAACGATGTTTTTAAACGATAAACACACTTGGCTTTAAAACATTGTTTGGAAGATTATTCGACAAAGTTCAAATGAAAGAACAGCTTTCGGCAAGCGGAGTCTTTCCGAAAGTTGTTTTTCAAAATATACATCTCGTGAGGTGTTTTCAATGGATAAAAAAGTTTTACTTGTTGCTACTGTTCAAAGTCATATCTGTCAGTTTCACAAGCCTCTTATGAAGCTTTTAACTGAAAACGGATACGAAGTCCATGTTGCGGCAAGAAACAATTTAGCGGAAAAGAACGGACTTAAAATGGAATATGCATCAAAGGTGTTTGATATAAATTTCAAAAGGTCACCTTTGAGCCTTGGAAATTTTTCTGCATATAAAAAATTCAAAGCAATTTTAAAAGAAAATGAATACGAAATAATACACTGTAATACTCCGGTTGGCGGTATGGTTGCAAGACTTGCAGGACGAAAATACAGAAAAAAAGGAACAAAAATTTTTTACACCGCCCATGGATTTCACTTTTACAATGGTGCTCCAAAAAAGAATTGGATCATTTATTATCCCATTGAAAAAACCATGTCACGTTTTACGGACAAGCTTATTACCATAACAAGCGAAGATTACAATTTGGCAACAAAAAAATTTCACTGCGATGTTTTCCATCTTCACGGAGTGGGGGCAAGTACGGAAAGATTCTTTCCCATTTCAGAAGAAGAACAGAAAAAGCAAAAAGAAGCCCTTGGACTTTCAGGCAAAATAATACTCAACGTGGGAGAGCTTCTTCCAAACAAAAACCAAAAAACCGCAGTGAGAGCCATAAAAAAAGTTCTGGAAAAACACGCGGACGCAACCTTGCTCATAGCAGGTAACGGAAGCGAAAAAGAAAATTTGGAAAACCAAATAAAAGCCGAAAGCCTTGAAAATAACGTAAAGCTTTTGGGATATACAAGAGAAGTCAATAAGTATATGCAGGTTTGCGACCTTCTTGTTGCTTGCAGTTACAGAGAAGGTCTCCCCCTTAACCTCATGGAAGCAATGCTTTGCGGAAAACCCGTTGTTGCATCAAATAACAGAGGTCATAGAGAGCTTGTGAAAGAAGGCGTAAACGGATATTTGGTATCACCCGATAACTTTGAAGAATACGCCGAAAAGATCTCCTTAGTTCTTGAAAGCAAAATTGGATCAGCATCAGATATAATAGAGTCAGTGGAGCCTTTTACCGATGTAAATGTTTGCAAAGAATTAAAGTCGATGTACGGTTTGGAGGATAAAGATGAATAAAGAACCATTAGTCTCCATAGCCATGGGAATATACAACTGCAAATCTACTCTTGAAGAAGCGGTTGACTGTATTATAAATCAGACATATAAAAATTGGGAGCTTATTATGTGCGACGATGCTTCCACAGACGGTACATATGAATTTGCTCTTGAACTTGCAAAAAAAGATGACAGAATAGTTGTTTTAAAGAACGAAAAAAATCTAACTCTTGCCCCTACCCTCAACAAATGTATTAAAGCCGCAAAAGGTGATTTTATTGCTCGCATGGACGGCGACGATATTTGTCATCCCGAAAGGCTTGAAAAAGAAATCAATTTTTTGCTTGAACACGAAGAATATGCATTGGTAAGTGTTTGGATGGATATGTATGACAAAGACGGAGTTTTTCGTACCATCAAACATATGCCGGAACCGCAACCGAAAGATTTTCTCAAAGCGTCAAGATTTTGCCACGCAGGATGTATGGCTCGCAAAACCGCCTTAGAAGCCGTTGGCGGATATGATGAAACGGAAGATTATAAAAGAGTTGAAGATTATGACTTATGGGTAAGACTCTACAAAGAAGGATACAGAGGATACAACCTTCAGGAAACTCTTTACTCTATGCGTGATGACAGAAACGCCACAAGACGCAGGACTTTGAAAAACAGACTTAACGAATCAAGAGTCAAAAGAAAAGTAATAAAAGTTTTCAAGCTTCCAATCAGCGGATACATTCAAGCATATATCCCAATCATAAAATGGCTCGTTCCCGGCTTTGTTTACAAAATAGCTCACAGAAAAAAATAGTTCTGTTTTGGGTACAGAAAACAGCATTAAGTGTAAAGATACATATTTAAAACTTTTCAGATAAAAAACATACAATCCACATAAAAATTTCACGGAGGACAACCATGACCGACACATACACTGCCCTTTGCAAAAAAGACAAGCTTTTGGAAAGCAGAGCAAAGTTAGAAAAAGGCGCAAACAGCGCCTACAAGCCTCTTAATTACGACAAAATGAAAGGGATATGGATATCTCAATTTGATTTCAAGGCGGTTTATTGTGATGGGGAAAAGCAAAGAGATGAAGAAAGCTACACAAAGCTTCTTTGCACAGCTCTTGACAATGTGAAAGCTTTGGGATTCAACACAGTCATAGTCCAGATGCGCCCCAACGCAGACAGCTTTTATCCATCGCAGTATTATCCGTGGTCACATTTTATAAATGGCTCGTACGGTAAATTTGCAGAGTATGATCCCATAAAAATTTTCATTGATGAAGCTCACGCAAGAGAACTGAGTTTTCAGGGATGGTTTAATCCTATGCGATGCATGACCGTGGAGAATGCAGAAAAAATAGACGAGTCATACCCCATGGCGAGCTGGATTAAGGATGATGAAAAATCGAGATATCTTTTTGTTGGTGAATACGCAGAAAAACCCGCTTATTACCTCAATGTATATTATGAAGAGGTGCGCCGGCTCATCATAGACGGTGTTAAGGAAATTATAAGATATTACAATGTTGACGGCGTTCACATGGACGATTACTTCTATCCGGGCAACGACGAAAAAATGGATGATGTAGAGCTTGCAGCGGAAAAAGAAAAAAATCCCGAATACACCCTTAAAGAATTAAGATACGAAGCGCTTTCAAAATTGGTTTCGGGTATCTATTCTGCGGTTAAAGCCGAAAACCCCCATGTATTATACGGAATTGCCCCCGCAGGGAATCTTGACAACGTAAGAAAGCACTATTACGCCGATGTTGACACATGGTGCGGAAATCCCGGATATATTGATTATATCATGCCTCAGATTTATTGGGGATTTGACCATCCCATCTGTCCCTTTGCGGAGACATATCAGCTTTGGGCAAACCTTTGCTGTGAAAGCGTAAAATACATGGTAGGTCTTACTTTTGCCAATGCGATTTACGGCTTTGACGGTACACGTTATGACGAATTTAAAGACGATAAAGCTGTATACAGAAAAACTTATGAATATATGAATGCTCAAAACACGTTTGAAGGTTTTTCTGTCTTTTGCTATCAGTATTTTTTCAATTCTCTGACAAACATGGCAAATGTAAAAACAGCAGAAGAGATAGTCAACGCCATTCCTGCCATGGCAAAAATTCAAAGCAAAAAAATTATATATTAAATCTTTACGGTAAAAAAGGTTTCCGTTTAGAAACGATTTGTTTTTAAACCGTTTGACTTTCCATGGTATAATTATGCAGCAAACTATAAATAATGGAGGTTTGATTAATGAAAAAAAGAATAGTTTCCCTGTTGCTTTCATCTCTAATGGTAATAGGGCTTTGCGCTTGCGGAGGAGACAGCCAAAGCGCCACCTCAGATGGAGCTGAAGCTTCTTCTACCGAAGAAATATCCGAAAACGCATCTTCTGAAGATATCTCTTCGGAAGACACGTCCGAAGATTTAACAGGCGAATCGGAAGTAGAGCCTTCCGAAACATATCAAAAGTTGTCCGAAGTAGACTCACTTTTAAATAGACGTGGTGTTTTACCACAAGGTGCTAACAGCGATTATGTGCCTCTTAACTATGACAAAATGAAGGCTATGTGGATATCGCAGTTTGATATGGAAGATATTTTTTGCACAGAAACCGCCGGCGTAAAAACCCAGCGTTCCAAAGCCGCATTCAGACAATATTTATCACGTATTTTAGACAATGTTAAAAATTTAGGATTTAATACGGTTATTGTTCAGATCAGACCAAACGCTGACAGCTTTTATCCTTCCGAATATTATCCTTGGTCCCACTTTATTAATGGATCTTACGGCAAATTCTCAAGCTACGATCCGTTGGAGATATTCATAGAAGAAGCCCACGAAAGAGACTTGAGCTTCCACGCATGGATAAACCCCATGAGAGGAATGTCCGTAGAAGCGGCTAAAACTCTTGATTCTAATTATCCTATGGCTAAGTGGATAAAAAGAGCAACGCTTAATCCCAATTCTCGTTATGCCCGATACCTTTATGTGGGAACATACGATAACAAGCCTTCATATTATCTCAACGTGTACTACGAAGAGGTTCGTCAACTTATTATTGACGGTGCAGCAGAAATTGTAAGATACTACGATGTTGACGGCGTGCACATGGATGACTACTTTTATCCCGGTAACGATTCTGCTATGGATGATAAAGAACTCGCTGAAGAAAAGCAAAATAACGCACTCATGGATCTGAGGACTTTAAGGTACGACAGTCTCAACAAACTGGTTGCAGGCATATACGCCGCTGTTAAAGCAGAAAATCCCAATGTTATTTATGGAATAGCCCCCGCAGGAAATATTAACAACGTAAGAAATACCCACTATGCAGACGTTGACACATGGTGTGGGAATTCAGGATATATTGATTATATTATGCCTCAGATATATTGGGGATTTGAGCACTCCATTTGTCCTTTCGCAGAAACATATCAGCTTTGGGCAAGCCTTTGTTGCGATGATGTAGATTTCATGGTAGGACTTACATTTGCCAACGCAATTTATGGCTACGAAGGAATTTACTACGACGAATTTATTAACAACAAAAATATTTATAAGAAAACTTATGAGTATATGAATGCTCAACCCACCTTTGAAGGATTTTCCATCTTCTGCTATCAATATTTCTACGATCCTGTGAAAAACACAGCAAGGATCGAAACCGAGGAGGAGCTTGCTAACGCAACACCCGCCATGGCAAAAATCCCAAGCAAAAAAATTACATATTAAAAAGTCACGGGATGCAAAAAGCGATCTGCTTTAAAGCGTCACTCTAAAGGACAGTTTTCAAGAATGGGGCTGTTGCAAGTACGAAAAATTTCGCACTTGCAACAGCCCCATCCACTTTTTTTCGTTTTTGACTCTTGCTTAATGCAACAGCCCCATTCTTGCTTTTTATTTAGCTGCTTCCGATCTCAACGCTTTATACGGAGTTGTGCCCGTAAATAAACGATATACTTTTATAAAATACGATATGCTGTTATATCCACAGGCGATCGCTGCTTCACTTACCGAACAACCTTTTAAGAAAAGCAACTGTTCGGCTTTGCTGATTCTCGTTCGGTTCAGATAATTCTTAAACGTCATACCCATCACCTTTTTGAAGCTTCTCGAAAAGTGACTGTAACTCATTCCATAGCTTTTGGCGAGCTCTTTTTCGTTGATATCCTCGGCAAATCTTTCTTGAACGTAGTTCATCACCGAGTATATCAGATATGAGGTTTGGTCGTTTACCAACGGCTCGCTTTGAGTGTCATGTCTAAGTATAGTCAGCAGAAGCTCCATTACCTTCAGTTTTATAGCCACCTCGGAAGCATACTTTTCTTGAGTAAATTCACTTACAAGAGTGTCAAGCACACGTTTTATCTCGCTTTCCTTAAGTTCTTCCTTATGCCAAAAGCACTTATTCTCCCGACGGTTGAGCGCAAAGCGCATTGCGTATTCTGCCCCCGCATCACGCCGTGCAAAGTCTAAAAAAAATGTTGGCGGTATTTTTATGACGTAATAGCTATTCTGGACGCTTTCGCCTGTTACGACGTGATGGATAGCTCCCGAGCAAAAAAGGATAAGATCCCCTTCGCCTATCTCATAGCACGTGTTGTCTAAGCTTACCGTATAGTTTCCTTCCCTGATATAAAGAAGCTCGACGGCTTTATGTATGTGTGCACGGCACGCAGTTGTGTTCTTCGAATTTCTCTGCACAAAGAATTCTATTTCCTGTCCTGCAGCCCGCGGTTCTTCAATCCTTATATCGCTTCCGTTCACCAAAGCCTCCAAAAACAAATTTGTTATATTTTTTGACAATTTCATTATAGCATTTATTTTGCTTTTTGTCTATAATAAAATTAAAGTTTTTGTTCAAAAAACAAACAATTTCAAAAACGGAGGTAATAATTGCAATGGATAGGATAGTAAAGGTGGGTATTATTGGCTGCGGAGGCATCGCAAACGGCAAACATATGCCGTCGCTTTCTAAATTGCCTAATGTAAGAATGGTAGCGTTTTGTGATATTATTCCCGAGCGCGCAGAGAGGGCTAAGGAAAAATACGGAACTCCGGACTCTAAGGTCTACACAGACTATAAAGAACTTTTAGAGGACAAAGCTATAGAGGTAATTCACGTCCTTACTCCCAACCGCGAGCACGCGGATATCACTGTTGACGCCCTTTACGCCGGCAAGCATGTTATGTGCGAGAAACCCATGGCAAAAACGGCAGCGGATGCAAGGAGAATGTATGAGGCGGCAAAGGCTACAGGAAAGAAGCTGACCATTGGATATCAGCACAGACAGAAGCCCGAGAGCATTTATGCAAAGCAATACATAGATTCGGGGGCGCTCGGGGAGATCTATTACGCAAACTGTCTTGCCATTCGCCGCAGAGGAACTCCTAATTGGGGTGTATTTCTTGATGAGGAAGCACAGGGCGGCGGTCCTATCATTGACATTGCTACCCACAGTCTTGATCTGACCCTTTACCTTATGAATAATTACGAGCCGGAAATGGTTGTTGGACGGACTCACAAGAAGCTCGAGCATCCCGAAGCAGGAAACATCTGGGGCGACAACGGTGTCAGCACCACACCTCTTGAAGAGTCGGCATGCGCGTTTATCCGTATGAAAAACGGGGCTACTATTATGCTTGAAACAAGCTGGGCACTCAACACCTGCGAGCCTATACAAGAGGGTAGCTGTGTGCTTTGCGGAAGCCGCGAGGGACTTCAAATCAAGAATAACGTCCTTACGGTAAACAAGATCGAGTTCGACCGTCAGACCGAAACTACCGTAAACACCAAGGCGGGCGGAGTAGCGTTTTACAGCGGCGCATCGGGTACTCCTCAGGAAGTAGAAGCTGCAAACTGGATAAAGGCTATCGTAAACGATACCGATCCCGTCGTTCTGCCCGAGCAGGCTCTCGTAGTTTCCGAGATACTTGAGGCTATATATGAATCGTCTAAGACGGGAAAGCCGGTGTATTTCAAATGAAGATCGCTATATTCGGAGTATGGCATGTCCATGCCCCCGGCTATACCAAGACCGCTATGGAGCTTGGAGAAGTAGTCGGATTTTATGAAAGAAATGACGCTCTCGCGGAAAATTTTGCGAGTAAATTCAACATTCTCCGTTTTAGCACCCCCGACGAGCTTCTCAAAAGTGATGCAGAAGGTGTTATCGTCTGTTCTGCTTCATCTGAGCATGCGGACGATATAATAAAGATAGCAAAAGCGGGTAAGCATATCTTTACCGAAAAGGTGCTTGCATTAACTGACGCTGACTGTGATAGAATAGAAACCGCGGTAAACGAAAGCGGTGTTAACTTCGTGATCTCTCTTTTTCAAAAATATCTCGGCTCGCGTATGGCAGTAAAGGAAGTAGCATCAAGCGGAGAGCTTGGAAAACTGAACTATATGCGCTTTCGCAATTGCCATTCCGGAAGCACTAAGGATTGGCTGCCAAAACATTTCTATAACGCGAGGGAGTGTGGGGGCGGAGCGATGATAGACCTCGGTGCGCACGGAATGTATTTGACCGAATGGATACTCGGTTTGCCAGTAAAAGCAAGCTCGGAGTTCACGGTGAGTTGCGAAATTGAGTCGGTAAAGGAAAAGAACTCGGATAGAGTAGAGGACAATGCAGTTACCGTTATGAGCTTTGAAAATGGTGCGATCGCGGTAAATGAAACGGGCTTTGTGTCGAATTATTCTCCGGTTACTCTTGAAGTGTTTGGAGAGGATGGTTATGTCCGCATGGTCGGAAACCGCGTTGTGAAGTGTACAAAAGCTACCGAAGGTGTTGAGGTCGAGCTTGCGGTAGGAGCTGATAGACCCTCACCACTTGTACAGTTCTTAACAAGCGATCTCCTT
>CAZDVZ010000004.1:0-72914 GCA_964509125.1 uncultured Oscillospiraceae bacterium | reverse complement strand
GTACCGATTTTTGTAGCCCTTGTTGTATGTTCCATTACACGAGCTATGCCAAAATTACCAAGTTTAAAATCGCCGTTTGCGTTTACAAATATGTTTTGTGGCTTTATATCACGATGTACTATATTTTCTTTTGCGCAAAGCTCTAAAGCGGTGCAAATATCTATGCCCACTTGAATTATTGTTTTTTCAGTTGCATTTGCTTTACTGTGATAAGAGGGAAGGGACTCCAAAAGCTCCATGCGAATGAGAACATAATATCCGTTTTTATTTTCATTTTCTATTGTCAGTTCTTCATGGGAAAAAACAATGTTTTTTTCTCTCCCGAATCTCGATAGTATCGCAAATTCAGCTTCTATTGTTTTGGCTTGATCTTGAAATATCTGTTTTATACTTGCATCGTCAAAACTGTCTTGTCTATACGTTGAATATTCAGAATTTGATTGTGGTATGCATACAACTTTTAGAGCGCAAAATTCGTTTTCTGTGCCTTCTTTTTTTATTTTGTATACCTTACTAAAACCGTCTTCGCCCAAGAGATCTATTGTCTCCCATCCCGGCAAATAATTTTTAAAGTTCATAATCAATATCCTTAGATTGTAATTTCAATTCATTGTTGCTCATTGAGGAACGCATACTTTCGCATCTGCTTTTTAGTATTCCAACAAGACGTTTTGAAAATCTTTTTTTTATTTTATTTTCGTATAAGGTAAAACAATGGTTTTTGGGACGAATTTTTCCTAAATATAAGTCTCCATCTACATATTTCGTGTTTTTTCCTGTATATGCGGCAAGAATAATGACGTAGATCTTGTGATTATCTTGGGCAAAAATTTCGTCATGTATTTCAAATCCGTTTTCAAATAGATATTTTCTGAGTGCTTCCGGGTAGGACATGGGTTGGAGGATCAAGGGACAAAAACGTGCTTTTTCTTTTCCCTTTTCGATAATCTCAGCAATAAGGTGTCCTCCCATTCCGCAGATGGCGACACAGTTATAATCTTTTTCGTTTACGTTTTCAAATCCGTTAGATAAAACGGTTTTGATTTTGTTGGAAAGTCCGTTTTTGGAAATTTCGTCTCTTGCCCGTTTTAACGGTTTGGCGTTTACATCAGACGCCACAGCGTAATCTATTTTTCCTTCTTTTATCAAACTTATAGGCAGCCCTGCATGGTCTGTACCTATGTCCAAAAGCCTCGTCCCCTTGGGAACGAGGCTTTTAACAGCTTCTATTCTGCTATAAAACATTGATCAACCTTGAGTTGGAACTACTGCGCTAAATACTTGGTCAATGTTGTTTTCAGAAACAATAACAAAGACATAGTCAACGCAATTTGCTCCATCTGCAGCATATTGTGTGATTGCAGAACAATCCAATCTGAAGTTGTTATTAGCTTCAAAATAGGAATTATTAAATTTTTCTGCCAACATTGCAACAATAGGATTAGATGTGTCATCTCTAAGGAATACCGCGCTGGGAAGTTCTACACGGTTTGTTTTGAAATAAATACTTTCAAACGCTCCGATAACTTCTTCATCAGTAGTATCTGTGTACAATGTGTTTGTTTCTTTATCTGCATATATTACAATGTCAGAAGGCTTGCAGGTCATTTCGGATTCTTTCGAAATTGTTGAAGCAAAAGTATCTAAATAATAATACTTTTCTGTAAAGATATCTCTATCCAAACCAATGGCATCAATGAGATTTCCACCTTTACCTGCCAAGGTGCTGAATTTGTATTCAGTAGAAGCAATATCTTCTTCAGTTTCAGAAGAAGCATCTGTAGAAGCATCATCCGTAATCGTTTCGTTAGCGGTATTTTCTTCAATATAGTTCATAATTGCAACATAAGCAAGATATGAACCATAGTCGGAAATGTTGCTACTTGTATTATAATACAAAGGGTATTCTCCGTTTTTGTTTGCTAAAAATGTTTCCGTGAGGTCAATAATGTCTGCGCCTTCAACAGAAGCAATTGCATTTATGATCTGAGTATATTTTGTATTATATGTTTCCTGCTTAAAAGCGGGTGAAAGGTTGCCGTCTTCATCCTCCACTTCCGGAATAAGTTCATCAGCATATGTTGTAAGCTTTCCGGGTACGGTTACAAAAACATACTTCGTATTTTTGGAATTTATTGTTTTCTTAAGGTTTTCTTTGAATGTCTTGATAGAAGTTTGTGTATACAAGTCACTTCCTGTGTATGAAGCTATCAAAGATTCTAAAAACAATTTTGAGTCTTTTCCCAAAGATACGGGTAAATTATTGGGTTTTTCGGCAACAGCATCATACTGCACTTCAATCGTGTATTCGGTGCTTTCTTTAAGTCCTTCAACAGAAGCCGTAAGATCATAATAATTTAAATTTTGATTAGGAAGCTCAATTTCTATTATGAAATAATTTCCAAGAGATTTTGCTGAATATTTTTCTTTAGAATCAGCGGTATTTTTTACGTTTATAACAGAACCTTCTTCACAAGTTCCTGCAATAATAACATTGTATGGTGATATGTTTATAGTATGAGTTACAATCGGCCTTGGAGTATATCCTTCCTGTGTTGGCGGCTCCGATGATTCCTCTGTGCTTTCATCATCATCAACGTACTCTGTAACTTTTGAAACATGGTCTAAAAATGCTGTATCTGATTTTCGGCTTGTGCACGAGGCTAAAGAAAACATCATAATTGAAACAAGTAATAATGCAAGTAATGATTTTACATTGATTCTATTTTTTTTCATTACTAATTCCTTTCATATGGGGAAAATTTTATTGAGATTATTCTTCCGATGCGTTTGCCTTTGCTTCTTCAATAATCTTCATTTTAACGGGACCCGGTGCCTCTTCGTATCTTACAAATTCAAAGGTGAAAGTTCCTCTTCCTTGTGTCATTGCACGAAGCTGAATTGCATAGTCACTCATTTCAGCAGTTGGAACTTCTGCTTCAACAACAGTGTATCCTTTTTTGTCGCTGCTTTGTTCCGTGCCGCTAATTCTTCCTCTGCGTTTGTTAACGTCACCAATAATATCACCCATAAGTGAATCGGGAGTAAGCACTTTCAATACGCCGATAGGTTCAAGAATTGCAGGGTCTGCTTTGGGAATTCCGTCCTTAAATGCCAAGATAGCGGCAAGCTTAAAGGACATTTCCGAAGAGTCAACATCGTGGTAGGAACCATCAAAAAGATTTGCGTGAATGTTAATAACGGGATATCCCGCCAAAATGCCTTTTTGCATAGCTTCAAGCAATCCTTTTTCAACGGCGGGATGGAAGTTCTTCGGAACACTTCCGCCAAAGATCGATTCTGTAAATTCAAGTCCTTCGGATTCACCGGGAGAGAACTCGATTTTAACGTGACCGTATTGTCCGTGACCGCCTGATTGTTTCTTATGTTTTCCCTCTGCTTGGGCTTTTCTTTTAATCGTTTCTCTATAAGCAACTTTCGCTGTTTTGGTATCAACGCTTGCTCCAAAACGAGTTTTAAGTTTGGAAACCATAATGTCTATATGCATATTGCCCATGCCATAAATACACATTTGTTTTGTTTCTGCATTGTTTTCGTATTTTAAAGTAAGATCTTCTTCAAGTATTTTTGAAACACCGGCAGAGATTTTATCTTCATCACCTTTTGCTTTTGGCACGATTGCCTGGCAATAGTAAGGAGTGGGGAAGCTTATTTTAGCATATTTAACGCCGGCTGCAGAGGCAAGTGTATCGTTAACATTTGTATTGGCAAGTTTAACTGTAGCACCAATATCACCATAGCAAAGTGTCTCAACATTTGTCGTTTTCTTACCTACAAATGTATAAATGCTTGCGATTTTTTCACTTTGACCGGAAACAGTGTTTGTAAGAACAGCAGGGAGAGTAAGTGTGCCGTTCATAACACGGAAGAAGCTACGTTTGCCAACATCTTTATCTGCTACCGTTTTGAAAACGAAAAGTGAGGGTGCGCCATCAGAAGATGCATCGATTTCAGAAATTGTTCCATCGTCATTTTCAATTGCTTCTTTTGCTTTATCAGCAGGTGAGCAGAAGAAATTAGAAATAGAGTCCATAAGAGTCTTAACACCTGCAAGGGATGTGGAAGAGCCGGAGAAAACAGGAGTAATCGTTCCGTTTACAAGTCCCTTAAGCATAGCGGCTTTAGTTTCATCGTGGGTGAATTTTTCGCCCTCGAAATATTTCATCATAAGCTCATCGTCAGTACCGGCAATAGCTTCTGTGAAAACAAGACGATATTCATCAACAAGATCTTTTGATCCATCGGGAAGGTCTGCTGTTTTCGCTTCGCCTTTAGCATCAAATTCAATAGCTTCATCTGTAAGGAGATTATAGAAAAGCTTTGGATTTCCGCCATCGGTAGCAGGGATTATAACCGGGCAAACCGTGTCACCGAAAGTTTCTTTTAAACCTTCAAGTGTCTTGCGGAAGTTGGAATTTTCATCATCAAGCTTGTTAACAAAAAAAGCTTTGGATTTTCCCTTTGCAAGTTCCCAAGTAAGTTCAGTGCCAACTTTATGACCCGACTTACCGTCAACAACGATCAAAGCTGAATCGGCAACTCTGAGAGCTTGTCTAACTTCGCCTTCAAAATCAAAATAACCCGGTGTGTCAAGAATATTAATTTTATTCCCTTTCCACTCGAAATTAGCGAGAGAAGCAGAAATTGAAATTTGACGTTTGATTTCCTCAGGATCATAGTCGCACACGGTGTTTCCGTCTGCAGATTTACCAAGTCTGTCTGTTGCTTTTGCAAGATAGAGCATAGCCTCTGCCAAAGCGGTTTTACCGTCACCGCCGTGACCTATTAATGCTACGTTTCTGATTTGATTGGATTTGAAAATAGCCATTATGGTTCTCCTCTGTATATTTTGTTATTGAAATTTATCAATTTTGCTCAACATAGCTATTATATATTATTTTTTTCAAATATTCAATAGTTTTTTTAGTAAAAAAACATTTTTTTTTGAGAAAATTGACTATTTTTTATTTTATTTCAGAAATGAAAGTATCCAAACAACCGTTGACCATAAAATTTGGAACAAGATGGCGTGTGTAGGAGAAAAATCTGAAATGCTTCCGGTGAATGAAATAAAAATCATTAAAATAGAAACAAGTACACAACTTGCAAGCATTACAATTCCGTTGCTTTTAATCGAATGTCTTGCTTTGTCACAGTACATAAAAGCTTTAAGGAAAGCGCCGAGTGATCTTGTTGAAACGATTCCCGTGTCAACCTTATCTGAAACTGCGGAAATTTCTTCCGGGCATGAAGATTTTAAAATTGAAATAGGGCACGGAGAGCCGTCCGCGTGGAAGTTTAAAAGAGAATTATTTATATTTGGGTCAAGTGTTTTGATTCCCACGCAAAGACCGCATTCATACATATGAGAAAGTAGTTTCTTAAACCCTTTTTGCGGCTTATATTTAAAATATACTTTGGCGACAACTAAATTGTTTGCGCCAAAAAGCATTACAGATCCACCGTTTCTTTCATAAACCTCATCGGTGGGATCATCTTCGTATACAATGGAATGACTACGCATAAACGCGCCGCTTCCCAAGTAATAATCAACACCGTCTGCGGCTATCATAACACCGTTTTCTGCCGATTCGATTATTCTTATTACGCTGTGTTCTTCAAACATTCCGGATACTGCATCTGCAAAAATAGGTTTCAATGGGCCGCCTAAATAGGAAAACAGTTTTGCAAGTTCAACTATTACTTGATCCATTCTTGCGTTATAGTATGTTTTAATATTTGTCATTTTCACCCTATCAGAAGGGAACAGCTCCGTATCTTCAAAAGAAATAACAGAAGCTGTGGAGTATTCTTCCGCGGCACCGTCGCCTATAATTGCAGATTCAATTTTTTTACATGATCTATTAGCGAAAAACAACGGAAGTGTAATTACAAAGAAAATCGTAGAAGGCATTGCAGTACAAATAAAAGCTGTAGCGGAAGTAAACGCATCAAAAAGTGACATTTTTCCATGAAAAATGCAAATTGCATATATGATTGCGGAAACAAAAAACACTCCGGGAATTATTGCTCCTAAAATGTCTTCGCTTTTTGGCCTGACAGATATCCTCTTGAAAAACGAGGAAACATTTTGAGTTTTGCCAACAGTGTAAATATCCGAGTCCTCAAATAAATACGAAAAAAAGCTTGATGCTTCTTTCGATTCGGATGAAAGCTCCGATGCAACAAATTTGGTTTTTTCCGAAGATACGACAGAAAAGCAATAAAGGTCTTTTTTTGCTTTTAAATATGAACCAAGGCAAGAACATACCGACATAAATATAGGCACTATATTGAAAAGTACAACACCGTTATCTAAATTGAACAGCGTAAATATATTATGTATTGAGGCAATGATCAATGTAACGGCAAAAGCAGAATCGGGTCTTAATTTTCCTGTTGCAATTCCTTTTATTCCGCTTATAAAGTTGTTAAAAAGAAGCCATAATGTTAAAAATAAAAGCTGAAGCTGAACGCATGAATAAATAAATCCGTATGATTTATAAGATATGTAATTTTCAAATTCAGAGCTAATTTGTGGTGCAATTTGCAACCCCAACACTAATGCAAAAAGGACAAGTGAACAGAGTAATTTTTTTAAAGCTCGTGAAACGGCTTTTTTTAAAAGCACTTCACCTTCGTGCTTTTGTCCCCGCGTTGTAAATTCAAATCCTTCGTAATCTTCGGAATTGTTTTCGCTTTCCGTAATAACCCGTGTTTCCGCTGTAGAGGGACGATATTTGAAAAGCTTGGAGAATATGCTCTCGTTGGATTCCTCGTCGTTTTCTTTAAAGTCCCCTTCATTGTTTATCATGTCAAAGGCAATCTTTAAATTATGTTCGTCTTCTTCATTTTTTTCTGAAACATCCATGAGCATATCAAGGGTAATTTGTGATGGATCAACATCGTTGTTAATAATGTTTAAATCATCTTCTTGGGTTTCAATTTCAGTTTCAGCTAATGTTAAAGAGGTGATCTCATGGATATCATTGAGATCTTCAAGCGTTTCTTGTACAAATGTATGATTTTTTTGAAGTGATTCTTTTTTACCTGAATGTTTTTCTTTTAGCGTATAGGATTTCGTTGCGGCACGAGCATGAGCTCTTCTTATTGGTTCGAAGGGAATATTGGCTGTAACAATGGAATAAATTTCATCGATCTTTTTTTTGTTAAGTCTTGATTGAAGTCCGTTGTAATATTCTTCAAGTTCTTTGTCCTCTTTCACTAACGATTCCAGCGTGGTTTTAAGTATGCAGATCGAATCATCTTCGTCAATTCGGGATTCTGCAGAGCTTATATCCGGAGCTTTCAAATCGGTTCTGAATTTTGGTATACTTGAAAATATTTTCTCTTCATTAGCTTCGTTTGCATTACTTAAAAGATCATTAATTTTAATTCTGTTCAGTTTACGTGCCGATGTTTTAAAGTTACAGGCGTATTCTGTTTCTTTTAACAAATGAACATCCCTCCTTAATATTGGAGCATCATATTTATTGGATTATTTTAACATTGGAGCCGCTTTAAACATAATTATAGCGGCAGCAGCAGATACATTTAAAGAATTGATCTTTCCGTACATAGGAATGGAAAGGACAAAATCCGATCTTTTTTTGAGAAGCTCGGAGACGCCGTCTCCTTCACTTCCCAATATAATACAAGTTGGTGCATCGAATACTGTTTTTGAATAATCTTCGCCATCTGCTTCCATAGCGTAGATCCATAAACCGTTTTTTTTCAACTCATCTACTGCAGATGCTAAATTTGGAACTTTTGCAATAAGCATATGCTCAGAAGCACCTGCAGAGGATTTATGTACTGTAGGTGTAACACAGACAGAATGTCTCTTTGGAATTATAATACCGTGAACTCCCGCACATTCCGCAGAGCGAATTATGGCTCCGAGATTATGAGGATCATTTATCCCATCAGCAATGATGATAAAAGGTTTTTCTCCTCTTTCATTGGCAAGGTTTAAAATATCGTCTATTTCGCAATAATCTTTGATAGCGGCGACAGCAATTATGCCTTGGTGATTTTTGCCCATCGAATCCATTTTGGCTTTGTCCGTTTTAACAATGGGAATTCGACGATCGGAGCAAAGATCATACACTTTTTTCCTGAATTTTTCTTCGCATCCGCTCAAAAGATATATTTTTTCAATTTTTCTTCCTGACATTAGAAGTTCTGTAACAGAATTTCTTCCTAAAACAATATTTTCATTATCCATATGTTTTCCTACTAAAAATGATTTAATTTCAAATTACTTAGTTTAACTTAAAAGAGTATAACATACATCCGTTTATTTGTCACTACAAATTTTGTAAAAATAATAAATTAGTAAAATAATATGTAGAAAAAAGGGAAATAATATATAAAAAAAGAAAATGGTGGATGAAATGCTTGCAATAATAGCCAGAACATTTGCTTTTTATATAACTTTAATGTTTCTAATGCGTATTTCGGGGAAAAGGCAAGTGGGTGAACTTCAACTTTCCGAATTTGTCACTGCTGTTATGATATCGGAACTCGCAGTGGTTCCCATAACAAACAAGGATACGCCTGTATTAACTTGTTTTGTGCCTCTCATAAGTGTAGTTTTCATCGAAGTTGCTCTTTCGTGGATCTGCAGAAAATCAGTAAAAGTAAGACGTTTTTTTGACGGTTCTCCCATTGTTTTGGTTTCTAAAGGGGAGATAATAGAAAAAAACCTTTCAAAGACACGTGTGAGTGTGGATGAAATATTTACAGAAATAAGGCTTCACGGATACAGGGATATATCTGAAATAAATTATGTCATATTGGAACAAAACGGAAAACTCAGCGTTTTTCCCAAGGCTGGCAATTCCGTTCCCACTTCCGGTGATTTAAATTTAAATTTGCCGGAAAACGGTGTAGGGCATTGTGTTATCGTTGAGGGATATATAGATAAAAATGCTCTTTCTGCTTTGGGAAAAAGAGAAGAATGGTTAATCCAACGTATAAAAACCAAGGGAATTAAAAACATGAAAGATATACTTTATTTTATAGTTGATGATATAGGGAACGAAAACATTGTAATTAAGGAGAAAGAAAAATGAAAGGGTTCTTAATAATGCTTTCGGTTTTTTTAGTAACTCTATCTTTTGTCATCGCAGGAGAGATATACGTTAAAGAAACAGCTTCCAATCTGCTTTCTCATATGGACTTTGACAAAATTAATGATAAAGAAGATTTTTACGGTGCCATGAAGCTGTGGGAAGATAAAGAGAAAGTATTGCGTTTTATGATAAATCACAAGGAGCTGGAAAAAATAACCATCGATCTAAACACTGCAGAAGTGTATTTCTTAAACAATGACAATAAAATGTTTCAAGCGCACCTTTCAATGGCAAGAATTCGAATATCTAATTTACCCGAATATTAATTTCAGAGAAATAAAGGACAGAGACTTGTTCCGGGAAGAGAATTTTCGATATTTAATAAATCACAAATCGTCTTTCCGATATCGGCAAACGTGGGGCGGGTACCCATATTTACAGGTTTAATATTTTTGCCAAAAAACAGCCCGAATGTATATTCTCTCGAATGATCTGTAGAAGGAGTTGCAGGATCACAGCCATGATCACTTGTAATTATAAATATGTCGTCTTCGCGCATATTTGAAATCATATTTTCAAGAAATTTATCAAAATCGCTTACTGCCTTTGCGTATCCGTCTATATTGTTTCTATGACCGTACATCGCATCAAAATCAACCAAATTTGTAAAGCACAATCCGTCAAAATCCAGTTGAAGAATTTCTTCAAGGGAACTCATGGCAATAATGTTTGTAGCACCGGGGAAAGATTTTGTAATGCCTTTTTCTGCAAATATATCTTTAATTTTACCAACCGACCAAACATCCTTGCCGGCATTTTTTATCAGATCAAGCGTGCTTTCCGATGGCTCAAGGGCGTAATCGTGTCTGTTGGCAGTTCTTTGAAATGCTCCTTTTTCTCCATTAAAAGGTCTTGCAATTACTCTTCCTACAGCATGTTCCCCTTGAAGTATTTCCCTTGCAATTTCACAATATCTGTAAAGATCTTTAATCGGCACGAAATCTTCGTGTGCTGCAATTTGAAATACACTGTCTGCGGATGTATAAACAATCAATTTTCCATCCCTTATGCTTTCCTCACCAAAGTCTTTTATAACTTCTGTTCCGGAATATGGGAGATTACAAATTGTTTTCTTTCCTGTAAGAAGTTCAAATTTTTCAATTACTTCTTTTGGGAATCCGTTTGGATAAGTAGGAAAAGGTCTTTCTGAGATAATCTGGCACATTTCCCAATGGCCTGTAACAGTGTCTTTTCCTTTTGAAGCTTCAGCAAAACGGCAAAAAGCTCCTATTGGCGATTCAATTCCTTTTTCGGGCGTACCGTCAATATTGAATAATCCCATTTTTGTAAGGTTTGGCGCGTTGAAGTTTTCGTTTTTATATATAGAATTTAATGTATTTGAGCCTTTATCGTTATATGCATCTGCATCGGGCAATTCACCAATTCCAAGGCTGTCGAGTACTGTTAAAAAAATTCTCATAATAGTTTTCCAAATACAGATGGCTGTATTTTACCTTTCATTTTTTTATTTTTTATGTTTGTTAATGATATTTTGACGATATAGTTTTGCGGCTTGTTCGTTTTTATTATCGCCGTATGTATAATATTTTTTATTTACAAGATCGTCCGGTAAATATTGTTGTTCTACATAAGCATCGGGATAGTCATGGGGGTAAATATATCCTTGACCCCCAATTTCGCCATAACTGTCTGCGTGTACATTTTGTAAACAACGGGGAAAAATTGTACCTTTACCGGACTTAACATCTTCTGATGCCCTATCGTACGCCATATATGCAGAATTGGATTTTGGTGCAGTAGCTAATAAAATGCACGCTTCCGATAATGGAATTCTTGCCTCAGGCATACCTAATTGTAAAGCAGAATCCACGCACGATTTTGTAATAACAGAAGCAAGAGGGTAGGCAAGCCCCACATCTTCGCTGGCAATAACTAAAAGTCGTCTGCACGCGGGAATTAAACCACCGTTCTCCAAAATTTTTGCAAGATAAAATATTGCTGCATTTTCATCAGAACCTCTTATGGATTTTTGGAGCGCGGAGAGGGAATTATAATATTCATCGCCGCCTTTATCAAATCTTTGCCCCGCGTTTCTAAGAAAATCACGAGTAATAGTTTCAGTAATTTCTCCCTCAGAGACGACAAAACAAAGATTTTCAAGCATATTTACGGCTTTTCGAACATCTCCGCCTACAGAATTTGAGATGAGTTCTAAAACTTTGTCCGCTGCAGAGATATTTCTTTCATTTTCTTTATTAAAAATGTTTAGAGCGCGGTGCAAAAATTCTTTTATTTCTTCGGGAGAAACACTTTTAAATTCAAAAACTGCAGATCTTGAGACAAGGGCAGGATAAATATAAAAGTATGGATTTTCCGTTGTAGAGCAGATAAGTGTAACTCTGCCATCTTCTACATATTCCAGCAATACTTGTTGTTGCTTTTTATTAAAATATTGAATTTCATCAATGTAGAGTAATATCTCGCCTCCGGTGTATACAGCGTCTGTTTCTGAGAGTATTGCTTTCAAGTCTGAAAGCGATGCAACTGTAGCGTTTAATTTTCTGAATGTTTTTCCCGTTTTGGATGCAAGAATATCTGCGGCTGTTGTTTTTCCAACTCCGGGAGGGCCATAAAATATTAAAGAGGGAATATGCCCTTCCATAATCATTTTCATTAATGGGGCATTCTCATTAAATAAATGTTTTTGTCCGGCAATTTCAGAAAAATCTTTTGGACGTGCAAGCTCAGTTAAATTCATTGATCAAACTCCGTAAATGTCTGTTATGTTCAAGAAATGAGATTTTATTAAAAGATAATCTGTTGCTTCAATAAAACCGTTTTGATCTATATCTGCTGATGATAAATAAACGTCAGATAAATCAATAATTTCTAAAAAATAACTTTTTATTTTCAAATAGTCCGATGCAGAAAGTTCACCGTCACCATCGATATCACCCAACACCGATATTTTAAAATTTTCAATTATGGCGCCTGTGTACGCATTTCCTTCATATGAATTTGGAGTTGAATGGTACAGAGAAGCAAATAATGAAACATTTTTCATGGGTATTCCCAATCCTCGCACCATAATTACATCTTCAAAGACGCTTGCTTGGTGTGATTCTATGGGAGCGTTACCGTCACAAACAGGCGAATTGCCACTGTATAGGCAACTCTGAATTATTCCAAAAGTGTTTTCACCTACAATTTCCCCAAATGAATATTCACCGGAATCTCCTTTGACAGCGCAGTTCAAAACTTTTCCTTTATTAAAGCCTGCTACAAGTCCGGAATATAAATATTCGGACGATAGAGACGCAGAGACGGCGCAATCAATGATCAAGCCTTCATTTCTTGCGGCGATTCCTCCGGCATATTCCGATGTGACAAAGGAGCAGTCGTTCATAACAACATTTTTTACAATTCCATTTTGGCAAATTGTTCCAAAAAGACCTGCATCCACACCACTTTGATAAGTAATTCCTTTAATGGAATGATATTTACCATTAAAAATTCCGTTAAATTCTGAAGGGACAGTGAAGCTAATGTTTGTGAAATCTAAATCGCCTGTGAGAACAATGACGGTATCTGTAAATTTGTTTCCGCTATTAACTAAATTTGCAAAAGCAATAAATTGTTCTTCATTTTCAACGGTGACAAAACCAAAATACTTTTCGTATAGGCATACAAGACGTAAATAACAATTAAGCGTCTCTCGATCTGTCGAACCGGTTAAATCCAATTTATTCACTTTGTCCATTACGGAGGAAAGAATATTATCTTCGTAATATTCTTCACTTATGGGAAGCATTTTGTTATATAAAGATATAATATCCGGTCCTTCGTAAACATCCGGATCTACCCACGCTTTAATGCACAGATTCCCAAAATTGTTTTGTGCTGTATCTACCCATGAAATTCCATCAGGTGAAGCAAAGCTTTTTCCGTTTATGGATGCTCTGTTTTCAGTTCCTTCGGAATAAAATTTAATTCTTCCGCTGCCCGATATTTTTACAACAATAGAAATAGCGTCGCCTGCGTAAACATTCACGGGAGACGGAAGGTCGCAAAGGTAATATCCTAAATTATTACACGATTTTGAAAAATTAGATATTACTTCTCCATCCACGGGGGAACTGTATGATTCATTAAGTCTATATATAGTTATATCATGATTCAGATTAGTCATTGCGGTGTAAAAGGCAATTTTTTCCAAACATCCGTTTTCTGTAATATCAAAAATGTTAGAAGTGTATACAATACCCGAATCGTTTATGCTAAGTGCTTTAGAGAATCCATACCCATCATATTGATAAATTTGATATATGTCATTTTCAGAAGGCTCTGCCACGAAAGAAACTATTCTTTTTAAAGAAGTGGTCTCATATGAAAGCCAAAAATAGCCGTTATCGCCCCACGATGTGCCGCGAGTATTTCTGCAAAGCCAAGCACCGTTTGATGATGGTTGGAGGTCTCCAAAGTTTTCTTTTGAAAAATCATCGTCCCATCCTATTATAAGAGTTGCGTGGTTTGTTTCTGTGTATACATTCTCATAAAAACAATAACCATCGTTACCTCTTGTGTAATACCCCGAAGAATCACGATAAGAAGCCATAACAGCACCATTGGTTATTATTGCCTGTTTAATGGAATCGGATTCTGATGGTTCGTAAATATTTAATTGGGAAACAGTGTATTCGGAAACATTTCTTGAGCTTTCTCTTACAAATGTGGAATCCGGATCTGAAACATTATATTTAGAAAATTCTTCAAATTCTAAACCGAATCCTCTTGATATTGCCCAAATAGCATATAGATCGTTTCCGCTGTATTGATATGGGTTATCTACTGATAATCCATCGCCGTAAGTTAAATCATTTTCATTGGAAATAGCGGAATTAATAGAAAACCACCCAAGGTGTGCTTCTGAAAGATCTATGGAAGAGTCAGCATAACCTCCCACAATTAATGAAGATTCAATGGCTCCGATTGTAGCAAACACCCAACATGAGTTTGCATTACCTTGATTTTTTACAGAAGTAACGTAACCGTAGTCTCTAAGATCATATGATGTAGGAATCGCGGCTTTTATGTTGAAATTTACTGTAGAAAATAAAATTATAAACGCAATAACAAAAGAAATTGTCTTTCGGCTTAAAAATTTAAAATTTTTCATGGCATAATTTCCATAACTGTCCTGGTGGAAAAGGCCCTTTCGACAAGCCCCTCCACATCTAATTTAGCTTCTTCTGCAAGAACTCCTTCTAAAGTAGGTCTTGTGTTGGGATGCTTCGGTGTAAATACGGTGCAGCAATCGTCATAAGGCAAAACACTTATGTCAAAGGTGTCAATCATTCTTGAAATCTTTACAATTTCCTCTTTGTCCAAACCGGCAAGCGGCCTAATAACAGGAATGGTTGCAATGGCATCTGTAACTGCAAGCGCGGGAACGGTTTGACTGGCGACTTGTCCGATGCTTTCTCCGGTTATCAGAAGTCCTGCTCCTATTCTTAAAGCGTGTTTAAGTGCAAGGCGCATCATAAAACGTCGAAGCAAAACAGTAAACAGCTTGTGCTCGCATTTTTCCATCAATTCTTCTTGAATTTCAGTGACAGATATGCAATTAAGATAGAGCTTGCCGTTGTATTCAGCTAATTTATTTGCTAAATCTACAACTTTTTGCTTAGCATTTTCACTTGTATAAGGAGGACTTTCAAAATAAACACAATCAACCGAAATGCCTCTTTTAGACATCATAAAGCCGGCAACGGGACTGTCTATTCCTCCGGATAAGAGAAGCAAACCTTTTCCCGCGCTTCCCGGCGGCATTCCTCCCAAACCTTTTTCACCACCGTTGTGTATATAAGCATATTTTTCACGAACTTCAACGAAAATGGTTACATCCGGTTCTTTAACATCTACTTTTAAACTATGCATGGAATCTAAAATAACTCCACCAATTTCTGCGCTAATTTCAGGAGATTTAAGTGGAAAGTTTTTGTCGCTTCTTTTGGATTCACATTTAAATGTTTTCGCTTTTCCCAAAAGAGGGCGTAAATTTTGTTTTACGCATTCTGAAATTGAATCCATGCTCTTTTCACATTGATAACCCATACATATTGTGGCGATGCCAAAAAGCTTTTTCAGAATAGAAAAAGCCTCGTCCATATCTGCATCTTCATCACCGCTAATATAAAGGGTAGATTGTGCATACTCAAGGCTGAAGTTTCCTTCAGCCTTTTTCAGCATTTCTTTGGCGCGTTTAACGATAAGGCTATCAAAATAACTTCTGTTTAAGCCTTTCATTACAACTTCACCGTATTTTAATAAAATAACTTTTTTGTTTTCGTTTAATTTGTTCATACAAGCTTTTCAAGTGCGGCGGTAATGCTTTGTTTCATTGCCTCGTACTTTTTAACCTTTTCTCTTTCAGCATCAATTACTTTTGCGGGAGCCTTTGAAACAAAATCAGCGTTTGCCAATTTTGATGTGGCTCTTGAAAGCTCTTTTTCTGCATCTTCAAGTTCTTTGGTGAGACGTTTACGTTCTCCTTCAATGTCTACCATTTCTTTTGTTTTAATAAATACAGTAGCACCGGATGTAATGATTTGAACGCATTCATCCGCGTCTTCGGGATCATTATCGATTATTTCAACGGCAGAAGCGGAAGCAAGTTTTTCAAACCAAATATTTGACGTTTCAAAAAGTTCTTTATATTCCGTTTTTATATATAGGGCAGATTTTTTTGAGGGAGGAACATTCATCTCCGAACGTCTGTTTCTGATAGCTTTAATAGCGTCAATTGCATATTGAACATTTTCTTCGTCAGCGGTAAATGTTAATTTTGAATCAAAAACAGGGAAGGAGGAGATCATAATGCTCTCGCCTTCATGAGGAAGTTTTTGCCAAATTTCCTCTGTAATAAATGGCGTGAAGGGATGAAGCAGTTTCATAGTTCCCGAAAGAACATAGACTAAAACTTTTCCCGCAACGCTGTTGCTTTCTGTTCCTTTGGCGTTAAGTCTGGGTTTTACAAGTTCAATGTACCAATCGCAGAATACATCCCAAATAAAATCGTAAAGTTTTGACACTGCAACGCCTAATTCGTATTTATCAATGTTTTCATTTACTTCTTTTACCAAGGTGTTGTATTTGGAAAGTATCCATTTATCTTCTTTTTCAAGGGAAAGCGTTGTAATGTCGTCCGGCATTTTAATATCTTCTTCGAGGTTCATAAGAACAAATCTTGCAGCGTTCCAAATTTTGTTGCAGAAATTTCGCGACGCTTCGACACGTTCTTCGTAGAAACGCATATCGTTTCCGGGACTATTACCTGTTGCAAGTGTAAACCTTAAAGCATCTGCACCGTATTTGTCAATGATTTCAAGCGGATCAATTCCGTTGCCTAAGGATTTACTCATCTTTCTTCCTTGTGAATCTCTTACAAGCCCGTGAATCAAAACATCACTAAATGGTTTTTCTTTCATGCCTTCAAGTCCTTGGAAGATCATTTTTGAAACCCAGAATGTAATAATGTCATAGCCGGTAACAAGAACACTTGTAGGATAAAAGTATTCAAGATCCTCTGTTTGGTTGGGCCAACCCAATGTTGACATTGGCCAAAGTGCCGATGAAAACCACGTATCAAGTACATCCTCGTCTTGAGTTATGTTTTTACTTCCGCATTTTGGGCATACGGTTACATCGTTTTCGGAAACGGTCATTTCCCCGCAATCATCACAATAGAAGGCGGGTATTCTGTGTCCCCACCAAAGTTGACGTGAAATGCACCAATCTAAAATATTTTCCATCCAGTTAAGGTAGTTTTTGGAAAAGCGTTCAGGAACAAATTTAATGTCACCTTTTTTCACTGCTTCAATGGCAGGCTTTGCAAGTTCTTCCATTTTAACAAACCATTGTCTGGAAGAAATTGGTTCTACGATAGTACCGCATCTATAGCAGTGAGCGACGGCATGAGAATGAGGCTCTATTTTAACTAAAAGTCCAAGCGCATCAAGATCTTCAATGATAGCTTTTCTTGCTTCAAAGCGATCCATACCTTGATATTTTCCACCGTTTTCATTTATTTTGGCGTTACCGTCAAGAACCACTATCATTTCAAGGTTGTGTCTTAAGGCAACCTGATAATCGTTAGGGTCGTGACAGGGAGTCATTTTAACACACCCTGTTCCAAATTCCATGTCAACATATTCGTCGGCAACAATTGGAATTTCTCTGTTCATCAAAGGTAAAATTGCCGTTTTTCCAATATATTTTGTGTATCTTTCATCGTTAGGGTTT
The DNA here is from genome assembly GCA_964509125.1 of uncultured Oscillospiraceae bacterium. Taxonomy (GTDB): domain Bacteria; phylum Bacillota; class Clostridia; order Oscillospirales; family CAG-382; genus SIG653. Next base: position 55,494 of record CAZDVZ010000004.1, on the reverse strand, counting down.
ACTGCGATGCCCGTATCGCCTAACATTGTTTCCGGACGAGTTGTTGCAATTTCCAACATCTCATCAGTACCCTTAATAGGATATTTGATATGATAGAAATTACCGGCAGTGTCCTTGTGATCAACTTCCGTATCAGAAAGAGCTGTATTGCAGTTTGGACACCAGTTTATAATTCTATAGCCGCGATAAATCTGCCCTTTGTTGTAAAGGGAAACAAAAATCTTCTTAACAGCGGCAGAGCAAGTTTCATCCATTGTAAAGCGTTCTCTCGTCCAGTCGCACGAAGAACCTAACTTTTTGAGCTGATTGATGATACGGCTGCCGTACATTTTTTTCCAGTCCCATACACGTTCAAGAAATTTTTCCCTTCCCAAATCGTGACGTGAAAGCCCTTCCTCTTTACGAAGTTGTTCTTCAACTTTAATTTGGGTGGCTATTCCCGCATGATCAGTTCCGGGAATCCACAGAGTACAATATCCTTGCATACGTTTGGTTCTTATAAGAATGTCCTGCAATGTTTCGTCAAGGGCGTGTCCCATGTGGAGCTGTCCCGTTACGTTTGGCGGTGGAATAACAATGGAAAAAGGCTTTTTGGATTTATCTATTTCAGGTGTAAAATATCCGTTTTCAGACCAAAATTTGTAAAGTCGGTCTTCAACATTTTTAGGATCATATTTCTTATCAAGTAAGTTATTCATATAAAGCTCCGATAAATTATTTTTCAAGGCAATTTATAACAAGTCCTGTTATAAGCTTAGGATAAAAATAGGTAGATTTTTGAGGCATCTTGTCTCCCGCCAAGGAAACGGCTTTAATTTGTTGAACTTTTGTGGAATTAAGAATAAAAGTGCAAGATGCATCGCCGTTTTTAACGAGGCTTACTGCTTCGTCAATGCTTCTTGTGTAAATAAGGCTTTTTTGATTAGCCATATTTTCTTTATCGATTCCCAAGCCTTTTTCAAGGATGAGCGTGTGAAGAACAGAAACATCGAGTCCGCAGTATGCGTCAGAATGTCCTTCAATAACAGCGTCCTCTTTGCGCTTGAAAAGTGTGTAACCATTTCCTCCGCTGTAAAGCGCGTATGCATGAATGTCAGAAAGAGAAGCAAGTGTTTTTTCTGCCGTATTAATGTCATCCATTTCAACGATTTCAAACTCTGATTTACATTTTTCTTTCAATGCATCGATGTCTAAGCCTTTTTCTGTAATAACACGATGAGTTGGCATGATCACCAAGCCCTTGTTATCCATATCAACAAGAGTCATAAGTATGTAATCTGTATCAAGGTCAGTAATTCCTTGCTCTTTGCATATTCTTCTGTAGTTAAGACTTGTTTCGTATCTGTGATGTCCGTCGGCAATAAAGAGTTGCTTGTCCTTAAACGCAACTACAAGCTCGTTCAAGTCATCTTTATCAGTAATCTTCCAAAGAGTGTGTGTAACATTTTCGTTGTCGGTAAAAGAACACTCACAATCAAGATTTTTTGCTTTTTCAATGATTTTTTCAACTGTTTTTTCTTCATCCATATAGAGAGAATAAACAGAAGAGAAGTTGCAATGTGTAGCAGTAAGCAGATTTAGTCTGTCTTGCTTCGCTTTTGAAAGAGTTTCTTCGTGGGGAAGAACTACTTTTTCTGAAAACTCGTAAAGTTTTGCAAGGCATACAAGACCGTCAAATACATATTCTTTTCCTGCAACGGAAAACTTTTCTTGATAAACAAAAATACCTTCTGAATCGTCACGTTTTAAAACGCCTTCTTTTATCCACGCTTTTAAAAGTGACCCCGCGTTTTCGTATTTGTTTTCGCCTTCCGGTTTTTCAAGGATTACAATATTGTGATCGTTTCTTTTAACGATCTCTTCTCTTTCTTTATCGCTAATTATGTCATATGGGGGGCATACACACGAATCTATTGTTTTTTTGTCCGCAAAGCGCAACGGTTTGATAGGTTTGATGACTGCCATAATGTGTCCTTCTTTCATTAATTAATTTTTTTGAGTTTACAAAAGCTCGCCATAACTTTTTTTGTTGTGCCCGAATCAAATTTTATTTCATATATAAAATCCTTTTTAATATCCAAAACAGATAAAACTTCGCCGTTTCCAAAAAGATTATGGGAAACTCTGTCTCCCACATTAATCATTTCTCCTTTTTCGGTGAAATCGTGATGAGAATTTTTTGCAGCGGCTGTAGTGTTTTTAAGGAAAGAATCTCTGCTGTTTGCATATTTTCTTTTGGATTCAGATGCGTTATGGTTGTAAACTGTTTTCATTGGCTGTTCAATGATTACAAGTTCTTTTGGAATTTCAAGGGCGAATCTGGATAATTGGTTTGAGGAGGTTTTTCCATAAAGAAGTCTTGTATTTGCGTGACAAATTATAAGTTGTTTTTTTGCTCTTGTAACAGCTACATATGCAAGTCTTCTTTCTTCTTCCATTTCACTTGATGACCCTGCCATTGTTTGGGTTCCCGGAAAAACTCCTTCTTCAAATCCGGGAAGAAATACTGTGTTAAACTCAAGCCCCTTAGCGCTGTGGACCGTCATTAATGTAACGGCATCTTTGGAGCTATCCATATTATCAACATCTGTAAGTAACGCAACTTCTTCTAAAAAACCCTTCAAGGTTGGTGTTTCGCCATTTTCCAAAGCTCTTTGTTCGTACATTAATGCGCCCGAAACAAGCTCATCGGGAAGTTGTGCTTTATCTTTGTCATCTTCTGTTTCTAAAATGTATTCTTTATATGAGGTTTTTGTAATAACTTCTTTTATAAGATCTGATACAGAAGCAGATTCGGCGTATTCTCTAAGGTATTCAATCAGTCCTTGGAAAACTTTTATTTTTGGAATCGATTTTTGAAGCTCCGGATATGTTTCGGCATTTGTTATTACATCATAAACACTCTTTTCGTTTTTGGTTGCAATGTCTTCTAAAAGCGAAATTGTTGTATTTCCTATTGCTCGTTTTGGGACATTAATGATCCTCTTAATTCTGATAGAATCATTAGGGTTATCTATTACATGGAGATAAGAAGTCAGGTCTTTAATTTCTTTTCTATCATAGAAACGCAAGCTTCCAAAAACACGATATGGAATATTACTTTTTGAGAAAATGATCTCAAGTGCATTGGCTTGAGCTTTTTGCCTGTAAAGTACGGCAAAATCCTTGTAGGAACATTCGCCTGATGTAACTTTATCCTTGATGTACGTTACGATGTAACCCGCTTCTTCGCTTTGGGTGAATTGTTTTTTGAGAATAATTCTTTCGCCCCTATCAGCATCGGTCCAAAGTTCTTTTCCACGTCTGCCTTTATTATTGGCAATAATTGCGTTAGCTGCATTAAGGATTGTCTGGGTTGAACGATAGTTTCGTTCTAATTTGATTATTTTAGCCGTGGGATAATGTTTATCGAAAGAAAGAATATTGTCAACTACTGCGCCTCTGAATGCATATATACTTTGGTCGTCATCCCCAACAACGCAAATGTTTTTGTGTGTAGAAGCAAGATATCTTACAAGAAGATCTTGAGTAGTGTTTGTGTCTTGGTATTCGTCAACTAAAATATACTTAAATTGATTGCTGTATTTATTGAGTATTTCTTTATGATTTTTAAAGAGTTTTAGAGCATTAAGAATTATGTCGTCAAAATCAAGTGCGTTAGAGGCAACAAGTCTTGCTTGATATTCTTTATATACTTCTGAAATAATTTCCGCTCTAAGATCAGTTGAAACTGCGAGATAATCTTGAGCTTCTATACATTTTTCTTTTGCCTTACCAATTGCTGCAAGCATTGACTGGGGAGTATAGATCTTATCGTCAATCTTTAATTTTTTAAGAACTTCGGTTACGAGACGTTTGCAATCGGCTGTGTCGTATATCGTAAAATCATTTTTATAGCCACCAAGAAGGTCGATATGTCTTCTGAGTATTTTGGAGCATATAGAGTGAAATGTTCCAGCCCATACATATTTACTCGACTCTCCAAGGGTCAAAGCAAGACGTTCTTTTATCTCGTTTGCTGCCTTATTTGTAAAAGTTATGCAAAGTACTTCCCACGGTGCGGGTACGTTTTTAACATATTTTTTTAATGCATTACGAATATCAGATACAGATGAATCTGAAAACTCTTCAAGATAATTCAAATCTTTTTTTGTAGCGGGAATATTTTCTTCATATAAATTTCCAAAGAAACAAAGATATTCCACTCTGTTTACAAGAACAGTTGTTTTGCCGCTTCCGGCACCCGCTATTACAAGTAAAGGGCCATTAGCTGTAAAAACTGCCTCTTTCTGTTCTTCGTTAAGTTTGTTGTAGACTTTTTCTAACAGGCTCCTTTTTAGGTTATTAAAAGAAACCTGTTCAGCCGGTATGCAATCAATCATTTTTTTAAGCTTTTGCACACTGTTGCGTTTTCGCAACGTGTCGACTTTCCTTTCTTAAAACTTAATACAAACATGATAAAATACTTTATTTTAAAATAATTTTGGCAAATTCGTGGAATTTGCGATTGTTATTTGTTTCTGTCTGCTTTTTAATTTTGATTCGTTTCATCATTCTTTTTTTCTTCCAAAACTTTATAACAAAGTTTTTTATAATCGAACCAAACAGAAAGCACTTTTTTGAGTATAAGTAAAATTCTAAATAATCTTATTGAAAACTTTAAATCTGCATAAAAATCAGGTGTTTCCGCCAAAAAATCGGGGAGTACCTCAATGTAAACAGCATTCTTTTTTATGCCTTTTGCGTTTGTGGCAAATTGATGGAGTGCGGATGCTGCAGTACACATCGCACCGTAAAGTTCAGCGGTTTTAGCAGCGTCTTTTGAAGCTGCGATTCCTCTGAAATGCATTTTTTCCAGTCTGAATGAGTGAATGACTTTTCCAAAAACATCTATAACAGCATCTTTGAAAAAAACAATCGCATTTTTTAAGCCGGGAAAGGGGAGCTTATCCTCTTTTTTGCTTTTCTTCTTCTTTTTCGATGTTTTCTTTTTAACGTATACATATTCTTCTTCTTCCTTTTCTTCTGCTTCGGTTTCTTTGGACTTATAAAGTACAGGAATGTTGAAGCCAAATTTTATAAAAAGGAATCGAATACTGAATCTTATATTTCCGTCAAATTTAAACGAAAAAACAATTTTCGTGCAAAGTAAAAGAACAATAAAAAATAGCAAAAATAATAAAATATATAATGCTGTCATGATAAGTCAATGTTAGCATCAGCGTTTTCTGATGCATTATTCAAATCGTTTTCTTCGCACTCATTTTGAGCTGTAGTTAATGCTGTAGATTGGTCGTCTTTGACATCCGAACCCGCTGATGAAAATTCCATATCCAAGGACATTTGTCCGTTGTCCAAAGAATACTCCTCAGGCAATTGGGGAAGATCGTCGAGAGATTCAAGACCGAATGAACGCAAAAATGTTTCTGTGGTGGTAAATAATACGGGTCTGCCGGGCGCATCAAGATGACCACATTCTGCAAGCAGTCCCTTTTCCTCCAGTCCGGCTACTATGGACGAAGACTCTATTCCTCTGACTTGCTCTATAAACGATCTTGTTACCGGTTGATGATACGCCGTTATGGCAAGAACTTCTAAAGCCGCTTTAGAAAGAGGAGGTGCCTTCTTCATTTCTAAAAATCTTTTTACATATTCAGAAGTGTTTTGTTTTGTGCAAAGTTGATATGAACCATCCAACTTTATCAAAGATAATCCGCTGTCATCACATGATTTCATTTTTTCGAGAGATTCAAGCTCAGAAAGCATTTCCTCAGGTTGCAATGAAAAAATCTCGCAAAGCTTGTCAAAGTGAACAGGGTTTCCACTAACAAAAAGTACAGCTTCTATTTTTCCTTCATACGCCATAAATGCTTCCTTTCGATAAAGAATTATAGTTATTCGTCTTCCACTTCTGATAAGTGAATTATTACATCATCATCTTTTTTGATAATATACGCCATTCCCAATCTTATAATATCGAGTAATGCTAAGAATATTGCGATGATCTCGTTGTTAGATTCGCTGTTTTCAAAAAAATCATAAAAATGAACTGATTTTTGTACCTCTAATCTTTTGCACAAAATAAGTGTTTTTGATTCTACGGTGTGATATCGTTCTTTTTCGATTTTTTCAAAAAAACCCTCTTTTTCGTCTTTAAATGTTTCCACCGCACGGCGCAAAGACATACGTTCGAAAGCGTCTCTCAAAAGAGAAATAGCAACTTTTCCGGTGTATTTTCCGTCAGTGGGCGATGGTTCCTTTGGATATCTGTTGAAAAATTGTTCAAGGCGTTTGGAGAGGATTTCGCTTGCAAATTTAGCATTTCTATAAGCAAGAAGGTTATCAACAAGTTCAGCGCGAGGATCAGGTTCTTTTTCTGTTCGTGGAAGCAGCATTTTAGATTTTATGAGCATTAAATAAGATCCCATTTCAATAAATTCCGCTGTAATATCTAAATTAAGTTCTTGAAATTTATTGATCTCCGCCATATACTGATCTGCCAACGTAGCAATCGGAATATCAAAAATGTCAATTTCGTGCTTACTTATAAGAGAAAGCAGAAGTTCGATCGGGCCGTTGTACATATCTAAAACTACGCTAAAATCTTCCATTTTTTTATCCTATCCTAAAGTTAAAAAAATATAAATTCGAACAATGAGAAGAAGACGGTATACAAAGCATCTCTAAGCCAATCCACGGGGAAGAAAAGAAGGTCGGAAAGGTAATTAAAGCTCCCAAAGGGAAAAGGAATGTAGGATGAAAAGATCAATACCAAAAAAATTATTCTTGAATGTTGTTCGATATTAGTATAAGAGTGGTAATACTTATTGGGGATAACCGCCGAAACTATCCTTGATCCGTCAAGAGGTGGGATGGGGATAAGATTAAAAACAGCGAGACCCAAATTTAGTGTTATTGCCATTGATAAAAATTGTATTAAAACCAATGTTATCTTGCTCGTCTCATTCTTTGCGGAAATGCTTGTGTAATATATTGCTTCTTCTATTATTTTAAGACCATTCATTCGGCATACTAAAAATAAAAGAAAAGTACAAACAAATGCTAACAAAATATTAGAAACCGGACCGGCAAGACCAACGAGAGCCGTATCTCTTTTGGAATTTTTGAAATTCCTTGGATTCACAGGAACAGGTTTTGCCCATCCAAAACCAACAAGAAACATCATCAAAGCCCCGATGGGATCAAGATGTTTTGTAGGATTCATGGTAAGCCTTCCAAAGTTTCTTGCCGTTGGATCTCCACATAATAAAGCGACATATCCATGGCTTAATTCATGCAAGGAAAGACTTATTAAAATTATTGGAATCGACATCAATAATATGATGATAGAATCTTGGTCTAAAGCACCGCCTAAAAGTTGAAATAACATATTGAGATCTCCATTGGTTTGAGTCGAAGAGGTGCTTTAACACCTCTTCGATAAATAAATTACTTTAAGCTTATAAGGGATTTTTCCCACATTTCCGGGGCATCAAAACCCAACATATTTACAACGGTTGCGGCAACATTTGCCAATCCGGGATTTTCAATATCGGCAGGAGTATAATTAGCCGTATAGAAGTTATCATAAATGTAAAGAGGAACAGGATTTAATGTGTGACTTGTTTTAGATTTAATTTTACCGTTGCCGTCAACAGATGGTTTTCCTGTCTTTTTGTTTATCTCATACATTTCATCGGCATTTCCGTGGTCGGCGGTTATGATAGCAACGCCTTTAGCCTCGTCTACCGCTTTTAGAATTCTTGAAAGACAAATGTCGAGTGCTTCAACGGAAATTCTTGCTGCATTAAAATCGCCTGTGTGTCCTACCATGTCTCCGTTTGGAAAGTTGACACGGAGGAATGAAAATTTTCCGGATTTGATTTTTTCAATAAGAAGATCTGTAATGAGGGCACATTGCATCCAAGGACGTTGTTCAAATGGAACTATGTCAGAAGGAATTTCGGCATATTCTTCGTAATTTTCATCAAAGTAACCACTTCTGTTTCCGTTCCAAAAATACGTTACGTGTCCAAACTTTTGAGTTTCAGATGCGGCAAATTGCGAAACCTTATTCTTTGCCAAAAATTCTCCCATTGTGTTACTTATTTCCGGGGGAGAAACAAGATAGTGCGAAGGAATATGTTTGTCACCGTCATATTCAAGCATTCCCGCAAAGAATACGTCCGGCTTTCTGATTCTATCAAAATAGGGGAGATCTGCTTCTTCAAAAGCCCTTGAAATTTCAATAGCTCTATCTCCTCTGAAGTTATAAAATACAACTGCGTCGCCGTCATTTATTGTTCCAACGGGAGCTCCGTTTTCAGCAATAACAAAGGCGGGTAGGTCTTGATCGATTTTTCCGGTTTCAGCTCTGTATGTTTCAATCGCTTCTTTTGCAGATGCGAATTGTCTTCCTTCGCCCAATACATGGGTTTTCCATCCTGCTTCAACCATTGCCCAGTTGGCGTCGTATCTGTCCATGGTTATTACCATTCTTCCACCGCCGGATGCAATTTTGATATCAAAAGAATCGCTGCGAAGAGAAGATATAAAATCTTCAAAAGGCGATACATATTCAAGAGCGCTCGTTTCTCCAACATCTCTGCCGTCAAGAAGAATGTGTATTCTTACCTTAGAAACTCCTTCTGCTTTTGCTTTTATGATAAGTGCTTTGAGATGGTCGATGTGCGAATGAACATTTCCGTCAGAAAAAAGTCCCATAAAGTGGATTGTACCGCCGTTTAAGCCTTTTTCAACAATTTTTTTCCAAGTTTCGGATTCAAATATTTTTTCACTTTCAATTGCGTTGGAAACAAGTTTGGAGCCTTGTGCAAAAACTTGTCCGGACCCAAGAGCATTATGACCAACTTCTGAATTTCCCATATCGTCATCAGAAGGAAGACCAACAGCCGTTCCGTGCGCTTTAAGTAAGAATTTAGGATATTTTTCCCAAAGCATATCAAGGGTAGGTGTGTATGCTGCAGCGATTGCATTTCCTTCTGTTCTTTCGGTGTACCCAATGCCGTCCATAACAATGGCTACAACAGGCCTTGATTCGCCATTAAAAATACCTTTTTTCATTGTCAATTATCCCCCATTATCACAATTTTATCTATATTGCATTATACACCAAAATGCCCTGAATTTCAATAGTTTTTTTAAAATTTAATTTTCTCATTTCCTTTTTTCGTTATCAAAATAAAAAAAAGGACGAAATTCGCCCTTTCATTTATGTAAAACATCGATTAAAAAATTTATTTTATTTTGAGATACCATTTGTATATTTTATTACTACAGGTATATTAGTGAATTTTTCCTCAATCACATTTTTCAAAAAAGGTAAAACCATTATTTCAGTTGCATAATGACTACCCAGAACAATATTTAGTCCATATTCTTCGGCATCAATTAGTTGGGGATGGCTTACTTCACCTGTGATGTATGTATCTGCACCATATAAAACAACATCGTCAACAAAAGACTTTCCACCACCACCGCAAACCGCAATGGTTTTTACTTTCTCATTGTTTTTAAATGTGCGAATGGGTATACCAAAAGATTTTTCCGTTTTTTGGGTAAAACTCTCAAAGCTCGTTTCTTCCACGTGGCAAATATTTACAAGACCGTTGCAAATTTTGTCATCAACGAACAGCCCAAGTTTCTTGCATAGAGAATCTGTAACTCCTCCTTGATGTTTATCAAGCCTTGTGTGAAGTGAAATTGAAGAAATACCTTTCGATATAAGAGAAATAATTCTTTTGGATGTGGAATTTGAAACATCAATTTCATTAATTTTGTTGAATATAAGAGGGTGGTGAGTGATAATTAAATTTGCACCTTCTTTTTCTGCTTCGTCTGCAATTTTTGATGTAACATCCAATGCCAAAACAATTTTATTTATTTCTACAGACGGATCAAGACAAATATCAATTCCATCCGTGTCCCACGGTTCCGAATCCGATTTAGGAAAGACTGTGTTTAAATAATCGAAAATTTCTTTAAAGGTAGCCATAAATTTCCTCTTTGGATTTTATAACGAAGCAATAATTTTATCTGCTATTGCATTTGCAGTAAGACCGTGTTTTTCTAAAACCGCACTTGCTTTTCCGCTCTCTCCAAACACATCGTTAATTCCTATTTTGGTTAAGAAGCAAGGACATTCAGATGTGATAACTTCCGAAACAGCGTCTCCAAGCCCGCCTATAACAGAATGTTCTTCAACAGTAAAAATACGTTTCTTTTCGGATGAATACTTAACAATAGCTTCTTTGTCAATAGGTTTTATGGTGTGAATATTGATAACAGATGCATCAATTCCTTTTGCTTTTAATATTTCTGCAGCCGCAACGCTTTCCGCAACCATCATTCCTGTGGCAAAAATCGTCGTATCTTTTCCTTCTCTAAGTGTAACGGCTTTGCCCATTTCAAATTTATAATTGGACTTATCAAAAAATACAGGTGTTGCAAGTCTTGCGAGACGAAGATATACAGGACCGTCGTAATTTAAAATAGCTTCAACAGCAGCATATGCTTCTGTAGCGTCTGCGGGAACAATAACAGTCATTCCGGGAATTGAACGCATCAAAGAGATGTCTTCTATACATTGGTGAGTAGCTCCGTCTTCGCCAACTGAAAGCCCCGCGTGAGAAGCGCAAATTTTTACATTAAGTTTTGGATATGCCACGGAGTTTCTAATTTGTTCGAAAGCTCTTCCGGTGGCAAACATGGCAAAAGAGGAAAAAAACACAGGAACCCCTGTAGATGCAATACCGGCAGCAACCGAAGCCATATTTCCTTCAGCGATTCCACAGTTTATAAATCTGTCCGGAAAACTTTTGGCAAATGTGGCAGTTTGTGTGGATGAAGAAAGATCGGCGTCCATTACATAAAAATTGTATTTTTGCCCAAGATCACGAAGTGCGTTACCATAGGCAACTCTTGTTGCAATTTTTTCCATGTTGTATTTTTCCTTTCATCCTCAATCAGAAAATTTTTCAAGTTCTTTTTTTAGTTCTTGTACAGCAATTTCATATTCTTCTTTTTTGGGTGCTTTGCCGTGCCAAGAAGCTTGATTTTCCATAAAAGAAACACCTTTTCCTTTTACGGTCTTGCATATTATCGCAGAAGGAAGTTTTGATTTTTCTGATTCTTCCACAGCTTTTTCAATTTCTTTAAAAGAGTGACCGTTTATTGTTTGAACATGCCATCCGAAAGATTTAAACTTATCTTCAAATGAGCCGGGATTCATAACTTTTTTTACTTCTCCGTCAATTTGAAGTTTATTTGAGTCGATAAAAACAGTAAGTTTGGAAAGTTTGTAGTGGGACGCAAACATTGCCGCTTCCCAAATTTGGCCTTCTTGAGATTCACCATCGCCTATGACAGAATATGTTCTAAATCCGAGTTTTTCGCGCTTTTCACGCAAAGCAATCCCACAAGCGGCTGAAAGTCCTTGACCCAAAGAACCGGTTGACATATCAATGCCGGGTATGCTATTCATGCATGGATGACCTTGGAGCATTGAACCAAGCTTTCTTAAATCTTTAAGCTCTTCGGTAGAAAAAAAACCTTTAAGTGCGAGAGTAGAGTATAGGGCGGGGCAGGCGTGTCCTTTTGAGAGAACAAACCTATCTCTATTTTCCTTTTGTGGATTTTTGGGATCAACATTCAATTTTTGAAAATAAAGATATGTTAAAATTTCCACAGAGGAAAGAGAACCTCCCGGATGTCCTGATTCGGCATTATAAATGCCCTCAAGAGTAAGCAATCTTGCTTTTAATGCATTTTTTTTGAGTTCCCATAAGGTTTTATTTGTCATATGGTGCGTGTCCTTTCGTGCCGCATAATTGGCTTAATTGTAAGAATTGTCAAGGTTGTTAAGTATTTTGACAAAATAATCGGGAAGATCCGCCGTAAAAGATAAAGTTTCATTGGTGATAGGATGCTTGAATGAAATATACTTTGCAAACAGACATTGCCCTATTAAATGCGGAAACCGTTTGGATTTCGTTCCGTACGTGGTGTCGCCTAAAACAGGGTGGCCTAAATAAGCCATATGTACCCTAATTTGATGAGTCCTTCCTGTTTCCAGAAAAAGTCTTACATGGGTATATTCCCCATATCTTTTTACTACTTCCAAATTTGTAATAGCGTTTCTTGAATTTTCGTAAACTACCGCCATTTTTTTTCTATCTACGGGATGTCTGCCAATAGGTTTATCAATCTTAAATGAATCTTCTTTAAAATTGCCGACAACAATTGCTTCATACATTCTCGTAAAACTGTGAACTGAAATTTGCTCCGCTAAGCAGTGATGTGCTTCATCGGTTTTAGCGACTATCAAAAGTCCGGATGTGTCTTTGTCTATCCTGTGAACTATACCGGGTCGAATAAATCCGTTTATTCCCGAAAGTGATGCACCGCAGTGATGCATCAAAGCGTTGACCAATGTTCCGGTTGAATTACCGGGTGCAGGATGAACTACCATTCCTTTGGGCTTATCTACAACTAACAAACAATCATCTTCATAAACTATATTCAAGGGAATATCTTCGGGAAGTATTTCCGCTTTTTGAGGAAGTGGCAAGTAAACACAAATTTCGTCACCGCCGGTTAATTTATAATTCTTTTTTTGGGGAACCCCTTTTACAGTAATAAAACCGTCCTCTGCAAGTTTTTGTACAAAGGAACGTGTTTTTTCGATTTTATCTGAAAGAAAAACATCGATGCGCATTCCTTCTGCGGATTTATCAGCAGTGAATGTTAGTGCTTCCGCTTCAACTTGCGCAACATTTTCATAGGAAGTGTTAAAGTTATTCGGAGTGGTTAGATTCTTCATTTGTATCGACTGAGTGATCGGCATCGCTTGCACTCGTATAATATTCTTTAGAGTTGTTTTTGGGGTCTATGTCGGAAAGTGATACACTTGCTTCGTCGATTTTGGATCCGGTGTTTTTAACGCCTATGCCCGCTTTCTCATCATAGACAAACAATAAATAAATGCACAACAATACCGCACCGACTGTTACAAAGCAGTCCGCGACATTAAAAACTGCAAATTTTACGAAAAGGAATTTAATAAAATCGACAACATATCCTCTTATTATTCTGTCAATCATATTTCCTATTCCGCCACCAATAAGCATGGAAATAGAAAGCGTAAAAAGAGGATGTTTATTTTTTATTCTGAAGAGGAGGAATATCATTATTCCAATGGCAAATGTTGAAAACAACATAAAGACCCATCTGTGATCTTGAAAAATTCCGAAAGCTGCGCCTTTGTTTTCTACATATGCAAATCCTAAAACTTTCGGAATAATGTTGACTTGCGTTTGGTTTTCCAAATTCGCTTTTGCCAAAATTTTTGTTGCTTGGTCAAGAAAAACAGATAAAAAAATTACTACAGTTGACAGTATCATCAGTTCTTTCCTTTTTTAATCTTTTTATCAGACTTCGGTGCCAAATTGAGGACGGAAAGAATGTCTTCTTCAGACCCTTCATTTGATAATTTTACCTGAGATAGATTTTCATCTTTCAAGGTTTCAGGGCTGTTCTTTTTTTCATCATATTCTTTGATCTTTTCTGCGGAACTTTGGTATACAGAATTTATTATTGCAGAATTTTCAGGCAAAACAAGTTCTTCCAATTCACCGATTGGAAGATTTTGCAATTCGTAAATATGTGCCTTATACATTCCGAAAATTTCTTTTCTAAATTCCAAAATTGAAGCTCTCATATTTAGTAGCTCATTTTTTTCAGCGTTGAGTTGACTTCTGAACCTGGCAATGATCTCGTTACATTCATCTTCAATGGAACTTTGAATTACATCCGCTCTTTCTTTTGCATCTCTGATAATTTTCTCGCCTATATTTTGAGACTTTACAAGTGTTGATCTTATGGAACCTTCCTCGGCCTTAAGCTCTTCAAGCTTTGCTAAAACCGTTTGTAATTTTTGTTCAAGCTCGTTGTTGGCGTTGTATACTTCGGTGTACTTTTCAATTATGAATGAAATATGTGCGTCAACTTCAGATGCGTTGTATCCCATTACGGACTTTTGAAAAGTTTTATTTAATTCATGCGGTGCTAACATAAACTACCTCGTAGTAAAATAAATCTAAACTATATGAACATTGTTACAAACCACAGGATAAAAACTGTGATTGTAACAGAAAAATCTACCGGAATAGATTGAAAAAACTCAAAATGCATTAAAAAGTTTCTTACAGGAAATATAACGGGTTCTGTTGCGCTATAAACGAACAATACAGGTTTAGAGTTGCTTTCATTGACAAAAAGAGACATAAACATCCTTATCATCAAAAGAAAAAGCAACACTGACAAGTATAAAGAAACCGTTTTTGAAAGTAAAAATAAAATATTTTTCATAAAAATAGAATTAAATCTCCGTAATGTTGGGTCGTCACAATAAACAAAAAAAATTAGAAGTTACCAAAATATGTTTTATTGTTGCTTGTCTTTTCTGATCCATTATCAGCCATTTCAGCAATAAGCGGGGAAACAGAAACATTGTTGGGGGCAAGAACATATGCGCTTTCAGAAAGCTTAGAATAATTTGCATTCAAAACATATGTAGCACCAAAGAAAGCGTCTGAAAAGCTTGCGCGAATATCATGTCTTGTTTCCTCAAAGTTAACAACGACAACTTTGCCGCTTTTTAGGTTGTCTAAAATGGTTGTTACGGCACTTTTGTCATCACCGGGTTTAATTATTTTGATATTTAATGCCTTAACATCTTCGGGGCGTGTCTGTCTCATTTCTTTCTTTACGGATTTTACCATAGGTTTTTCGGGTTTTACTACCTCTTCGTCTTCGTCAACTTCCTCGTAATCGCCATCAACTTCAATATCATCTTCATCGGGCGCAAACCAACCTGCTACTTTGTTAAAAAAACTCTTTTTTTCTTCTGCCATTTTGTTTTCCTCCGAAATTTTAAATTATAAATTATAGTTTCTGTTTCCAAACACAAGAGACCCGATGCGTACCATATTTGACCCACACATTACGGCCTCTTTATAATCTGAGGACATACCTATAGACAATATGTCCATATTTATATTATCTAACATTTTTTCCTTAATGTCAAGGTATATTTTAAACATTTTTTTAAAATTTTCTATAATAATTTTGCTATTAGATGTTGCGGGAGGGACGGCCATAAGCCCTTTTACTTGTAAATGCCTGTACTTAGAAATCGAGACAAGAAAATTTTCCGTTTCTTCGGGGCGTATTCCGGATTTTGAATCCTCATTGCCTATGTTGATCTCAACAAGTACGGGCATTATAATATCCCTTTTTGAACACTGACGTTCAATTTCTTCTGCAAGCTTTACACTGTCTACAGATTGTATCATATCAACTTTATCTACAATATATTTTACTTTATTTCTTTGCAAATGTCCGATAAAGTGAATTTGAACATTTTCTTTGTTTATTTTGTCATATTTTTCCAAAAGCTCGTTAACTTTGTTTTCACCTATGTGGGTTATCCCGCAAGATATGGCATAATTAATTCTTTCTGCATCAACGCATTTAGTCGCAAGAAGTAATGTAGCATGTCCATCTGTTGTTTTTTTTATAAACTCTATATTTTCTTTTATCAATTGAAACTTATCCACTTTATTTCCTCTAATTGGTTTTTAGAACACTTTTGATTACTTTATTATTGTATAGGTTTGTTCCCTCTACGATAATCGTATCGTAAAGCGAAACCTTTTCTTCACTTATTGCAGAAATATTTGTACTGTCGGGAACAGCACAAAGAATAAAGCCGTTTTTTTCTATAAGTTTAGTAAATGTTTTAAATTTCACTATTGTCTCATCCAAAACATAAACGCCGGCCTTGCTTGCGCCGGTTGAATCATAGTCTGTATGAACCGCTTTGGCGGGAAAAGCAATGCCTGAATATGTGGCGACGGTTATACTTGCAATTTGTTTTCTTGAAAAATTGAAGTTTTCATTTACTGTATTTGTTGATAAAACAATTATTTTTGTTGAGTCATCAGCACCATCAATTTTTCTTTCGGCTTTCATGTTGATGGAGATGCCCGAAGCGGAAAAAGCCACAGGGTATTTTTTCCCAACTGAAATCTGAAGAGAAGATTGAGAATCTAACTCAAATGCAATATACCATTTTGAGCTTTCGGCAATTTTTCCTGCATTGGGAGCTATTGAAGGTGAGCAATTTTTTAGTTCCTCAAAGGATTCGGCTGTCAAACTTTCAACCGCATCTAATGTGAAAACATCTTCAAATCCATCAGCCTCGTTATAAAAATACCCGGATTTTGTGGAATAAACAGGTGACACGGAGGAAGAAATATTTTGAGTTAGGGAGTTGATCTCATTTTTGTACTGTTCTATAAGATTTTGGTGTGCAACCGTGCCTTTTAGAATACAATATTTCAATTCCAGATCATAAATGCTTTCTTCGGTAACTTTTAATGCATTTTTTAAATCTCCCAAATTTGAAAATGCGGAAACCGATTTTATTCTTTCGTTGATATTTTTATCAAGGGATGTAACTGTCGGGGTGGAAAAAGTGGCATTATTAATAACTTTTTCAAGATAGTCTATTTCTTTTTCAAGAGCTTGGATTTTATTTTGCGCATCCGCTGATTGGGAATCTGAAAAGACTGAAGCAACTTTTTGGTGCGAACTCACTTTTTTGCCATTTTCAATGTTATAAATTACGTCACCGCTATTTTTCGTGGATAACACAGTTTCATCACGAAATATATACGCTTCTGCATCATAAGTCAGATCCATGGTTGTATAATATGAATTTTTAACTTCAAGCTCGTTTTCAAAGCTTGTCATGGTGTGAATTACAAGATACGCAAGCACAGCGATAGCTAATAATGTACCTGTAATTTGAAACATAATATTTTTAAACATACGTTTTTATAACATTCGACCTATTTATTATCTCTTTTAAAACCTGTTTTTGTGACTCAACGGAAATTGATTGTCGGTTTGATATCCTTTTTAAGAAAGTAATTTGTCGCTTTGCGTAATTCCTTGTTCCTTTTGAAATCAATTCATAAGCTTCGCTCTCTGTAATTTCCCCTTTAAAAAACGGAAAAAATTCTTTATAGCCAATAGCTTGAGATGCTGTTGGTGTTTGTTCCAAACCAAGTTCCCACAATCGTTCAACTTCTTGCGTAAGACCGCTTAATTTCATTTCAACGACTCTTTTGTTTATTCTTTCGTAAAGAACATCTCTTTCATGCTCTAAAGAAAAAATCTCATATGGAAATGGGGGAGACGTTTTTAAAGATTCGGCATCCCAAAAGGTTTTGGTTTTTCCTGTGAGAATGTATATCTCTACTGCACGGATAACTCTTTTTTTGTTGTTAGGATGAATTATCTCTGCAGATATTGGGTCAAAACTCTTTAATTTTTCGTGGAATGTTAATGCGCCTTTCGAATCGTATTCTTTTTCCAAAGCATTTCTTAATTCAAAATCGCTTGGGACATCCGTAAGCCTTATTCCTTCTAAAAACCATTGAATGTATTGACCTGTTCCGCCGCATATTATGGGCAGCTTATTTCTGTTTAACACATCGGTAACGGCTTTGTGAGCAGACGAGCAATATTCATTGACGGAAAAAATTTGAAAAATGTCAAGTTCATCAATTAAGTGATGTCTTACACTTTTCATATCTTTGGCGGTAGGCTTGGCGGTTCCAATATCCATGCCCTTGTATATTTGCATACTATCGCCGGATATGATCTCGCCGCCAAGCTTTTGCGCCAATTCCATTGCAACACTGCTTTTTCCCGAAGCCGTAGGACCTGTAATAGCTATAACACCGGGAAAACTTTCCATGGCCTAATTAATTTTAGGAAGACTTGCCGCCGCTACAGACTGGCCAACTCTTCTTGAATTTTCATCGGGAATGTGAAGATTCATCTTTTCAAAAAGTTCGGGGAATTCATCTTTTAAAACTTTTTTGGCGTTCTCAAGAATTAAAACGCCGCCTTCGCCCGATGTTACGCGTCCCATAATTAAAACGTGCTTAATGTCGTAGAACATAGCATAGTAAGCGAGAGCGTATCCAAAATATATACCAATGGTTTCAAAAATATCTTTTGCTCTTTGATCACCTTCTGCCATGAGTTTTTGAACAACTTTGAGTTTTTCGGCAGGAGAGAGACTTTCGTCAAGATCTATTCCGGCGGCGGGAGCAAGTTTTATTACGCTGTCTTGAGAGAAATATTTAACTCCGCAGCCATAGTCTCCGGACCATTCATCCACCATTGCTTCTTTATTAGCATCAACAGGTACAAACGCAAGCTCGTTAAGCCAACCTGTTATATTACCTTTAGAATCAATAAATCCCGCAGCTTCGCTTGTTCCCATGGCAACGCCCAAAATATTGGTGTCATTAAGTTCCATTGCGCCGGCAAGCGCTGTAACATCTCCATCGTTGGCTACTTCAATGGGTACATTACCAATTTCTTTAGCTACATCGATGTACATATTGAGGACGTGTTTATCATATTCTTCTTTTGGAACTTTAAGGAAAAGAGACGCAACCATAATCTGGTTGTCAATATAAATACCCGCTGAGCTTACACCGATAGCATCAACTCTCGGCATTTTTGAAGCAGCTGTTTTAAATGCTTCTAAAATTCCTTCATAATGATATTTGGGATCTGAATTAAGTTTTGGAAACCAAACAACTTCTTCGGAATATACGGCTTTTCCGTCGATTACTGCACTGACTTTTCTATCGCTTCCGCCGGCGTCAAATCCAATACGGCATCCGTCCAGATTCCTTCCAACAGAAGAAGGAGCTTCGTTTTCTGCGGGAATTTCTTCTTTTGAGCAAACAATAACTTCAAATTCCGAACGATAAATGTCCGCCATGAATTTATTGTCAAAGTCTCTTTTGCCGCCGATAGAATATTCAGCCTTTATTGCATTTCCAACTTCATCGTCTCCGGCAAAATAGATTTTAAAGCCTCCTTTGAGCCAAAGAAGTGTTTTAACAAGTCTCTCGCAAAGAAAGTAACGTGTTTCAAAATCGCCTTCGGGAATATTTGCTTTAAATACGGATATAAGTCCTCGATTTCTTTCAAGGGCAATAACGACTTCTTTTGAAGGGCCGGTTTTTGCGTCTTTAAAAAGAATGGATAATGGCATAAAGCCCGGGTCTAATTTTGGTGTGTGTTTAAGCTTCATAACAAGTCATTCCTCCCGAAATTGTAAGTTTAATTGAGAAGTTTTCGTCAAATACGGTCAAATCGGCATCTTTTGTAATTTCAATAGAACCTTTTGTCTTGTCAACGCCTATTGATTTTGCAGGGTTCAACGAAGCAGCGTTAACAGCTTCCCAAAGTGTGCATCCCGAATTTTCATAGAAGTTTTTAACACCTTGATTCATTTTCAAAACGCTTCCGGCAATTGTTCCGTCGTCTAATGTGCATTTAATGCCGTTTAAGTTGAAGCTGAGCGGGCCTGATTTATATCTTCCGTCAGGCATTCCTCCTGCTCTCAGACAGTCGGTGATGAGACAGAGCTTGTCTCCCTTCATTTTATGAACGAGTGGGAAAAGGTTTTTGCTTACATGGAAAGTGTCACAAATCAGCTCCGTGTAAACATCAGCAGTGAGTGAAGCACCGACAATGCCGGGATCTCTGTGAAGCAAGCCGGTTTGTGCGTTAAAAAGATGGGTTACGTGGTCTATTCCTCCATCCGTGAAAGAATTCATAGCTGTTTCATAATTAGCATCACTGTGTCCCAAGGAAACAACAATTCCCATTTCCTTCATCCTTTTGATGTTCTTAAATCCATCGTCCATTTCGGGAGCAACGGTAATAAGTTTTATTACATCTTCATATCCTTCAATCGCGTCTGCAGAAGGTGGGATAATCAATTTTTCATCATGTGCGCCTTTCTTTTTAACATTAAGAAAAGGGCCTTCAACATTAACTCCCAAAATTTCCGCGCCTTTCCATTTACGGCTTTCGGGCATCATTTTCCTGATTACATTTAAAACTTCTAAAACTTCTTCCATGGGAGCGGTAATTGATGTGGGGCACCAAGACGTAACGCCGTTTTCGGCTATTCTGTACGAAACATTTTTAATGCCGTCATATTCAGCATTGGCAACATCCGTATTAGCATATCCGTGGGTGTGTATATCGATAAATCCGGGAGATACATACATCCCTTTGCAATCAATAATTTGACAGCTTTCATCCGGCGATTCAGCGGTGATAGCTCTGATCTTTTCATCAAAGTAAACATTAAGACCTTCAGCTACACGGTCTTTTAAAATGACTTTTCCGCCAACTAAACACTTCATAACTTAAATCCCTTTCCTAACTTTGATTGATAATAAAATTACATTTTATCAAGATAATTCGCGATGTCTCCAACTGTTTTGATTTTTTCAATCTCTTCGTCAGTGATGTAAAGTCCGAATTTTTCTTCAATTGTCATTAAAACCTCTGCCATTTCCAGCGAATCGGCGCCTAAGTCTTCAATAAGTCTGTCTGTGTTTTTGATGTCCTCTTTGTTAATTCTGAGTTGTTTTGCAATTATGCTTTTGATTTCTTCAAACATTTTTTGTCTCCTTTAGGTGAAAATTATATTAAGTTACATTATACAATATTTTTTTGTTTTTTTCAATAGATTTAACATTAAAAGTTTTAAAATTCTAACATTAAAAGTTTTAAAATTCAGCTTTTTTTAAAAGTAAAAAGTCTACAACTTCTTTTGCAATGACAAGTCCGGCAGCAGCAGGGACAAATGAAAGCGTTCCGATGCCACCGTCGCATTTTGAAGGAATTTCTTCGCTGTAAACCACCTTGAGTTTTTTGACACCTTTCTCTTTGAGCAAATGTCTCATAGCGCGTGCCAATGGACAAACAGACGTTTTGTAAATATCGGAAACTTTAAATTTTGTTGGGTCACTTTTATTTCCGGTGCCCATAGATGATATAATCGGAATATTTCTTTTTTCACATTCAAAAGCAAGGGAAACTTTTGCTGTTATATTGTCTATTGCATCAGCTACACAGTCCGGCGAATATTCGTTAAGGATCAATGGAATGTTATCAGGTGTCAAAAAAGTTTCAATCGGGATGAAATTTCCGTTTGGATTAATGCTTTCGGCTCTTTTTGATGCAGAAACCGCTTTAGACATTCCAACCGTATCCCTTGTAGCAAGAATTTGTCTATTGAGATTGGAGGGCTCGATTTTATCCATATCAATAAAAATAATTCTTCCAACGCCGACCCTGACAAGTGCTTCAGCGACATATCCTCCAACACCGCCAAGTCCGCATATAACAACTGTAGAATTTTTTAATTTATCTATCTTTTCTTCTCCTAATAATAGGGAAGTTCGTGAATATAATTCATTACTCATCATTTTAGCTCAACAACGGTTACACCGGTGTCTCCCTCTCCATATCTGCCCAACCTGAAGGAGCGGATTCTTTTGTCGTTTTTTAAATATTTCCAAAGTGCCGCTTTTAAAGCGCCCGTCCCTTTTCCGTGAACAAGCCTTACTGTTTCATATCCGGCTATTTTTGCAGAATCCAAATAAGAATCTACCATAAACCACGCATCATCTCCGGTTTGGCCTCTAAGATCAATTTCTTTGCTAAGCGCTTCGGTTCTGTGGGGAACCGTAATTCCTTTGTTGGAAGATTTTTTTGCAGATACATCGTCCGGTACCGGTATCAATTTGGAAAGACTGATTTTTGTCTTTGCCATTCCTGTTTTAACAATGGCGTTTTCACCGATTATGTCAAGGATTGTAACAACTTGATCAAGCCCTTTGATTTTTACGCTGTCTCCGATTTTTAAGTCTTGGGAAGTTTCTTCCTCAGCTTCATTTTCGGAAAAGTCCGAAAGATGTTCGCTTGCGGCACCAAGGGCAGAGCGTATTTTGCTTCTTGCTTCTGCCATCGCAGACTTTAAGTCTGACTTATCTTTCTCTTTTTGAAGTCTCGTTAGTTCATCATAAACAAAATCGCTTGATGATTTGGCGGACGAAAGAATTCTTGCAGCATTTTCTTTTGCCTTGTCCAATTCTCTTTTAGCGTTATCTTCCATTTCTTTGCAACGTACCATAGCTTTGGCAAGCATTTCTTCGGCGTCATTCTTAGCTTTAGCGGCGCGTTGCTTTTCTTTTTCCAAATAGCTTTCTGTTTCTTCGAGTTTCCTTATAGCTTCTTCAAATTTTGAATTTTCTTCTTTCATAATCGATTTTGCTCTATCGATTATATGGCTCGGCATACCAAGTCTGCTCGAAATAGCAAATGCGTTGGATTTTCCGGGAAGCCCCACCACAAGCCTGTATGTTGGTTTTAAAGATTCTACATCAAATTCACAACTTGCGTTTAAAACATCTTCGTTTTCCAATGCATATAATTTTAGCTCTGCATAATGGGTAGTTGCCGCAAGCAAAGCTCCCTTTTGTTTTATAAATTCTAAAATTGATATGGCAAGAACCGCACCTTCTACGGGGTCTGTACCGGCGCCGATCTCATCAAACAAAACCAAAGAATGCTCATCACAATTCATTATTATATTAACGATATTGACCATGTGGGAAGAAAAAGTGGAAAGAGATTGTTCAATGCTCTGTTCGTCGCCTATGTCTGGAAAAAATGCATTAAAAATAGGCAAAACGGTACCATAATTTGCAGGTAAATGAAATCCGGACTGTGCCATCAAAGCCATTAGCCCAATAGTTTTAAGAGTTACGGTTTTACCTCCTGTGTTTGGGCCTGTAATAACGAGAGAAGTGGTTTTACCTCCAAATTCAAGGCTTGTTGGTACAACCGTATCTTTAGGAAGGAGCGGATGCCTCGCTTTTACCAGTTTTATTGTTTTTGTGTCAGTTGAAAATTCAACAGGTGAGGCGTTCAGTCGGTATGAATATTCCGATCTTGCAAATATGGTATCGATATCGCAAATTGCTTTATAATTAATGGCTAAAGGTCCGGAAAATTTCCCAACTTCAGTTGAAAGATCTGACAAAATTTTTTCAATTTCGAATTTTTCTTTTGCTGAAAGTTCTCTCAGTTTGTTGTTGCTTTCCAAAATAGCCATGGGCTCAATAAATAGGGTAGCCCCGGATGAAGAAGAATCATGCACAAGACCGGGAAACTCATTTTTATGTTCTGCTTTAACAGGAACTACGTATCTTCCGCCGCGTATTGTAACAATATTTTCTTGCAAGTATTTTGATCTTTGACCTGTTGTATATTTAGAAAGCGTGTCTCTTATGCTGTTTTCGCATTTTCTTATTTCCTTGCGTATTCTGTAAAGCTCATCAGAAGCTTCGTCCGCAATAAGATCTTCTGCGATAATGGATGTAGTTATCTTCTTTTCTAAATATTGATTTTCAAGCAGAGAAACAAAATAAATATTAAGCGAGTTGTTTTCATCATGTCCGCTATAATAGCGTTTCAATGATGAAACTGTTCTCAAAAGATATGCCACGTCCAAAAGTTCGCGCGGTGAGAGAATTGCATCTTTTTTAGCTCTTTCCAATCCTTCTGTAATGTCTTTCGCGCCGCCAAAAGGAGGACGGCCTTTCTTTACGGAAAGTTCCTTTGCGTCTGTTGTTTCTTTTTGTAACCTTAAAACGGTAATAACATCAGTTGAAGGAACAGTGTTTAATATTGCTTTTTTGGCTCCCTCTGTAGCGGCAAGAGAGGCGACACTTGTAAGTATTTTATCAAATTCAAGTATTTTCTTGCTTTTGTCGAAGTTTTTCATTCTGCATACTCCTCATCAGGTGATTATAAAAAGTGAGGGTTTTGGGCGTTTTCTCAAAAATTGTTGTAACAAATGATTCTGCAAAATTTCTAAGTTTAACTTCATCATTTTCGGAAAGCTTAAACTTAAATAATTGTTTCATATCGCAAATTGATAAATAAGAAATAACAGAGATTGTTTTTTCTGTCAGTGTAAAATATCTGTCACTTTTTACCATGTTCCCTAAGTTGTTTTTGCATTTTGAACATAACAGCCCCGGGGAGAATAAATCGAACAAAAAGGTTTCGGCGGGATATCCGCACACGGTACAATTGGTAAAATTGGGAGAAAATCCACAAATGACCGCAAGTCTTATTTCGAAAATAGGCTTTACTCTTTCTGGTTTGTATTTTAAATCAGACATTGCGTAAAGACAGTTCATTGTTAATCTTAGTATTTCCGACGAAGAAATATCATTAACAGCCACACGGGATATTAAAGATGAAAAATAGCAAGCCAAAGCATAGCTTTCTATGTTGGTTCGTATCCCAAAGAAGTTGTTTTTGGCTGTGGCACCTGTTATTGTGAGAAATCCGTTTTTACCTTTTGCTAAAGAAAATTCGCTAAAAGTAAAAAGCTGCACTGCAGAATGAGTTGAGCTTTTAAGATTATACGCTCCCGGCGCCTTCATTTTTAAAATGCCTGCGTCCTGGGTCAAAACATGGAGAAGTTTAGCTTTTTCTCCGTATGGTTCTTCTTTTATTACCAATCCGGAAATAAAATTATTCATTTGCTTCATTGTAGCCAAAATTATTTACAAGGCTTTGTCTTTCGCGCCAATTTTCTTTTACTTTCACCCAAAGATCCAAGTATATTCTTGTTCCGAAAACAGCTTCCGCATCTTCTCTGGCATACATACCGATTTTTTTAAGCATACTTCCGTTTTTCCCGATTATAATTCTTTTATGAGCTTCTTTCTCACAGTATATTTCTGCTCTTATGGAAAGAATATCTTTTTTTTCTTTAAATTCTTCAATAACTACGGCGACACCGTGTGGAATCTCGTCTTCCATTAGGCGTAGACATTTTTCTCTAATTATTTCGGCAACGATTTGTCTTTCAGGTTGATCGGTATATATATCATCCGGAAAAAAGTGGGGAGATTCAACAAGCAAAGGATCTACCTCGTCAAGAATAATATCAATTCCCTCTCCATTTAATGCGGATATAGGAATAACCGCTTTAAATTCCATTTCGGAGGCGAGTGAGGAAATTGTTTTTGCTATCTCTGTTTTATTTGTCTTGTCAACCTTGTTTATAATGAGAAAAACATTTTCGTTTGTTTTTGTGATTTTTTTGAGGGTTTCTTTTTCGTTATCAGAAACCGGCCCGCTTGAAACGTCAATTACAAAGAAAATAATATCTGCATCAGCAGCGGCGTTTCCGGCAACGGTCATCATGTATTTTCCTAACAGATTTTTCGGTTTGTGAAGTCCGGGTGTATCAGTAAAAACATATTGGTTTTCACCTTTTGTAAGTATTCCCGTTATTCTGTTTCTGGTAGTTTGAGGTTTTTTTGAAACTATAGCAACCTTTTCACCCAAAAGTGCGTTTAATAATGTGGATTTACCAACATTGGGTTTTCCTGATATGGTGATAAAAGCAGTCTTTTGTGACATTTTAAAGTCCTGCCTTTCCTAAAATTTCTTTTTGTTTGGATAACATGTATTTTTCGTCTTCTTCACTTGTTTCGTGGTCATAGCCCAAAAGATGCAGGGAAGAATGTACGGCGAGAAAGCACAATTCTCGTTCAAGAGAGTTTCCAAACTCTTGCGCTTGTTTTTCTGCCGTATCTACTGATATAACAATGTCTCCCAGTAATGTGACTATATTCGGTGTGTCAAATTCAAGCATAGGGAAGGAGAGAACATCTGTTGATTTATCTTTACCGCGGTACTCCTTGTTCAATTGATGAATATAGGTATCATCACATATTGTTACGGAAACTTCAAATAAATGATCGGGATATGATTCTTCGACAGTCAGTTTAATAACTTTTTTTATTTTGCAAATTGTACTTCTTGAAATTTTTTTGTCTGTTGTGTTTTTGTAATATACTTTTGTCATCTTAGAGGTTTAAATCTCCTTTTTTGTTTTTCTTCGCCTTCTTTACGTTTTTTGGTATCGTTTTTTTCGTATGCAAGAATAATCTTTTGAACCAATGGATGTCTTACAACATCTTTGTGAGAAAAACGAAAGATCGCAATGCCGTCAATTCCTTCCAAAATATCAAGAGCTTCAATCAATCCGCTTTTTTTCATGAAAGGTAGGTCTATTTGAGTTACGTCTCCGGTTACAATGGCTTTTGAATTATTCCCAAGCCTTGTTAAAAACATTTTCATCTGTTCGGGTGTTGTATTCTGAGCTTCGTCAAGTATTATAAAAGCATCATCTAATGTTCTGCCTCGCATATAAGCAAGCGGTGCAATCTCAATGGTTCCTTTTTCTAAATGTTTTTGAAAACTTTCATTTCCCAACATTTCGCCCAAAGCATCATAAAGGGGTCGAAGATAAGGATCAATTTTACTTTGAAGATCGCCGGGTAAAAAGCCCAGCTTTTCACCTGCTTCAACGGCAGGTCTTGTTAAAATTATCTTTGAGATTTTTTTATCTTTTAAAGCGGTTACCGCCATAGCAACGGCAAGAAATGTTTTACCGGTACCTGCGGGGCCTACACCCATAATTACTGTGTTTGTTTTTATAAGATTTACGTATTTTTGCTGTCCTACCGTTTTTGCTTTAATAGGCTTTCCTTTTCCCGTTAGGCAAATGCAATTACTGTACAAAGCTGAAAGTTCATCACTTTTTCCTTCAAGCACTTCTGCTATTACATAGTTAATTGTGTTTTCGTCAAGCTCAGAACTTACGGGAGATAGTTTTTCAAGTTGCTGAATAACAATTTTTGCGTTTTCAACATTTTTGCTATCCTCTCCTTGAATTTTCAAACCGTCTCCACGGTTTAAGAGCTTTACCGACAGAGCGTTTTCAACTAATTTAACATTCGATTCGTATGTTCCAAACAATTTAAAAACAAAATCTATATTCAAATCCTTTAGTATGATTTCAAACACTTTATGCTCCTTATAAACTAAATTATCGAAAATTTCAAGCTGATATCCAAAGCTTTTACGGAGTGAGTCAATGCGCCGATGGAAATAATGTCAACACCGGTTTGAGCAACGGACAAAAGATCTCTTTCACCCATATTTCCGCTTGCTTCGGTAATGGCTCTGCCGTTAATAAGCAAAACAGCTTCTTTCATTTGTTCGTTATTCATGTTGTCAAGCATAATAATGTCTGCTTTTGCTTCGAGGGCCTCTTTTATCTGTTGTATATTTTCTGTTTCTACTTCAATTTTTAAAGTATGAGGAATATTATTTCTGGCAAATGAAACTGCGTTTGCAATTCCACCTGCTGCTGCAATATGGTTATCTTTAATTAAAACTCCATCGGAAAGTCCGGTTCTGTGGTTATATCCCCCTCCAACCTTAACTGCAAATTTGTCAAGAAGTCTAAGACCGGGCATTGTTTTTCTTGTATCGGTTATTTTTGCATTTGTACCCTCTACGGCTTTAACCGCTTTTCGTGTAGCCGTTGCAATTCCACTTGCTCTTTGCATAAGGTTTAAAGCTGTTCGTTCACCCATTAAAATGGATTTTGCATCTCCTTTTACAAAAGCAATCTTTTGTCCTTTGGAGACCTCTTCTCCATCTTTTACAAAACAATCAAGGGTAACATTTCCGCCTGAAAGTTCAAAGACGCGTTTCGCAATTTCCATTCCGCAAATAACGCCGTCATCTTTGGCAACGAAATATCCTTCAGCTAATGTACCGTCTTTAATAACCGATTCTGTTGTAATATCTCCGTAGGGCATATCTTCATTAAAACATGAAAAAATAATACTGTCAAATCTGTTGTTAGTCATCATAGTCCTCCACGATATAATGTGCGCCGATACTTTCTTGACGATTCATAGCGCTTTCTATTATCATCATTGATACTTGGCACATATTATATATTTTATAATCATATGGTTTTGTTAAATCGGAATTTTCCATATCATTGTAAATGAGTGATATTTTTTCGTATGCATTCTTAAGCCCTTTTGGGGATCTTACTGCACCTACATATTTTGACATGGTCATCTTGATTTCAGAAAAATACATATTTAATTTTTCGTTACTCAGTATGGGACCCATGCTTTCGGAAAATTCATTATGCAGTTCGATTTTTCTCACTGTTCGCTTTTTTTCATTTATTGAACGTGCAGCTCTTCGTCCGAAAACAAGACATTCCAAAACTGAATTGGAAGCGAGTCTATTACCTCCGTGGATCCCGCTTTCAGCGGCTTCGCCGCAGCAATATAATCCATTTATATTCGTCATTCCGTTAAGATCTGTTTTAACTCCGCCCATTAGATAATGCTGTGCAGGACGAACGGGAATGTAATCTTGCGGAACGCAGATTCCTCTTTTTAGACACTCTTTATTGATGGTGGGGAATCTTTTGGCAAAAAACTCTTTTGTCATAGCGCTGCAATCTAAATATACTCTGTCTGTTTCTGTTCTATCAAGCTCCTTTAAAATTTCTCGTGTTACGATATCTCTTGGCGCAAGATCTGCCATTTCATGCTTCCCTTTCATGAAAGGCTCGCCCATATGATTTTTGAGAATTGCGCCTTCGCCTCTTACGGCCTCGGAAATCAAAAAAAGCCGGTCAGTGTTTTCCTTTGGTATTAGTGTTGTGGGATGGAACTGTACCATTTCCATATTGTGGATCTTAGCTCCCGCTCTTGCGGCGGCAGCAATTCCGTCTCCTACTGAGCCGAGAGGGTTTGTGGTGTATGCATAAACTTGTCCGCATCCACCTGTAGCGAGAATTACATTTGAGGTTCGTAATATTTTATATTCTTCTCCCACAAAGCATACAACTCCACAAACACCCTTTTCGTCAGTTAAAATATCTACAAGGTATGATTCCATAAAAAAGTGAAGATTTTCTTTGGTAAAAGCAAGTCTTCCAAGTTGTTTTGTGGTTTCTTTTCCCGTAGC
This sequence comes from uncultured Oscillospiraceae bacterium, assembly GCA_964509125.1. GTDB lineage: Bacteria > Bacillota > Clostridia > Oscillospirales > CAG-382 > SIG653. The sequence continues at coordinate 26,637 of CAZDVZ010000004.1, read as the reverse complement.
ATCTCCGCCACAGTGTACGATGCGACGAACTCGGTGACCTCCTTCTCTGGTGATGTGGAGATCGCCTTCACTATTTACATCAAAGGGTATTTTCATATCGATGAGAGTTTTTATATTTTCCGGCCCTTCTTCTACCAGAACTTTTACAGCTTCCGGATCACAAAGTCCTGCTCCGGCTTTTAAAGTATCTTCGATATGTGCGATATAAGTATCATCTTCAGTCAAAACCGCCGCAATTCCTCCTTGAGCAAGATATGAGTTGCTTTCATCGATATTTGCTTTGGTTATAACTGCACATTGCATACCCGAATCAAGATGCAAAGCCGCATATAGTCCTGCAATTCCGCTTCCGACCACTACTGCATCAAAGTCGTATATATCTGCTTCCTTTATTTTTTGTGAGTTAAATAAATATCTACGCATTTATTTCCATCATCCTTTTTAATGCCTCATAGGCTTTCTCAGAAACATTTTGCTCTAAAATAATTTCGCCTTCTCCGTTAAGCAGAGACATGTAAATTTTTTCCAATGTAGTTTTTTTCATATCTTCGCAAATAAGTTTTGGAGAAGCGGTGTGGAATTTTTTGTTTGGAAAATAGTGAGATAGACGTTGTTCTATGGCTATTTCTGTTGCTATAACATATTCATTCGCGGCGGATTCTTCGCAATGCTTTAATATCTTTGAAGTGCTGCCGACAACATCTGCAATGTCAGAAACTTCCGCTTTACATTCCGGATGTGCCAAAAAACAAGCATTTGGAAATGTTTGTTTCATTTGATACATTTCCAAAGCCGTAACATTGTGATGTATGGGACAGCAGCCGTCGTATAATATAAACTCTTTTTCGGGAAAAAGTTTTGATACATATTCTCCCAAATTTTTATCCGGTGCAAAAATTATTTTTTTGTGAGGGAGCGATGCAACAACTTTTTCTGCGTTAGATGATGTGCAACAAATTGTTGAGAGGGCTTTAACCGATGCCGAGGAGTTGATGTAACAAACCACGGCGGCATCGGGATGCATTCTTTTCAGTTCCAATAGCTTTTCGGGCGTGATCATATCGGCCATAAGACATCCCGCGTTTTCTGCGGGCACAAAGACTCGTTTATCAGGTGATAAAATCTTTGCGCTTTCTCCCATAAAATGTACACCGCAGAAAATTATAATTTTTGAATCTGTTTTCACGCATTTTTTTGCAAGTTCAAAGGAATCACCCACATCATCAGCAATAAGCTGGATTTCAAGTGGTTGATAATAATGTGCAACGATATATGCATTTTTTTCTCGCTTTAATTTTAAGATCTTGTCTTTGATATTTTTTTCCATGGTTCACACCTTTAGATTATTTCTTCTGTATTGTATGGGGTACCTTGATATACACAATAATTAAGCCAATTGGAAAATAGCAAATGTGCGTGTGAACGCCAAAGATTTTTTGGGGTCAATGCAGGGTTATTATCCGGAAAATAATTTTCCGGAATCGAAGGTGACAACCCTTTTTCCATATCTCTTGTATATTCTTTTGCCAAGGTGTCAAAATCATATTCGGGATGTCCTGTTAAAAATACTTCTCTATACTTCTTCGAAGCAATCAAATAAGGTCCCGCAACGGGAGATGATGCCAAAAGATCAAGAGAGCCCGTTTTTTTAATATCCTTTTCAGATACTCCCGAAAAACGAGAATGGGGAACTCTAAACTCTTCGTCGAACCCCCTTGTAAGCGGATGAGAAGGAATTAACGTGTTATGGGAAAATATTCCCGAAAGCTTTTTGTCAAAATTAACTTTTTGGATTCCATAATGATAGTTAAGAGCCGCTACAGCCCCCCAACAAATATAAAGCTTTGAAAAAACATTGTGTTTTGTCCATTCGAATATTTCGCAAAGCTCGTCCCAGTAGTCAACATCGCAAAAATCAAGATGTTCAACGGGTGCACCTGTAATGATCATTCCGTCAAATTTCATATGTCTGAAATCATTAAAAGTACCATAAAATTCTGTTAAATGGTCTGCGGGTGTGTGACGTGAAACTCTTGAAACGGTGTTCATAAAGCTTATATCTACTTGTAGAGGTGTATTGGAAAGCAATCTCAGTAATTGTGTTTCCGTAACAATTTTTGTAGGCATTAAATTTAATATTGCTATTTTTAACGGGCGAATGTCTTGAGCCATTGCTCTGTTTTCATCCATTATGAATATATTTTCCCGTGAAAGTATATCTGCTGCGGGAAGCGAGTTCGGTATTTTGATTGGCATATTGTACTCCAAATTAAATAATTCTCCAAATTAAACGCTACCATTATAGCACTATTTTCCTTAAAAGACAATAGATTTTCAAAAAAAATATTTCAACCACTTGAAAAGGACTTTAAAAAGTGATAGAATATTTTTTATAAACAGTGGTGGAGATTTATATGAGAACAGAAATTTTTAAAATGAATGACAACGAAATTGACTATGAAGCTCTTGAAGTTTGTGCAGAGCTTATAAGGAATGGTGAGGTTGTAGCTTTTCCTACAGAAACGGTTTATGGACTTGGAGCAAATGCTTTGATTGACAGTGCTTGCAAAATGATCTATGAACATAAAGGAAGACCTTCAAATAAGGGTTTGATCTGTCATTTATACGATCCTTCTCAAGGAGAAGAAATTGCATATATGGACAAACGGGCATATGAACTTTTTGAAAAATTTTCACCCGGACCCATTACTGTTGTTTTGAGGAAAAAGGATGTTCTTGGCTCAACTGTAACCGGCGGACTTAATACTGTAGCTTTGCGGTTGCCTTCAAACAAAATATTCATTGAGCTGGCAAGACTTGCGAATTGTCCCATTGCGGGAACTTCTGCAAACATCTCTTCTATGCCAAGCCCAAAGGAAGGTTCTTCTGTTATCAATGTTTTTAATGGTGTTATTCCGGCTATTATTGATGGTGGAAACACGTCTGTTGGAATTGAATCTACTATTGTCTCATTAGTTGGTGACAAGCCGGAAATCATTCGTCTTGGGGCGATATCCGCCGAATCTGTTGGAAAGGTTATTGATTTATGAAAATAGTTGGGATATGCGGAAAAAGCGGAAGCGGAAAAACAACAGTCGGAAAGATGATTTGTGAAAAATATCCCGCTTATATTGACTGCGACATGGTTTCGAGAAATGTTACAAATGTTGGTAGTCCTTGTTTGAAAGAACTTGAAAATTATTTTGGTAAAGAAATAATTATGAGTGACGGCTCGCTTAACAGAGGTAAGCTTGCATCTATTGTTTTTAGCGACCGTTGCAAAATATCTATTTTGAATGATATAACACATAAGTATATTTTGGATTCGGTATTAAAAACAATAGAGAATTATCGCGCCATAGGTGAAAAAGTCGTCTTTGTAGATGCACCCACTCTTTTTGAAAGCGGACTTAACGAAAAATGCGATTATATTATTGGCGTTTTTGCAAATGAAGAATTTTTAATTAAGCGTATCGTAGATAGGGATTCAAAAACTGTGGAAGAGGCTCAGAAGAGGCTTTCTGCTCAGTATGAAGATGAGTATATTCGCAGTAGATGTAATTTGTGTATAGAAAACAATGGAACATTAACGGAGTTAAAAGATAAAGTGGATAAAGCGTTGAAGCGTATTGAGGAAATTTTATGACAAAAAAGCTGAAATTATTAGGACTTGTTCTTATAATAGGTATCGTCGTGCTGTTTTGTATCATAAGGAGCATGGGAGATCGGATTCCCTATACCAATAACGATTTTATTGATGAGATTATTTTAGGAAAAAAATTTCAATTGGAATATTACGAAGAAGTAAAAAATGCATCTGATGAATTTGGCGTGCCCGAAGATATGATTTTAGCAGTTATTAAAACGGAAAGTAATTTTATTGCAGATTCCCAGTCGTCAGCGGGTGCCAAAGGATTGATGCAGCTTATGCCTGATACGTTTTCGTGGGTAGCAATGAGGCTGGGAGAACCCGAAAATCCGGAAAATATATGCGACATTGTCACAAATATTAGGTATGGAACATATTATTTGTCATTCTTGATGGAACGATTGGAAAATGAAGAAACTGTTTATGCGGCTTATAATGCCGGGTATAACAGGATTAAAGGATGGTTGGCAGACGAACGGTATTCGCACGATGGAAAAACACTTTATGAGATCCCTTATGAAGAAACAAGTGATTATGTAATAAAGGTTTCTAAAGCAAGGGAAAAATACAAAAACATTCTTTCAGAGCAAAACGAATAAAAAAGTAAATAAATGTGAATAAGCCCTTCATTGTTTGGTAAAAATACTTACAACAAACATTGGAGGGCATTTTATGGAACAAAACAACAAAAAACAGAAAGACAATAAGGGCGAAAACAAAAAATTTGACTTTAAGAAAAAATTTTCAGAATTCAAAAACAAAGAATTTATGAAAAAATACGGTGCATCTGTGTATATGTCTCTTGCGCTGATGGTAGTTGTCGCAACCGCGGTTGGCGTTTTTTCCTTAAGTTATTCATATAATGATTTGGGAGAAATCGACATAGAAACTCCAAACATTACTACTCCTGAAATCTACGTTCCCGATTTTACGGTGAAAGATCCCGATACAACAGAAAAGCCTGTTGACAATAATCAATCCGGCATTGAGGCGGACCCTGTTGTTAAGGAATATTATTATCCCGTAAAAGGAGAAAAGCTCAAGGGATATTCTATAGATTCCTTGGTTTTTTCACAAACATTGAACGATTATCGTGTTCACACAGGTGTAGATTATCTTGCTGAAGCGGGAAGTGCGGTTTATGCATACACTGATGGAGTGATTCTTGACATCTATGATGATCCTATGATGGGAAAAACCATTGCGGTTGAACATGATTATGACCTTGTTTCATATTATATGAATTTAGATAGCACATTGCCTTCGGGCGTTGAAAAGGGTGCATTTGTCAAAGCGGGTGATGTTATAGGTATTGTAGGTAACACCGCAATCGCAGAAATCGGGGAAGATACTCATGTTCATTTTGAGCTTAAAGTAGGAGGCACAACAATAGATCCCGAAAAAGAACTTGAAGACGCAAAAAAGAAGTAAACTTTGAAATATTTATAGCATATCATCGGACTCTTTTTCATATATTTTACCGTACAAATCAAAACGGAGAATTTATATGAGTATAAAAGAGTCCGACCGTTTGTCTGAGAGAGAAAGACGTATTTTCGATATGGGTACGTATCTTTCAGAAAACAATTCAACTGTAAGGAAGACAGCGGAAAAATTCGGAATTTCAAAATCTACCGTTCACAAAAATATTACTGTTTACCTAAAAGAAATTGATTTTTCGCTTTTTCAACAAGCGGATGCCGTTCTTCAAAAAAACAAATCCGAAAGGCATTTGAGGGGTGGCATGGCAACAAAACTGAAATATCAAAAATCAAAAAAAGGATCTGTATAAAATTTTTGACTGTCGTATTGAATCGACAGTCATTTTATTTAGGGGGTGCGTAATGAAATTTGATCTTTGTAATCTTTACGAAAAATGTCTCTCTGTAGATTATAAAACGGTTGATGAAGAGGGAAGCTATGCCACATATAAAATAGATGGAACAAGATACATATTTTTTGAAAAAAGCAATGGGGCGGCAGATTGGAAAAACAATTTCGATTTTCCCGCAAAGCCATATGACGGAATGGATGTACCTTGGTATTGTCACCGAGGTTTTTTAAGAGTTTGGAAAGGACTTGTTCCGTACATAGAAAAAATTTTAAGATCTTCAATGTTTGATTCTGCGGTAATAGTAGGATATAGTCACGGTGCCGCTTTATCGGCGTTATGTTTTGAGTATGTTTGGTATAATTACTCCGATGTAAGGGATAGACTTTACGGGTTTGCTTTTGGAAGTCCAAGAGTTTTTTATGGAAAGAAAAATTATGATTTCTTAAAAACCAGATTTTTACAGTATGTAAATGTAATGAATTATGGTGATATCGTAACAAAAGTGCCACCAAAGATTTTTGGATACAGACATATCGGAAAGATGCTTTGGATCGGGAACGATAAAAAACTGATATCTGTAAATGCACATAGGCCGGAAAGTTATAAATTGGCTCTTAAGGGAATAAAATGCGTTATTGATGTTTAGTTTTATGAAAAAATGTAAATTGCCTATTGCTTTTTGGGAAAAAGATGTTATACTATCTACAGAGATAAATGTTGAGAGGTATAGTATATATGACCGTTTATGACGAATTAAAAGCACGTGGGCTGATTGCACAGGTCACTGATGAAGAAGAAATAAAAGAACTGATAAATTCCGGAAAAGCTGTTTTTTATATAGGTTTTGATCCTACGGCTGATAGCCTTCATGTGGGACATTTCATGGCACTTTGTTTGATGAAAAGACTTCAAATGGCAGGGAATAAACCCATTGCTCTCATAGGTGGCGGCACTGCGATGATTGGAGACCCTTCCGGCAGAACAGATATGCGTACTATGATGACAAAAGAAACCATCGCTCACAATTGTGAGTGCTTTAAAAAACAGATGAGCCGCTTTATAGATTTTTCAGAGGGAAAGGCTATAATGGTTAACAACGCCGATTGGCTTCTTGATCTTAATTATGTTGAGGTTCTTAGAGAAGTCGGTGCGTGCTTTAGTGTAAATAGGATGTTGACCGCTGAATGTTATAAACAACGTATGGAAAAGGGGCTTTCATTCCTCGAATTCAATTATATGATAATGCAAAGTTATGACTTTTACGCTTTGTATCAAAAATATGGCTGTAATATGCAATTTGGCGGCGACGACCAATGGAGCAATATGTTGGGCGGCACAGAGCTTATCAGACGTAAGTTGGGGAAGGATGCATATGCAATGACCATTACTCTTCTTCTCAATTCTGAAGGCAAAAAAATGGGCAAAACGCAAAGCGGTGCTGTTTGGCTGGATCCAAATAAAACTTCTCCATATGATTTTTACCAATATTGGAGAAATGTTGACGATGCAGATGTTTTAAATTGCATCCGTATGCTTACATTCCTCCCAATTGAGGAAATTGATGCCATGAGCTCATGGACGGGTAGTGAACTTAATAAAGCAAAAGAGATTTTGGCATATGAACTTACCAAGCTTGTTCATGGTGACGAGGAGGCTGATAAAGCACAAAGTGCTGCTAAGGCTGTTTTTGGCACCGGTGATTTTGCAAATATGCCTTCCGTTGAATTAAAAGATGAAGATTTTTCAGATGGAACGATTGATATCCTTACAATGCTTGTTGTTTCCGGACTTGTGCCTTCAAAATCAGAAGCGAGACGTGCTGTTGAGCAAGGCGGTGTAACAGTGGATGGAGAAAAAGTTACAGACATTAAATGTAGGTACGATATATCTGCTTTTTCCAATGGAGTTGTTCTTAAAAGAGGGAAGAAGAATTTTATCAAGCTTGTAAAATAATACAAAAAAGGGCAGTTAAAATTAAAACCGCCCTTTTACTATAGTGAGAAGATATATGAGAAAAGTTGTATTTTTTGATACCACACTTCGTGATGGAGAACAAATGGCGGGAGTAAATATAAATGTTTCCGATAAGATCAGGGTTGCAAATTTACTTTCCGATATGGGAGTCGATATAATAGAGGCAGGGTTTCCTTGTTCATCTAAAAATGATTTCACGGCTGCTTCAAAAATTGCAGCTAATGTTAAGGGGAGTATAATTGCAGGACTTTCACGTGCTTCTTTCAGTGATATAGACATATGTTGGGATGCAATAAAATCCGCAGAGAATCCAAGAATACATGTTTTTGTTGCCACCAGTGATATTCACCTTAAATATAAACTGAAAAAAACACGGGATCAAATTTTGGAAATGGTTCGATCTTCTGTCGAATACGCAAAAAAGTATTGTTATGATGTCCAATTTTCTGCGGAAGATGCTTCAAGAACCGAAGATGATTTTTTAATAAAGGTTTTTGAGACAGCCATTAAAGCCGGCGCAACAACCGTTAACATCGCTGACACAGTGGGATATGCCACGCCTTTTGATTTTGAAAAGAAAATCAGAAACATCAGAGAAAATACAACGGGTATAGATAATGTCGCCATTGCAGTTCATTGTCACAATGATTTAGGACTTGCTGTTTCAAATTCTCTTGCGGGAGTTTTGGGCGGCGCAACGCAAATTGATTGTACGGTAAACGGAATAGGTGAGAGGGCAGGCAATGCGTCTCTCGAAGAACTTGCTATGGGCATTTCTGTTCGCGAAGATCTGTTTGGAGTAAAGCATAAAATAAACACAAAGCTTCTTACAAAGGCAAGCAAATTGGTTTCAAACCTTACGGGGGTATATGTTTCTACGAACAAACCTATAGTAGGAAGCAATGTTTTTGCACATGAGTCCGGAATACATCAGCATGGTGTTATGGCGTCAAGGGGGACATATGAGATATTTTCACCCGAAGATGTTGGCTCAAGAGGAGACAATATTGTTTTAGGAAAACATTCGGGACACCACGCTTTTAATAGCAAAGTGGCTGAACTTGGACTACACGCAACGCCTGAGGTTCTTAAAACTGCGTTTTCGGCTTTTAAAGACCTTTCTTGCAGAAAAAAATACGTTTCAGAGAAAGATATAACGGTTTTGGTTGAAGAAGCGATTTTGGATTCGCGCGTGGTAAACGGTTATGAACTTGAGTCGTACCAGATACAATGCAGTAACAGCATTAGATCAATGGCAATGGTTACACTCACAAAAGACGAAAAGGTTTTTGAAGATGCTGCAATTGGAAATGGACCCATAGAAGCAGTATTTAATGCTGTTAATAAAATCGTTAATAAGGAATATAACCTTACGTCTTATGAGATCAAAGCTGTTACCGGCGGAACCGATGCTGTTGGAGAAGTTAGAGTAAGGATCAGTGATGAAAACGGTGAACATCCGGGCAGAGGATTTTCTACAAACATATTAGAGTCAAGTATAAAAGCCTATGTTAACGCGATTAATAAAGCCATGCTTTATTGTGAATAGGAGCTTTCATGAAAGACAATGCTTTTGAAATTTTTGATACTACTTTGAGAGACGGTGCTCAAAGTCCTGACATTTCGTTTTCCGTAGAGGATAAATTGCTCATAATCGAAGCGTTGGGAAAAATTGGAGTTACGTTTGCAGAGGTAGGATCTCCCGGCATTTCGGAAAAAGATGCGGAACTTTTTGAGAGACTATATGATCTTAAAAAGAATGACAAGCTGCCTATTAAAATTGTTGCATTTATGCCTACGATAAAATGCGGAATGAAAGCAGAGGAAAATGAAGCTTTTGTAAAAGGCGTAAACAATCCATTTCGTACTGTTTCCATTTGTGGAAAAGCAAGCAGAAGTCAAGCTGAAAGAATTTTAGGCGCAGACGAGGCGGAAAACCAAAGAATTATCTTTGATAGTATAAAATATGCTAAAGAAAAAGGATGTTTTGTTATTTTTGATGCTGAACATTTTTTTGATGGCATGGAAGAAGATTTTGATTTTGCAACAGGTGCAGTAGATGCGGCTGTTTCTGCGGGAGCAGATCGAATAATACTTTGTGACACTAATGGAGGATCGCTTCCACGTGTTATAGAAAAAGGTGTAAAATGTATAACTGAGCGTTTTTCTGTTCCTGTTGGAATTCATTGCCATAACGATTCTGGATTAGCTGTTGCAAATTCAATTGTTGCTGTTGAATCGGGAGCTATTCATATTCAGGGGACTGTTGGCGGGATCGGAGAAAGATGTGGAAATGCAGATCTTAGTGTTTTGATCCCCGACATTCAATTAAAATTGAATATGAAAATAGTAAGTCCGCGACAGCTTTCGTCGCTTTCTTCCGTTTCTCGATTTATTTCAGATGTTTCAAATATTGTTTTTAATGAGAGAACTCCATACATTGGACGGTACGCATTTTCTCATAAAGCAGGACTTCATATTGACGGAAATATTAAAATGGGAGGCTTTGAGCATATATCTCCATGCCTTGTGGGAAATAAAACAAGAACATTGTTGACAGAGCAGGCGGGGAAAGCCGCAGCAAAAGAAAAGCTGTTGTCATTCATTGGAAAGAATATAAAAATTGAAATGGATGACAAACATTTATATCAGTATGCCGATGAGATACTTTCAAGAGTCAAAAAAAATGAAAGCGAAGGATATGCATTCGATTATGCAGATGGCTCGCTTTCTCTTGAAGTTTTGGACGTGTTAAAGCTTAGAAAAAAATATTTTGAAATTTTAGATTTTAAAATCGTGCTTTCCGATCCGTCAAAGGGTGAAACTCTCACATCGTCACTTATAAAGATACAAGTTGAAGGAGACTCTGTTCTTGTTGCGGCAGAAGGGAACGGACCTGTGGATTCTATGAATAATGCTCTTAGAATGGCGCTTGAGAAATTTTATCCATCGCTTTCGGAAATGAGACTCATAGACTATAAGGTGCGTGTTATCAATTCGGCTAAAGCAACAAAAGCGAAAGTAAGAGTTGTTATTGATTCAGCAGACGGAAAAAGCTCATGGCGTACGGTTGGGGTTTCTCCCGATATTATCCAAGCTTCGTGGATAGCACTTCGTGACTCAATAGATTATAAGCTATCAATCTCTGATGGATTGATAACACAAAATAATTAAATTAAAATTCGCAGGAGAAGTTGGGAATAAAGCTTTCATTTGCCGCTTCTCCTTCTTGTATGTATGAGTTTTTTATACCTAACGAAATAGCAAATTCAACAAGAGAGTTATATTCTTCCCCTGTGATTTTTTTGTTTAATTCTTCGTATTTGCTTTTGCCTACCGGAGTATATTGGCTCATTATGCTGATGTATATATTGTCTCCGTATGTTTCATACAGATATGATAGGATCTTTTTCGAGTCGTGCAACTTTCCGGGCAACATCATGTGACGAACAATGACCCCTTTTTGCATCATCCCATAAGAGTCAAAAATACATTTATCTTGTTGTTTCACCATGGATTCTATTGCTTTTTTTGCGATTTCTGAGTAATCTTTTGCGTAAGAATATTTTTGAGAAAGTAGGGGAGACATATATTTAAAATCCGGAAGATATATATCGATAATGTCTTTAAGCGAGTTTATCATTTCTTCTGTTTCATAGCCGGAACAGTTCATTATAAACGGGATTTCAATCCCATCTTTTTTTGCTTTTTTTATAACAGGAATTATTTGCGGTATGTACATATCCGGTGTCACTAAGTTGATATTGTGCACACCCATGTTTTTTAATTTAAAGAAAACATCATATAATTCTGATTGAGATACCGTTTTACCAATGTCCCCGTGTGAAATTTTGTGATTTTGGCAATAGATACAATGAAGCTGGCATCCTGAAAAGAAAACGGTTCCCGAACCTGCTTTGCCGGAAAGACACGGTTCTTCCCAGTGGTGTGGAGAAGCACGACATATTTTGATATCGTTATCACAACCGCAAAACCCCGATTCATTGTTTCTGTCTGCTCCGCATTTTCGAGGACAAATATAACATTCCATACGAAGATACCTTTCATTGATGTTTTAGAGAATTATACTATAATATATTTTAATTGTCAACGAGTGAAAAAAATTAAAAAAACACTTGACAAATGAAATTAAATGAGGTATAATTCGGACTGTAAAGTTTTTTTGTTTACACCAATTATTTTTTAAAAATATTGTTTTTTGGTAGTTATATGAGATTTTCAGGTAATAGATTCGTTCAAGTTGGGTTGCTTTTGGATTATTATGAGAGCGTACTTTCTAAAAAGCAATTCGATGCACTTGATATGTATTATAACAAGGATATGTCGTTATCCGAAATAAGTGAAAATTTGGGAATAACTCGTCAAGGAGTTTATGAAATATTAAAGAGAGGCGAAGAGCGTCTTTTTGATTTGGAAAATAAACTCCATTGTCATGAGTTAACCGAAACGTGTGAAGGCTTAAGAAACGCACTTTTAAAGGTTGCCGTCTTGCAAAATAACGGCAATTCCGATGATGCTGTTAAAACAGCACAAAATGCACTCTCCGATTTTGGTAGAGAACATATGGATTATATAGATCAAAATAATCAGCAATAAAACAGTTATGTTTGTTGTCTATACAACAAAGGAGGCGAAAACATGTTCCAAAGTCTTAGTGACAAACTTTCCAATGCATTTAAGTTCTTTCGTGGCAAGGGAAAGCTTACGGAGAGCGATGTAAAAGTTGGGATGCGCGAGATAAAACTGGCGCTTCTTGAGGCTGATGTTAACTTTAAAGTTGTAAAAGAGTTTATAAAAAAAGTTTCCGAGCGTTGTGTTGGCGCTGATGTTTTGGAAAGCTTGCTTCCGGCGCAGCAGATTGTTAAGATTGTAAATGAAGAAATGATCGCATTGATGGGGAGCGAAAATTCAAAATTAGAAATAAGTTCAAAGCCGCCCACAGTAATACTTATGTGCGGGCTTCAGGGGTCGGGTAAGACAACTCATTGCGCAAAACTTGCGGCGATGTATAAAAATAAAGGTAAAAATCCCTTGCTTGTTGCTTGTGATATATATCGTCCGGCAGCGATTAAACAGCTTCAGATAATGGGTGAAAAAGCAAAGGTTCCTGTTTTTGACAGAGGCACCCAGGATCCGGTTATTACAGCTAAAGAGGCTGTTGCTTATGCTGTTAAGTACGGATACGACATGGTTTTTTTGGATACGGCGGGAAGACTTCACATTGACGAACAGTTGATGGAAGAGCTTAGCAACATTAAAAACCAAGTTCAACCTACGGAGATCCTTTTGGTTGTCGATGCGATGACCGGTCAGGATGCGGTAAATATTGCGGAAAGTTTTAACAATCTCCTCGATATAACGGGTGTAATTTTGACCAAAACCGATGGCGATACGAGGGGCGGTGCCGCGCTTTCTGTTAGATATGTAACGGGAAAACCCATTAAGTTTATGGGCACCGGAGAAAAATTAGAAAATCTGGAGCCTTTTCATCCCGACAGGGTTGCGTCTCGAATATTAGGAATGGGCGACGTCCTTTCCCTCATTGAGAAGGCTGAGGCAGCTATTGATGAAAAGAAGGCGGCGGAGCTTGAACAAAAGATCAGACAATCATCATTTACTTTAGATGATTTTTTAGATCAATTTCAACAAATTAAAAAAATGGGTTCATTAGAATCTATTTTAGGTATGCTTCCGGGAGTAAACGCAGGGCAGCTTAAAGATGCCAAGATCGATGAAAAAGCGGTCGCACACATGGAAGCTATTATAAGGTCTATGACTTATAAAGAAAGAGTAAGACCGGAAATAATTAACTCATCAAGAAAAAAACGTATTGCCGCAGGAAGCGGTAGAAGCGTAGAGGAAGTGAATAGACTTTTAAAGCAGTTTGATCAAACGAGACAAATTATGAAACAGTTCACTTCTAAGAAAGCGAAAAAACGCTTTAAGATGCCTTTTTAAAAATTAAAAAAAATATATAAAAAAACTATTTTCGGAGGAAAGAAAAAATGGTAAAAATCAGACTTAGAAGAATTGGCGCAAAGAAGGCTCCCGCATATCGTATCGTAGTTGCGGATTCACGTTTCTCAAGAGACGGAAGATTTATTGAGGAAATTGGATTTTACAATCCTATGAGAGAACCCGCTGAAATTACAATCGATGCAGAAAAAGCCAAAAAATGGCTTTCCAACGGGGCACAACCTACAGATACCGTTCGTTCCATTTTAAAGAAAAACGGTATTTTGGACTAACCTATAAAATTAGAAAGGTTATTTTTCCATGAAACAAATGCTCACAGACATAGCAAAGGCTATTGTCAATGACCCTGACAGCGTTTCCGTTTCCGAAAAAGTAAGCGGCGATGTTTGCATTTTAGAACTCACTGTTGCAAAAGAGGATATGGGACGTGTCATTGGCCGCAATGGCAGAATTGCAAAATGCATTAGAACACTTATTCGCTCAGCTGCCATTAAGCAAAATAAGCGTGTGATTGTTGAGATTGTACAGTAGTTATGAAAAAATATCTTGAAGCAGGCAGACTTTGTTCTCCGAGAGGAATAAAAGGGGAGCTTAGGTTTGACTGTTGGTGTGACAGTCCCGACTTTCTAAGCAAAGTAAAGAAGCTTTATCTTGATCCCAATGGAGAAAAGTTTCTTGAGATTTTAGCTTTTCGGTCTTCTGTGTCTACGATTATATTCAAAGGCTACGAAGACAGAAATGCTGCTTCTGTCTTAACGGGCAGAACAGTATATTTTGACCGCGATGATGTAAAACTTCCAAAGGGCGTTTACTTTAATGACGATTTAATTTCTGCGACTGTTTTCAACATTGAAGGCGATGAGATTGGAATCCTCACTGAGATTGAAGAAGGTCCGAGAAATTTTTATTATGTTGTTAGAGGCGATGGAATCGAGTATACGATTCCTTATAACGATACATTTGTGAAATCAGTTTCCCCTGAAAGAATCGTGGTTGAACTTATTGAAGGTTTAGGCAAAGATGTTAAAGTGCCCGAATAGGGATTAACTTCTTAAAATGATTAAAAAGGGGGAAAAAGTCGTGGACGCAAATAGAGGATAAATAATATAGTAAGAGCGTTATAATCGATATAGATCTGCTTTTTTGTGTTTTGATGAGAAAAGTTTTTTCAATCATCATAAAATTATTCTCTTTTGCTGTGAACAAATAGTCCCTCTTGTAGTGCTTAAGTGCAGCTTTGGGTTCTATTTGTCCATTCACGACCTTTTTCTATCCTTTTTTGATAAGTAGGAACGAAGAAGCTGTAAAAAAACAAATATGTTTTTTTACAGCCCCTTTTTCATCATTATAAAGTGAGTGAGCTTTTATGCGTATTGAAATATTAACTTTGTTTCCCCAAATGGTTGAAACATATCTTTCAGAAAGTATTATTGGCCGTGGTATAAAAGGTGGTTATGTTGAAATTAATTGTACCGATATTAGGAGTTATTCAAAAAATAAACATAGAAAAGTAGATGATTCACCTTTTGGCGGTGGCTTTGGCATGGTTATGACGTGCCAACCATTAGTTGACTGCTGCCGCGATGTAACTTCAAAATTGAACGGTTCGGTCAGAAGGATATATATGTCTCCGCAAGGCAAAGTTTTTACGCAAGAAAAAGCTAAAGAGTTACTAAAATACGATAATTTGGTGTTGATATGCGGACATTATGAGGGCGTTGATGAACGCGCTATCACTCTTTGTTCCGATGAGGAAATTTCCGTGGGGGATTATGTTTTAACCGGCGGAGAATTGCCGGCTCTTATTTTATCAGATTGTATTTCTCGTTTAATTCCCGGCGTTTTGCCCTCTCCCGAATGTACTTCTGAGGAAAGCTTGGAAAATGGTCTGCTTGAGTATCCGCAATTTACGAGGCCGCGGGTCTTTGAAGGTTTAGAAGTCCCTGAGGTGTTATTGAGCGGTCATGAAGCAAATATAAAAAAATGGCGCTATGAACAGTCGTTAGAAAGAACAAAAAGAAAGCGTCCGGATCTATTGATGAAAGATTGAAATTTTTAAGGAGGTATGGAAATTGAAAAAACATCATAATAAAATATCTGTTGGAAATATTTTCGGACATTTTTCTTCAATGATAAAAAGATCGTTTTTTTATAGTGCTGTATCTTCTAATAGCGTAAGTGTTAAAGACTCAATTATTTTAAATAAAGTTAGTAATATACCTTTCAAAAAATATTTTTTTGATCCTGTAAAGGGGTTTTTGACTAAGACTATAGATAACAGTTTTATAGTTCGAAAATTATCTTTATTTTATGAATTTTTATTAACAATGTCTTTAAGGTGCTATGGGTGGTGTATTACATCTTTTGTTTTGATGACGTTGCTTGTCAGCTTCATGAAAAACACAATTTCAGAGAATATTGTGTTAAATTCCGCAGTAGTTTTGTTTGCTGTGATTCCCATGTTGTTTTCATCAAAAAATATTGCTTCTTCTGTGTGTGAAAGCGGTTTTTTATCTTCTGTTTTTGTAAAATATTTGCACTGTGAAAAACTTATAACTTATAAAAAAAGAGAAAGCCACGGAAATATCAGCGGTGCTTTGATTGTGGGTATATTCTCAGGATTTTTCACTTTAGCTTTTACAAGATCGGAAATTGTTTTTTTTGTTTCTATGCTAATTGTTACCGCTATTTTTATGTGTAGACCGGAGACAGCGGCGTTGTCAATTTCTTTGTGTTTGCCTTTTGCATCACGATCACTAATGACTTTTTTGGCATCTATAGCGCTTTTTTCATATTTGGTCAAGGTGATTCGAGGCAAAAGAAACTTATACTTAAAATTGCATGATATCCCTGTTTTGTTGTTTCTTGCATCATTTTTATTTATACCGGCACAAAATTTTAGTTGGATGGATATAATTCCTTTTATCTTATTGTATTTTTTGTTTTCGGGGATGATGCGTAAAAAAGATCTTTTAATAAAATGTATAAAAAATCTTTTTGTTTCCACTTCCCTATATGCCGCATATAATATTGCGTCGTATTTTTGGGAGTATAGAACCATTTCTTTTGATTTATTTTTCACCGACCAGATTAGAAAAAGCTCCTTTTTTACTAACACGGCAGCTTTATCTGTTTTGTATGCTTGTGCATTTATCTTTGCTTTCTTTTTGCTCAAATCAAAAGAAGAGAATAAGCGCATCGTAATTATAGGTGTTTTTTTGAATTTTATTGCTCTTTGTTTTTGCGGAGCGGAGCTTACAGCTTTATCGTGCATTGTTGCTTTGATTACCATTTTTTTGGTATTATCCCAAAACAAGATTACAGCAGTGTTTTTTTCTCTGGCACTAATATTCGTAGCCTATGATTTCTTTTCCGCGTTTTCAAATACTGTTAATGGAATTTATGTAGCGTCGGATTTATTGATAAAATACAAAAATCATTTTCTTTTTGGAACAAGCAACAGTGAGCTTATCTACGAAGCGGAAGGGATTGCAAATGCAGGAAACTTGTGGGTCCAATTATCCTTTTGGGGTGGTTTGCTTATAATGCTGTTGGTTTTTGTCTTGAGCTTTATTTTCCTCAGAAATGTGTCACTTTCGCACAGATATAATAACGAAATTGAAGTAAAGAGTATTTCTGTTGCCTTGTTTTCCGTTATTTTGGTTTACATTATATCTTCGTTTGGATGCTTTTCTTGGGGAGATTATCGTGTTTTTACATTGTTTTGGATATTAGGCGGGCTATCGTCGGCTTACAGAAGGATAGTTGAAAATGATAAACTAATAAAATCTGTAACTAAGATTTATTAAATATTACGATGAAGGAGGTACACAGATGAATAAAATAAATGAAAGAATGTCACAAAAAGGAAGAAGATTTACGATTCTTGATTTTTTAATATGTGTTATGGCTGTTGGAATTGCTGTTTATATAGGATTCAATTTTTTTACTTCCGAAAATCGTACTGCGGACAATAATATTATTTATACCTTTAAATATCAAGCCACCGCTGATAACATTGAAAAATTCCAAAAGGGTGATGATGTTTTATCCGCCGATGGAGAAAAGATTATTGGGAAAATTACAAATGTGGAGATAGAGGAAATTTCTAAAGATCAATCATATTCTGAGATTGAAACATCATTAGATTCTGACCTTTCAATGAAAAGCGAATCGGATGAAAAAGATTTTTTTGTAATCGTAACGGTTTCTGCTCAGCTTGATTATGATTCCGGAAATTACTATTTAAATGGTGTACCTGTAAAACTTGGAAATGACATTGAGCTTACAACAAAAAATTATTCGGCTATTGGAAAATGTGAATCTATTTCCAAGGCAGAATCTAATCAGTGAGGCCTCGTATGAAAAAGATGAAGTTTAATATATTGGACTTTTCTATAATTTTGTTGTCAATAATAATTATTGCTATGGCTATTTTCTGGGATGATATAAGAACAGAGTTTATATACAAAGAGAAAACTGTAGAATACATTTTTAAAGCAACTGAAATTACAGACGAAATGTACAACACTGTTTTTGATTTTAATAAACTGACGTTTTCCGGAAGCGATATCAGTGCCGGCTCTATATCAAAGATAAAGTATGATGAAAGCAAACTTGAGTTAAAAGGTGCTGTTGTTGTCAAAGGAAGAGAAAAGGAAAACGGATTTTATATTTCAGGAGAGTATTTTGTTGTTCCCGGAAAAAAATTCATTGTTGAAAACAGCGCTATGGTTTTTGAAATTGAAATTATTTCAATAGAAATACAATAGTTTTTAGTCAAAAGTAACAAAACTGTTTTTTAAATTGAGCTTTTTTTGTCTGTTTTTAGCTTAAAATATGCGTTGATTTTTTTTGCTAAATTTGATATAATTATAATAGGTTTTGAGCATCAAAATTTCTTCATACGCTCCCGCGGTGAAAGGCGAAAACATTAATTCATAGGAGAGTTATTATGGTTTCTAAAACAATTACAATTACTAATATTGAAGGACTTCATGCAAGAAGTGCAACTTATTTTATTCAAAGAGCGAATACATATAAAAGCTCTCTTTGGATTCAACTTGGAAATAAAAAGGCCAATGGAAAGAGTCTTTTGGGCGTGCTTTCCATGGGAATAGATAAAGACGATGTAATTACGATTATGGCTGACGGTGAGGACGAGGAACAAGCCATCGAGGGGCTTGCTGAACTTATCCTTAACGGTTTTGCCGGATAATTTGAGAAACGGTAAGTTATGAATAGGTGGGATCTTTTACAAAAGGCGAATACACTTCCCACCACTCCCGGTGTTTATATAATGAAGAACGCCGAGGGAACGGTTATATATGTGGGAAAATCAAAAGCATTAAAGAACAGGGTGAGTAGTTATTTTCTGCCATCTGCAAATCATACAGGAAAAACTTTGAAAATGGTTTCATCTGTATATGATTTTGATGTGTATCACACTTCTACAGAATTAGAAGCATTGCTTCTTGAAAATCGTTTCATTAAGCAATATATGCCATACTACAATATTAAACTAAAAGATTCGAAGGGGTATCCTTATATTTGTGTTACGTGCGAAGAATATCCAAGGATAACTATTGAGCATGATCGTGTTCATAAAGACGCAAAATATTTTGGCCCTTTCACTTCGGCCGGTGTGGCAAAAAACATCATTGATGCGGCAAAGCGTGCTTTTATGCTCCCGGTTTGCAATAAGAAATTTCCGAACGACATCAAAAAAGGCTCGCGACCGTGTCTTAATTTTCATATTAAGAGATGTAGCGGTGTGTGTACAGGCAATGTTTCTGTCACCGAATATAACGAGCGTATTTCTGATGCCGTTCATGTTTTTAAAGGCGATTATAATAAATTAGCGTCAGATCTTACAGAAAAGATGAATAAAGCCTCTGAAGAACAGAACTTTGAGTCAGCGGCAAAATTTCGCGATTTTTTGTTTGCCATAAAAAAAATTGACGATAAGCAACATATTGTTGCCTCTATCGACACCGAGGCAGATATTGTCGGATTGTATGTTGATGATATGGGAGGCTCCATTGTTTGGCTTTTTGTCAGGGGCGGCGCTATTGTTGATAAAGAAGAACATTCTTTTGGTGCAAGGGAAATAATTACGTCGGAATCCCTTGTCACTTTACTCATAGATTATTATAAAACAAGACAGTTTGTTCCTAAAGAGATTTGGGTGGATTATCCCATGGATGAAGATGATTCACGTCTTTTGACTCACTTTTTTAAAGAAGAAATGGGTAGGGCTACAACTGTTTTAGTTCCAAAGATAGGAGATAAAAAAAGGCTTTCGGCTCAGGCTTCTGCCAATGCAAAAGAAACAGTTTTACGTGAACGTCGTGAAAAAGAAAAAAATGGAATTTTTCTTTCTGAGTTTTCAAAACTTTTGGATTTAAAAGGTCTGGCAGAGAGAATTGAAGCATACGACATTTCGAATAGCGGAGATGATTATATTACCGCTTCTATGATTGTGTTGTGTGATGGAAAGTTTCAGCGCGGAAAATATCGAACATTTAATATTAAAACAACCGAGGGACAAGATGACTTTGGCGCCATGCGTGAAGCATTAACGAGGCGCCTTTCCCATAAAGAGAAAGGCTGGGAGTACCCGGATCTTATATTGGTTGATGGGGGTGAAGGTCAAGTTAGCGCTGTCAAGGGCGTCATTTCTCAGTGCGGTGTAACCATACCTGTTTTTGGAATGGTTAAAGACGAACATCATAAAACAAGAACACTTACAGATGGTAAAAATGAAATTTCAATAGCCAATATGAAAGATGTTTTTACTTTTGTGTATAAGATTCAAGAAGAGGCACATAGAGTTGCAATAACTCGTATGGATGCCAAAAGAAGAAAAAGTGTGAAAAAAAGCTCACTTGAAAAAATCAGCGGTGTTGGTGAAAAAACCGCAAAAGCTTTGCTTTCGTATTTTGGCGGTCTGAAAGGTATAAAAAACGCTTCGGAAGAGGAGCTTGCCGAAGTAAAAGGTGTTAGTAAAACTGCAGCGAAAGCAGTTTATGAATATTTTAAAAAATAGGAAAAAGATATGAGGATTATAACAGGTACAGCAAAAGGGACTAAGATACAAACTCTATCGGGCGAGGATACAAGACCTACAACCGAAATCGTAAAAGAAGGCGTTTTTTCTGCTATACAATTTGATTTGTATGAAAGAAGTGTGCTTGACCTTTTCGGAGGATGCGGTCAAATGGCTTTAGAAGCTCTTAGCAGAGGCGCGCAAAAGGCTGTTATTATTGACAATTCAAGAGATGCGTGTAATGTAATAAAAACAAATGCACAAAATACAAAACTTTTTGGAAAATGTGTTGTTGCTTGCATGGATTGGAAAGCGTATGTTAAATCTGTTGCAAATAAAGAAAAATTTTCTCTGGTTTTTTTAGATCCCCCTTACAAAGATGGTGTTCTTGATCAGGTGTTGAAAAATATTATTGAAGCAGATATATTGTCCGATGATGCTATAATTGTTTGTGAAAGCTCACCCACAGGAATCCCCGTTCCTATGGATAATTGGAAGAATAAGATTTACAGGTATGGCAAAATATATGTAACCATTTTCAGGAGATAAAACTATGAAAAAAGATGTTGCCATTGTTGCGGGAACTTTTGATCCCTTGACTTTGGGTCACGAAACTTTAATCAAAAGAGTAGCAGAACTTTTTTCTAAAGTTTATGTTGTTATCGGGGTCAATTGTGAGAAAAATACTATGTTTGATCTTAAAGATCGTTTCGAGATGCTTTCCTTGGTTTTCAAGGAAGAAGACAATATTGAACCGATTTTTTACGATGGATTGATAGCTGATGTTGCAAAAGAAAAAAATGCGGTTATTGTAAAAGGCCTTAGATATTCATCAGACTTTGATTATGAGCATTTGCAAGCTGAAAGCAATTTTATGATAAATGGTGTTGAAACTTTGTTTTTAGCATCTCACAGCGAGGACACTTTCGTTACATCTTCATTGGTTCGTGAGCTAATAAAGGCAGGAAAGCCCATTGAAAAGTATGTGCCTGACGCTGTTGCATATAGGATTAAGTCTATTATACGTCAGGAGACTATTTAAATGAATAATAACATTGATAAATACAAAAGAATCGTAGTTAAGGTTGGCACTTCAACACTTACATATCCAACAGGACATTTGAACATTAGAAAAATAGAAACCCTTGTTAAATGTATTTCAGACCTGCAAAATAGCGGCAAAGAGTTTATACTCGTGTCGTCGGGAGCGGTAAGTGCCGGTTTGGGAAAAATGGGTTACCATCCTTCAAATATGACAGTTGAAGAGAAACAAGCGGCCGCCGCTGTCGGTCAGTGTGAATTAATTAATATGTACAACGAAGAGTTTGGATTTTATGGTCATAAAATCGCTCAGGTTTTGTTAACTAAAGATGTTATTGACGATGAGTCGAGGCGTCATAATGCTCAAATGACATTTTCGGTTTTACTTTCACAAAGGTGTATACCAATAGTGAATGAAAATGATACCGTCTCAAGTGAACAAATTAAATTTGGAGGAAATGATTCCCTTTCTGCTATTGTAGCTATTTTGTGTAAAGCTGATCTTGTTATTAATTTGACGGACATTGATGGACTTTATAACAAGAATCCCAGAACAAACAGCGATGCCGAACTCATTCCCGTGGTGAAAAAACTTGACGACTCTATCTTTAAATTTGCCGGTGGTGCCGGAACCGAGAGAGGTACAGGAGGGATGCTTGCAAAGCTTGAAGCCGCAAGTATGTGTGTGTGTTGCGGAATCCCTATGATAATTGCCAACGGAGCTAATCCTGAAATTTTATATGATATTATGAAGGGCGAATATAAAGGTACATTTTTTTCTGCGGAGTAATTTTTACGTAAATATTTTTTGAAAAAAAGATATTTTTTCAACCTCTACATTTTCAGAGGCACATAACGGATATGAGTATATGTGTTTTTCTTTGAAATATATTCTTATTTCACCTACAATATCTCCTTTTTTTATGGGCGCATATACAAAAGCAGGAGATACAATTTTTACAGATAATTCTACATCTTTGGGAAGCAACAATTCAATGTTGGATATATTTGTAGCATATACAAAATTTTTATTTCCACCGACTACAGTTATTTCAGACGCATACTGGCCTGCTTGGGCAAGTATGCGTTTTTCAAACATTTCAAAACCTTTTGAGAGCAAAGATTTATGATCGTTCCAATGATCTGTGCCATTTAATGTTATGCATATCAGTTCCGTCTCGTTCCTCTCTGCTGTTGATACAAGACATCTTCCTGACTTTTTTGTATATCCTGTTTTGACTCCTGTTGTTCCTTCAAAATTTTGTAATAGCTTATTGTGGTTGTAGAGATATCTCACGTATTCGCCGTTTTGAGGTTTGATAGTTGTCTTGACAGTTGAAACATATTGTCTAAAATCGTTGCTTTTCATAGCATATGAAGTGAGAATCGCCATATCTCTCGCAGTTGAATAATGCATATCATCCCACAAACCATGGGGATTTGTAAAATTGGTATTTGTCATTCCGAGTTCTTCTGCTTTTTTATTCATTAATTCGGAGAATTTATCAATGGAGCCTTCGCAGCCTATTGCAAGCGCTGTGGCAGCATCATTACCGGATTCTAATAACAATCCAAATAATAGTGAATCTACGGTAAATACTTCACCTTCGGATAAGTATATTGACGATCCTTCTATTCCTACAGATTCTTTTGTAACCGTAATAGTATCATTTTTTTCCATGTTTTCCAAAATAATTATTGCCGTCATAATCTTTGTAGTGCTTGCGATTCCTCCGGGAACATCTGCGTCTTTTGCAAACAATACAAAACCTGTTTGCATATCCATTAGAATTGCTTTTTCTGCGGAAATTGATAGTTCTATCTCTTCAAAACCATTAGATTTTATTGTTGGTGAAACTGCAGAAAGAGTTGGCATTGCTTTGGGAGAAAACAACGGTACAAATGTTAAAAACAGTAAAAATGATAAAGCTAAAATAAATGCAACAATTTTTTTCATACCTGTCTCCTTTTGTTTTGTGAAAAAATGAGCAGCATACCTAAATATACTGCTCAAATGAAAATTTTATTACATTTATTATTTAAATCATATCCGGCACAGAAAAAAAGAGTGGAAGTGGGAAAAGTGCATTTGCAAATCCCGGAAGCTTTTCGGAATATCCCAGCGTAAATGCTCCTTGCCCAAAAAATGCAGAGATCGCATCAAGTGGTGGAATGGTGAGATCGGCTTTTTCCTCCGTTTCGGTAACGGTTATTTCACCATTTTTGGCTTTAATAAGGATTTTTTGAATTCCCTCAATATCAATCACAACATTTCCATCGGGGATGTTTGTGTATGATGCTTTAAGCTTTGCAAACGCAGAGACAATTTTAACATAGTCTTGTATAAAATAGCTGTCCGCCCCTGTAATATGATTCCCTTCACATACTTTTGCGAGAGATTTAAGCTTTTCTCTTTCAAAATTAAAGATCTGTTTTACAGAAACTCCTTTGTAGTCAAAAGCTTTTATGTAATCTTTCAACATTCTGCAACTATCTTTATTGTCTGAAAGTTCATATTCAAAAATTTCGCCTGTGGATGCGGACACACAAGCATAACCGCAAAATTCTCCATCTTTGAAAATAAACAAAGGTTTGGTTCTGCAATTACGAATGCAATCATAAAACCCTTCTGCCGTTCTTTCTGTATAAGCGCTTCTGCGGCTGTAAAGTTTTAAACATTTTTCAAAGTATTCCTTCTCTGTACCGTTTGGAACTTCAAATGTATATGTTGTTTTGATATCTCCTGCAAAAATATGTTTCGCATTATCTTGGTTGAAATAAAAGTTTGAGCAAAAAGCTGCGGGGGTAAAGCCGTAATACTCATAGCGTTGCCTTCTGCCACCTAAGATTGAAATAGGGGTGTTGGATTCTTTAAGACAACGAAGCATTTCTTCCATAATCTCTTTCATGTAGCCTTTTCCGCGACATTCTTTTTCAACGCACATTGTTCCAAGACCAATAACATCAATTTTTTCTCCCATAATGTTCATAACTGAAGGAAAAAGTCCGAGTATACCTTTGATTTTGCCGTCTTCTCTTATTATAATGTGGTCTGTGGCGGTATTTACACCGTCTTTGTATAATGCAGGATGATATGTCTGAAAATATGTATTATCGTCTCCCGCAAAAATTCTGTTTGCAACTTCAATAATTTCATTAACATCATTTTCAGATGCTCTTTCAACTTTATACATAAAAATCCTCCTTAATATGGATAACTTGATTATAATATTTTTTTCTTTTTTTGTCAAGATAAATAGGGAAATCATCTTGTACTTTTGAAAATAATATGGTATAATGCCATAGAGGTGTACATAATGGAAAATTTCAGTATGTTATATAAATTTTACGATACGTATAATGGCGCAGACTTTAAAGGCTTTTATAATTTTTATAAAAATGCAATTGATTTGTACGGCACGCGCGATGTTGAGATCGTTCTTGATTTGGGGTGCGGAACAGGAGAACTTTCTAATTTGCTGGCGTTAGATTTTCAAACAATAGGAGTTGATATTTCTTCCGAGATGTTGTCCGTTGCATCGGGAAAATGTGACGGCAAAGTTCTGTTACTAAACCAAGATATGAGACAGCTGGAACTTTACGGAACAATTCAGGGATGCGTTAGCTTTTGTGATTGTTTAAATTACATGGAAACTATACAAGATCTAAAAAAAGTATTTTCTCAGGTTGCACTTTTTACAGAAGGCGGCGGTCTTTTTGTGTTTGATGCGAGCACGGAATATCGTTTTAAAAATATATTGAACGGGTCATCTTTTGTTAATGAAACAAAATATGGAATGCTTATTCATCAAAGCGAGTATTCAGAGTCCACCAATAGCCTAATTATGGATATCACTGTTTTTCAAAAAAATGGAAATTCATATCGTCGTTATGATGAAACGCAAATAGAATATTATTATTCAGACGACGATTTTGTTAAAATTGCAGAGGATTCAGGGTTTGAACTTTGTAAAATCTATGGTGATCTTAATATGAAAGAAGCATCTTATGAAGATTTAAAACATTATTATATATTCAGGAGAAAACAATGGGAAATTTAGTTAGAGCAATGACATCTGATGGCTCTGCAAGGATACTTGCTATAGATTCTACAAAAATTGTTAAAAGAGCCGCTGAAATACATGGGAATACAATGGCTGTAAATTTGATTATGGGGCGTGTGCTCACTGCAGCCTCACTTATGGGCAGTCTTTTGGGCGACAAAAAAGATCTTCTTACCGTTAGTTTTAAAGGAGATGGCCCCGCCGGTACTGTTTTGGCATCTTCTGATTATATGGGAAATGTAAGGGGATATATGGTTAATCCGGATGCTGAGATATCTCTTGGAAAATACGGAAAACCTGATATTAGTTCTGCAATTGGAGACGGAGTTCTTCAAGTCCTTAGAGATACAGGCACATCTGAACCATATTCAGGTATTTCTGTTTTAAAAAACAGCGATATTTCTTCCGATATTGCTGCATATTATGCGGAAAGTGAACAAATTCCCACAGTGTGTGCGTTTGGAATTTCATCAAACGAAACAGGGGACAGCATTATTGCGGGCGGGATCATTATTCAGCTTTTACCGTTTGCAGATGAAACGCTTATTGATAAGATTGAAACCAATTTACAATCAGTCAGAAGCATTTCGGAAATTCTAAAAAACGGATGCGCCGAAGAGATTATTTTTGATTACATGAAGGGCATTGAGTATGATGTTTTTGATTGTATCGATGCAGAATACAGATGTTATTGCTCCGAGGACAAGACGGATAGGGCGTTGATCTCTCTTGGAAAAGATGAACTTCAGTCCATGATAGATGACGATTTGCCCACAGAGATTACTTGTCGTTTTTGCGATAAAAAATATAATTACACAAAGCAACGTCTTGTTGAACTATTAAATAAAGCGAAATAAGTGAATTGGGAGTTTGTATGGGACTTTTTAAAAAAAGTACAGTTGACTATATTATAGTTGGTTTAGGGAATCCCGGTGATAAGTATTCCGGTACAAGACACAATGTTGGCTTTATGGCAGTAGATTATATTATAAATAATTCAAAAGAAAAAGCAAAAATTAAACATGAAGCC
>CAZDVZ010000003.1:63566-83986 GCA_964509125.1 uncultured Oscillospiraceae bacterium | reverse complement strand
GAAAGGCGTGGGAGCGACGTTGTCTTTGTCGTCCCTAAAATCTACGCTTAGGCTTAAATCCTTGAAGCTGTGGTATTATTCGTTATTCTGAGAGATATCTCTCATTGTAGAACAAAAATTGCTGTGCTATGCCTGCATATTTCCCAAAATAATTGGGAGTAAAGTCCTCGCCGTAATATTTTGAAATAACACGTTTTATCCATACATCTATAGGAAAAGCCTCTTTAAACCCCAAACCGAAAAGCAAGACACAATCTGCAACTTTGGGACCAACACCCTTTATTTTCATAAGCTGTTTTTTTGCCGTATCGTAATCTTGTTTTTTGATCATGTCAAAATCGGTTTCTCCCGTTACAACAGATTCTGCCGCACTGATTATATATTTTGCCCTGAATCCGCTTTTGATTGGAGAAAGCCCTTCCACGCCTAAAGAATACACCGCTTCGGCGGTTGGGAACGATCTCATCTCGCAGCCTTCTATTTCTTCACCGCAAAGTTGGCATAAAGCAGAGACAATTTTTTTAATTCGTGGAATGTTGTTGTTTTGCGATATTATAAAAGAGCAAAGTGTCTCCCACGGATCTTGATTTAAGACACGTATACCTTCCGATCGCACGAGGGAGTTTTTTACCGTTTCATCAAAGGAAAGGGAAGATATAATTTGAGAATAATCTTCATCTAAGGCAAAAAACGACATAAATATGGTTTCAAATTCGGTTTTTGACATATTTGGAATGAAAATATCACCGTTTGGATGGCGTTCCATTCTTAAATATTTTCCAAATGCAACTCCATGAAATACGCCTGTTTCGTCCTTTTCGAAACGAAAGCATTGACCGCAGTCAAGGGTGCGGTCAACATTAAAAAGCTGTGGCGAGTGTATGAGCACACCGCTATTTTGATATATAAAATCCATTCTGAAATTCAACCCTTTCGATTTTTACGGTGCGTTTTTTGCTTTGCTTCCTAAACGGTCGGTGAATTTGATTATTGACTTACAAAGAATATGAAGTATAAACGCCGCAAGAACTATAGCCGCCGTGATGGCAATCCAATTCAGAGGGAATGGGGCAATATTTTTCAATAAGTTTATAAGTACAGACTGAACAACGTAAATTTCCAAAGTCATGCTTGCGATAAAATTAATAACAGATTTTAACCACTGTGGAAAAGCGGCAAGCTTTGAATCCAACGAGGCGAAAAGCCTGAAAAGTAAATACAACAGAACAAAAATAATTATTTGGTTTAATATCTGGAACGGGGCAAGCTTTTCGTAGCTTGAAAAAGCCAACTTACTTGCAAAATATGCCACAAAAGCTACAAAAGTACCAATAGGCAACAATGGTGAAAACTTGTTTCTGAATTTTTGGTCGTTTTGCTTGAAATATGCTCCTAAAAGTAAGCTTTCCATAAATAAAAATTTAATAAACTGATTACGCACTCCGTCTATGTTGTATACGGTTTTGTCAACCCAAAGTATGTAAACGGCAAAAGCGGCAACGCCAATACATATCATTAACTGCGGAATCCTTTTTTTTAAAGCGTTCACCTTAAGGATAATGAAATAGGGAATGTAAAGTATAACTATGGAGGAAACGAAGTGATATTCAGTGGGATAAACAAACCACCACAGGAGAGAGTGATGATTTAGTTTATAGAAACCGAGAATCATGTAAACGATAGTTATAATAATTACCGGCAGGTAACATCTGTAAAGCCTTTTTCCGTACCATTTGGGAAAATTTCCCCGTACATTATAAAGACAATATCCCGAAACGGCAAAGAAAAGTATGTCACCAATTAAACCGCCTGAGGCAATAATGTCCGTGGGATATACCCCGGTATAATGTGAATTTGTAATAAGACAAGCCGCCAACGCTCTTAAAAAAGTGATGAAAAAGATCATTTTAAAATTCCTCTTGGGCCAATAACGGTATGGTTTTGATTTAATAAAAACTGTTCAATTTCATTTATGGTGGGGATGGATGTTGCTGCGTATTTTTTGGTAACGGAGATTCCCGCCGCTATGGACGCATATTTAACTCCATTTTCAATATTTCCGCCCTTTGACAAAACAGAGGCGAGCACGCCTGTAAAAGTGTCTCCCGCACCTGTTGTATCTATAGTAATGCCTGCATTTACCGAGGGATAAGATATGTTTTTGCTTTTTACGTAGCAGCCCTTTGCGCCTAAAGTAACAATTATGTTTTCTAAATTTTCAAGCCCGCGCGTTTCTGTTTCGTTTGGGGTGAATAAATCAACATTTTGGACGAGATATTTGGAAATTTTTCTCCACGGTGCAGGATTCATTATAACAAAAACTCCGTTTTCTTTTGCGATTTCCACCGCCCGAACATTCACTTCTTCGGGAACTTCGTTGTTTATGAGCAAAATGCGTGATGCGGCGATTTCACCCTTGAACGATTCTAAATCTGCCACATCCAGGCTTGCACCGCCGTATACAGTAACTTGAGTGTCGCCTTTTTTGTTTGTGATGATGGATGCAAATGCGGTAGAGCCTTCTTTTTGTATCAAGAATGATTTTATTTTTTCCCTATGGGAAAAAGCCAAAATTTCGTTTTTATATTCCGCGCCCACGGCACCTAAAAAAGAGACTTCACACCCAAATCGTGATGAGGCTACTGCCTGGTTGAAACCTTTTCCTCCCGGCTCAAAATGAATGTGGTTGGCTTTTACCGTTTCTCCGGCTTTGTGAAACTCATCCACTGACATGAAAGCAGAGTTGCCAACTAAGCCTATAACCGCGATTTTACTCATAAATGCTTTATCCTTTTAAAATACAGATCTTCTAAAACTACGTTATGGTCTCTGCCGCCTTCCACGTTCCCGCTGAGGTAAACAGGGGGCGTTACGCCTTCTTCCAAGGCGGTTTTTGCCCCGTTTATCAAACAAGAATTTAAAATAAAACAGTTTGTGGCGGTAGAAAGTCCGCCCATGGTGGCGTTTCCAACGGAAATGCAAGCATCACCGTAGGGCACTTTGCAATCAATGTGAACATCTACGTATTGATGAAGTGCGCCGCCTTTTTCAAAATAAGAAGACGATGAAATGCCTATGGTTCTAATTCCGTTTTCTCGTGCAATCTTCGCCATTTCAATGGGAACATTGTTTTTTCCCGAAGCGGAAAAAACAAACAGCACATCATTTTTTGTAAGTGAATATCTTCGGAATATTTCTGATGCTATCCCGGACATTTTTTCCATTCTGCTTGATTTCGCCGCACCGTTGTGAAGCATTAAGTCCGTATCAAGCATGGGCGACACATTTGCAAGTCCGCCTGCTCTGTAAAATGCATCAAGGCCGGGGAGGTGAGAGTGACCGCACCCGAAGGTAAAGATCAAACCGTCGTTTTTAATTGATTCTGCCACAAAACGCGACGCGGCGGAAATGCCTTCTTCCTCTTCTTTTTCTATTCGGTTTAAAATATCTGTGATTTTTGAAAGGTATTCTGACATATGTCGTTCCTTGCGGGCAAAACCCTATAATTATTTTTTCAACCTGTAGTCTTCTGAGGTTAGCATGGCGACGATTCTTTCAATGGAGTCTTTGGAATTTCCCCAGGGTAGGGAATCAAACCTATAATCAAACTTTTTGCAAAACAGGCTTACATCCTCGTACAGAGAATCCAAAGACGCAAAAAGAATTTTCTGCGCAGTGGCCTCAAGTTCGGCTTTGGCTTGTTTGTTTATATTTTTAGAAGCTTCCAAAAGCCTTTTATAGTGGGGGAGGCAAAAAGTTTTTTGCCCTTCGAATTTTTTTCTAAACTCTTTTTCTTCCTCAAATAAGTATACCGCAGTCAGAAACATACCCGAAAGATTGTTTTCTATCCTGTCGCAAATATAACAGCTTTCTTCAAGCTTTTTTATGTTCTTGCAAGGTCTGTCTCCACGGTCTTTGGAAAAAAATCCTCCTTGCTTTACCTCTTTTTTAACTTCTTCTATGTGACTTTGAAGCATAAGAGCGATTCCCAACCTGTTTTTGCGAGGGAGCATTTTCCCATAGTGATATGTACAAAACCCTTTTTTGTTTGTTTCGATTCGAACATCCGGCTCCATCATTGAAGCGCCCAAAATAAGGTCAAGTTCGTTTTCTTCCAACTTTCGGTAAAGTGTGCAAAAAGGACAGTCGTCTCCCGACTTTTCAAAGGCTTCGTTTACCGGAATGGTATAAATATGTTCTCTCATAATTAAAGCTTCTCAATGATCCTTGCGCCAAATTCTGTGTTTGTTGCGCCGTCTTCTCTGCCTGTCATTTTTACTTCTGTCATACATTCGTCAATGGCTTTGTCCAACTTGGACGCTTTGTCTTGCATTCCTATGTGGTTTAAAAGCATAACTACCGCTCTGAGCATGGAGCAAGGGTCGGCGTAAATAGCCCTTCCTTCTGTTACCATTCTGGGCGCTGAGCCGTGGATGGCTTCAAACATGGCGTATCGTTTTCCGATATTTGCACTGCCTGCCGTTCCAACGCCGCCTTGAAGCTCTGCCGCTTCGTCGGTGATAATGTCGCCGTAAAGGTTTGGAAGGATAACGACTTTAAAATCTCTTCTGCGCTTTTCGTCAACTAATTTTGCGGTCATTATATCGATATACCAATCGTCAACTGTAATGTCCGGATATTCTGATGCTACCTCTTTACATATCTTGAGAAATTTTCCGTCTGTGGTTTTAATAACATTTGCTTTCGTAACTATGGTAACACGGTCATAACCGTTGTTTTTTGCATATTCAAAAGCAAGTCTTGCAATTCTTTCCGTGCCTTCTGTTGTGGTAACGGTGAAGTCGAGAGAAAGATCGTCGCTTACGTGGATGCCTTTACTGCCCACAGCATATGCGCCCTCTGTATTTTCTCTGAAAAACGTCCAGTCAACACCTTCTGCGGGGATCTTAACAGGGCGAAGATTGGCAAAAAGATCAAGTGCCTTTCTCATGGCAACATTTGCGCTTTCAATATTGGGCCATGGATCGCCTGCTCTGGGAGTGGTTGTAGGCCCTTTTAAAATAACGTGGCAAGCTTTAAGCTCCTCCATTACATCGTCGGGAATGGCTTTTCCTACAGCGGCTCTGTTTTCTATTGTAAGTCCGTCAATGTTTCGAAGCTCCACTTTCCCGCTTTCGATTTCTTTTGAAAGTAAATGCTCCAAAACGGTTTTTGCAACTGCGGATATGTAAGGGCCGATGCCGTCACCGCCGCAAACACCGATAATTATTTTATCAAGCTTTTTAAAATCCACAAAATCCTTTGTTTTCTTTATATTTTCCGCTCTGTCAAGCTGTTCTGTAAGCAATGCCTGAAATTTTGCGGTGGCTTCGTTTATGTATGTGTTTCTATCCATTCTATGTTTCCTTTACTCGTTATTATTTCTTTTTTAAAGGGTTTATTCTTGCTGTTGCGTATGCATTAAGGGTCAAAGCGTCTCTTTCCGACAAGATGGGCTCATAAAAGCCTTGGGCGGCAATCATCGCCGCATTGTCTCCGCAAAGAGATATGGGCGGTTGATAAAGCGATGCTCCGTATTTATCTGTTGTTTCCTTTATGGCTTTTCTCAAATGGGAATTTGCCGCAACACCGCCTGCTAAGACAATGGGCCTGCCCTTTATTTCGGGATATTCTTCAAAATACGCTTCAAGACGTGTTGTAATGGTTTTTATCAAGGCATATGTCATTGAAGCGGCAATGTCACATTTTGTCTTATGATCAAGCTCATCGCCTTTTTGGGTGAGCTGATGCACCTTATTGATTACCGCAGTTTTGAGTCCGGAAAAGGAAAAATCGTATTTGCTTCCTTCCACATGGCTTACGGTGAGTTTTAACGCCTTCGGATCGCCTTCCGATGCCAATTTATCCATGGCGGCGCCGCCGGGATATGGAAGCCCTAAAACTCTTGCAACCTTGTCAAAAACTTCTCCTGCCGCATCGTCTCTTGTGGATCCTATAACACGATAATCTGTATATGAATCCACGGCAAATAGGGAAGTGTGTCCACCGCTTACCACAAGTGCGGTAAATGGAGGTTCAAGTTGGGGAAAGCAAAGATAATTTGCGGCGGTATGCCCTTTAATGTGATCTATGGCAATAAGCGGCTTTTTCAAAGTGTACGCCAGCCCTTTTGCAAAGCATACACCTGTAAGAAGCGCACCGATAAGTCCGGGGGTGTTTGTAACTCCAATGGCATCTATGCTGTCCAAAGTCATGCCCGCATCCTTTAGCGCCTTTTCCGTAAGACCGCATATCGCCTCTGTATGTGCTCTGGATGCGATTTCGGGTACAACGCCGCCGTATAAGGCGTGAATATCTGTTTGCGTCGCAGTTGCACAGCTAAGCTGTTCTCTGCCGTTTTTAACTATGGCAACGGATGTTTCGTCGCAGGATGACTCTATGGCGAGAACTACCCTGTCTTTTCCGTCTGCCTTTTTTAAATCAAAAAGACTTTCCATTTATATTTCGCTTTCTTTAAGTTGTTTTGTCATAATAATTGCGTCTTTGCCACCATAAAACCCTTTTCGTCTGCCTACGGAAACAAAGCCTGATTTTAGATAAAGTGAAATTGCAGATGTGTTTCCGTCTTCCACTTCCAAAAAAACCGAATCTCCCGTTTTTTCTTTACAAAATTTCAAAAGAGAAGAAACGATGCTTTTACCAATTCCTTTCCCTCTTTGAGTTTCATCAACGGCAACGGTGAAGATTTCACAAGAATCCGGCGAGGTACAAATAACACCGCCTACTCCTAAAAGTTGTCCGTTTTCCGTTGCTGTTACGTATAAGTAACAGGGATTTGATACGATCTCTCTAAGCTGATTTTCGCTCCACGCTGTAGATAAACATCGTTTTTCCAAAAGCGACGCTTCATGGCAAAGCTCATCTGTCAGTGGATGGATGATCACCATTATGATAACCTCACAGTAAGCTCATCGGGGCAATTTACATATTTTCCGCTTCCCACGTCGTATAAGTAAGAAACTCCGCTTTCATCCTCTATATACATTGTAACATAGTATAACCCCGGATATTTTTGCGATTTAAGTTTGATTTTCAAAGAAGATGATACGGTTGGAGCGGAGGTAGGCTCTCCGTTTAACAACGATTCGGTTAAAAGGTTTACCATATCTTCGTCGTTAGATGAGCTTCCGCCGTTTTCCAAATATTTGTCATGGGCAATAAAGTGATCGTGGGGAGTTTCTGCTTCGGATAAGAAAATGTCTGCGGCTATGGAATCAAAATTTGAAAGTGTGATGTTTTCCTCACTTTCCAGCCTGTATACATATCCCAAATATTCGCCTAAATTTTCCACAATATATTTTGGTGTTTCGCCCTCGTTTGTCATAAAATAAATACGGTAAAATTCCATATCTTCCATGTTGCCGTAAAGTGTGTCTTCGTTTATGGCTTCCACTGCGGGACTTAGCATATAAAAGGTGTTGCCCTCGTCATCGATTATGCAATTTTCTCCCATTGTAAATTCCACAAGACTCATTTTGTATTTAAGATCGTCTATCATCCCCGGTAAAAACTTGGAAATGACAAGGAGAAATACGATGAATATGACAATGCAAAGAGCGATGATAAACTCTTTTTTTTCCTTGCTTGATTTTTTCTTTTGTTCTTTGATGCTTCTGTTTTCTGACGTTTTTTTGGCTTTTTTCATCCTCAATAACCTATCCGACCTAAACTGTCATCGTTTATGATCCAATCTTCAACATGATAGACGGTGTATGTATCTTCCGTTTCACGGACGATAACACGTCTTATCCCCGAATTGATAACAAGACGTTTGCACATCTGACAGCTTGTGGTGCCTCCGATGACGGCTCCCGTTTTTGGATCCGTGCAAGCAAGGTATAGATCCGCACCAAGCATTTGCTCGCGGGATGCGCTGATAATTGCGTTTGCCTCTGCGTGCACCGAACGGCAAAGCTCATATCTTTCGCCTCTGGGGATGTTCATTTCATCTCTGAGACAGGTTTTTCTGTCGCAGCAGTTTACTCTCCCTCTGGGCGCGCCTGTATATCCCGTGGAGATTATTGCGTCATTTTTTACTATAATCGCTCCAAATTTTTTCCTAAGGCAAGTGCCTCTGCTGGATACGGTTTGAGCAATATTTAAATAGTAGTTTTCTTTACTTATTCGTTCCATATGTCCCTCAGTCTAATTTAAGACCCTTTAAATATTGTTTCAAGCCTTCTGCAGTTTCGGGGTGCTTTAATCCCACGTCAATATTCGCCATAATAAATCCTAATTTGCTTCCCATGTCATAACGTGTTCCTTCGTAATCATATGCCAAAATTCCGTCTCGCTTCGCAAGACACGCCATGGCGTCTGTAAGCTGAATCTCACCGCCCGCTCCCGGTTTTGTGTTTTCCAAAATCTGAAAGATCTCGGAAGGAAGAATAACTCTGCCTAAAATGGAGTAGTTTGAGAATATCTCACTTATTTTGGGCTTTTCAATCATATCGGAAACGGAAAAAAGCCCTTTTTTGTCCATAGGCTCTGTTTTTAGTGAGCAATATTTCAAAACCTTTTCAGTGGGCACTTCTTTAACGCCCACAACTGTTTTTTGGTGTTCTTCAAAAATGTCAGAAAGCTGTTTCGTAACGGGCGTTTCCGAGATTATCATATCATCACCGTACAATACGGCGAAAGGCTCGTCACCAACAAAGTTTTTGGCGCATAAAACAGCGTGCCCCAACCCCTTTGCCTCTTTTTGACGGAGAAAATAGATGTTTGCTAAATTCTCTATCCGTTCAAGCTCCAAAAGTTCTTCGTTTTTACCCGATGCTTTCAGCTTAATGTTGTAGTCGAAGTTTTTGTCGAAATATGACTCTATGGCTTCTTTTCCTCTGGCGGTAATAATAAGTATGTCCGTAATTCCCGATTTTGCCGCTTCTTCTACAAGAAATTGTATAGCGGGGCGGTCAACTACGGGATACATCTCTTTTGGAACGCTTTTGGAAGCGGGAAGCATTCTTGTACCAAGTCCTGCGGCGGGAATCACCGCTTTTCTGATTTTACTCATGACAATCCTCACATTTATGTTTCAAATAATTATAATTCTTCTACTTTAGAACATTATACTTCAATTTATAACCATTGTCAATAAACTTTTTCATCAATAATTAAGAAAATACTTGAAAAACCTCAAGAAGTGTGATAATATGTATGAGATATAAGCTAAACGGAAGGTTAGGTACTTTTTTATGTTTAATATTGCAATTATGGGTTTTGGCGTTGTGGGAAGCGGAGTTTGGGAAGTTATTAAGCAAAACTCTCAGGATATTTCCAAAAAATTGGGTGGAAACGGAGAGTCTCTTATTGATGTTAAGTACATTCTTGATCTCCGTACATTTGAAGGCCACGAGCTTGCCGACAGAGTTATTACGGATATAAATACCATTATTAATGATAAAAGTGTTTCCGTGGTTGTAGAGACAATGGGCGGGTCGCATCCCGCATATGAATTTTCAAAGGCGGCTTTGGAAAGCGGAAAGAGTGTAGTTACATCAAATAAAGAATGTGTTGCAAAATACGGCAAAGAACTTTCCGAATGTGCTGTAAGGAATGGTGTCAGCTATCTTTACGAAGCAAGCGTTGGTGGCGGTATTCCTATAATTAACGCCATGTTGAACGCTCTTACGGCAAATAAGGTCGTGAAGATCGCAGGTATTTTGAATGGTACTACGAACTACATACTTACGCAAATGAAAGAGTGCGGAACAGATTTTGCCTCAGCACTTAAAGAGGCACAGCGTTTGGGATATGCAGAGGCTAACCCCTCCGCAGACGTTGATGGTATTGATGCTCTCAGAAAAATATGCATTTTGGGTGGTATTGCTTTCAATTGTATCATTCCTACGGAAATGGCAACACCTGTTAAAGGAATTACGGAGATCACTCTCGAAGATACGGCGTTTGCGGAAAAAATGGGGTATGCCATAAAGCTCCTTGGCGTTGCCGAAAAGGTTGGAGATAGGATAAAGCTTCTTGTTGCTCCTCATTTTGTGTGTAAATCTTCTCTCATCGCCGCTACCTCCGATGTGTTTAACGCTATTTCCGTTACGGGTAATGTTTTGGGCGAAAGCATATTCTACGGTGCAGGTGCAGGAAGCCTTCCCACAGCATCCGCTGTTGCGTCGGACGTAATTGAGGCGATCCGCTGCAAACCCCTTCCAATGCTTAGGGAATATGCGGAAGAAGGCTTTGTTCTCTCTGAGGACGAGATCCCCACAAAATTGTTTGTCAGAAGCAAGAAGCCGATTTCGGGCTTTGACTTTGTAGAGCTTAACGGCGAATTTGGAACAGTGCTTCCCGAAGAAACATACGGCAAGCAGAAAAAACTTATTGAAAACTGCGAAGTTGTTTCCACATATTTTGTTTTGTAAAAATATTAATGTAAAAGTCGTTCTTGTAAGGCTGCGTTTTCCGCGTCGCCATGCAAGAACGGCTTTTTATCGTCCTTTTTCTTTTCTGCCCAAAACTTTTTTGGGCACGACTACAATATAGTCTAAAAGTCCTTTAAGATCGGTGGGGTAGAGGGGGTACATATAGCTTCTTCCAAAGGATTTTTTTCGGAAGAGAAAAAACGCCAAAATTACAGAAATGGCAAAAATTCCGTAAAGCCCTGCGAGAATCCCCGAAAAAAGTATTGCGAATCTTAAAATTACTGCCGGGGATGAAAAAGCCGGTGTTACATATGCGGAGACGGCGGAAACGGCTACAATGACGATAATTGTAATGCTTGAGATACCTGCTTCAACAGCGGCGTCACCTAAAATAAGAGAGCCAACAAGTCCTGCCGCGTCTCCTACGGTACGAGGCATCCTTACTCCCACTTCTCGAATCAGCTCAAAAAGTACAAGCATTAGCAGCATTTCCCAAAACATGGATATGGAAGAATTTTCCTCAAGAGAATGTATAAAATCCAAAAGCTTTTGGGAAAAATGATGAGAGTGATGATAAATAAGCGCTATAAACAATCCGGGAAAATATAAATTTAAAGCAAAAGCAAAAAAACGCACAAAGCGCAAAAAACTTCCATACCAAGGGTTTTTTAAATAATCTTCTGCGCTCTGAAATGCTTCTACGAAATAATACGGCGCAGTAAGAACATAAGGACTTCCGTCGCAAATGATGCCAACTCTCCCCGCGAGTATTTTTGATGCGGCTTTGTCGGTCTTTTCCGTGCTTCCCATGGACGGAAAAAAGTTTGAGTGTTTTCCTTCAAGCATGGTTTCCAAATTTGACGAATCTATAATATATTCCACGTTTGCCTTTTGAAGCTTTTCTCTGGTTTTTTGTAAAACAACTTCGTCTGCCCTGCCTTCAACGTAGCATAAAAAAACCGTTGTTTTTACCATGTTACCAACATAAAATGTTTCAACTCTGAATTTGTCCGTGCGAATTATTTTCCTAAGCTGTGAAACATTGTTTTCTCCGTTTTCCGTAAAACCCGCCTTAGGGCCTCTTACGGTAACGTCGCTTGTGGGTTCTTGTACTCCTCGCCCTACAAAGCAGTCAGCTCCGCAAAAGGCTGTATACAGACGGTCGCTTTTTATGGCGATGATAACGCATCCTTGGAGAAGACTCGTGATAATTTTGTCGATGTTGGTCTCTGCCGTAACGGAAACACTTCCCACGATGGAATTGAAGTCGCCTCTGAAGTTTTCAAACTCTCCGGCGTTAATGAGGGGGAGAATAATATCGTCGGATATATATTTTCTGTCCGTCATGTTTTTTATAAACATAACAAGACATTTTTCGCCAATAGGTCTGATCATCAGATCTGACGGTGTTCCCAAACGGTCTGTAACGCTTTTTTTAAAGTTTTCCATGGCGCCTCCTTTTTTCTTATAATTCCCAAAAACGGGGATAATATAAGGGCGAATGAGTTTTCCAAAAATACTTGACATAATTTTTTTTGTGTTGTATAATACAAACTGATGAATTGTGAAAAGGGGGAGAGGGTTGAAAAGCAGAATTATTGTTAAATTGATAGGTTTTGGTCTTTCTGCATCTATGCTGTTTTCTCTCACTTCTTGCGATAGCGTCAAACGGTCCCTTGCGGGGGAACTTACAGATTTTGGCATTAGTATTGAGTCGGTATCTCCGGGTTCAGTATACATTCCCGAAAGCGGTGAGTGTGAAACTACGGATCATCCGTATTATACGGTTTACAATAATTGTCTTTTTGTTGGGAACAGCGTTATGTGCGACTTTTACAGCGCTGTTGTTTCTTGGCGAAAAGGGGATCCTTCACTTTTTGAAAAATCATATTTTTTCTGTAATCAAAATTTTGGTGTTTATGAAAATAATTATACGGAGGTGTCATCTTCGTCCACTCATCCTTCGCTGGTCATAGGAGATGAAGAAATCAAATGTACGGTGGAAGACGCCGTGGAAAAAACAAAGGCCAAAATGGTTGTTTTTTGCCTTGCGGGTGTAAACGATCTTCCTGTATATGGTGACGAGGAAAATTGTCAGGTTAAGACTGCTTCTGATATGGGGAAACTGATCTCTGCTTTGAAAAATCGTTTTCCGCAAATTACTGTTGCGGTTTTGAGCACACCGTATATTTCATCTTCTGCTGCACACATGAAAAGTTTGAACAACGAAAAAATAAAATTGCTCAATGAAGAGCTTTCTTCTGTTTGCGTAGAGAACGGAGCAGATTTTATTGATATGCAAACTTTGATCTCTGACGAAAACGGAGCGCTTAAGGCGGAATATTGTGCCGATAATTATTGTCGTATAAACGAATCCGGATGCAAGGTTATACTTGCCTCTTTAAAGTACTATGCCGGTATGAAAAAAGGAGAAATTTAATTTTGAAAAAGTTTTTATGTATGTCACTTGCGGCTTTGACGATGTTTCTTGCCGCCTCATGTACCCCTATTGAGCGCCAAAGCTCCGAGGTTTTAGAATCGGGAGAGGTGTCTGTGGGAGACATTTCTGTGGGAGACATTTCTGTGGGCGACGTTTCCCAAAGCGAAACTTCCGAAGACGAAAATTCAAGCACTTCAGACTATGATACGGAACTTGTTATCCCCACTACCATTACTTCAAACGAAGTTGACTTTTTTTTCAACGATAGCATTTTTGTGGGAAATTCCATTATGCTTAAGTACGAAAAGTTTGTAAATAAATACCGTGCAAGCTCTGTTTCCGATTTTTTGGGTAACTCAAAGTTTTTCTGCGCCGGATCTTTCGGAGTTTATCATAACAACCACACTCCCGCATCATCTTCCGGTGCTGTAAATCCTTCATATCAAGGCACAAAATACAGTGTTCAGGATATGGTGGGTGTCGCAAACCCAAAACGTGTTTTCCTCAATTTGGCAGGGCTTAACGATATGGGGATATATTCTTCCGGCGATATTTGCGCTTCGGAAACCGCAAAAGAGATGATAAAGCTTTTGAGCGATCTTGAATCTCAATATCCCGATGTGGAAGTCGTTGTTCTCAGCACAACATATCTAATTAAGGAAATGAATTATATGCCAAGGCTGAATAACGAAAATTTGAGTATTATGAATAACTTGGTTTTGGAATATTGCAACGAAAACGGAATTGACTTTGTTGACATATCTTCTTTGCTTAACGATGAAAATGGATGCTTGAATGGAGATTATTGTTCCGACCCCAACGACGGCGGATGCCATCTTAACGACAGCGGATGTCTTGTTTGGACAGGATTGCTCAGAAATTATGCCGCCAAAAAGCTTACGGGCACATACGAAAACCCCGAAAGTATGCCAACTCTTTCAAAGGATTAAGATTAAATTATGAAAAAAAGAATTATATCAATGTTTCTGCTTTTGTCGCTTCTCCTTGTTTCATGCGGAGAAGATGCAGAATCTGTATCTGTAGATGATGTTTCGGTAAAAGTTTTTTCGGGCGAGTTTTTGCCTGTAGCTTCTTCTGAGGAAATAACCGAAGAAGCCTCTGAGGAAACGATTGAAGAAGTTTCAGATGAGACGAGTGAAGAAACTTTCGATGAGACAAGCGAAGAAACTTCCGACGAGACAAGCGAAGAATCTTCTGAGAAAATAAGCGAACCCCCCTCCGGGGAAAGTTCTGAAAACAGCTATGCATCTTATGAGGAAATGGATACGCCTGTAATACCCGTACCCGATGCTGTGGTGGCGGCAGAAGAAGATGCTTTTTTCAACGATAGCGTTTTTGTGGGTAATTCCATTATGCTTGGATATGAAAAATTCGCCAATAAACAACGTGCGGGAAGCATACCCGATTTTTTGGGTACATCAAAGTTTTTCTGCGCGGGTAGCTTTGGGATTTATCACAATAACAGAACACCTGCGTCAAAGTCAGGCTCTTCCAACCCAACATATCAAGGCGAAAAATACAGCGTTGAGGATGTTGTGGGAGTTATGGGCGTAAAAACCGTGTACATTAATTTCATGGGGCTTAATGACCTTTCCCTCTATTATGACGCGGAGAATTGTGCTCGTAAATGTGCGGATGATGTTATAAAATTGATAAAAACCATAAACGAACGGTATCCCGATGTGAACGTAGTTATTCTCAGCGCAACGTACCTTACCGCGTCGAGGAACGATAGACCGAGTTTGAATAACAGGAACTTGAGTATGCTGAACAATTACCTTCTTGATTATTGTAACGAAAACGGATTGGATTTCGTGGATATAGCTTCTCAACTTACGGAAAACGGATGTCTTGCCGACCATTATGCTTCTGACGGATATTGTCATATCTGGACGGAGGGATATAAGGTTTGGACAGCCATACTTCGTGACTATGCTGTTCGTAAAACCGAGGGCACGTACACAAACCCCGAAAAAATGCCTTTGTTGGGTAAAAACTGATAATGCTCAAATAATTTAAGAAAGTGAGATAACGAAATGAAAAAAATAGCTTTAACATTACTTGCCGCATTGATGGTAGTTACGATGGCATCTTGCGGAGGAGACGATGATTCTTCTGTGGATGCCACTTCCGTCGAAGATTCCCAAGCTCCTGTGACTGCAGAGGAATTTAAAGAAAAGCTTTTGGAAAAAAAGGATTATGCGGGCGAAATGATAGATCTTACAAAAATTGAGGGATATGTTGTCGAGGTGTTTGGATTGTCCGACGGTTGGTTTACCAACTATATTTATTTTGAAGTTGACGACACAACAAATTCTTATGAAACCATTGCTGTTTTTGCCGCCACATCCACAGAAAATGCAAATTCCATCAAAGAAAAATTGGATTCTCATATAAGTAACATGAAAGCGCAGTTTGGAAACTATAATGCAACTATTAATGACATGGTAGAAAAATCTGTTGTT
The DNA here is from genome assembly GCA_964509125.1 of uncultured Oscillospiraceae bacterium. Lineage (GTDB taxonomy): Bacteria > Bacillota > Clostridia > Oscillospirales > CAG-382 > SIG653. The sequence goes on along the minus strand of CAZDVZ010000003.1, from coordinate 68,663 downwards.
AAGGTTGAGGGCGATAAGGTTTATATGATAATCTCCCCCAAGGTTTCGGAAATTGAAAAAGTTGTGCTTGATAACATAAAAGGGTTTAATTAATTTGGACGGTGATAAAAATTGAAGGAACTTCCAAAACTGAAAAAAATTTTGGGTTTCCTACTCATTTTGCCATTGCTTGTAATTGTAATTTATATGTTTTCAATCTCCGGAATTGAGATTGCAATAGAAGATGTAAACGCCGTAGAAATATCCGACAAACGGTATATACATCGGTATACGGGCAAGGATGATATTGAAAAATACGTGTCTTTGGTTGTGGAATCCGAAGACGGCGCGGTTCAGGAAATCGATAGAAGCGTAGATCCTTATATCATCAAATTCGAAATGAAGGATGGAGAAACCAAAACATATTATTTCTATCCATCTTTAACCGAAAAAAGTGTTCTTGTTGACAGTATGGGCCTCGTTCGTAACGTGGAGGGCCGGGAAGATATTTTACTGCGCCCCGAATTTGAATCCTTTTACAGTGATAGGTATATACCCGAAATGTTTGTTAACACAGAAGACGGAGCGTGTAGTATTTTGCCCCGAAAATATTCGTGGAAATATAGAAAATCAGATTCTGCATTTTATACATATACCGATGCCGAAACTTCTGATGTAAACGAGTCTTTTCCTGTGTTTGCATCTGTTGTGGGTGAAAAAATGGTTTCGTTTTCCGTTGAGCCTGATGAATTTTCGGTTTCTTATACTGTAAACGGAAAAACATATGACAGTATTGAGACGTTACAGCTTTCAAACGGCGAAGAGCTTGAAGTATGGGTGAGCGCTTCGTGGACTGAAAAAGCAGACGCTGCCTTTTTCGGAGATTGCCGGTGGAGTTTTATTTGTATTTACAGAAATTCTCCCGTGGTTTATTTAGAAAAAAACAACATAAATTCGGGAGAATGTTTGGTGCTGCGCACTGAAAACATTCAAGTCGGTGAAACGGTCGCTATATCAACGGAGATAATTACGGGAAATACCGCAAAAGCTTTTAAAGGCGAACAAGGCGTTTTCGCACTTGTTCCCGTGGGGGTGGATACTCCTTCGGGCACATATGGCCTGACCGTCACTGCGGCGAACGAAAATTTTTTCTTTGAAGTGAATGTGTCTTCCGAGAGTAAGGGATTTTATACAAAAAATATAAATGACGATGTATATAATAAAGTTACAAGCTCTGAGGGCATAAAGCAGTATGAGGATTTTATATCTTCCATAAAGGAAAAGAGTGACAGCGGATTTTTATGGGAAACCGCCTCTCTTTTGCCGCCTTGCGATAAAGAGGTTGGTGTTGATTTTGCCACGGAGATCTTGTATAACGGAATCCCTCCACAGATTCTTTTCGAGGGGATAAGTTACGATGCAGAAGAAAAAACATCTGTTATTGCGTCCGCGAAAGGAAAGGTTGTTTTCGCCGGCGAGACAGCAAAAACGGGCAAGGCGGTGGTAATTGACCACGGATGTGGAATTATGACCCATTATTATCATCTTTCCGTTGTTTCGGCTTTCGAAGGTGAGAGTATAGAAGCAGGTGGGCTTGTTGGACTTTCCGGCTCAACCGGTTTTACAGATAAAGCAGATCTGTATTTTGCCGTAAGCATAAACGGAGTGTTTGTTGACCCTAACTTGTTCTTTAATTAAAATAACTCTTAAAATGTAATTGCTTTGAAAAAGTGGCTGTTGCAAATGCGAATGGATTTCGCTTTGCAGCAGCCACTTTCCTGTAGAAAACATTCCCAGTGTAATTTCTCCCAAATTATTTGACAGGGGAGATAATCATATATATAATAATTACAAGAAATATTACTTCATCAGCCTTTGAAGCTCTGACATAAAGTCGGAAATATCCTTGAACTGGCGATAAACGGAAGCGAAACGAATGTATGCAACCTCGTCCAGCTCCTTGAGCTCGTCCATAACAAGTTCACCGATGTAGGTAGAAGACACCTCTCTTTGGATAGAACTACTTATTTCCTGTTCAATCTTTTTCGCCACGTTTTCCATTTGATTGCGCGTGACGTGGCGTTTGTCACAGGCGTGAAGGATACTTCTCAGCACTTTATTTCTGTCAAACTGCTCGCGTGAGCCGTCTTTTTTCACAACGGTAACGGGAGATACCTCAAAGGATTCGTAAGTCGTGAAACGCTTTCCGCATTTTGGGCAGAGCCTTCTGCGACGAATGATGGTATTGTCTCCGCCGGGACGTGAATCTATTACTTTGCTGTCGTCATAGGAACAAAAAGGACATCTCATAAATATAACCTCGTTTGTAAAAGGGAGAATAAAAATGCAAACTCAAAAATTAACCCCCATGTGCTTTCACATAATTCTTTGCACAACATTGGTGATAATGAGCCTTTTGTGTGCTTACATAGTAGCTTGTGCAAAGGATGGATATTTTTCATACCACGAAATGAAGACCTGTTTTGAATATTTTTTTATCTGCATTACCGAAACGCTGTTTTTAAGCCTCGCTATAGATGCCATGTATAAATATGAAAAAGCGCAGAATAAAAATTAGATCGATTTGTTATCGTCGTCTTTTTTCTTTGCAGGGAAAAGCTTGTTTATGGAGATGGTTGCAATGGCGATAAGCCCCAAAACAAGGAAAATTCCAAGCATTCCCAAAGCAAGGGCAGGCAACGCGTGCTCTTTGAAAGAATCAACTCCGCCTTCGGGCCAAACTTTTTCTTCACCGACAACCGATGTTGTCTCCGAAAGTTCCGCTTCTTCCGAGGAAGCGTCTTCGCTTGTGGCGTCTTCGCCGGTTACTTCTTCCGAGGAAGCGTCTTCGCTTGTGGCGTCTTCGCCGGTTACTTCTTCCGTAGAAGCTACTTCGCTTGCATCGTCGGAAGCTACTTCTACGTTTTCATCTGCCGAGGTGATTTCTTCGTCAGTAGATGTAGTGATTTCTTCGTCAGTAGATGTAGTCGCTATTTCAAACATTCTTACGCACCTCCTTACATAAATTCAGAAAGCAAGCTCATCATCAACCCGCCCGCTACAACAGAAGCAATTTGTCCTGCGGCGTTTGCGCCTGCGGCGTGCATGAGCAAGAAGTTTGTGTTATCTTCTTTAAGACCCATTTTGTGGATAACACGGGATGACATGGGGAAAGCGGATATACCTGCAGCGCCGATCATAGGGTTTATCTTCTTCTTTGAGAAAAGATTTAAAAGTTTTGCAAACATAATTCCGCCAAAGGTGTCGAAAATGAAAGCCGCAAGTCCGAGACCCATAATGAGAAGCGTTTCCGGTTGAAGGAATGACTCTGCTTGAAGTGAGAACGAAATGGAAATACCTAAAACGATGGTAACCAAGTTGGCAAGCTCTTTTTGCGCCGTTTGAGAAAGGTTGTTCAGTACCCCGCATTCACGGATAAGGTTTCCAATCATAAGAAAACCTACAAGCTCAACAGCACCGGGAGCAAAAATACCTGCAATGATAGTTATAACGATGGGGAAAAGGATACGTGTGGTTTTGGAAACTTCTGCTCCGTTGTATTCCATGCGGATAAGTCTTTCTTTGCGTGTGGTGCAAAGTTTAATAACTGCGGGTTGGATAATGGGAACAAGTGCCATATATGAATAAGCCGCAACCACTATAGCACCTGTGTAGTTTGAATTGAGTTTTGTGGAAAGTGCAATGGAAGTAGGGCCATCGGCAGAGCCGATAATGCCGATAGCTGCTGCATCGTTCAGGTCAAAGAAAAAGCTTGCTACACAAAACGTGAAGAAAATACCAAACTGTGCCGCTGCACCGAAAAGTATCAGTTTCGGGTTTGTAAGCAAGGGACCAAAGTCCATCATTGCACCAATACCGATGAATAAAAGAAGTGGGAAAAGCTCATTGGAAATACCTGCATTGTAAAGGGTTGTAATAACACCGTGCTCGCCTGTTAATGTGGCGAGGGGGATGTTTACCAAAATTGCGCCAAAACCCATGGGAAGCAAAAGTGCCGGCTCCATGTCCTTGGCAATGGCGAGGTAAATCAAAAGTGCGCCGATAGCCCACATCACTAAAATTTTCCAGCCCCCGTCTTTGGCAAATTCGCCAAAAGAAGCAAAAAGGGAGGAAAAGCTGTCAAGAAATTTTTCCATAACTCAGATGCGCAAACGCGCCTTCTCCTTTATTTGTTTTTTAAGCTCACATATTATAACAGACTTTTTTTATTTTTTCAATGGTATTTTGCATATTTTTTTTGACTTTCAGGTATATTTTGAATAGAATATACGAATAATATGGTAAAAAAGGTTAGGAGTGTGAAAAAATGAATTCCGATACAGTCAAACTGTTGAAAGAGTGCAATGTGGGATGTAAGTATGCAACAAACAGTATGGAACAGGTATTGCCTTTTGTAAGAAATAATTCTCTCAAAAATTCTATAGAAATAACAAATGTAAAGCATATAGATCTGGGCGAAGCTTGTAATGAAATATTGAGGGAAAATGGGAAAACAGAGCGCGAGCCGGGGGCGCTTTTGATGATGACATCCAGAATAAAAACGGATATAAAGCTTAGCATTTCTCCGGGCACCAAACAAGTCGCTTCCATTATGGTTTCGGGATGTGAAATGGGTGTTAAGTCTATTTGTAAGGCTTTAAAAAAATGTCCCAAGGCAGATAAAGAGAGCGTAGAACTTGCAAAAGAGATCATTAAAGTCGAACAGGAATTTTTAAAAGAAATGATAGAGTATTATTGAAAAGCCGCCGAATTTTCATTATGATTCCGGCTTGGCACGATGATGAACGATGTATCGCCTTGCGGTGATATGATTTTGTGTTACCTACCGAATATGAGCTTTTTGTTCTGCGCGATGTGTATTACTCAGCATAGGAAAATAATTTTTGCGCAACAAATAGCTTGTGTCATAAGAATTTTGTTAAAGAAAAGAGTCAACTAAAGGCAATTAATGCTTTTAGCTGACTCTTTTTGCGGTAAAAAGCGAACTTGTGTATGGTGACGATTAATTAAAGAGGAAAATTTTCTCTTTTTGCGGTCACGGATTTTTTACATCACATAAGTACCGCCGGAAAAGTGATAGGAAAAAATGTTGTGAAT
>CAZDVZ010000003.1:52056-63466 GCA_964509125.1 uncultured Oscillospiraceae bacterium | reverse complement strand
TACCTTAGTACGTCGAGAGGGGAAATTTGTTCATAGCAAAAAGAGAATAAAAAAAGTATCGGATGTGAAAAACACATCCGATTACCTTAAAAAGCAAACTTGTGTATGGTGACGATTAATTAAAGAAGAAAATTTTATATTATTGCGTCAAAATAAAATTTTCTCTTTTTGCGGTCACGGCTTTTTTTACATCACATAAGTACCGCCGGAAAAGTGATAGGAAAAAATGTTGTGAATGGACAAATGGCCCCCGAAGGCGTACCTTAGTACGTCGAGAGGGGAAATTTGTTCATAGCAAAAAGAGAATAAAAAAAAGTATCGGATGTGAAAAACACATCCGATTACCTTAAAAAGCGAACTTGTGTATGGTGACGATTAATTAAAGAGTGAAAATTTTATATTATTGCGTCGAAGGAAAATTTTCTCTTTTTGCGGTCACGGCTTTTTTTACATCACTTTTTTTAGAGTTCAATGGGAGGAAGCACTATATCTCCTCCGCCATTTCCGCCTTGATCGGAGGAAACCAATTCGCCGTCCGGATCAATAACGTCGCTTGTTGTAAGAATGTCTTTGCATTCAAATTTGATTACTTCAATTTTTGCTTCTTCGTAAAGTTTCTTTTTATCCATGGTTTTTCTCCTATTCTGTAAAAGCGGCATAATCCGCCATAGATTTTCCATAATTATAAAGTGATCTTACAAGAGTTCCCAATTCTGTAGTATCGTTTTGCTTTTCATACACATAAGATTTTACACTGTATGAAACTGCGTGACATTCGTTTCCGTTTTCATCGTAGAGAGTTGCGGTATAAACATAGTCAACTCCTTTTGCAACGGGTTTTAAATTGAGATAATACTCGCCTTCGTTCTCGGTCGGAACGAGGAAATCGGGCTCTAAGTAATAATAATACTTGCTGTCGCCTGTGTTAACGCTGACTTTAATTTTTGCGTTTTCTATAGATGTGGCTTTCACCTTATATGCAAGCCAGAAGTTGCTTCCAAGAGAAAGTCCGATGGTTGAAAACCTAAGGTTTGTAACGTCGGTTTTAATCGATTTTAAGTCGGACTCGGTAACGGGAACAAATTCCGAAGGTGCAAGTGTGTGTGTGGATAAAACAAAATCTGTTACGGGAGCATCGGCGTTGTAGCCTGTGTACGCTTGTGCCGCTGCACCGTAAACGAGTAAGTCGTCAAGAAGCGTCATGAGAGATGTGTACTGTTCACCGGAGAAAATCAAACCGGCGTATTGGTACATATAGTTACAATAGTTGATAACGCTGTAGTTTATCGTTTTGGAAATAACAACTCCGTCATATATGAGGTATGCAAAAACTGCATCGTTAAGTCTGTCGGGGTTAACTTCGGCAATAAAATCGTATTTGGGAACGACCTCGCCGTTAAGATTTCCCGTGGAGCCGGTTAAAGTGCCTTCTGCATATGTGATTGGAGCAATTTCGGCAGAACCGTTTGTGTAAGGCTGCGTAAAGCAGATCTGAGCGCCCTTGTACTCATCGGGGATAAGTGCGGAGAAAGAAAGCTTTATGCCCGACCCAACAACAAGTGATACTGTGCTTATTTTCGCGGGATAAGCAACGCTTATTGTGGTTTCGACGCCTTCAAGATCAATATCGGACAAAAATTCGCCCTTTAAAAATATAACATCGGAAACTGAAACTGCCGCATCACCGCCATCAATAGCCTTAAAAGTGATTTGAAAATCAATTGTGTCTCCGGGTTTAACACCACAGTCAGCCACGTTGGAACTGCTCACAGACGAAAGATCGGCAAACGCAGTGATATATTTACTGTTTTCCGTTGAATAAAGAACCTCTATCTCCCACGGACAAACATCGGAAAAGTCCGTAACTACGGAAGAAAGTTCCAACTTTGTATTATCGTACGACAATACAAACTCGCCGCCGTAAAAATTTTCGGTTTGGTTGTTTGCAACCGAAACGGTAACAACAAAATCACTTGACAGCTTTGCGTCGTTTGAATTATAGCTTATGGTAACATCCGAAGCTGCGGTTTCAGCCGAAATGGACACCGATGTTGCCAAAAGCAAAGACAAAGTCAAAAGAAAGACGATGATCTTTTTCATGTATTGACACCTCGTTTATTTTATAAATATACAGTTACACATGGTTCTACAATTACATTTTAAACTATTTGTCCATTTTTGTCAATAGCTTTTTAAAAAAAGTGATATTTTACCATATCAATCCCAAAAACAAATTATTTAAGTGCGTTTTTAAAACGCGGAAGGGCGGCTTCGATGTATTTTGTAGGACAGGCAATGTTCCATCTTTCAAAGCCTTTCCCTTCGTCACCGAATATGTATCCTTCGTCAAAATATAGATAGTTGCGCTTCATCCGTTTTTCAAGCTCGTCATGAGAAAAACCGGTTTTTCTCAGATCCAGCCACATTAAATAAGTTCCTTCCAATGGCATGACCGAAACTTGGGGAAGTTCTTCTTTGATGTAACTTTCGATAATTTTTTTGTTAGTTTCAATTACCTTTAAAGCTTCTTTTAGCCATCCATCACATTGTTTGTATGCAATTTCACAAGCTTTATAACCTAAAATTCCACATTCGTTAAATGCAAATGAATTTTGAAGCGCTTTGAGAAAATCGTTCCGTTTTTCCACATTTTTTACAAAAGCGTTTGAGGTTTGAAGTCCTGCAAGATTAAAGCTTTTGCTGGGAGACGTAAAAACGATAGAATTTTTGGCAAAATCTGTTCCCAAAGAACAAAACATATTGTGTTTGTTCCCGCGCATGGTTATATCCATATGTATCTCGTCGGAAAGAACAAAAACATTGTTTTCAAGACAAATTTCGCCAAGCCGTATAAGTTCATCTTTTTTCCATACCCGCCCCGTTGGATTGTGCGGACTGCAAAGTATAAATAATGTCGCATCTTTCGCCAACTCTTCAAAAAGATCAAAATTAATTCTGTAACCATCTTTTGTGGGTATGAGGGGGCAATCCAACAGCCTCCTGTTGTTAAATTCTATTGCTCTGTAAAGAGGATAATATACGGGAGTAAGCATTATAATGCCGTCGCCTTCTTTGGAGAATGCTCTAACGGCAGAAAAAACGCCTTCAACTACACCTCGGGTTTCTACAATTTCATCTTCTGATGCGAGATAACCGTGCTTTCTTTCCATATAATTACAAACAATTTTTTTATATTCGGGTGTTGCGCAGGTATACCCTAAAATGCTACCGTCCAAAAAGTGTTTCAACCCTTTTCTTATCTCCGGCGGAGTGAGAAATTCCATGTCCGCAACAGAAAAAGGTATTACGTCGGGAGACAGCTTTTCTCCTCTTTTTTCCAAGTCATTTTCCATATCACGCCATTTTTCAGATCCTGTTTTAAATCTGAACGGCGAGTTTATAAAATCATATTTCATGTTTCGTCCCCCTTTTTGCAAAATTATACTACATTAAAATTGAAATATTCTATATTTTTTTGAATATAAATCTTGAAAAAATATCAAAAAAAATGTATAATCTTCTTGAAAGGTGGGTGTCGGGCGTGGAATATACTGTCTGTGCAGATTTTGACGGGGTTTTACTTCGTACATATTTGAAAAACGGTCTTCGTCTTTCAAGGGCACTTGTTTCGTCCTTGAAGCGGAAACAAGGGCTAAGAGTTAACGGCGAAAGAGTGACCGTAAGGCACGTGTTGAAAAAAGACGATGTTGTTTTTGTTGATCTGGAAGATGAAGAAAGCTCTGAAAATATTTCACCTGTGAGCATCCCTGTAGATATTGTTTTCGAAGATGGGGAGCTGGTTGTTGTAAACAAACCGCCTTTTATGCCTGTTCATCCTTCACACGGACATTACGAGGATACTTTGGCAAACGCTTTGGCGTATCGTTACAGGGAAACCAAGTTTGTTATGCGTGCCGTAAACCGTCTTGACAGAAATACAAGCGGGCTTGTTCTCGTGGCGAAAAACAGACGTTCTGCCGCTTTGTTGTCCGAACAAATGAGGGAGAGGAAAATAGGAAAAGAATATTTGGCGTTGGTGGAAGGCGTGCCGCCTCAAAATTTTTCATTAAAGGCGTTTATGAAAAGAAAAAATGCATCCGTAATTGAGCGTTGCATTTGCGATGAAAACGACTCGGAGGGTGAATTTTCTTTCACCGAAGGCGAGGTTATAAATACTTTTACTTTGGAAAACCATAAAACGGTTTCCCTTGTCAGGCTAATACCGCATACAGGGCGTACCCATCAGCTTCGTGTCCATATGGCGCATTTGGGTTTTCCCATCGTTGGTGACGATCTGTACGGAAACGGAGGCGAAAGGCATATGCTCCATTGTCACCGTTTAGAGTTGGTACACCCTACAAGTAATGAAAAAATGGTTTTTGAGTCTGTTTTTGATTATAAAAGCATTAGGGCTTAAAAATGCGTTTCGTCACTGCGATCATAACCAAATGATAAATTTGAAATTTTTTTAAAAAAATGCAAAAAAACACAAAAAAATGTTGAAATATATAAGTAAATGGTGTATAATGTCTTTTGTTAAAGTATAGTTTGTAAAAATACGATTAGTTAAGGCATAGTAAAATATTTTCGTTGAGGTGGTGTATGGAATATCCAATGTTTTTGCCCGGTTGGGAGACGGTAGGACTGCTCGGCTCCGGTGGGTTTAGTAAGGTATATAAAATACGGAAAATTGACGGCGGTAATAGGGAGTTTTATTCTGCATTAAAGGTGATAAGCGTTCCTTCAAGTCCTGAAGAATATCAACAGTATCTTAAAGAGGGCGTTGACCAAGAGGGAATAACGTCTATCTTTAAAGAGCAGGTAAATTCTATTGTTTCAGAGTTTGAGCTTATGGCGAGCTTTCGCGGAAACACCAATATTGTAAGCTATGAAGACCACTCTATAAAAGAAAAAGAGGGCGGGCAAGGTTATACTATCCTTATACGTATGGAGCTTTTGGAAACCTTGCTTGATTATAGAAGCGCCCATATGATGTCTGAAAAAGAGATTGTAAAAGTGGGGCTTGATATTTGCCGCGCCTTACGGCTTTGTGCAAAAAGAAATATTGTACACCGTGACATAAAACCACAAAACATATTTGTAAACGAGTTTGGCGACTTTAAGCTGGGCGATTTTGGTATTGCACGTGTTATGGACCATACCACAAGAGCCACCAAAATAGGTACGTATTCTTACATACCCCCTGAGGTATATTCGGGGCATGCATATAACACTACGGCGGATATATATTCATTGGGTTTGGTGCTTTATTGGCTTTTGAACGAAAGAAGATTGCCTTTTGTACCACTTCCGCCTAATATTCCCACACCTACGGTAAATGCAGAGGCCATGGAGCGACGTTTAAGCGGCGAAACAGTCCCCGCACCTGTAAACGGTAGTGACAGACTGAAAAAAATTGTGTTAAAAGCCTGTTCACATAACCCTGCGGACAGATACCAAACCGCAGAGGAATTTTACGACGCATTGGAAGAGGCAAAAGTTGCCCTTGGTAAAGCACCCGCTTTTGTGCCCGTGGTGGAAGAAACATCTGTTGAAACTTTAGAGCCTGCAATGGCGGCAAATACTTTCGGTGGCGGTAACACAAAAAGTGATACGTCTGCTCATCTTGACGAAACCACACCCTTGCCCGACAAAACCACGCCTTTAGAGCCTAAAAAAACTTTTGAGCCTGCGGTGCGAAACGGCGGTGCAAGGTCAAATGTAAATCCCGCGCCAAAATCAGAGCCTAAAAAGGAAAACAAACAAGATTCGCAACAAAAACAAGAAAAGGAAAAGAAAAAGAAAAAGAAAACACCTATAGTAATAATACTTTTGCTTTTGGCTGTCATTGTTGCCGTGCTTCTTTTTGCCCTTACAAAATGTGAAAATGGTGGAGAGGGTGAAAACAGCGAAATCAACGTGGAAAGCGGTTTCGTCGGCGGTGGTGAAAGCGGCGGAGACAGCCATACAAGTGGTGGGACAAGCGACGTTTCTGCCATTGGTGACACATCAAATGAAACAAGTGGCAGCGTTTCAGAAGAAGCTTCCGATACCTCAGAAGAAGCTTCCGATACGGAAGACGCATCTGTAGATTCGGATGTAACTCTTGAAAAAATAAAGGCAACAACAAAACCCACAAAAACAAGCTACTATGTGGGTGATACACTTGATACGTCAGGGTTAACACTTACCGCAACGTATAACAACGGTACAACAGGAACTATTTCAAGCGGCTTTACCTGCTCACCCACAAGTCTTACAAGTGCGGGTACTCAAACAATAACCGTAACTTATGGCGGCAAAACAGATACGTTTACCGTAACGGTTAAAAAAGTTGAGGTTTCTTCTGTTTCTGTTAAATCAAAGCCTACAAAGTTAAATTATTTTGTTGGTGATACACTTAATACGTCAGGGTTAACACTTACCGCAACGTATAACAACGGTACAACAGGAACTATTTCAAGCGGCTTTACCTGCTCACCCACAAGTCTTACAAGTGCGGGTACAAAAACAATTATCGTAACATATAGCGGAAAGACTGCAAGCTTTACGGTTACTGTTACAGAATCATCTTCAAGCGTAATAACCTCTGTAAACGTAGGTGATATAATCACTTTTGGTGCGTATGAACAAGATAATAATACAAGCAATGGCAAAGAGGCAATAGAGTGGCAAGTCCTTGACGTTCAAAACGGCAAAGCGCTTATTATAAGTAAATATGCCCTTGATTGTAAGGCGTATAATGAGACGTATACAGACGTAACTTGGGAAACTTGTACACTTAGAACATGGCTGAACAGTAATTTTTATAATACGGCCTTTAGCAGTGCAGATAAAAACAAAATAATAAAAACCACAGTTACAGCAGATGCAAACCCGGATTATAGCACAGACCCCGGTAATAATACAAGTGACAACGTATTTTTACTTAGCATAACGGAAGCAAATAAATACTTCGCAAGCAATGCAGCAAGACAGTGTAAATCAACAGCGTATGCAACGGCGCAAGGTGTGTGGACCTCTTCCTCCGGATACTGTTGGTGGTGGCTTCGTTCCCCTGGCTATTATCTGAGTGACGCTTCGGACGTCGATTACATTGGTAGCATCATTACATACGGTAGCTATGTTTACGACGATGACTTCGCCGTGCGGCCTGCTTTGTGGATAAGTCTGGACTCTTAAATCATCTAATCGTAAATCTTCCACAAGCGCACGCAGTGCGCAAATCAGTCTCCCCCTTTAGGGGGAGATGTCCCGAAAGGGACAGAGGGGGATGTTTACTAAAACTAACTTTAAAAAATTTTGAGGAAACACAATGCAAAAAAGGCAGAGCGAGCTTACAGTTATTATAAAGTCAAAGGATTTATGCAGTTATATTATGACTATAACTCAAAAATCCCCAAAGCACTTTAGATATACGTTTGTAAGCAGACTACAAAATTTGGCTTTAAGTATAATTGAAAATTTATACAGAGCAAACGATGTTTTTGTTTCGAAGGGAGATTTAAATTCTATAGCCGAAAGATTAAATTTTCAAAGAAAAGCAATGACAGATATCAAAATTTTATGCTATTTTTCCATGCTTGCTATGGAACAAGGGTGCATTTTACAAAAGCAGTTTGAGCAAATATCAAAGCTTGGCACGGAAGCTCAAAATCTGCTTGGTGCATGGATGAATAGTGACAGAAAGAGATTATCGCCCGACGGGGCATAATTCGGGGATTCGGTTAAAAATTTTTCTTGTTGGTGGTGGCTTCGTTCCCCTGGCAATAATCAGAATAACGCTTCAAACGTCAATAACAATGGTAACATCAATACAAACGGTAACAATGTTAACAACAATGACAACGCCGTGCGGCCTGCATTACTCCTCAACGTGAGAAATATACGTCAGGTGATGTATATCGGTACTTGGAGTAAAGGAATCGGATTCCCCCTCAAAAGAAATTTTGGGGAAACATATGTCGGTGGCTGATAATAACGTTTCTACCTTAAAAATAATGTATAATTTATATTTAGAGGGAGTGATTTTATTTTCATAAGGAAAGATAAAAATGTGCACGGTTTTATCTTTCCCCACCGAAAAGAGTTATGACTGAATTTGAGAAAATATGGAATTTTCAAAATTTATATAAAGCACATAAGGTTGCTCGTTTAGGAAAAAGAAACACAAAAGAAGTTATAAACTATGAGTTGAATTTATCGGAAAACTTAACTATGCTGTCTGATTCGATAAAAAATAAAACATATGAAATGAGTGGATATTACAGCTTCTACGTTCACGATCCCAAAGAAAGAAAAATTCATGCACTTCACTATGTAGACAGGGTGGTTCAACATTGCTTGTGTGACGAGGTTTTATCTTGCGTGCTGGAAAAAAGATTGATATATGACAATTCTGCTTGCAGGAAGGGCAAGGGAACTCATTTTGCACTTAAACGCATTAAAGCGTTTTTGAATAAACACTATCGAAGGTTTGGCACAGAGGGGTATTTTTTAAAGTGCGATATAAAGAAATTTTTTGACAGTATAGACCATCGGGTTTTAAAATCTAAGCTGGAAAGTGTAATTTCAGACAAAGATGTTTTGTGGCTTTTATACAAGATAATAGACAGTTTTGAGACGGAAAACGGAAAAGGCTTACCTATGGGAAACCAAACGAGTCAATGGTTTGCCGTTTTTTATCTTGACTCTTTTGACAGAATTATCAAAGAGCAATTAGGTATTAAGTTTTATTCGCGTTATATGGATGATTGTGTTTTAATCCACCGGGACAAAGAATGCTTATCTCGGTGTTTGTCTACCTTGAAAAAGCATTTGAACGATGATTTAAAAATTGATTTTAATCACAAAACCCAAGTTTTTCCAATAAAAAATGGGGTGGATTATCTTGGATGGCATATCTATCTTGCTGACAGTGGAAAGGTTATTTTAAAGGTTCGTCAGCAAAGCAAAAAGAGATATAAGAAGAATTTGAAAGAATTAATGTATTTGTTTTACTACGGTGTAATTGAAATAGAAGAAATAAAGCAAATTTTATCAAGCTATCGTGCGCATTTATCTTTTGGGCATACGTATAAAATGCAAAATAAAATAATCGGTAGCTTCACCTTGAAAAGCAGTGCTTTTAACAGCTATGCATTTGCCTTTCGGCAAAAGTGATGCACAGCTTCGCCGTATGATGAATGATGTCGCACTTCGTGCTAATTAAGGAAACTTTTTTCCCTGCGGTCAAAAAGTGTTTTTTATAATATAATCAAAAGAGAGTTTCGGGTAAAAATCGAAACTCTCTTTATCTTATTTAAAACAAATTGTTTTTGAGCATGGCGAAAAAGCATACCTTAATCCAACGAAGATGGATATCATCCATTTCGTGAGAAACGGATATCATTGTGAAAAGTTTTCAACTTTTCACTGGGCTTTTCACTTGACATTTTTAATTCAATAGTGTATAATAAGTGCGGATTTTGCATAAGATATATGCAAAAAAGATATATAAAATGCAGTGAGGTGGCGCAATGTATCGTTCTCTTACACGTGAATTGATAAAATGGAAAGAAAAAGAAAACCGCAAGCCGTTGATTTTAAAAGGTGTACGGCAATGCGGAAAGACATATTTGCTTAAAGAATTTGGCAACCAATATTATGAAAGCGTTGCGTATTTTAATTTTGAAGAAACAAGCGCATTGGCATCTGTTTTTGAAAATGATTTTGACGTAAAGCGGATTATTTTTGAGCTTGAGTTATTTCACGGAAAAGCCATAAATTCCAAAACCACCCTTATTATTTTTGACGAGATACAAGAATGCGGCAGGGCGTTGACCGCAATGAAGTATTTTTGCGAAAACGCAAGTGAATATCACGTTGCGTGTGCAGGCTCTTTGCTTGGGATTGCATTAAGAAAACAGTTGTCTTTTCCTGTGGGGAAGGTGGATTTTCTCACCCTTTATCCCATGAGCTTTTCAGAATTTTTGCACGCCAACGCATCTGAATCATTGGGAGAGTTTGTTGAGAATTTTAAATTTGGCGACAAGGTTTCTGACCTTATAGGTGACAAGTTATCCACATATTTAAGGCAATATTATATAACAGGCGGTATGCCGGAGGTGGTTTCTGCATGGCGAAAGACAAACAGCATAGAAGAAGTTGACAGAATACTTCAAAACATTATTAACAGCTATGAGTTGGATTTTGCAAAACACGCACCCGCAAAGGATTTTCCAAAGCTTTCTGCAATATGGCGTTCTATACCCGAACAGCTTGCAAAAGAAAACACAAAATTTATTTTCAGCCACGTAAAAAAAGGGTGGCGGTCGAAAGACTTGGAAGATGCACTTGAATGGCTTATATCTGCAGGACTTGTATATAAGGTACGAAGAATAGAAAAACCCTTTATGCCATTATCGGCGTATGCGGACGATACTGCATTTAAGCTGTATATGGCAGACGTGGGGATATTGCGCAAGCTTTCAAAATTGCCACATCAAGTGGTTTTAGATGCCACGCCCACGTACAAAGAGTTTAAAGGGTCACTTACGGAAAATTACGTGCTTTGTCAGCTTTTGAAAGACGGTAATACTGACGTGTATTATTGGGCAAGCGGAAACACTGCCGAGGTAGATTTTGTTTTACAAATGGGTGATGAAATTGTACCAATAGAGGTGAAGTCAGAAAAGAACATGAAAGCACGTTCATTAGCCGAGTACAGAAAACGCTATGCACCCAAAATATCCATTATTACCTCTATGAAAAACGATACAAGCGGTCAAAAAGTGATAAACGTACCACTGGCGTTGGTGAAAAGTCTTTGACTTTTCACTTATACAAAGCGTTCCGCTTTGATGATATGCAGTCGCAAGCCTTGCATAAGTGAAAAGTTGAAAACTTTTCTCTTTTTGCGGTCACGACTTTTTTTACACCACACAAGTACCTTTTGAAAATTTGGTAGGAAAAAATGTTGTGATTGGAAAAACAGACCCCGAAGGCGTACATTGGTACGTCGAGAGGGGATGTTTTTTCAAAGCAAAAGAGAATATAAATAGAAAAAAGCCTTTCGGCTTTTTTCATACATTAATATGTGGAATTAAATCCGCAACAAGTTTGAGAAATAAAAGAATAATAGCTTTCTCTTTTTGCGGTCGCGGCTTTTTTACACCCGAATTTTTACCCACGCAACACCCGAAGTGTAAAAATTTGGTAGGAAAAAATGTTGTGATTGGAAAAACAGACCCCGAAGGCGTACATTGGTACGTCGAGAGGGGATGTTTTTTCAAAGCAAAAGAGAATATAAATAGAAAAAAGCCTTTCGGCTTTTTTCATACATTAATATGTGGAATTAAATCCGCAACAAGTTTGAGAAATAAAAGAATAATAACTTTCTCTTTTTGCGGTCACGACTTTTTTTACACCA
>CAZDVZ010000003.1:42543-51956 GCA_964509125.1 uncultured Oscillospiraceae bacterium | reverse complement strand
AGAAATAAAAGAATAATAACTTTCTCTTTTTGCGGTCACGACTTTTTTTACACCAAATTTGGTCGTGTTAATTTTGTTTGCGGACAGTAGCATACTCGTCATAAAACCTATAATAACGACAGTTAAAATCTGTATGAAGTACGAATTTTTCAAATTCGTCCTGATCAAGCCCGACGGTGCAACAATATGTATCGCTATCCTCGTCGTAGTCATAAAACTCACAACTTTCACATCTTGTTACAGGTAGCTTATTATTTTTAAACTTATCCATGGTTTTATCTCAGCTCACGTTCAAGCCAAACCATTCCGATGTCTAAAGCATCATAAAATGATTTCTTTTCACATTGTTTAATGACTTTTTCGTTGAAGCTGAGGCTGTCATCGGTTTTTTGGATCTGTACCAAAACTTTTGTGGCAACAGAAATGTCTCCAACCTTTTCCGATTCCACAATATTTAAAAACAAAATGGCTTTATCGTTTGGAAACCCATAAAACAGAAAGTTTCCCTGTCTCACAAGGGGTTTGCCTTTATACATCAAAACCTTCATGGGTTCATCTTTCTTCGCGGCTCCTGACATAAAACAGTACCTTCCTTTTCAAATTTTTATTTTGATTCGTCTGCTACTTTGGCTTTCAAAAACTCTTTTAGCAGTACTCGGATAATATCATCTCTTTCTACTGAAGTTATCAAGGAACGAGCATTGTTCAAGCTTGTAATATAAGTAGGGTCTTCTGAAAGGATATATCCCAAAAGTTGGTTGATAGGGTCATAACATCCTTTTGCAACAAGGGCGTCAAAAACCTTTTTTAAAACTTCGATCGTTCTTTTATCGGCTTCTGATTCTCTGATGTAATCGGAAGCTGTCTTTTTTGAAATTATTATGGTATTTTGTTGTGCCATGTTTTTTACCTCCGTGGAAGTCCGGCAATTTATCGTCTGAGCGTTATGCCCAAATCTTCATCGAGTTTCTTTAAAATCTTTTCGATGGCTTTATCTGCGTCTTCATCGCTCAACGTCTTTTCCGGATGTCTGAATGTGAGCCTGAACGCGAGACTCTTTTTCCCTTCATCAACGCCTTTTCCCTTGTATACGTCAAACAACTTGACGCTTTCTAAGGTTTTTGGAGAGAATTTTTCAATAGCAGAAATAATTGTGCCACATTCCGTTTCGTCATTGGCAATAAGCGCAAGGTCACGTTCAATGGCAGGGAACGCAGGCAATTTTTTAAACGTCTTTTCTACGTTTCTTACTTTGAACAGATGGTCAAGCTCAATTATTGCAGCATAAGTATCTATAGGCAGTGAGAAATTTTCTGCAACCACAGGATTTATTTGCCCAAATGTAGCGGCAACCTTGTCACCGATATTGATGCTTGCCTGTCTGCCGGGATGGAAGGACGGATGAGCCGAAGCATAAACGCCCTTAATATCAACACGAAGCGCTGCAAACATACTTTCCACAAACCCTTTCATGGTGTAGAAATCGTAGCCTGCGCATTTGCTGAACGACAAAATGAGCTGCTTTCTTTCTTTTGACATCCCGTCTTCGGACGGCTCATAAACGGTTGCGTTTTCAAAAAGCATAATATTTTCTGCTTTTCTGTTTGCGTTGTATGCAAGTACATCGAGGACGGATCCAAGGGCGGTTATTCGCATTATGGAGTTTTCTTCGCCCAAGGGATTGATGAGTTTTATGCTGTTTTCTGCGCTTGCGCTGTCAAGACACAGTTTTTCATATTCTTTGGGAGATATGAAAGAGTAAGTGTAAACTTGGCAAAATCCCATCGCTAAGGCTCTGTTCTCTGCATCTAAGCGGAATTTTTGTTTGGGAGTATAACCGCCATCTTCAATGCTTCCGCTAAACTGTGTAGCGGGGATGTTATCAAAGCCATAAAGCCTTGCTATCTCCTCTGTAATGTCTGCTGTCTTTTCTATATCGTAACGATAAGGTGGAACGATAAGCTCTTTTCCGTCAACAATAAGGTCTAACGGTTTTAAAAGCTCTGCGGCTTCTTCTGCTGTAATGTTTATGCCTATAAGTGAGTTTATTCTATCAATATTAAATGGGATCCTTCTCTCTCCGATGTCTGTATTCAAAACATCGATGACGCCTGAAACAACTTCGCCTGCTCCTAACATTTCAGTAAGCTCCAACGCCCTCATAAGTGCGGGATATGTGTTATATGCCGGAAGTCCTTTTTCAAATTTATTTGAGCTTTCTGTTCTCATCCCCAAAGTACGAGCTGTGCGACGGATGGACGAACGGTCAAAATTTGCGGATTCGAACACGACGGTAACTGTTTCGTTGGTGATCTCACTGTTTTCTCCCCCCATAATACCTGCAAGTGCAACGGGTTTTTCGCCGTCTGCAATGCAAAGCATTTCTGTCGAAAGATCATGTGCGGTGCTGTCAAGAGTAATTATCTTTTCGCCCTCTGTGGCATTTCTTACAATGATCTGTTTGCTTTTGAGGAAAGAATAATCAAAAGCGTGCATTGGCTGTCCGTATTCAAGCATTACATAGTTTGTAATGTCAACAATATTGTTTATAGGTCTAACGCCTGCTGTTCTGAGACGTCTTCTCATCCAAAGGGGCGAAGGCCCTATCTTTACGTTTTTAACAACCGCCGCAGTGTATCTGGGGCAAAGTGTGGGATTTTCTACCTTTACGGAAATATAATCGTTAATTTCGTCGCCCTTTGGAGGAACATACATTTTGGGAGCTTTAAATTCTGTTTTGATTGCGGCAGCACTTTCTCTTGCAACAGATGTAAGGGCAAGACAGTCGGGACGGTTGAAGGTGAGTTCAAGCTCAACCGCTGTATCATTTAGCATGAGTGCTTCTTTTATGTCTGTACCCGGTGCATGAGAATCGTCTAAAATGTAAATCCCGTCTTCAATTGCTTCGGGACAATCATGGGTAGTGAGATTAAGTTCCGCAATGGAACAAAGCATTCCGTTACTTACCTCGCCTCTCAATTTTCCCGATTTTATCTTAACACCGCCGGGAAGGAGGCTTTCGTGCTTTGCAACGGGAACAAAGTCGCCTTCTTTTACGTTTTGTGCACCCGTAACGATCTGAACAGGAGCTTCTTCTCCTATATCGATCCGGCAGATCCACATATGATCGGAGTTGGTATGCTTCGTAATGGATAAAACTTTACCTACCACTACGTTTTGGATATCTTCGCCCAAAATTTCAAAGCCTTCAACTTTTGTTCCGCTCATGGTGAGCTTTTCGCTGAATTCTTTTGGTGTTTCGTTAACATCAACATAGTCTTTAAGCCAATTTAATGATATGATCATAATATGTTTTTCCCCTCCCTTGTTAGAACTGTTTCAAAAATCTGACATCGTTTTCGTAGAGATAACGCATATCTTCGATGCCGTATTTTATCATGACAATACGTTCAAGTCCCATGCCGAACGCAAATCCTGAATAAACATCGGGATCTATGTCACAGGAGGAGAGCACGTTGGGATGCACCATACCTGCGCCCAAGATTTCGATCCAGCCTTCGCCTTTGCAAAGCCTGCATCCTTTTCCGCCACACATGAAGCAGCTTACGTCAACTTCGGCAGAAGGCTCGGTAAACGGGAAGTTGTGGGGACGGAAGCGGGTGGAGGTGTTTTCACCAAAATAAATTTTTGCAAATTTATCCAAGGTGCCCTTTAAATCACCCATGGTGATATTTTTATCAACTACAAGTCCTTCAAGCTGGTGGAACATGGGGGAGTGGGTACCGTCAACGGCGTCGCATCTGTAAACACGGCCGGGTGAAATAACTCTGATAGGCGGTTTTTTGTGCTCCATAGTTCTTACCTGAACGGGAGATGTTTGTGTGCGGAGAAGGATATCCTCTCCAATGTAAAATGTATCCGAAGGCTCTCTTGACGGATGGTCGGCAGGAGCGTTGAGAGCATCAAAATTGTAATATGTTTTTTCTATCTCAGGACCTTCCGCAATGCTGAATCCCATTGAAACAAATATTTCCGAAAGATCACGTTCTACTTGTGCCAACGGATGAAGCGTTCCCAAAGAAACGGATCGGCCGGGAAGTGTAATGTCTATCTTTTCTTTTTCTAATTTTGACAAAAGCTCTGTCTGCTTCAGAGCAGATGCTTTTTCTTTAATGAGTTCTTCGATCTCGCCTCTTACCGTGTTTGCCAATGCTCCCACAACCGGCCTTTCCTCCGCGGAGAGCGAGCCCATTTGTCTCAAAATGGCGGTGAGTGCTCCTTTTTTGCCTAAAAATTCCACTCTTAAAGCTTCGAGAGATTCTGTGGAAGTTACGGCGGAAATTTTTTCTTTTGCGGCGTCTAAAATGCCTTTAAGCTGATTTTGCATAATATTTTTCCCTTCGTTGATTATTCCATAAAGTCTTTGAGTTTTCTGCTCCTTGCAGGGTGTCGGAGCTTTCTCAATGCCTTCGCTTCTATCTGACGGATACGCTCACGAGTGATCTTAAACTGCTTGCCCACCTCTTCAAGTGTACGCTGTTTTCCGTCAACAAGTCCGAAACGAAGCTTTAAAACGCTCTCTTCTCTTGGCGTGAGGGTTTTGAGAACATCAAAAAGCGCTTTATGAAGCATTACATAAGATGCCGCCTCTGCGGGAGAAGGGGTGTTTTCGTCTGCAATGAAGTCACCCAAATGGCTGTCTTCTTCTTCGCCTATGGGCATTTCCAAAGAAACGGGCTCTTGGGAGATCTTTAAAATTTCTCTCACACGTTCGGGAGAAAGGTTAACTTCTTTTGCAATTTCTTCGCTGGTAGGCTCTCTGCCCAACTTTTGAAGAAGCTGTCTTGAAGCGCGGAGAACTTTGTTAATCGTCTCCACCATATGAACGGGGATCCTTATAGTTCTCGCTTGATCTGCAATAGCTCTTGTTATTGCTTGTCTTACCCACCACGTGGCGTATGTTGAAAATTTGTATCCCTTGCCGTAATCAAATTTCTCAACGGCTTTCATAAGTCCTAAGTTACCCTCTTGGATAAGGTCAAGGAAAAACATTCCTCTGTTGATATACTTTTTGGCGATGCTTACAACAAGACGAAGGTTTGCTTCCACAAGCTGATCCTTTGCTTTTTGGTCACCTGCCGCCATACGGCTGGCAAGCTCCAATTCTTTGTCTGCGGAAAGAAGCGGAACTTTTCCTATTTCTTTCAAATACATTCTTACGGGGTCGTCAATGGCAAGCCCTTCCTGCGCCAAAAGCACATCGACGTCTTCGCTGTCGTCTTCGCTTATTTCTTCTTCTGCAAAACCGTTTTGAAGTTCTGCCAAAGCGGGGTCAAAATCACTTGTGATCTCAATTCCGTTGGAATCCAACAGATCGCAAGCGGCTTCTAAGTCTTCGATGGAACAGTCAAATCCATCGATGGCGTCAAGAACATCGCTTGAGCTTACTGTTCCTTTTGGTTTGCAGGATTCAATTAAGCTTTGCAAGACATTCTTTTTTTCTTCTGTCATTTTGTTTCTCCTTTTCTCCCTATATTTTACGGCGAAAATTCGGTTTATAATCAATTTTTTTTATTTCTTTTTTAGTGAGGCAATATATTTTTTCAGCTCCTCGCCTCGTGCATCTGTGTCGGCATCCGAAAGCGCTTCATCTGCGTCGCTTTGCATTCTTTTGCGTTCCAAGGCATCAATGAGTTTTAGCAACGCTTCTTTTGTGTTTTCTCCCGAGGATTGCCGCATTGCCACCATTTTTGCGACGGCGGACGTTTCTTCCGCGTTTAAAGCCTCGTTGGAAAGTACCGGCTCTTTTTCCGCTTCAAAATCATTTTTGAAAACAGAAAACACTTTTTTACCAAATTCGGTGAAGAACAAGTTTTCCGAAACCCTTCCGTCGGCAAATTTGTACAGATCGCTTTGGCATAAAAGCATACCCAAAAGTCTTTCTTCCAAAAGTGCTTCTCCGGGCATTGTCAGCTTATCTTTGTTGGTTTTATCTCCAACGCCCATGGATTTCATAACTTCTTTTTTTTCAAATTCTTTTTTCTTTTTACGCTCCATGGAGCGGTGTTGCTTTTCTACACCTTCTGCTATGGCTTCTTTGCTCACTCCCAATATTTGCGCCGCACGGGCAGAGTAGACCTCCCTTTCGGCTAATGTTTCAAGTCCCGCAAGGAGCGAACAGATCTGGGAAATTGCTTTCAGCTTGTTTTCGGAAACGGAGATATCCATACTTCCTATAGCTTTATTTATGAGAAAATCAATTTCTCCGTCAGCGGACGAGAGGAGACGTTTAAAACCTTCGGCACCAAATTTTTTTATGTATTCGTCAGGATCTTTTGCGCCTTGAAGTTTTACTATTTTTGAAGATATTCCAAGCTGAGTTAAAAGCTTTATTCCTTTTTCCGCGGCGGTTTGCCCCGCTGAGTCAGAATCGTAACAAAGGTATATTTTTTTTGTGTATTTAGCGAGAGTTCTTGATTGTTCCGGCGTTATCGCCGTGCCCAAAGTGGCAACAGCACCGTCAAACCCCGCTTGATGAAGGGCTATGGCATCTACGCATCCTTCGCACATAATAAGTTCTGTAGCACTGTGCGCCTTCGCCATGTTTAATGCAAACACAAATTTGCTTTTCTTGAAAACCGGTGTGTCGGAAGTGTTTACGTATTTTCGTTCATCCGCCTCGTTAAGCCTTCTTGCGCTAAATCCCAAAACATCTCCGGTGGTGGAAATGAGAGGAAAAACAATTCGGTTTCGGAAAATGTCATACATCTTTCCGTTTTTCCCTTTTTTGCAAAGGAAAGCCACATCCAACTCTTCTTCCGTGAACCCTTTTTTTGAAAGGTGGGAGGCGAGCGCTCCCCAAGAATCGGGAGCAAAACCTATGCCAAACCGCCTTACGGTAGTTTGACTTAGCCCTCTGTTTTTAAGATAATCCATTGCGGATTTTCCCGTTTCGTCCATGAGACATGAATGAAAAAACCTTGCGGCTTCTTTGTTTGCCTCGTAGATCCGGCTTTTTCTTACACTAAATGAGTTTTCCGAAACATTTTCCGGTATCTGTATGCCCGCTTCTTTCGCAAGAAGACGGAGAGCTTCCACATAATCAAGCCCGTTTATCGCCATGGCGAAGCTGACAACATTTCCGCCTGCTCCGCAGCCAAAACAGTAATACGACCTTGTGCCGGGAAAAACCGTAAAAGAGGGAGTGCGCTCACTGTGGAATGGGCATGACCCGCTTAAAACCGATCCGGCACGTTTTAGCGGCACATATCTTGATATATAATCTTCTATATCCGTTCTTTCAACGATCTCGGAAATCGTTTCTTCCGGAATACGCACAAAACCCCTCCTTTCGATTGCAAAACTCTTTCATATACTATATACGCAAAAAAATTTTAAAATCCTTCTTTGTATTTAAAAAAATTTTTTTCATTGACAATAATGAAAGGGTATGTTATAATCACTCCATAAAGATCAATATAAAATAAAAGGATGGAGTGTATGAGTAAACTGACAGTTTCAGTTGTGGATTTTGGTGCTGTTCCCGGTTTGAAAGAGGTTCAGACAAAATCTTTTCAAAATGCTATTGACAAGTGTTTTTTTGCAGGCGGCGGCGAGGTTTGTGTTCCCGAAGGCGAATTTATTATCGGGGATATTCGCATTCGCAGTAATGTTACCTTGCATTTGCTGGAAAATGCAAAAATCGTAGGAAGCTCTGATCCTAAGGATTATACAAATATTTACGAGGATACGGTTGAGCCGTTGCCGGAAGAACAGGCAACAAAGGTGAGATGGGTATTCCCAAACGAATGGGTCAAGCGCGGCGGCGGTTTTAAGCCGCATTTGTACACGGCGGGAAGCTATTGGAACTATGGCATTATTCGTGCCGCTTTTGCGGAAAATATTGCTGTTATTGGTGAAAAAGGCTCTGTTATTAATGGAAAAAACGTATTTGACCCTGAAGGCGAAGAACATTACAGAGGCCCTCATGGTATAAATATGCATTTTTGTAAAAACGTAAAGTTTGAAGGTTATACCATCACCAATACGGGCAACTGGGCGCACGCTATTTTTCAATCGGAAAACGTATCTTTCTCAAATTTAACCGTTCTTGCCGGGCATGACGCCCTTCATACAAGAGCTTGCGTTAATGTTCTTATGGAAAACTGCAAACTTATTACAGGGGATGACGCTATTGCCGGTTTTAACAACATCAATGTGTCTATCAGAAATTGCGAAATAAGTTCTGCTTGCAGCGCTTTCAGGTTTGGCGGCAGCGATATACTTATTGAAAATTGTAATGTTTACGGCCCATGCAAATATCAGTTCCGCGGCGGCTTTACATGGGAAGAAAAGGTTTCGGGTGCAACCGTGTCAAGTGTTGCGAGAAATAATATGCTTTGCTTTTTCACGAACTTTGTTTCCGATGACCTGCCTCTTGTTAAACCTGCGGGTAACATTGTTATAAGGAACTGCAACGTAAAAGGCGCGGACAGGTTTTTGCATCTTAACCTTTCCGGCAACGAAAGCTGGCAGAGAGGGAACCCTCCCACCGATATCACGTTTGAAAACATTAATGCTTCCGATATTATGAGCGGACTTTACGCATACGGCGACGGTCAGGTGTTGTTTGATCTCACCCTTAAAAATGTAAATTACACCGTAAGAAAAGGAAGCGAAAATGAGCCTTTCATTAAAGCGGCTCATTTTGGAAACATTACATTTGATAATGTGAAGGTTTCAAACTACAGCGGAAACGCTTTTGTTAAATGTTGGTCTGAGGGCGGAAATATTAATGTAAACAATTTGGATTGTGAAATTAAATCAGGAGAATTAAGAGTTCGAGCAGAAGAAAAATTTGTTTGCAATCCAATTTAAATTGGCGGTTTGGAAAGGCTTTTAAATGGAAACATTTGTAAATTGTGTTAAAAATAATTATTCAAATTTCGAGGGCAAAGCCTCAAGAAAAGAATTTTGGCTTTTTACGGCTTTCTTCCTCGTGCTAACAATGGCATTGGATTTTCTTGCGGGATTTTTTGCAGGTCTCACCTCCGTTGAAGCAATAAAATATCTTTTCCTTGTTTTTGTTTTTCTTATGATCTCGCCGTTTTTGGCTGTTGCCGTAAGAAGGCTTCACGATGTAAATCGAAGCGGGAAATTTCTTTTCCTTGCACTTATTCCCATTGTGGGTATCATAATTATCGTTGTGTGGCTTTGCGGGAAGCCGGTCGATGAAAGCAAAGTGAAAAAGAATACGAGTAAGAAGAAAAAGTTGAACAAAAAAATTTAAAGTAAAACAATAAACCGTTGCGGTTCCCTTTTACGGGTGGCGCAACGGTTTTTTGCTTTCTGAGTGATATTTTATTTTTTGAAAAAGCTTATAATATTATCAATGGCTTCTTTTAAATCAAATTCGGACGATTCTTCGGACGATTCTTCGGACGATTCTTCGG
>CAZDVZ010000003.1:19466-42443 GCA_964509125.1 uncultured Oscillospiraceae bacterium | reverse complement strand
AAGATTCCTCAGACGATTCTTCGGACGATTCTTCGGACGATTCCTCGGAAGATTCCTCGGAAGATTCCTCAGACGATTCTTCGGACGATTCTTCGGACGATTCCTCGGAAGATTCTTCGGACGATTCTTCGGAAGATTCCACGGACGATTCTTCGGAAGATTCCACGGACGATTCTTCGGAATTGTCCCCCGTGTTGTTGTTTCCGATGCTTTTAATTATTCCGTATAAAGCGGTGGCAACGGTGAGTATAAGTATAATAAATATGATGACGGTAAAGATTTTTTTATTCTTTTTATGTGTCTCGTTTTCTTCTCCGTCGTCTTGAGAACGTGGCGTGTGATACGAAGGCTTGGCATCCATTGAAGCTTGATGAACAACGGACGGTGTGGGCGTCTCCGCACCGGCAACGCGAGACTCTTTTCCTTTTGAGAAATCGGTGTTATATACTTTTTCTCCGTTTATATAAATGGGAACAACGGAACTTTCTTTTTTTGTCGAAGATGATGAGGGCGGCAGGCATTCTTTCAAGGCGTTTTTTAAAAGTGATGCAGAAGCATATCTATCCTTGGGGTCGAATGAACAAGCCTTTAAAATTGCATTTGAAAGAGCGCGGTTTTTGCACTTGGGCAGCGGAATTTCTTGACCGTCGAGTTTTTGATGGAGAGCGTTCTTTTGATCGAAAGCGGTAATGGCTTTATTTGAGGGCAAAAACGGCACCGTACCGTTTAATAACCTGAAAAGAACAACGCCTAAAGAATAAACATCGGAACGAGGGGTGTGCTTGTTTTCTTTTATAACTTCCGGCGCGGCATAATCAACATTCACCGCAACGGAAGACGCAACCTTTTTGATTGACAAAAATGCTGCAAGTCCAATGTTGCCCAGCTTGAATTTCCCGCTTTTTGAGACATAAATGTTATCTATGGTAACGTCGCCGTGACAAATTTTGCTTTGATGACAGCTTTCAAGAGCTTCTGCCATATCAATCCCTAAGCTAATGACTTTTTCTTCCGAAAGCGTGTTTTTCTCCATGTATGAACTGAGAGGTAGTCCATCGTCTGACATAATAAAAATGTCAAACCCTGTTTTATCTGCTTTTGGAAGTATTTTGTAATCCAAAACAGAAACTATCTCACTTTTGGTATTTAAGGAACGGTTTATATCAAGAAGGGAAATAAGGTTGTTTACTGCGGTTTCGTAATAAGCGGAAATGTTTTCGTTATTCAAACCTTGGCTTTTTAAAATTTCTGTTTCGGTGGAGGTTTTTGGAATGGAAATAACTTTTATGAGACGAGTAACATCGCTTCCCGAAACTTTTTTTGAAACTTTATAAATCTGACCTTGTTTGTCTTCGTCTTCGCTGATTATTTCATATTCGTTCCAAAGGGAAATAATCTTTTCTTTGCTCATATCTATCTCCTTTGACAAATGATCAACATATGCCACGTTACTTCATTATAATACAAAAAGTATAAAAAATCAATAGGCGGGATTTATTTTTTCATACCTGAGCAATAAAAGACGGTAATATGTATTTTTTTGAATTTATAGTAAGCGTATTTTTCGTCAGGCTCGGAAAAGAAAACTCATCTCCGACAGCTTGTGACATAATTTTCGCGTTTCAAGTGGTATAGTGTATGCAAAAGAGATCTGCGCCCTTGCTGACGGTTGCTTACGTCTCTTTTGACTGAACAAAAAAACGGAGGTATTGAAAATGAATATTACGGAAGTTAAAAAGAAAGTTGTGAAAATCAGACTTTTGGCAATTGTTGAACGTGCTGTCGGGATGCTTGCGGAAAATTCAAAAGAAATAATATGCTTTATAGGGGCGTTTGTCTTAAACTTCGGAAGTGTTTGGGGCGTGCGTCCTTTCGGCGTCGCTTTTCTTTGCGCTTGTACCAAGGGAAAGGCTTTCGCATTTGCGGGAGTAATTCTTGGATCTTTTTTCGGGCAATTTGGGTGGATCACGGCTTTGAGTGCTTTGGTTGCGTTTTTATGCCGTATAATTTTAAAAAGGTTTGGAATGAGTGACAAGGCGGGGCTGTTTTGGGCATCTGTAATATCCGCTTTGGGACTTGGAATTTCAAAGCCGATCTTGCTGCCGCTTATGATGGTTTTAATGCCCGCTTTAACATTTGCTTTCGGCGGACTTTTCCACGAAAAAAAGCCTATGGCACCGGCTTTTTTTGATGCAGGATTTTTGTGCCTCGCTTTTGGGGTGACTATAGCTTTTAAAGACGTGAGCACTCAACTTTTTTCTTTTGGCGTTATAGCCGCCTCGTTCTTTTGCCTTGAGGGAAGCGAAAGGGGAGGACATTTATTGGGAGGCCTTTCGGGATTTTTCGCCGGATTATCCTTGGGGGTGGAATACATACCTCCATTTGTTCTTGCTTCGTTTTTATGCGGAATCTACATAAGAAAACATCGCACTTTGGGATTGTTTTTCTTTTCTCTTGTCTCTTTGGGACTCTCTTTTGCGTTTTTGAACGGCGACGAAGTGTGGAGGTTTATTCTGAGTTTTATGTGGGGATGCGTCGTTTGGGTATCGTCTTGCGAATTTTTTTGCCGTGGTCAGAGGGTGAGAATGCCTTTTAAAGATATGCTTGAAGAAGAATATGCGGGAAAAAGGCTTTCGGCGGCAATAGGGAGCATTTCTGTTCTTCTTACATCTATATCAAAAGCCAAAAGACGTGAAAGGGAGGAAAAGACAAAGCTTGTGGTCGAAAGCATCATCGGCGCGGAGTGCGAAACTTGTGTTGGGTGTTCTCTTCCTATGTCTAAAACTAAGGGAAACCTTTGCCGCTGTATTTTGAAAAACAAAAAGGTGTGCGAAAAAGATTTTTCCGAAACCTTCGTGGAAGGTTGTCCCAGATGGAAGGTTATGTGTGAAAAAGTGAATGATATGATTGAAACAAATCCCGAAAAGACGGAATTGAGAATCGATACTTTGGCAAAGGATTATACCGCCCTTGCTGAAATATTACAGTTGGGAGAACGGAGACGAGAGGGGAGATATTTTGCCGATTATTCTGCGGCGAAAAAAATAAAACTTGCTTTGGAATTGAAAAACATACGTACGTTAAGCGTAGAGGTGATAGGCTCAAGACTTCCTACGGTAGAGATAACGGGAATACCTTTTAAGATTCCTTTTCCCGAAAAAACCGTTAAAAATATTGTGGAAAAAATATTGTCGTCAAATGTAAAAGTCGTACATCTGGAATCCGAGGGGAAAATGGCTAAAATGAGGCTTAAGGCAATTTGCCCTATGAAGGTGGATTTTTATAAAATATCCGTCCCCAAAAAAGGAGAAATGATCTGTGGTGACAGCTCTGCCGTTTTTGAGGGTGACGAGGGGCTTTTTTATTCTGTGATCAGCGACGGAATGGGAAGCGGAAGGGATGCTGCCGTATGCTCGCGGCTTGGTACGGTGTTTATAGAAAAACTCGTGTCCGCCGGAATCGATAAAGCAGGAGTTGTTTCGATGTTGGGAAATGTTATAGCTTCGTCCGAAGATGAGGTTTTTACAACGGTTGATCTTGCGGAGATCGATCTTGTGAGAGGAAAGCTTACTTTAATAAAAGCGGGTGCTGCTCCTACATGGATAATGAGAAATGGGAGAGCGTATTCTGTTTCTTCAAAAACAATGCCTTGCGGCATAATTCAAAAAAACAATGCAGAACAAACTGTGCTTGAGTGTATGTCGGGCGATGTTGTTATTATGTCATCTGACGGTGGTGAATGTGCAGTTCCGGGAGTGATAGCAAGGTTGCTGGAGGGCAAGATTTCGGGGAAACCCAAGGATATTGCCTCGTCCCTTTTGGACGCCGCGGCGCAAAAGAACGGAAGGGGCGATGATATAAGTTTTTGTGTTATGTCCGTTTTGTAGAAAATACACAGATTTTTTAAAAAAAAGTCTTGAAGCTGTTACAAATAGATTATATAATGTAAATGTAAATTAGTGTAATTGTGCTTATAATTTTTGCTTGAAAGTTCAGTTTCGTGCATTTAAGCCGTGCATTTTTAAAATCCCATCGGGAGGTCAGCTAATGACAGCTTTACATAAATGGGGGGCGTCTCCAAAGGTTGTAACAATATCAAAACGGGGCAAGATAAAGGCACTTTCTCTTTTGCTTGCCGTGGTTTTGGTTGTTTCCTTTTTTGCGCTTTTGCCTCAAGAAGATAATGTTGCCCATGCGTCCAACGCTGTTTTTTGGGTGCATAAGGGAAAAACCGATATAACAAATATTTCATCGGGAGAGATCGGGCGTTTTTATAACGGCGATCCTTCTACGGAGCCTGCATTGTATGACGATTCGTGGGGGAACTTTGTCCTTGGAGGTATAAACCGTGTTGATAAGGAAAGTCTTCCCGTTTCCCGCCCTTCGGATATTGAGGGTACGGGCGTTATGGACTCTTATGAGAGTTATATAACTCAAAATGTTTCCGTAGTCAGATATAAAGGCGGTGCGGATTCGAATTTGGGAATTTCGGTAAACAGCGAAGAAAAGGGATATATCAAAATGGACGTGGGTGATCTTTCCGGCAGATATCTCTACTATTCTGTTTCCGTAGAATCTCTTACGGGCGATGACGATTCTGCTTTCGGAACTTTCGGTTTTGATGTTGAAGGAGCATTGATTGCCAGAACGGAAAACAATAAATGCGGCGGCGTTGCTTATATAACAGATGGGTTTGAGACGTACAGCGATAAAGAAAATTGGGTTTCCGGTTATGAGTACGGTTGCATTGACCTTAAGGCATTGACCGGTAACGACTCTCACACCGTGAGCACTGTTTATCTTTGGGGAAACTCCAAAACAAAAGTTGTTCTCAATTACCTTGTGATGAGTGATACTCATCCCACTAAAGTAGACGCAGCAAGCGGAAACATTTTAGCGGTAGGTACCGCAGAAGGTGCGGACTCTGATCCAACCATTGAAAGAACATATCCTGACGCCGGCGGGTCTATGGGCACAGGAACGCTGGCTTTGTCCGGCGCACCGGCATTTTCCTTTGAAAATTTGGTTATAGATACGGAATATACTCCGTATTTGTATTATTCCTTCACCGTTGGTGATGCAAACTCTGCTTTTTTGAAGTTTTTTGAAGGTGCGTCTTCATACTATGTAGCGAAAAATGGTAGTAATACTGCTTTAACGAGCGTTACAGGCTGTATAAAGATGGACACATTGCTTGGCAAAGAGGGTATTATCAATATTTCCGATAATGCTGATCGGGCAAGGAGCTTTACTTTTGGGGAAATTTCCAATCTTACCGTAAACTATTTGTTCTTCTATTCGGGAGTTGATGTTTCAAAAGGCGACCATATAATTGTTAAAAACGCAGATGCGTACAATGTTTACAACCCTGATGGAAGCTTTTTGGACTATGAAGTTACCGATTTTTCCGACGGCTCTCTCAATGCTGCTCGCACGTACAGATATAAGACGAATGAAGATATGTCTACAGGAGTGTGGGCGCCTTTCACTCACGAGATAGATACAAACTTTAATGTGGATTTTTGTTGGTATGTCAATTCTACCGAATCCATGGTGAATGCTAAAAGGATCGGCCGGCCCTCTACCGCCGTGGATGAGGTTGCCTTATCTCTTAACAGCGGTATAGTTGTAAGGGCGTCTGTTGAAGTTACAAAGAGTACAGGAAAGATTGAAACTACCCTTAAGGTGTTGAATCCCTCAAAAGATCAGAACGGACTTTACTTTTTCTGCTTGGCGGTTGCCGCTGTAGAAGATGGAGAATATGATTTTAAAGAGACTTTGACCGGCGAGGCTGTGGCTGAGGTTGACAATCATTGGAACGCTTCGGGAAATCTTTGCCGTTTGGACGTGGCGAATAATCTTGTGTATCACTCCGTTGACAAGAGCGGAACAGAAATCGGTGTGATTGGAGAAGATTGGATCGTTTACGGAACAGATTGCAAAATAAAAGATGAAGTTGAGTTTGAAGAGATAGGCGGATATGTTAAGTACAACGTGTATACCGCTCCCACCGAAACCGACGGCCCGTCTTTTGAAAGAGAGGAAAATAAAACACTTGTGTTGCTTTCTGAGGGCGATTATAGTTTAAGAAGCTATGAATACAGTCAGATACAAGATGGCGTGACGGGAGTTAACTTTAACGGTTGGATGCTTTTTGCCGACACGGTAAAGAACCCCAACAGCGCACGGTCGAAAGGCGAGTACATAAGTATATATGAAGCTTACTACAGAAACACCGATGTGGTGTATGATAACGAGTCTTCACACAGACATTGGACGTTCCCTGTACCGTACAGCTTTTCACTTCATGGCGGACTTGAAACCGACGTTCACGATACTACTTTAAATTTGTACACAAAGTGGGAAATTCCCGTGGAGGCTGAGAATTTGCAAGTGTTGATCTTGGTGGATGAGTTTGGAACAACTTTCACTGCCAAGGAAACAGAGGACGGATATAAGATGATCGGCGCCAATGAAAAGCCCACAGGTGAAAACACCTTTATAAATGATGTTGTGTATATAGCTGTTGCACCAAAGACCGACGGCACATCCGAAACGATCTCCGGCGGAAACGGCACCTTGCAATATACTGTAGATAACGGCGTAACTTGGATAGACGTTGGAGACGCCGCTTCTGCCCTTAATGGAAAGTATACAGAAGAATATGATATGACCGTGGTTAAAACATGGTTTACCGAAAATACAGAATATTCTTACGATTTGATATACGCCATAAAAATGGACACCGACGACATTTTAAAAGCTTTCGGAAAAACCGACGGTATCAGCGGACCTAAGGCTGAATTCAAGATCACTTTCAGATACATCGCAGGCATTAATAACGAAGATGGGTGGTTTGATTTTAACGGTAAGGCTGTTTGCGGAAGTCTTAGATTTGTACCTTTTAAATATATTGATTTAACATAAAATTCGCTTAAATGCCTTAAGGAGGAACCGCTTTTGCGGTATTGTGAAAATGGCTACTTTAGTTTGTGATGTGTGCTCCGGTGTGCTGGTGATGAATTCCGGCGGAGAGAGTGCAACGTGTTCTGTTTGCGGAATTTCGTATTCCGTGGAGAGGCTTCGAGAAAAGGCATCTGAACAGAATATTATAACCGATGTTACTGTTAATGTTGTAAATAAGGTGACACCCGAAACTCTTGAGGAACTTCAGGCTTTGGGGCAAAAATATATAAAGCTTGGAGATTGGGAAGGTGCCGAAAAGATATACAGCAAGATATTGGATAAAGCTCCAACCGATGAAGCTGCATTTGACATTTTAAATAAGTTGAAAATATGGAAACATATGATCGTAGAAAACGGTGTTTTGAAAAAATTCACCGGTAAGGTGGGGGAGGTTTGTTTCCCTGAAACGGTAACATCCATAGGCTCAAAGGTGTTTTCCGGCGGGAAGGGCGTTCATACGGTGGTTTTTAATGAAAAAATTGAAAACATAGAGAGGGACGCATTTTACCAAAGTCGGGATCTGAAACGTGTATTGGGACTTTCTGCTGTTAAGTTTATCGGAAAGGGTGCATTTTACGAATGTAACGCCCTTGAAGAGTGTGAATTGGGAGATAATATCGAGTACATAAGCGACGAAGCGTTTAAAGGGTGTTCTTCTCTTAAAAGCATAAAACTTCCCAAAACTTTAAAACAACTTGAGAGAGCGTCTTTTAAGGGATGTTCTTCCCTTGAAGAAATTGTATTGCCCGAAAATATCGCCGTTGTCTCCGCTTCATTGTTTGAGCAATGCGTAAATTTAAAAAGTGTGAAACTGCCTGATGGGGTTACAAAAATAGAGGCGAATGCTTTTTATGGTTGTAAAGCTATGAATGAGATCGAGCTTCCTTCGGCTTTGGAAGAACTTCAGGTGGCTTGCTTTAAGGAAACCGGACTTATCACTTTAAATATTCCCGAAAAAATATGCGAATTGCCTGTTCAATGCTTTGATAGGTGCGAGTCCATTTCTCAAATTGCTTTGCCCGCCACCGTGAAAAAACTTGGTGATAAGGCGTTTTACGGTTGTACCGCTTTGACTTCCATCGTTTTTGACCCTAATATCACTGTTGGAAGACAGACTTTCTTTAATTGCAGAAAGCTTATGTATGTGAATCTTCCAAAGGGCGAGGAAACTACAACCTCCGTTGCTCTTGTAGATCTTTCTTCACCTCTTGGCAAAGGGGGAATGATTTTATCTCCTGAGCTCTTTGCGGCTTTTAAAGGTACTCCGTATTATAATTCCGAAATACTTCGCAGAAGGTCTAATAAGCTTTGCGAGCGATGCGCCGGAAAGTGCGGATTTTTTGGAAAATGCAAGGTGTGCGGATATAAACCCGCTAAAGACAAACGACGTTTTTGAAATAATATATTTTTTACAGCTTTTGCAGATTCGCAAAAGCTGTAATTTTGGTAAATAATGAAAACAAAAGAACTTAAATTTCTGTGTTGTGCTGTGTATTTTTTCAGCTATTTAACAAGGCAAAATTATTCTGCCGCTCTTGCGGAGATAATTGTGGATCTGGATGTTTCCAAGTCTTTGGCGGGACTTGCACTTACAGGTTGTTTTGCCTCGTATGGGATCTTTCAAATAATAAGCGGCATTTTTGGTGACAAATTTAAACCTCAAAAGGTCATATTTTGGGGCCTTTTGGGAAGCTCTGTTGTAAACTTAATAATATGGCTTGTGCCCAATATATACGTAATTATACCGTTATGGTGCATAAACGGTGTTTTTCAATCGCTTATATGGCCGCCTCTTGTAAGATTGCTCGTGGATCATTTCAGCGCCGCTGAATATGCTAAAATGGTGGTAAGCGTTAGCCGTGCATCTTATGTGGCGACAGTTATCATATATCTGTTTGTGCCGGCTGTCATTTCTGTTTCAAATTGGAAGTGGGTCTTTTTCATAACGGGCGGCATTTCTCTTTTGTTCTCTTTTTGGTGGAATGCAAGGACTTCTTCTTTGGTTTCACACAATAACAATATGACTGCGGAAAAAGAAAATGTTGTTTCAAAATCCCGTTCACGATTAACCGTTGGACTTTTGATTTCCATGGGTGTTATTCCTGTTTTGTTTTCTGCTCTCGTGGTGGGTTTCATGCGCGACGGAATTTCTGCGTGGATGCCTACATATATTAATGAAGTGTACGGAATGGGAGCTTTTTCCTCCATACTCACCGGCGCTGTTTTACCTTTGGGGTGCGCTTTGTTCCTTGGAGTTTTAAAGAGTGTAGGCGAAAGGATTGGAAACGAATTGAAGGCCGCCGCATTGTATTATGCTGTGGCGCTTTCCGCTTGCTTTGTGCTTTTTATCTGCTTTTCAAAAGCACCATTGTTGGATGTTTTCCTAATGGCGTTAATAACGGTGTGCGTTCACGGTGTAAACCTTATGCTAACTTGCACCATTCCAAGGTTTTTTTCAAAGCACGGAAAAAGCTCAACAATGTCCGGCGTGTTTAATTCCGCTGTATACGCGGGATCTGCAATTTCCACATATGGCCTTGCATCCATGGCTACTTCTTACGGCTGGAGATCTGTTACCGTTGTGTGGGTGGTCGCTTCTTTGACGGCTTTTGCCCTTTGCATAATGATTGCGAAAAAATATGAAAACCAATAAAAAAAGATGCTCTTCCCTTTGCAAAAAAGGCGTGAAGCGCATCTTTTTCCATTATTCAACTCCGTGGAATACCAAATTTTTCTCTCCTGTGTTTACCTTCAACGTATCTCCGCTTAACGAAACCGTATATTCCAATGTTGCGTAGTCTCCCGTGAGGGAAAGCTTTCGCCCGTTAAGCGTATAATTAAATGTTTGGGGCAAGAGTTCTTCCCCTCCCAAAACGGTGCACATTTTTAGAGTGCCGTCCGAAAAAGTCCATCTTATAAATGAGTTGTCTTCGTCTTTTTCCGTTTCCCATGCGCTGTAGCTTTCCAAACCGCTCTTGCTGCCTCCGCAGGCGGATAGATTTATGGAGAGAACAATTGCCAAAATCAAAAAGATGTATCGTTTCATAAATAATTCTCCTTTCATCTTACTTGTATTATATATTTCATCTTCAAAAAAATCAAGTGCCAAAAAACACAAAGCGGAAAACTGAGTGCTAAAAAACAAGCTTAATAATTAGCACACTAACGCAGAGAGTGCCAGAATTTACAATTTGGAAATAAAAAGAAGTATAATCTTTCATTATTTTGGGTTATAATATAACCGTAAACCAAAGGTGATCACTGAATTAAAAATAAATATAAAAAAGGCTAAAGTCAAATAAGTTTGATCTTAAGAATAGGAGGAAATATTATGTTTAATTTAATGCCTTATACACATGGTAGAAGGGAATTTGATCCTTTCAGAGAGTTTGAAAAGCTTGAACGCGAAATGTTTTCCGCCACAAGGCCTTTTGGATTTAAGACGGATATAAAAGATCTTGGAGAGAGCTTTTTGCTTGAAGCGGAATTGCCCGGCTTTAAAAGAGAAAATATTAACGTGGAGATATCCGAAGGCAAGCTTACGATTTCTGCGGAAAGAGGCGAGGAAAACGAAGAAAAGAGTGAGAGCGGCGAAGTGATTCATCGCGAAAGAGCTTATGGGGCTTTTGTAAGAAGCTTTGATATTTCATCTGTTGATGAAGAAAGCATTTCCGCGTCTTATGTTGACGGCATACTTTCGCTGGAGCTTCCTAAAAAGAAGGAAGAAAAGCCAAAATCAAGAAAGCTTGACATTAAATAATTTGGTATGTGGAAAAAGCCAAGGTGGTGCGTGCGCCGCCTTGGCTTTTTTTGAAAATAAAAAACACAGGGTTGTTTTTTTATGCTGTATAATTATCTTACAAACAAATCCGATCTAAAAATGGTTGGTTTCAAGTTCAACATAAAATGGAGAGAATTAAAAAAACTTTTAAAAGAATTTTTTTGTAGAAAAACAAATAAAACGTCTTGTGCAATGCGCTATGAAATTATAAATATGTCTGCCGAAAAAATATGTATAATGCACATTGCATAAAATAATATTTTAAAACAAATCAAAACTTATTTTTTTGACGAATTTGGGGTCAAATCAGGCTTTTTTCTCCGTAATCGGTTGACAAATACCGTTGACTGTGGTAGAATATCAACAGGTATATCTCGCTTTTATCAAGCGAAAGTATATAGTAAAATTGCAAAGGAGAAAGAAAAATGAATGAGAAGACCTTAAAGTATTCGGCGGCTCAGAAGTTTTTGTCAGTCGTACTGTTGCTCTCTGTGCTTGCCACTACTGTTTTAACGTCCGGTTTTGTGTTTGACGGTATTTTTGGCAATATTGCAAATGCAGAAACCGACGGTATTGCCACTTCCTTTTTGGGAGTCCCCACAGATGTAATTTCTGTGGATGCCGGTACTGCTAAAGCGGATATTGAACTTCCCAAGCGTATTGGCGTTAAGGCGGAAAAGGACAATGTGTCAAAAAATGTTTATTTTGATGCAGTTTGGGATTGCGATGATATTTCCGACAAAACTCAGCCGGAAACAGAATACACATTTAAATTGTCATCCACTTGTGTTCCTTGCGCTTTAACAGACGGATTGGAACTTCCCACGGTTGTGGTAAAATCGGGGAAATATTGCATAAAAGGTTTTACGGAAATTTCCGCTGACCTTATTGTGAAGTCTGTTACGCCGGGTGAGGCTGTCAACTTCCCGGCAACGGTAGAAGCTTTTGTGGGTGATGATACTGCCACAACTTCTGTAGCTGTTAAATGGGTGTCTTCTTCTGAAACGGTAAATGGAGGCACATCAAAAACTTATTCAACCATAAATACGAAAAATGTTTATACGGCTGAAATAGTTGAAACGGATAAATACTATCTTACAAAAGAATTGACAGATGTAAACTATGCCGCATATACCGTTCCCAAGATTACGGTTTATGTAATAAGCACAACCGTGGCATATGTTGGAACAGGTGGACTTTCTACTCTTTCCGAGGCTTATGCGTATATTAATGCCAACGGCGGAAGCGGAACCATTGTTGTAAACGATTATTATGCGTATTACGTTGATTCGTCCTCTTATGACCCTTCATATACAGTTGTTGGCTCTCAGGGAGACAACTATTCCGACTCTTATTTCACGGAACCCAATCATAGCGGATTGGTAGTTATTAAAGGAAACACCCCTTCCGCGGTTTTGGATTTTAACTATAGATTTTATGTTTCCGGGCCTCTTATGTTTAAGGACATTACGTTTAAATCGGGCTCATCAATGAAGGAGCGTATGTACGCTAACGGAAATGACCTTATTTTAGGCACCGGTATTACCTGTACATGGGGAACAAATATTCCTGATGGATATGCTTATACATATCCCAATGCATTCCGTATTTATGGCGGAGCAGCAACCCGAAATATTAATGGTGACACTAATTTGATTGTTCTCAGCGGAGAATATTACATAATACGTGGCGGTAATGAAGAAGGCGGCACGGTAAGCGGGAACACTTATGTTTATATGGGCGGAACCGCAAGGACATATTATCAACTTCAAGGCGGCTCAAGAAGAGGAAATGTTAGCGGAAGTACATATGTTATAGTAAACGGAGATGCAATTGCTAACGGAACCTCCGGCGGCCTCGATGAAGTGGAAAGTGTTTCTGTTTTCGGCGGCGGACGTGAAGGCACGGTTGACGGAGGATGTCACGTTATTATTAACGGCGGAACTCTTTCTGCGGCTGTTACCGGCAGCGGAAACACGGAAACCTATTCGGGCGAAATATACGTTACCGTTTGCGGCGATGCTGTTATTAATGCAGGCGAGCATGGAGCGGTATACGGTATAGGCGACTGTTCCAATTATTCAGAATCCGATAGTGATATTTTTATTACTGTTTTCTGTAATGCAAGTCTTCTTAGTTCTGTGGGTAAATATGCTCATATTTACGGAAGCAATTCAAAAAGCAATACGGATTCCGGCATTTACATTAATGTGTTTGGCAATGCCATTGTTCAAGGCAGCGTTAACGGCGGAGCTTTTGCGGCGAATTCGGGTGTAGGATTTGAAGGCGGCGACAAAAAGACGGTAAATGTTACGATCGGCGGAAAAGCCAAAATTACTTTAAATGTTTACGGCGGGTCTCTTAGAAAAGGCATATACGGAGACAGCAATGTAGTAATTAAAGAAAGTGCATCCGTAGGCGGCAATGTTTACGGTGGCGGTCAGGGTGCTTCTTCAGTAAACACAACCAACGAATACGGAAAAGCTATTAATTCCACTGTTACCATTAGCGGAAATGTTTCTGTGAATGACGTTTATGCAGGCGGAAATTACGGATATAATACAGGCAACTCTACAATTAAAGTTGAAAATGCCGTGATCCAAGGCTCTGTATACGGTGGAAGCCAACATGGCGGCGTGTACGGCGAGACTTCTGCTTACATTTACGGCTCTAAAGTTAATGGAAGCGTATTTGGCGGAAATTACGGAGCAACCATCGTTTATGCAAACAGCACATCTTCCACAGTGGGTGTTTATGAAGGCAGTGTTGTAAGCGGCTCTGTATACGGCGGTGGCAACTCAGGCGCATCAGGCAATACAACCGTTGTTGTAGACGATTCCACGGTGAAAGGCTCTGTATACGGCGGCGGCGTTAGCGGCGCGTCGGGAAATACAAATGTTTCCTTCGTTGGAAATGCTGTCATTTCCGGCGACGTATTCGGTGCCGGCAAAAATGCCAATGCTAAAAAAGCAACCATCACAGTAAATACAGGATTTGTGAACAATATTTACGGTGGCGGTGAAAGTGGATTTGCAGAAGCCGTTGAAATTAATATAAGCGGAACAGAAAATGATTTTATTTTTGGCATCGAGGGCGAAATAAACGGTTTGCCAAAAGCTCCCGCCTCTGAAAATGATATTGTTTCCAATTTTACCGGCGACAGTGTTTATGTTCTGAACTTTAATGATTTTGGCGGAAGCGCAAGCAATGTGTTTGAAAAATGCGGCGATGTGGATTCCATAAGCGATTTCTCAAAGGTTAATGTAATTAATTCCACTCTTACATTTACAGGGGACAATAGCGAATACTTTGAAGGTATTACCGCATTGTACGTTGGTAACGGTTCCGCTCTTGATATACCCGGCAAAGCGGTGATTAGGTCTGCGTTTAGCGCAGAGGGCGTTTACAGTACCGCGGGAACAAACGTATTGCCTTCATCTCTCGTTGGAGAAACCGGAAGCTTTATCGCCATCCCCGCAAGAACTGTAACGGATGAAGAAGAGGCGGCTCAAAACTCAAGTGTATCAGCTATTCTTACTGTTTATGGTTCGATCACCGGAGACAGCGCACTTTATGTTAATGGCGAGAAAAAATCGGGTACTTATGTTACATCCTTCCTTGAAAGCTCAGATGTGGGATCAAATATTGATACTGCAACTACTGATTATTTCTATAAAAATTCGCAAGGCGTAAGAACGGGACACAACCGTAACTTTGCATCGTTTAAAACCGCATCATTTGATACAGGCGCACTTAATCTTGACGGAATTACGGAAGTTCACGAAAGTGACCGAGTTTTCACAACTGTTAAAAACGGAGCTTTTGGAACTCTCGACGGCAAAAATACCTCCAACTGGATGATTTGGGCGGGAGAACCGTATGCAAACATTTTAATCACAAAAGAAGGCGAAACTTCTATCGATGGAGCAACAGTGGCGCTTGCGGGCGTGGAGTTTACTGTATATGCCGATAAAGAATGTACAAACGCCATT
Source organism: uncultured Oscillospiraceae bacterium (assembly GCA_964509125.1). Classification (GTDB taxonomy): domain Bacteria; phylum Bacillota; class Clostridia; order Oscillospirales; family CAG-382; genus SIG653. The sequence continues at coordinate 27,704 of CAZDVZ010000003.1, read as the reverse complement.
GAAACATTGGTGACTAACGATAAAGGAACTGCGTTGTCATCTGACCTTTATGCAAATAGTGTTACATATTACGTAAAAGAAACAAAAACAGGTGATAATTATACTCTCGACAGTACTGTTTACAGTATAGTTTTGAAAAATGAACATTCGGGCAAGACGGTAAGCTTGACAGATAACGCCATTGTCAACTATTTGAAGTACGGCGAGATAAAAATAGTAAAAACTTCCGATGACGGAGTTCTTTTGGAAGGCGTTGCTTTCCTCGTTACAGGGGCTGAAAACTTTGAGATGGTAATCACCACAGACGGTGCGGGATTTGCTACCACGGGAAAATTGCTCCACGGCGATTATACGGTTACCGAAGTATCCAACCCCAACCCCGGATTTGAAACTCCCGATTATTTGGAAACAGTAACTCTCAGCGACAGCAATCCCGAAGTGATTTTGAACATTACAAACAACAGAGTTACAGGTAAAGTAACTCTTACCAAGGTAGGCGAAGACGGTTTTGCTCTTTCAGGCGTTGTGTTCAACGTGTTCTCCGATGCTTCTCTTGAAACATTGGTAGATACCATAACAACAAATGAAGAAGGATATGCAGAAACAAAAGCCCTTACAATTTATGGAGCTTCCACTACATATTATGTTGCAGAAGCAAAGGTTTCCGAAGAATATATTCTTCGTGAAGACGTGTTTGCAGTAACTCTCACTCCTGAAAATCCTGTCGGTTTGGCGGCAGATGAAGGCGAAAGAGTGATACGAAACTATTTCAAAAAAGCGAATATTGCAATTTCCAAAAAAGGCGAAAATGATGCGTTGCTTGAAGGCGTTGTGTTTGGAATTTATTCTGATAAAAACTGCACACAGCTTTTGGAAACCATGACAACGGACATTTCAGGCTCTGCAACAAGCAGCGATCTTAAATTGGGAACATATTTTGTAAAAGAAATTTCCAACCCCGATAAAACATACATTGTTTCCGATTCTGTTTACGAATTTTCCCTTTCCGTAAACGGTCTGTTATATACACAGACAGTTTATAACATTAAAGCAGGCGCATATATCTCTCTTGAAAAGGTTGACAGCAACGGCAACCCGATGGAAGGCGTTAAGTTTGAAATCAATGATTCCAACGGAAACTCCGTTGAGGTGATTACAACCGATGAAAACGGTAAGGCTATATCTTCTGCACTTAATATTTCTGTTGGCGAAGAAAATGTATTTACCGTAAAAGAAGTTCACGCTCCCGATTATGTTTATATGGGAGAAGAGATATTTACCGCTGTTCTCAAGGATGATAACCAGATCTATGAGCTTAATGATGGCAACCCCATTGTTAACAAGATCAAAGAGGGTTATCTCACTTTGGAAAAGGTTAACGAATCAGGCTCACCTCTTGCAGGCGTTGAGTTTACCGTATATTCAGATAACGCACTTACAGATGTTGTTTGCACCATCATTACAGATGAAAACGGAAAAGGAATAAGCGAAGTTCTTCCTTTCGGTATATATTATGTAAAAGAAACAAACAACCCGGATAAATCATATGTAATTAATCCGGATATCTATACAGTTGAGATCGTAGGCGATGGATCAGAGGACGTACTGTACGTTCCCGTTTTTGATAGACCTATCGTAAACTTCCGCGCGTCGGGATGCATATCTATTTTCAAGACAGATGAAGAAGGCAAACCTTTAGCAGGCGTTGAGTTCACCATCTACGATGAAAATATGAGAGAGAGCTCAAAAGTTTACACAGGAGAGGACGGAAAAGTAGTTACTTGCAGCCAAACCATTCAAGATGGCGTTAACGGCACAAAATATTATGTTGTTGAAACAGCCACATTGGATGAATACAGACTTGACGGAACAAAGTACGAAGCGGTGCTTTTGACAGATGGTCAAATAGTTGAAATAAATGCAGGCAATGCAATTGTAAACTACTTCAAGAGAGGACAGATCTCTCTTACAAAGCAATCCGAAGACGGAACACCTCTTGCAGGCGTTGAATTTACCGTATATGCTGATAAAGAATGCACACAGGTTGTTGAAGTTATGACAACGGGTGCAGACGGAAAAGCTATAAGTACAAACCTTAAACTCGGTATATATTACGTTAAGGAAACAAAGGCTATTGCACCTTTCGTGCCTGTATACGATGTATGGGCGGTTTCTCTTGATGAAGACAACTGCGTAAAAGAGCTTACATCAACTCCTGTTATAAACTATTATTCTACAGGCAAAATCACATTACTCAAAACCGATGATAAGGGAACGCCTCTTGCGGGAGTAGAATTTTCCATTTACACTCATAGCGGCGCTTTTGTTGAAACTATCGTTACAGACGGTAACGGAATGGCAACATCAATATCGCTTCCCGTAAAGAGTGCAGAAGGTACTGTTTACGTTGTTAAAGAAACAAAGGGACTTGAAGGCTATAAGGTGGATGAAACCGAATATGCTGTACTCCTTAAAGATAACGATCAGATAGTGGCTGTAAATGATGGCGAAGCTATTGTGAACATTAAGATCGTTGGAAAAGTAACTGTAACCTACACATCTTCGAATGATGCTGAAGATCAAAGTGTTGATGTGTATGTAAAAGTGAACGAAAACCCATATGTGGGTATATGTTACGTTAACGGCGAAGCTGTTGAAGTTACCGATGGAATTGTAACAGTTAAAAACGGAACTTCCTTCCAATTTGAATTGAATTGGGGCGACACATATACAGTAGATGCATACGAAGAAGTGTTGACAAACCTGCTCTCCCTCACATATAACGGAGAGATAAAGGAAAATGCTTCGGGTAAAATAACCGAGGACGTTCTTGATCAGAAGGTAGATATCGTAGCAGAATTCGAACTTCCCGCAGAGACGGGTGATAGATCCGGAACAGCTTTGTTTGCGGTTTTGGCATCCTTGTCTGCCTTTGCGCTAATAGTTCTTGAAATGAAAAAAAGAAAAATAAGAGGATAAAAAAATAATTCTGCGGAGAGTTATCCTCTCCGCAGAATGAAACAAAAGCAAGGGGGATTTTAAAATGAAATCAAACAAGCTTTTTAGGAAATTCGGACTCATCCTTTGCGCCGCCATGGTACTTTCTTCTCTTGCATCTTGTGGTGAAGAAAAAAGCAGCGCGGTAGAAGAAACCGAGGAAGAATCTTCTTTGGCGGAAGAACAACAGTCTTTAGAGTCTGTTGAAGATCAATCAACCGATGAATCCCAAACGGAACAAACGTCAGATGATGTCTCCACAGAAGAAACGCCTTCTGACGAAGTGGAATCTCAAGGTGAGATAACAGAAGAAGTGAAAGCGCTTTTTGAAAATGTGCCGGAAGAAATCAAGAACACAGAAGGTGCGATGGCGTATCAAAAATTGATCAGCCAGCTTACGGACAAGTTCACTCTTACGTTTTCGTCTGTAATAAATGTGGATAAGGACACATTGAAGTTGCTAATAGGTGTTCCCGCAGAAGCAGTATTGAATGCGGAGGGGGAGATATGCTATGATAACACAGGGGATGATCCCAAGTTCTATAGATACACCTCTGTTAAAGCATCTGCAGAAATTTTAGGAAAAGAACAAGGCGTGGAGGTATATAACGAGAGAAAGCTTACTAAAGATGGCTTTAAGTACACCTTTAATGAAGAAAATAAAACATATACCAAAGAACGTGCAAGTTTTGTTCCTTCTCTTTTAAATATGCTTTTTGACTGGGAAGACGTAATTTCTGTTGAGACTACTCAAGAAGAAATTGACGGAGAATTATACATAACAGACGTGTTTACTATGAACAATGGCGATGAATATTCTATCGTAACGAAAAACGGTAGTTTGATACAATATGGAGAAAAACTTACAGATAATTTTACCATTCTTTTCTCTATAGAAGTAAATCATGATTCGGTTGAAGTTTTGTTTGAAATTCCCGAAGGATATGTAGAAGAATAAAAAATAAAAAAACAAAAAAATGGAGAACTTTAAAAATGAAATCCACAAAATTTTTCAAAAAAATCAGTATTTTTCTTTGTGCAATGATGATCGTTTCCGCACTTGCATCTTGCGGCGAGGAAAAAAGCAGCTCTGTAGATGACGATGACGAATCTACAGACAAAACATCTTCCGTAGCATCAGTTGACGGCTCGAACGATGACGAGTCTGCTGAGGACGACGCCACATCCGAAGATGCCACATCCGAAGACGCCACATCCGAAGACGCCACATCCGAAGAAACCTCTTCCGAAACCATTGACAACGATAAAAAGCTTGCAGCTTTTATCGCTTTGGAAAAACTTGAAGAAGACTACAACGGCAAATTTGCACTTGAATTAGAAGGCTCGCTTACTCTTACATCTGACATTCTTGCATCTATAGACCCCAGCTTTGCATTGGTAGAGGCATCCGGTTCTGTTTCCGGGAAAGAGGTAATCTACATTGACAATTCAGGCGATGTATACAAGGAATGTAACATTAGTTCTATTAAGATGGAAATCTCTGTTGAAGGTGAAAATATAGCGGAGGAAATTGCAATTAGATCTGTAACTATTGGCGAAGAAAGCTATATTATCTATGACGAAGACAAAACATATAGCAAAGATGTAGCTCAAAAGGGCATTCTCGGACTTTCCATGGATAACTATGTTGAAACAAAGGAAGTAATATACGAAGGCGAAACCTATACTGTTGATCGCTTCGCAATTTCAGATGAAGAAACTATCAGCATTTATACAAAAGACGGTCAGCTCGTTTATATTGAAGAGGAAGCAGTCGTCCCCGGTTTCGCAGTTACTCTTAAAGTAAGTATAAACCACGATATTTCCGGCGCTGATTTTGAAATTCCTTCTGATTATACAGAGTTTTGATTTAATATTGAAAACAAATCGGGAGTGCATCACTCCCGATTTGCAAATATAGAAATTTAAAAGGAGAGAGAAAAAATGAAATCCACAAAATTTTTCAAAAAAATCAGTGTTTTTCTTTGTGCAATGATGATCGTTTCCGCACTTGCATCTTGCGGCGAGGAAAAAAGCAGCTCTGTAGATGACGATGACGAATCTACAGACAAAACATCTTCCGTAGCATCAGTTGACGGCTCGAACGATGACGAGTCTGCTGAGGACGACGCCACATCCGAAGACGCCACATCCGAAAATACTTCTTCTGAGGATGATGACAGACCCGCATCCATAGTTGCTCTGGAAAAATATTACCAAGGGGACGACAATACGTGGGTAATGCGTTTGTCGGCCGATTTGGAGCTTGCTCATGAGGATATAGTTGCCATGGCGGGAGAAGATCCCGGTGTTGAAATGAGTGGTTCAATAAAAGTATCTTTCGTTGATTACATGGATAATACGGATTTAACGGCAAAAGAAAATACAATATCACAGACGAACGTGCAATTTTATGCAGCAGGTGTGCTTTTTTTTGAGAACTCAGTTGTGGAAGAGACAATAAGCATCGGTGATGTGGAATATGTTTTAGATCACGAAAATAAAACATATACAGTAGCAAGCGTGGATGACGAAGAATTTGATATCTCCACTGAGATTCAAGATATGCTTTCCCGTTACGTTGAAACCGATGAGGTTGAGATCGACGGTGTTAAATATACTGTTGATTATTTTGAAGAAGACGAAATGAGAATGGGAATCTTTACAAAGGATGGTAAAATGAAATATATTTCAATACCTGGGCTGCTTCCCATTGATATAATCATGGAATGTGAATTAAGTTATGATGTTTCGGACGCTAATTTCGAAATTCCCGAAGGATATGTAGAAGAAACAGCTAAATAAAAATTAAAGATGAAAACGGAGCCGTCGGCTCCGTTTTTGAATTTAAAATTAAAGTTTTAGGGTTAAGATATCAAAATCATTACTTTCAAAACTAAAGTTTTTGGGGTTTGGGGGCTTTTTTCAAAAAGCCCCCAAACAAGAATAGCTATTCAATATAGAAGTTTACCATGGAAAAGTTTGTAATTTTTCCGTCTTCATCGAACTCAAATAAATATTCCGCGTAGTTTCCCGTTTCGCTTTTTCCGCCGTAGGTGAGGGTGGAACGGGTTTTGAGATTTTCTTCCGTTGCGCCTTCGCCGTATTTTTCTTTAACAGAGTCGATGGTAGCTTCGTTTAGCAAGAAGCTGTCGGCTATATAAATCTCAGCGTCGCCCGAAAAGTCATAGGAGATCCTGCCGACGGGACATTCTTCAAAAGGGAGCGCGTTTTTTGTGGGATTGATAACTTGAATATTAAAGACGTTGTTCCCTTTTGACATAACGGCGTCTTCTTTAAAGCTTGCTTTAACCGTGGAATTTTCGTTGCCGGAGATATCCCAACCGTTTTTTGTAAAAGCGGTTTGTAATGCAGGCAATATATAATCAACACCGTCAATTTTGGCAGTAAAGTTAAAAAGCTCAACGGAGAGATATCCGCTTTCATATCCAATAACATCTTCTGAAATTACAGTTGAGCTGTTGCTTTTTCCGGATGATGTACTGCTTTCGTTATCCTCGTCCGAGCAGCTTGCGGTTGATACGCAAAGTAAAAGTGATAAAGCCAATAAAATAAATTTTTTTGTCATATCGTTAATTAAAACTTGAGTTTTTCGGTAAGATATGCTTCAAGCTCTGAAATGGGAATTCGAACTTGTTCCATCGAGTCTCTTTCTCTAACAGTAACCGAACCGTCTGTTTCAGAATCAAAGTCATATGTTATACAGAAGGGAGTACCGATTTCGTCTTGTCTGCGGTAACGCTTACCGATACTTGCGGCGTCGTCATATTCAACGGTAAAAGATTTTGCAAGGTTTTCGTAAATTTCTTTTGCACCATCTGCCAGCTTCTTTGACAGGGGAAGTACGGCGGCTTTAACCGGTGCAAGGGCGTGGTGAAGTCTGAGAACGGTTCTCATGTCGGGTTTTTCTTCTGTTCCAACATTTTCTTCATCATAAGCATCAACGAGGAATGCAAGCATAACTCTGTCTGCACCAAGCGATGGCTCAATTACATAAGGAATGTATTTTTCGTTTGTTTCGGGATCAAAATATTCAAGATTTTCACCGCTCTTGTTCATGTGCGCCTTAAGGTCAAAGTCTGTTCTGTCGGCAACACCCCAAAGCTCGCCCCATCCGAACGGGAACAAAAATTCGAAGTCTGTAGTTGCGTTGGAATAATGAGAAAGCTCTTCTTTAGCGTGATCACGAAGCCTGAGATTCTCTTTTTTCATTCCCAAGCTGTAGAGGAAGTTTTCGCAGTAGTTTTTCCAATATTCAAACCATTCAAGGTCAGTTCCCGGCTTGCAGAAAAACTCAAGCTCCATCTGTTCAAATTCTCTTGTTCTGAAAGTGAAGTTTCCGGGCGTAATCTCGTTACGGAATGATTTTCCCACCTGACAAACGCCGAAAGGCACTTTTTTTCTTGAAGTTCTTTGAATATTTTTAAAGTTTACAAAAATACCTTGCGCCGTTTCGGGACGTAGATAAACCTGCGCTTGATTGTCTTCTGTAACACCTTGGAAGGTTTTAAACATCATATTGAATTTTCTGATAGGTGTAAATTCGCTTTTTCCGCAACCGGGACAAGTAATTTTGTTGTCAACAATATAGTTGTAAAGCTCATCGTTTGTCATTCCGTCACAACGAACTTCAATTCCCTTCTCTTTACAGCTATTTTCAATAAGTTGATCGGCTCTGTGGCGCATTTTGCAGCTTTTGCAGTCGATTAGTGGATCGTTAAAGTTTACAACGTGTCCGGATGCTTCCCAAACGGTACTGTTCATCAAAATCGCACTGTCAAGTCCTACGTTGTAGGGAGATTCTTGAACAAATTTTTTCCACCAAGCTTTTTTTACGTTGTTTTTCATTTCAACGCCTAATGGTCCGTAGTCCCATGCGTTTGCAAGTCCTCCGTAAATTTCGCTTCCGCTGTAAACGAAGCCTCTGTTTTTGCAAAAGGCAACGATTTTTTCCATGGTTTTTTCTGTGTTTTTCATGTTTTTTTCTTCCATTCGGACATCTGGCTGATGCCCGCCTTTCTGAATATTTATTTTTTTATTAAATCATAAATTTATATACGACATTAGCCGTCCGCAGTACTTGTGATGATATGATGATACCGTTCCCCATCGAGTAATGTGAAAATCATACAGACGAGGTGACTACGACATTAGCCGTCCGCAGGACCTGTGATAATATGATGATACCGTTCCCCATCGAGTAATGTGAAAATCATACAG
>CAZDVZ010000003.1:0-19366 GCA_964509125.1 uncultured Oscillospiraceae bacterium | reverse complement strand
TGAAAATCATACAGACGAGGTGACTACGACATTAGCCGTCCGCAGTACCTGTGATAATATGATGATACCGTTCCCCATCGAGTAATGTGAAAATCATACAGACGAGGTGACTACGACATTAGCCGTCCGCAGTACCTGTGATAATATGATGATACCGTTCCCCATCGAGTAATGTGAAAATCATACAGACGAGGTGACTACGACATTAGCCGTCCGCAGTACCTGTGATAATATGATGATACCGTTCCCCATCGAGTAATGTGAAAATCATACAGACGAGGTGACTACGACATTAGCCGTCCGCAGGACCCGCCATTTTTCGTTGAGCTGATACTAATTTATAATATCTGCCCTTCTTCTTCAAAAGCTCTTTGTGCGTGCCTTCTTCTTCAACTTTTCCATCGTCTAAAACTACAATTTTGTTTGCGTTTTTTAAAGTAGAAAGCCTGTGAGCTATGGCAACTGTGGTTTTTCCCTTTGTGATCTTTGAAAAAGAGTCTTGGATCAGCTTTTCTGTTTCAATATCAAGTGCCGCCGTAGCTTCATCAAGTATCAATATGTCGGGATCTCTCAAAACGGCTCTTGCTATGGCGATCCTTTGCCTCTCACCGCCTGAAAGCGACATCCCTTTTTCGCTTATGTATGTATTATATCCATCAGGGAGCTTCATTATAAATTCGTGAGCGTGTGCCGCTTTCGATGCTGAAATTATTTCTTCAAATGTGGCATCGGGCTTTGCGTATTTAATGTTAGACTCTATTGTGCCTTTAAATAAATATGTTTCTTGAAGCACAACTCCAATGCGTGAGCGCAAATAGCTTTGTGAATAATCTTTTAGATTTATTCCGTCTAAATACACTTCGCCGCCTGTAACATCGTAAAGTCTCATTATGAGGTTTATCGCCGTGGATTTTCCCACACCGCTTCTTCCTACAAGCCCTACCATTTCTCCCGATTTTATGTGGAATGTCGTGCCTTTAAGCACCGGCTTGTATTCATCATACCCAAAAACAACATTCTCAAAGCGTATGTCACCTTTAATAGGAGCGGTGACGTTTTTTCCGTTTTCTTCCACGTCCGGTTTTTCTTCCATCACTTCGTATATCTTAAAAGCAGAAGTGAGAGCGCGGGAAAGCTGACGTGGTACCATCGCCATCCAACGAAGCGGACCATATATTATCCCTACGTAAGACATAAGCTGTGAGATTTGACCTATTGTCATCTCTCCGCTCAAAACTTTATGCCCGACGAAAATGAGCACAACATATTCTCCCGCGGACATGAAATAGTTTATCACCGGGAAAAGCATATTCCACATGGTTTCGTTTCGTTCTTCAATACGTGCTTGCTTTGTGGAGGCGTCACAATATCGTTTTTCTTCCGCATTCTCCATTCCAAACGCTTTTACTATCCTTATCCCTTGAAAAATATCGTGAAGTACATTGCTTGACTCTGTAGATGCTTGCCATTGCCGATGATAAATGCGCCTTATATATGTTCGGATAAAGTAAAACCCTATTACAATAAGTGGAACAGGCAACAGTACAAGAAGCGCCATTAGCGGATTTATAATAAACATTATGGGGATGACTGTAATAAAAACAAGCCCTTGTTGTAATATTTGCGGAACTATTTCTACCAGGCACTGTTTTACTACGTTTGTATCATTGGAAAGCCTTGAAATGTATTCTCCTGCCATCCTTTTGTTTATATTTGCCATGGATAGTTGTTGGATTTTTTGGAAAACGGAGTTCTTAAGGCTTACAGATATGTTTTTCCCGATTTTTGTCATTAGTATAGATCGAGATATTTGAACCAAAACCACTGTAAATGCAGTTATCGCCATGAGTGCAACCCATGTCAGATATTTGCTTTCCGAAGCACCTTCGCTCTTTAAATAGTCGTCTATCATAATTCGGTTTATCTGCGGAGCAATAAGCTGCAAAACACTGACGGTGAAAAACAGCGCAACAGCGCCTAAAATTTTAAACTTATGCGGCTTTACAAATTGCCACATCCATTTAAATAACGGTTTCTTTTGGGCACAATGGGGACAAAAGCTTTCTCTGGGAGAAAGCTGCTTCCCGCATTTCGGACATTTGCCACCGTTCCCTTTGTGATGTCCACCGGGTCCACCGGGTCCACCCGGACCACCCGGACCACCCGGACCGCCGGGGCCGCCGGGACCGCCGGGGCCGCCCGCACCACCGAAACTGCCATGATGCGACTTTGCGTCATGCTTTGAACCGGCTTTGCTGAAAGCACCTTCGGTTTCAATGCCCTCGTGAGAGAAAATGTCTGTCATTCGTTTAAGGTCTTCGCTTAAGGAAAGACTCATCCTGAAAAGCTCTTTCTCTTTCCCGGAAATTGTCGCCTCAACACTGTTTGACCCGTAGCATTCTCTTATATGAATTTTTTCTATTTGTTGCAGACCGTACGTTTGAGGTCGTTCTTCCCCCTCTTTCAGTACATACAGCGTTCCTCTCCAAATTGTCACCGCGCCTTTGCAGATAATGCCATCAGTACCTATGTTAAAGTTGAACATCGGGTGGCGTGGCGGGAAATTTGGAATGAGCTTTGAGAGGGATAGATTAACCGTTTTATAAATATCGGTCTCCTTCTTTTTTTTGAATATCATTTTGTACCTCTCGTTATAAGTAAAGCTCTATCTTCTTAAAACTTTTCGGGTCAAGCTCCGTTACGTCTTTTATCATATATCGACTGTCGTCGGAATCTAAAATCACAACGAAGTTTTCGTCCAATTTGATGATACTTTTATATGTATCTTTTACAGAAAATTCTGCTGTTCCTCTGTCCGTTTCAACTTTCCAAAATGAAAAACCGAACTGCTCTTTAATGGAAAGTATTTTTGTGATGTTTGGCATGAAATATTTTCTATCCAAAGCTTTTTGCAGTAAATTTTTTGTGCTTTCTCCAAAGTCAGAAAGGTCTTTTATCATTCCAAATTCATAACCGTCACTGTCTAAAACGGAAATGTATTTGTCCGGGTTGTTAAAAGGGAATGCCCTGTGGAGAAAAACTCTGCCTAAATCCTGCCAAACAGGCTCTGAATTATTTGTCTCGTCTAAGTCATATTCCGATTTCGGAGGCAAAAAGGCTTTTAACGCTAAAAATCCGTCTTTGTCATAGAATTTTGCGTTTTCTTCTGTTATGTATGTAATTTCGGAAATTTCCATCTTTATTCTCCAATACCAATAGTCCTAAACGCTTCTGCTTGAAGAGTGTAAAGCTTGTAATAAACCCCTCTTTCTTCCAAGAGTTTTGCGGGTTTGCCTTGCTCTGCAATTTTTCCGTCTTCTATAACAATAATTTTGTCAGCGTTTTTAAGAGTGGAAAGCCTGTGTGCAATAATAATGGTAGTTCTATCCTTTGTAACTTTGTCCAAGGCGGTTTGTATTTGATGTTCCGTTTGTGTATCCATGGCCGCCGTAGCTTCATCTAAAATAAGAATTTTAGGATCTGTCAAAATTGCTCTCGCTATGGACACACGTTGTCTTTCGCCACCTGAAAGATCTTTGTTCCCAAACCCTACCATTGTTTCATATCCGTCGGGATATGACATAATAAATTTATGTGCATATGCCGCTTTTGCAGCATTTATAACTTCTTCATCCGTTGCGTCGGGTTTCGCGTAGCGTATGTTTTCCAAGATCGTACCTCTAAAAAGGTAAGTTTCTTGAGAAACTATGGAAATTGCACTGTGAAGATCCTTGGCAGATATCCGCCTTGTGTCAACTCCGTCAACGGATATGCACCCCGAATCGGGATCATAGAGCCTGATCAAAAGGTTAGCTATTGTGCTTTTCCCCGCTCCTGTTTTTCCAACGATTCCGACTGTCTCACCGGGGGTTATATGAAAGTTTATATCTTTCAAAATGCTTCTTCCTTTTGAATAGGAAAAGCTAACATCGGAAAAATCCACCTCGCCCTTGAATGTTCCCATGGGAACGGGATCGTCCGTTTCGGGTACATCTGAAACGCTGTCTTGTATCTCGAAAAGTCGGCTGAGCGCGCTAAGGGAATCCGACCACCAGTTAGAGACGTTGGATATACTCTGAACGGGGGAAAATGCCATTTCTATATATGCAATAAACGCGAGAAAATCACCGTAGTTCATTTCTCCTCTCATGACCTTCATTCCGCCCAACGCCCAAACGATGTATACGCCCAATTTCAGTACGAAGCCAAGCACGGGATAAATTTTTTCGCCTTTAATGCTTACCTCGGAAGCGCATTGTTCAGCATCCTCACAAACCTTCTCAAATCGTTTTTCTTCACTCTCTTCTTTGGAGAACGCTTTTACTACTCGCATTCCCGTTATAATATCGCTGACAAAGGAGGAATATGAAACAGATTTCATGAAACGTCTGATGTGAAGCTTTTGAAAAAGCCGTATAAGCCATTTGTATGTAAAAAAGAAAATGGGAATCGTTATAAATGAATAAAGAGCAAGAAATGGATCAAGGCATACGAGAATAACAAGAACTGAAATGAGCTGTAAGCTGTTTGTTACGAGATAAGGAAACCCATCACACAAAAAGTTGTATATGGAGTCCGCATCACGGTTTATCTGAGTCATCAAACCGCCTGTTTGTCTTCCTGTGAAAAAACTGAGACTAAGACTGTTTATGGAACGGAAAATGGTCATTTTAAGCCTTAGTACCACTCTTGCGGATACCTTCGCCGTAACAACTCCGTTTATCATCTGCGCTATAAGTGAAATTAGCCTGATGAGCGCAATTGAGCCTACTATGCCGAAGATAAGCCCGTAATATTTCCCGCCCTCCGTAAGTACGTCGTCGTAAAACACTTTTGTACTTGCGTAGGGAGTAATAAGTCCCAAAACCGTTGTTATTATTACAGTGAGAAAGATGAGAAAGATATAAAACTTAAACTCAAAAAAGAATTTTGAAAGCCGCTTCATCAACCCTGTTTTATCAACACAGGCAGGGCAAAATTTTCTGCTTACATCAGCATACCTTTTTCCGCATTTTGTACAGTACCCATCTGTAGATGTGTATGCTTTTACCTTTTTCTCGTCAAGAGTACCCGCCTCTTTTATGGAGCTTACCAAGTCTTTAAGGTCATACGCATCGTCTTTTGCAGAAAAAGATGCGTTGAAAATCAAAACTTCACCTTTGTCTGTAGTGGCAGAAACTGTGAGGGTGGATATTTCTTCGGTGCATACGATTTCTTTAATTTCAGACGTGGGAATTGCTTTAAATCGACTGCAATTATAAACTGACGCCGGCGCTTTATCCCCGCGTTCAACGGAAGACGTGCCCTCCGCTATAACCAAATAATCATTTGTAAGTACCACCCATGTATCAGATCTGTAAAGCGTTTCGCTGTAATCTGCAAGAAGCGCTACACCGTTTTTTAAGCTAATATTTTTATTTTCTATATATTTCGCAACCGCTGCGGGAATTTTTGTCGCTTTTTTCATAATATGCCTCGTATAAAGAGAAACCGAGAATAATGTACACCAATACCCAAAATGAATTATATACCAAAACGCCGTGAAAATCAATAGTATAAAAAAGAAAAACCCAAAAAAATGAGTTTTTCCTTTGATAAATATCCAATTTTCATGTATGCGGTTCTTTTAGACTTAAATTCGATTTTTAATAATCGTAACATTGACCTTCGTTTTCGATCAAGGCTTTACCGCCTGTCGTATCCATTATGGATGAGGAAACCGAATCCCACGTGGAAGGCAATATGTTGGCAGTTAAACTTACCTCTGCATCGAAAACAGCGGGCGTGTGTCTTATGAGACTTTTGTCAAGATAATATATAATTTTTTGATAATCGGAATATGAAACGGTGATCTTCATTTTTTGATAAAGGGTGTATGTTACAATTCCTGCATTTTCAACTGCGTCTTTTGCCGCTGTGGAGTATGCACGAACAAGCCCTCCCGTACCCAAAAGTATACCGCCGAAATATCTTGTAACAACAATAACGCTGTCGGTGATGCCGGGTTTTCTCAAAGTGTCAAGAAGGGGAAGCCCCGCCGTACCGTGTGGCTCTCCGTCATCACTAAAACGCTGGATGTTGTTTTCACGCAGTATATATGCGTATACATTGTGCCTTGCGTCAGAATGTTTTTCCTTTATACCTTTAACAAAAGATATGGCTTCTTCTTCTGTGGAAACAGGAGAAGAGTACCCATAAAATACAGACTTTTTTTCTGTATATTCGCTAAAGCCTTTTGTTTTAAGCGAAAGATATTCACCTTTCATCCTACAAATTCCTTGTAAATTGAACGAAGCGCCTTTTCGAAATCTTTTTCTTCTACTCCAATAATAATGTTAAGCTCACTTGAGCCTTGATCTATCATTTTAATGTTTATATTTTCCGAAGCAATGGCCTTGAAAATTCTTGATGCCGTGCCATGGGCGTTTTTCATTCCTCTGCCAACGATGGCAATAAGACTCATGCCGTTATCAATATATATCACGTCGGGAGAAACAGCTTCGGTTATTTTGCTCAGGACTTCTTTTTCTCTGCCTTCGATGTAGGAAGTGTTAACTACAATACTCATGGTATCAATGCCGGAAGGGAGATGTTCAAAGGAGATGCCCATGTCGCAAAGTGCTTTCAGAACTTTCATTCCAAATCCCACTTCGCTGTTCATCATATCTTTTTCAAGATGAATAATTGAAAGGTCTTTTTTCCCTGCGATTCCGGTAATAATATCCTTGTTTTTGTGGTCGTCGCCGTCTGTAACAATGAGAGTGCCGTGATCCGCGGGCGCGTTTGTGTTTTTAATGTTTATGGGAATGCCCGCCTGTTTAACAGGGAATATGGAATCCTCGTGAAGAACGGTTGCGCCCATGTAAGCAAGTTCGCGGAGCTCTTTGTATGTGATTACTGAAATGGGTTTGGGTGAATCTACAATCCGAGGGTCGCACATAAGAAAACCCGAAACGTCTGTCCAGTTTTCATAAAGCTCTGCGCCTGTGGCTCTTGCCACTATTGCGCCCGTTATATCAGAACCGCCTCTTGAGAAGGTTTTAATTGAGCCATCGGGCATTGAGCCGTAAAACCCCGGAATGACTGCTTTTTCAACCGAAGCAAGACGTGCGGACATGATTTTGTTTGTTTCTTCTGCAAGGAATTTTCCGTTTACGTCAAAGACAACAACTTTTGCCGCGTCTACAAATTCGTATCCCAAATAATTAGCCAAAAGTATGCCGTTAAGATATTCTCCACGGCTTGCCATGTAGTCTCTGCTGCAACCGTATTTCAGTTTGTTTGCAATAAGCTCAAACTCCCCGTCAAGAGAAACGGTAAGCCCCAATTCTTTGATTATTGAATAATATCTTTCTTTGATCTTTTCAAGAATTGGCATATAATCGGTTTCGTTTGCAGATGCAGATTGACATTTTATAAGAAGGTCTGTTACCTTATCATCGGTTTTAAAGCGCTTTCCCGGTGCGGAAGGAACAACATATCTTCTGCTTTCCTCTGCGGTTATAATGCTGTAAACCTTTTTAAATTGTTCGGCGCTTGCCAGTGAGCTACCGCCAAATTTGACTACCTTTTTTCCGTTTTTACTCATGACAGTTTATCCTTTCATTAAAAGCGTGATTTATATGATATCATACAAAAAAGATTTTTGCAACAGTTTTTTGTGAAAAAGATTGTTTTATACCGTTTTTATGCTTATTTCCCCGAAAGAAAGGGTGTCTGTTGATCCGTTTTCATATTTCACAGAAAGGTTGCAGTTTTTGTCGATGTCCAAAGCAAAGGCGTTTTTTACAGTTCCGTTTTGATGAACGGTTATCTGTTTTCCAATGACGCTGCTTTTTTCTTTATATTTTAATATGAATGAATCATCGTAAACAAAAAAACGATTGAGGGTTTCCGCTATAATTTGATTTTTTGCATTTTCTTTTTTTGTTTCAAAAACGCTTGTGGCAATGTTTTTTATATCAGGTGGAAATCCGTTTTCGGGGGGATAGACATTTATTCCTATACCTACAATAATATATTTAAGCTCTCCTTGTTCCGTTCCCCCTTCCGCAAGGATGCCGCAAACTTTTTTGCCGTTTTTTTGTATATCGTTAACCCATTTAATTTGAAATTCTTTTTCAGAAACAGTTTCCAAAGCCTCGCAAACGGCAACAGCGGTGCGCGCCGTTAAAAGTGCCGTGTCCACTTCTTCTGTCGGTCGAAGAAGAATACTCATGTATATGCCGCTTTGCGACGGAGAAAAAAACTGTCTCCCAAGACGTCCTCTGCCCGCCGTCTGGTTTTCGGCAATTATAACAGTACCGTTTGCCGCGCCTTCTTTTGCGGCTTCTTTAAGACGGGTGTTTGTAGAATCCGTGCTTTCGTATACTGTTATGTCCGCTTCGACTTTAAGCAACTTTTTTATTTCTTTTAAACTGATTTTGTCTGTCATTTTGTAAAACTTCCTTTGCTTTTATGGTTTATATTATACGACACCAATTAAATAATTTCAACAACTAATTTGATTTTTTGATTGTATAACTTGACTTTTATGTTAAAGTGTGATAAAGTTAACTCATAAATAAATGTGGACGCCAAAGCGTTCAAAAAACTTTTTTAAGAGGTGCATTATGAAAAAATACCCTGTAGCATTACAGCTTTATTCCGTTCGCGATTTTTGCGAAAAGGATTTGGAAGGAACTCTCAAAATAGTAAAAGATATGGGTTACGACGGCGTAGAATTTGCAGGCACATTTGGCAGAGACGCTAAAGCGCTTTGCGATTATTGCAAAAGCATTGGCATCGTTCCGATTTCCGCACACGTTCCATACGGCGAACTTGTAAAGGACATTGAAGGCGTTGTTAAATATTATGCAGAGATCGGATGCAAATATATTGCCATTCCCTATCTTGGCGAGGACGATCGCCCTTGTAAAAAGAATTACGCAGAGCTTGTTAAAAATATCAAAGCAATTTCCGCAGAATGCAAAAAATACAGAATAGTGCTTGCATATCACAACCATGATTTTGAATTTGAGAAAGTTAATGGTGTTTATGCGCTTGATCAGCTTTACGCCGATCTTACCCCTGAAGAACTTCAAACAGAACTTGACCTTTGCTGGGTAAATGTTGGCGGTGAAAACCCCGCAACATATTTACTTAAATACTCAGATAGAGCGCCTATTGTACATTTTAAGGATTTTACGGGTAAAAGATCTGACAAGATGTATGCGCTCATCGGTCTGGATGATGATACAGATGCTTCTGAAAGGGCGAACGCCGCTTTTGAATATAGACCACTGGGACTTGGATATCAAGATTTCCCCACAATTTTAGAGTCCGTTAGAAAGTCTAACACAGATTGGATCGTCATTGAACAAGACCAGGCAAGCATGGGCAAAACATCATTGGAATGTGCTGAGATCAGCTTGAATTATCTTAACGGCTTAAACAAATAATAGGTAGGGATTCGAATTCCTTTTATCTAAGCTTAAAGACTGATTATTGGAGGAAAAAACAAATGAAATTATCCGTTCTTACTGTTCCTCTTCAAGGCGTTAGCGCAGATGAGGCGTTTAAATATTTGAGTTCTCTCGGAGTAGAAGCGGTTGAACTCGGAACCGGCGGTTATACCAATCATAATCATTGTAACCCCGATATACTTCTTAACGATGAAGGAAAAATAGGCGAGCTTAAAGCGTCTCTTGATAAATACGGGTTGGAGATCAGCGCTCTTTCTTGCCATGGAAACCCTGTTCATCCCGACAAGGCGGTTGCAAAGGAATATCACGACGTTTATGTAAAAACGTGCAAGCTTGCAAAAAAGCTTGGTGTAAAAACCGTCGTCACATTTTCAGGCTGTCCCGGTGATTGCCCCACGTCTATCCGCCCTAACTGGGTTACAATTTCTTGGCCACCCGAATATGGTGAAACACTTGATTATCAATGGAACGATGTTTTGATTCCTTATTGGAAGTCTGCCGCAGAGATTGCAGGAGAAAACGGAGTTGAGAAGATTGCTTTTGAAATGCATCCCGGCTTTTGCGTGTATAATCCTGCAACCATGTTGAGGCTCAGAGAGGCTGTTGGGCCTATTTTGGGTGCGAATTTCGATCCGAGCCACCTTATATGGCAAGGTATGGATCCTGTTGCCGCTCTTAAGGAGCTTAAAGGCGCAGTTTATCATTTCCATGCAAAGGATACTAAGATTGATAAATATAATAAGGCGAAAAACGGTGTTCTTGATACGGGCAAATACGGTGACCTTTCTGATAGAAGTTGGGTGTTCAGAACTGTTGGCTACGGCACCGATATGAACGCTTGGAAAGATATCATGTCCACGCTTCGTCTCATTGGCTATGATGGAGCAGTGAGCATTGAGCATGAAGACGGACTTATGTCCATAAAACAAGGCTTGGAAAAAGCAATATCTTTCATGAAAGAGGTTATGATAACGGAAAATCCTGCCGAAATGTGGTGGGCATAATATTCTAAAAAATGTGGCTGCAAAAAATTGTAATGATTTTTTTGCAGTCACCATTTTTTTAGTGGATACACAATATGAAAATGAATCCGGTTATACAAAGCGAGACCGAATGTGACATTTGCTCAGAGCAAAAAATAGGAAAAATCCACATTTTGCGAATTTTCCCTATTTTAACATTAAAAAGAAATATTGTTTTAATGAAATTTTGTTCTGTTTTTTTATTTCTTCTCTTTTTTGCGGTTTATACTTTTTTACGTTCGCTGAGATTTTTAAATCGTCTCAGTTGTCATATATTTTATCTGCAAATTCTGATAGAATGTAGGAGATTTCAAGGTTTCCGTTGCGGCATCTTATTTCATCTATCATGTCTTTCGGAGAAGCGTCGTGTTTCATGTTAACGGAGTATTGAAGCTCAAAAAGAGAACCGAACTCTTTGGTTTTGATTCTGTGCAATCTTGCGCTGTTTGTGTATTTTTCAAATATATCGTCAAAAAGGTTGTTGAAGTTAAGATCTTCCGGTACGGTTATTCTGAGCTTAATATTGGACGGCTTTGGAGCTGCATACTTAACAAGGTTAATAACAAAGAATGCGATGCTCATAACAATTACAAGAAGCACGGCAAACCCTACATACCCAATACCACAGCCGATGCCGGCAACGAGCGCAAGGAATATGTATGTCAAATCTTTTGGATCTGCAGGTGCGCTTCTGAATCTTACAATGGAAAATACGCCCATAGCACCTATGGCTCTCGCGGTGTTTGCACTGATAAGAAACATAATTACCGCCATGATGGGGGGTAAGAAAACGAGTGATAATGCAAGACTTGAAGAATAACCGACTTTTTTGTTTGTTGAGATGTAAATTATACTTGTTATAAATCCCAATATAAGGGCTGCTCCAATTATAATAAGCGCATCTTTGAATGTGTTTGCATTAGCATCCAAAACGGGTGCAAATAAGCTGTCAATGTTCATAATATAAAATACTCCTTTTTCTATTTTAAGTTCTTCTTAGGACTTTTTCTACAGTTTTTAAGGTACTCTTTCCCGTATTTGGAAAAGCTGGTAGAGTAGATTTTTAAATCTGAAAGCACCTTGCATAACCAAAGAGGCATGGCGTTTTCAAACTTGATCTCCATCAGATAATTTTCGGGAGGCAATACAAATTCTCCACCGTCTCCTGCGGCGAAGGAAAGATCTTTTCTCCTTGCAAGAATGTTTTGGTCAAAAGTTACCCTTAAAGAAGAGTCTTCGATTCCGAAAAGCGCATATCTTTCGTATCTCAAAAATACATTCGGTTTGATTGGATATGTGTCAAGATAATACTGAAGCTCGTTAGCAATTTGTCCTTCGGTTCCTTCGGGGAGCTTCATTTCACGATTGAAGTATTCACCATCTTCTCGCGAGAGCGAGATACGACGTTTGCTGACAACTTTGTTTATCTTCTTTTTAATTTCGAGAAAATACGGAGCATTAGGGTCAGTCAAAGAATACGTGCGAAGCCTCATTTTTTCTTTGTAATACGGCTTTGAAGCGGACATCCTGATAACATCTTCATTCACTGTGTCGTAGTATATGTTGTAGATGGTATAAAACCCGCCATCTCTGCAATATTTATCCGGCTTCATCTTCTCTTTAAGGAGATTCATAAGCAAATCACCTTGTTCTTTGGTTAAAATATATTTTCTTTCATATCGTTTGAATGTAAAAATTGCCAAAGTTTGCATCTCCTTTCAAAAGAGAATTATACATTTTAACCTTAACTTAAACTTAAAGTTGGAACTAAAATAAAAAAATGTTGACAATGGGGAAATTATACGTTATTATGTTTAAGGTTTATTTCAGTTATGGGTGTTACTCTTCAAATTAAAGAAGAGAGAAGGGAGCAGAGTAAATGAGAGTGCTTGTTGTTGAAGACGAACATAACTTGGCAGAGGTTATTTGTCAAATAATGAAGAAAAATAAGTACCAATGCGACGTTGTATACAACGGAGTAGACGGTTTTGAATACGCACAAAGCGGAATATATGATGTGGTGCTCCTTGATCTTATGCTTCCCGGAATGGACGGATTCGAAGTAGTACGCCGTTTGAGAAAAGAAAAAAATGAAATCCCCATTTTGCTTCTCACCGCCAGAGACAGTCTGGGCGATAAGGTGAAAGGGCTGGATTGCGGCGCGGACGATTATCTTACAAAACCTTTTGAGGTAGAAGAATTACTTGCAAGAATACGTGCCATAACGCGTCGAAAGGGCGAAGTGGTCGTTAACGAGCTTTCCGTGGAAGATATCACTTTGGGGCTTTCTACTTGCTTGCTTTCCAAAGGCGAAAAAAGCGTAAAGTTGGGATATAAAGAGTTTGAGATAATGAAGCTTTTAATGTCCAACCCCAACAGCATCGTCCAGAAAGAGGATATTCTCACTAAGGTTTGGGGATACGATTCCGACGCGGAGGATAACAATGTGGAGGTATATATTTGTTTTCTCAGAAAAAAACTTTTGTTTTTGAAGTCTGAAATTACCATATCCACTGTTAGAAAAATAGGCTACCACCTTGAAAAAAACCAATAAAGGCGGGATTTTGTATGTTACGCAAATTAAAAATTAAATTTGTTCTTACAAATCTGATTTTGATAACCATCGTCCTTGCTGTGTTTTTTGTTTCGCTGTATATAAATGCTAAGAGAAATATAGAGCAAGAAAGCATGAACGCCTTAAGCTCATTTGTCAGTATATCTGAAAAAGATGTGGAAAAGCAAGGTAGTCTTCATAAACCTTCTGAAAACATTTTTGATAATCCCGGCAAGGATGAGGTGAATATTAACGAAAAAAGTCATTTGTCCGTATTTTGTGTTAAAACAGATTCTTCGGGAAATTTGGTTTCGGTGTACAATTACAGCTATACTCTTACCGGCGAAAACAAGGCGTTGTTACAAGGGTATGTACGAAGTGCCATCAGCACGGGGGCTGAGTCGGGAATACTTGAGGAAGAGAATTTAAGATTTTATATAACACGGAGTATGCGAAACACATATGTGTCTTTTCTTGAAATGGAGTATGAGCAAGAAGCGATTTTAAACTTCATCGAAGGGTTTTATATTATTTTTGGAATATCGTGGATGTTAGTATTAATAGTTAGCATCATTCTTGCCAATATAGCAATACGTCCTGTTGAAAAAGCTTGGATTCGTCAAAAGCAGTTTGTTGCCGATGCGTCTCATGAACTAAAAACTCCTCTCACGGTGATTATTTCAAGTACAGATATTATGATGTCAGATACTTCGGATGTAAAACCTGAGCACAGAAAGTGGCTTGAATGTACAAAAAATGAGTCGGAACGTATGAAGGAGCTGCTTTCGGGGATGCTTTATCTTGCCAGATCAGAGGACGAAAACGATGGTGCAAAATCTGCTTCACGTTCTGTTGTGGACTTTAGTGAGATATTGACGGAATCACTTTTGAATTTTGAAATTCAATGTTATGAAAAAGGAAAAACATTAAATCAGGATATTGATGAAGGAATATTTATAAAGGGCGATGTTTCCGAGCTAAAGCAGCTTATAGGTATATTTCTTGATAACGCTTGCAAATACTCGGATGAAAACGGCGAGATCACAGTGTCTCTTAAATCATTGGGCGGCAAATGTCAACTTTCGTTTAAAAACACGGGAGAACCCATTCCGAAACAAGATATTCCACACCTTTTTGAAAGGTTTTACAGATCAAGCGCATCCCGTTCGAGAAAAGAAGGTGGATATGGGTTGGGACTTTCCATAGCCCAAACCATTGCAACCAATCACGGAAGCAAAATATCTGTTGTCAGTGATTCATCCGGAACTGTGTTTTCTCTCAAATTTGCGAGAGAATCCGAAATGAATAAATAGTTAGAGGAGGATGTTTATGAAGAGAAAAGTCAGGTTATCATTTATGACATCTTTGGCGTTGTTGATAATTTTAAGTGCCTGCGTGGACAGCGATACTTCTTTTGAGGTTAATGATCCATCTGTTTTTCAATCGGAAGCCTTGTCGGAGATTGAAAGTACAGATCAATCCGAAGAAAAAGCTGATTCGACCGAAGAAGTTTCTCAGGCAATTTCTCAAATTTATAAAGATCCCGGAGAGTATGCGAGGTATGGACTTGCGGATTCCGTGGAGAAGGTTTCGGACAGTGTTGTTTCCATAAGCGTTACCAGCAGTTATTCGGGCGGATTTTACGGCAATTATGTCGTAGAAGAAAGCGGAAGCGGTGTTATAGTTTCCGATAACGGATATATCGTTACAAATTATCATGTCATTGAGGGAGCTGAAAACATAAAGGTTGTTTTATCAAACAACAATGAATATGATTCGCAAGTTATAGGCGTGGATTCTAAAACCGACTTGGCGGTTATTAAAATACAGCCGGATGAAAATCTTGTTCCCGCTGTGTTTGGCGATTCTTCCGATCTTCGACGCGGTGATTTTGTTTTCTCCGTAGGCAACGCCTTGGGAGAATATCCCGGCTCTGTAAGCATGGGAATCGTGAGCTATCCTTCAAGAGCAGTGATCATCAACGATGAGACAATAACTATGATTCAAACAGATGCATCTTTAAATTCCGGAAATTCGGGTGGCGGTTTGTTTGATTCTCAGGGCTGCCTTGTGGGCGTAGTTTCCGCAAAAGAAGGAGACGATGACGCGGAAGGCGTTGGATTTGCCATTCCGTCTCATTTGGTTCGACCTGTTATTGATGATATAATCCAATATGGGTATGTTACGGGACGCCCCACCTTAGGATTCCAAACTATTGATATTACAAGTATGCGTGAAGCCCAATATTATGGCTTAGATTGGATCGGTGTTTATATAAGCCGTGTGGATACGGGAAGCAACGGCGAAAAAGCAGGCCTTAAGTCTAAAGATTATATTTACTCTGTAAATGGCGAAGTTATTACCACTTCCGATAGACTTGAGGAGATACTTGAGGAAAGCGCTGTGGGCGATCAGCTTTTGCTGGAGATCTGGAGAGAAAATAATTCCATTGATGTTGTTCTCATAGTAGGTGAGGTTGGAAAATAAAATTTAAACATAAAAAAGCGTAGCGGATCAGAGGTTTTGTACTTGGTCCGTTACGCTTTTTTGAAAAGTAAAAATTAAATGTCGCTTCTGCCTTCAAGGGCACGAAGTAATGTTACGCTATCGGCAAATTCAAGAGAAGCTCCCACAGGGAGTCCATATGCAAGTCTTGTTACTTTAACTCCGAATGGCGCGAGAAGCATTTTAATGTACATGGCGGTGGCTTCACCCTCCGTGCTGGGATTAGTAGCCAAGATGACTTCTTTTACAGAGCCGTCAATGCGAGATATCAGCTCTGTTATGGAAATGTCGTCAGGCCCGATATCGTCTAAGGGCGATATAACACCGTGAAGCACGTGATATAACCCTTTGTATTCATGAAGCGATTCTATAACTTCTGCGGCTTTGGCATCTTCTACAACGCAAATTGTTGAAGTGTCTCTTTTGGCGTCTGCGCAAATAGGGCAGATCTCCGTTTCGCTTAGATTTTGACATTTTTTGCAACGCAATATTGAAACTCGCGCACCGTTAATTGCATTTACAAGCTCCGATGCTTCTGCATCTGTCATATTCAGTATATGATAAGCAATGCGTGAAGCGCTTTTTCGACCGATTCCGGGGAAGGAAGCTATAGCACCTGCCAGACGTTCAAGAGAAGGAGTTAATGAGCTCATGTTTCACCTTGCCTGTGAATCTATAATAATTAAAATAAACCGGGAATGTTAAGAGAGCCTGTAACTTTTTCCATTTCGGCAGCGTTGGTATCTTCTACCTTGCGAATGGCTTCGTTAACGGCGGCAACTAAAATATCCTGAAGTGTTTCGGGATCATCGGGATCGATAACTTCGGGTGATATTGTTATGTTTAAAATTTCTTTAGTTCCTTTGATCTTTACAGTAACCATTCCGCCGCCTGCAGAAACATCATATTCTCTTTCGTCAAGTTCTGCTTGAAGAGTTTCGGCTTCTTCGCGCATTTTTTGAGCTTGACGTATAACTTGATTCATATTTTGAGGGCCTCCGCCCATTCCTTGAGGTAATCTTGCTTTCATGTTTTAAAGATCCTTTCTTAAGTTAATTAAGTGATGTATGTTAATCGTTTAAAAAATCAAGTAAGTCGCTATAAGGCACGCTTCCCCCTGCAGACTCGGAAACCTTTTTTTGAGGTGATGTTTTGGGAGAGGAAACTTGAGGTTGGCTTTGCGGCTCCGCCTCTTTTTTATAAGAAATCCCTTTTTCCAAAAGTGAAACTTTTGTTTCTAAGCGGTCGAGACGATCTAAAATATTTCTATCCATGATAGCGCCTTCCGAAATCGGAGGCGGGCTGCACAATTTGATAATGGCCATTTCCGCCATAAGACGTTTATTAAGGGCAAGCCTTGAAATTTTGCTTTGTGCGCCGTCTAAAATATCTGCATATCTGAAAAGCGTTTCTGTGGAAAAAGACTCTGAAAGAACTTTCAGTTTTTCTTTTCCCTTTTCGGAATATACAAATCTTTCGTTTAGTGACCCGTAATTTCCCAGCTTGGTAACGATCATATCCCTGGCGAGATAAGCAAGGTCTTCTAAAAAGGTTACAAGGTCAACGGCGGAGGCGTTTACTTCATCTATAATTTTTATTGCTTCCGCCACATTATTTTCTTTTAATTTTTCAAAAAGGGAAAGCGCGGTTTCGTTGTCGGAGATGCCCAAAAGTTTTGTTACCGCATCTTCTGTTATTTCGCCATCCGCATTTGCAGATACACAGCTTTCCAAAAGGCTGAGTCCGTCACGCATTGCACCGTCTGCCAAATTTGCAATAAGCTGTGCGGCGGGGGAGGAAAGCGGGATGTTTTCTTCTTTCGCCACGTGTAAAAGCCTGTCCTTAATCTCACGTGCTGAAATGTTTCTAAATTCAAACCGCTGACAACGTGAAAGAATGGTTGGCGGTATTTTGTGAAGTTCTGTTGTTGCTAAAATAAAAATCACATATTCGGGCGGTTCTTCCAAGGTTTTGAGTAACGCATTGAACGCACCTGAAGATAGCATATGAACTTCGTCTATAATATAAACACGTTTTTTTAAATAGGCGGGGGGAAAAAGCACCTGATCCCTTAAGTCACGAATATTATCAACGCCGTTGTTGCTTGCGGCATCGATCTCTAAAATATCCGTAACATTTCCTGCTGCAATATCCATGCAGTTTTGACATTTTTCGCAAGGATTTCCGTTTATGGGCGAAAGGCAATTAGCCGCTTTGGCAAGAATTTTTGCCGCGGAAGTTTTGCCTGTTCCTCTTGTCCCGCAAAAAAGGTATGCATGAGAAACTTTCCCTGTTTCGCACTGGCGCTTTAATATATCTATTATGTGAGCTTGTCCGCACATCTCGTCAAAGGTGGACGGACGCCATTTTCTGTATAACGCTTGATACATAAAAATCACCCGGATAAATTAATAGAGCCAAGGTTCAAAGCATGACCGTACAGCTTTCTTCGAACTTGTACCACGTGCGGAAACCTAACCTCGGGCTCCGAACAGGCGACCTTACAACACATCGAAGACACTGCTTAATGCTGCTTGGTCCCCCACCTGACATGGTTCACAGCTTTCGATCGCGCAAGACCCATTCATCAACGCTTTTGGAATAGGCGCAGCCACACAGCCAAACCCTCACGAAAGCATATCACCCCTGCTGTAGCGGATTGCAGGCAACAAGGCGCCGCTAACTCCCCGGTTAGTACGGCCATGCTTCAAACCTTGACTCTTTGCAGAGTACATTGTATCATATTGTGTGAAAAAATGCAATAGCTTTTTTGAAAATTATTTTTGCCCTATTTTATCTTGCAAAGAACAACAGAAACATTATCTTTGCCGCCATTTTTTAATGCTAAATCAATGAGAGACTCAGCTGCTTTCTTTGTGCTTGCGTGGCTGTGTACGGTTTTCATAATACTTTCTTCCGAGACCATATCCGTAAGTCCGTCACTGCAAAGGAGATAACAGTCTCCCTTTTTTAGTGGGTGGGAAGCTGTAGAGGGAACTACTCTAAGCTCTTCGGGATCTGCTCCCAAGCACTGAGTAAGACGCGCTTTGTGTTTTTGCATTGATGGAGGAAGCTTTTCCACATGATCGGTAGAGAGCTTTGCAAGCCCGCCCTCGGTAATAAGAAAGGCGCTGCTGTCTCCCACGTTGCTGATATAGGCGTTTTTTCCGCTAAAAAACAAGGAAACGTATGTTGACCCCATTCTTCCCGGCGAAATTCCCCTTGAGCCTTCAAAAACCGCCAAATTCATGTGGGTGCACCATTCTTCACTTCCTCCTTCTGTTGAAAGAGATGCTTTGCCTTCTTTGGCGACATATTCCCCTGTGGATTTCGCTCCGATATATGACGCAACTTCTCCCGCTTCTTCTCCGCCCATTCCGTCAAACACGCAGAAAAGAGGATCTGATTCTACGTCAAATTTTCCCGTTTTCGTAATTTCCAATCCATTGTTGTCTTTATTGAGATAAAAACCATTGAAAAATAAATTGTCCTCGTTGTTTCCGCGAACTCTCCCCGTGTTACAACAACATGCGGCTTCAATTATCATAAGTTGCCTCCTGAGCTATGAATATAAATTTGATTTTTTCCTAATTCTTTTAAGGCGTTTAATATAATAGCAAAAGAAAGTCTTCCTCTGCTTTCGAAAATTGATTCAACCGGAATTTATGCATACATCGTCCCTTTGTAAATACGATTTATACTATCTGAAAGGGCGGATCAGGTTTAAAAAAGAGGATGATTTTGCATCAAAATCATCCTCTTTTTCTGGCGGAGAAGGAGAGATTCGAACTCTCGAACCGCTTTTGACGGTTACACGATTT
>CAZDVZ010000002.1:90133-120597 GCA_964509125.1 uncultured Oscillospiraceae bacterium | reverse complement strand
ATCACATCTTTTCCCTTTTGTCAATACCTTTTTTCATTTTTTTTTGAGTTTTTTTATTTTTCTTTTTTTAACGCCACATGATGTGTCGAAGCTTGCGCTTATATCATATTATATAGTAGTAAAGATAAAGGAGTTTAGAATGACAACATATACATTTTGCATCCTTGGCGGTGATCTCAGGCAAGTTACCGTCGGACGCCAATTTCTCGAAGCGGGACAAAAGGTCATACTTTGCGGCTTTGATAAATTGAGAGAAAGCACAAACGGATTTATAACTCAAAAAGATTATAGATCAGCCATAGAAGAAAGTGATTTTATTATATTACCCCTTCCATTTTCAAGAGACAATGAAAACATATCAGCGCCACTGTCAAACACTTTGATACCAATAAGAAACATTTACGAATATGGCAAAGATAAAATATTTTTTGGCGGAATGATGTCGGGAAATTCTTTTGGTACCTTAACTTTTGATTATTACGACAACGAAGAACTGAAAGTTTTCAACGCCATTCCAACCGCTGAGGGAGCACTTTCCATTGCGCTTAACGAATCCACGGAGACCATTCATAGTTGCAACACTGCAGTGTTGGGGTACGGAAGAATCGGAAAGATACTCGGAAATATGCTTAAAAGCCTCAACGCTTCCGTAACCGTTATTCACAGGAGTAACAAAGATGATGCTTGGTGCTCAGCATTCGGCATAGCAAGCGCAAACATCAGAGACCTTAAAACGGTTTTGAGCGACAAAAAGATTATTTTTAACACCGTGCCTCATGTTTTGATAACAAAAGAGGTACTTTCCACATTGCGTCGTGATGTTATAATTATAGATTTGGCATCCTCACCGGGAGGCGTGGATTTTGAAGAAGGGAAAAACCAAGGATTGAATATTATAAAAGCGTTGTCTCTTCCCGGCAAGCTATCCCCTGTAACAGCAGGAAAAGCCATTTGGAAAAGCATTTCAAATATAATGTATGACAACAAATTGTTTGAAGGAGGAACAGCATGAAAATACTTTTTGGAATATGCGGCTCTTTTTGCTGCCACAAAGAAGCCCTAACATCACTGCAGCAATTATCCTCCGCAGGACACGAGATCACACCCGTAATATCGGAAATCGCCGCGTCCGCAGAGACAAGATTCGGCGCATCGGGAGCGGTTTTGGAAAAAGCAAAAAACATTTGTAACGCAGAGCCTGTTTTGACCATTCCCGCCGCGGAAAAAACCGTTACCGGCGGTGGCTTTGACGCTATGATAATTGCTCCGTGCACAGGCAATACTCTGGCAAAAATCGCGCTGGGAATTACCGACGGTGTAGTAACCATGGGAGCAAAGGCCATGATGAGAAATAAAAAGCCAATAATAATCGCGTTCGCATCCAACGACGGACTTTCGGGAAGCCTTAAAAACATCGCGTCACTGCTTGAGCGGAAAAATATCTATTTTGTTCCATTGAGGCAAGACGATTACATAAACAAACCATCATCGCTGGTTTGCGACTTTTCGCTCACCGAAGAAACGCTCATGTGCGCCATGAAAAGCAAACAGCTTCAGCCCGTATTTCAATCGCCTTTGAAAAAGGAGTAAGCTATGAATGTTTTTTTAAGTCCCTCCTCGAAGGATTATCAAATTTCCCCCATAACAGGCATTTCGGAAAAAGAGAACATGACTCTTCTGGCAAACGCCATTGAAGAAAATTTACGGGCATTGGGCATTAATGTACACAGAGCATCGGAAAATTCCACGCCGAATCAATCTGTGGAAAATTCCAATTCCGAAGAAAGAGATCTGCACCTTTCCCTTTCATCGCTGAGAGCCACAAGCCCTGACGACAGAGGAATTAATATATATTACAGCTCATCAGACGGAAGGAGCAGAGACTATGCAGATGTTATAGGAAGAAACTTAAAAGAGATATATCCCCTTCCCGATCTTATACAAACAATTCCCAACGGGTCTTTGGTGGAAATAATAGATACCAACGCACCGGCGGTTGCTATTTTTATCGGAAACCAAAGCAATCCGAAGGACGTAGAATGGTTTTCTGAGAACGTGGGCGATATAGGAAGGAATATTGCCGAATCGGTGGGGGAAGTTTTAGGAATAAACAACGAATCCACTCCTTTAACCGCGATTGGAATAATAAGTTCGCCTCTCGGATACGCATCAGTTCGAAAATCGCCCTCTCCAACTTCAAGAGTTATAACAAGACTTCAAAACGGAACTCCTATTAGAATAATTGGTAAAATCGGAAATTGGTATGCCGTAATTGCCAAAGGAACAGAGGGATATGTTGCTGTAGAAGACGTTTCCGCAGAAACCCCTGAGAAGTAAAAAAGTGTCATTGCAGGTGCAAAAAATTCTACCGTTTGAAACAAATTTTTGAAACTTATATAAGATAAGAAATAATAATTAAACACTAATTTAAAACACTTGCGGCGCCAAAACGCCACAAGTGCTTTTTTTATTTCAATATACTGCGCATTTCTGCAATTTGCGCTTTTACGGAATCAAAACCTGCGGCTCCGTAGGATGTACGGTCTCGAACGCATTTTATAAGGTCGATGGATTCGTATATCCCCTCGTCAAACAACGGCGAATATTCTCTATATTCATCCATGGAAAGCTCCTCTAAAGTTTTCCCCTTATTAATACAGTCACGAACGATCTTTCCTGTAATTTTGTATGCGTTTCTGAATTCAAGTCCCTTAGTAACAAGAAAGTCTGCCACATCGGTTGCGTTAATAAATCCACGGGATGCAGCTTTATACATATTTTCTTTGTTGAAAGTGGTGACAGCGAGCATTTCAGCAGATATCTCAAGACAAATTTTAACAGTTTCAACGCTGTCAAAAATGCCCTCTTTATCTTCTTGCATATCTTTATTATAAGCAAGAGGCAACCCCTTTAAAACAGTAAGAATTGATACAAGAGAGCCATAAACTCTGCCTGTTTTGCCACGAACAAGCTCTGCAACATCGGGATTTTTCTTTTGAGGCATAATGCTTGAGCCTGTGGAAAATCTTTCGTCTAAATCCACATACTTAAATTCAAAAGATGACCAAAGGATATATTCTTCGGAAAACCTTGAAAGATGCGTCATAATGAGCGAATTTACAAAAGCAAGCTCTGCAACGAAATCCCTGTCAGAAACTCCGTCAATACTGTTTGAACAGGGGCGGGAAAATTCCAACGCCTTCGCAGTCATAAAACGATCAATATCATATGTAGTGCCGCCCAAAGCACACGATCCCAGCGGTGATACATTAAGACGTTTTATACAATCGTCAATACGCTCCATATCACGCAAAAACATATTTGCATACGCCATAAGCTGATGTCCGAAGCTGATCGGTTGTGCTCTTTGTAAGTGGGTGTAGCCGGGAGCAACAAAGTCCACGGTTTCTTCTGCTTTGTCCACGAATGATGTGATGAGCTTGTGTAGAAGTTTTTTTATCCGGAAAGCATCGCTCCTCAGCTTCATCCTAAGGTCTAATGCCACCTGATCGTTGCGACTTCTTGCGGTATGAAGCACTTTGCCGGCTTCACCCACTCTTTTTGTGAGCGTGAGTTCGACAAAGCTGTGGATATCCTCCTCACCACCGTCAAAATTCAATTCACCGGACTCTATGTGGGAAAGTATCTCTTTCAAGCCTTCGGTAATTTTTAAATAGTCCGATTCGCTTATTATTCCCTTTGCATAAAGCATCGCAGAATGAGCCAACGACCCTGTAATATCCTCTTTGTACATTGCCTTATCAAACGGCAATGAACGGTTAAATTTATCTGTAAGCGCATCAAGTTCCGATGCGCTTTTTCCTGCCCAAAGTTTATCCATAATTATTTATTTTTCTTTTGATTCATCATTGCCTGAACTTTAATGGGAAGTCCAAAGAGGTTGATGAATCCGGCAGAATCCTTTTGATCATAAACTTCATCTTCGCCAAATGTTGCGATCTCGCTGTCGTAGAGAGAATATGGGGAAGTTACACCTGCGTTGATCATATTGCCCTTGTAAAGCTTTAATTTTACTTCGCCCGTAACATTTTCTTGTGTTTTATCTACAAACGCGGAGAGAGCCTCGCGAAGGGGTGTGAACCACTGACCGAAGTATACAAGCTCTGCAAATCTTGCTGCAACAAGCTCTTTGTAGTGAGCGGTGTCTCTATCGATGGTGATGGTTTCAAGCACTTTGTGTGCATGATAGAGAATCGTTCCACCGGGGGTTTCGTATACGCCGCGGGATTTCATACCCACAAGACGGTTTTCAACAAGATCGGCAAGACCAATGCCGTTTTCCCCGCCTAATTTATTAAGCTTAAGAAGCAAGGAAACAGCGTCCATTTTTTCGCCGTCGATGGAAACGGGAACACCCTTTTCAAACCCGATTGTAACGTAAGTCGGCTTATCGGGAGCCATTTCGGGAGAAACGCCCATTTCTAAAAAGCCGGGTTTGTTATATTGAGGTTCGTTTTCGGGAAATTCAAGATCAAGGCCTTCATGTGAAAGATGCCAGATATTCTTGTCCTTGGAATAGTTTGTTTCTCTGTTTATTTTAAGAGGAATGTTGTGTGCCTCTGCATAATCGATTTCTTCGTCTCTGGATTTAATATCCCACTCTCTCCAAGGAGCAATTATTTTCATATCGGGAGCAAAAGCCTTTATGGTAAGCTCAAATCTTACCTGATCATTACCCTTCCCTGTGCAGCCGTGACAAATAGCGTCTGCACCCTCTGCGAGAGCGATCTCGGCAATTCTCTTTGCGATAACGGGACGTGCAAATGATGTACCCAAAAGGTAATCCTGCTCATATACAGCCCCCGCCTTGATGGTTGGGAAAACATAATCTTCAACAAATTCTTTTTTAAGATCTTCGATATAAAGTTTTGAAGCGCCTGTTTTTAAAGCTTTTTCTTCAAGTCCGTCAAGCTCATCTGCCTGTCCCACGTCGCCGGAAACAGCAACAACTTCACAATTATCATAGTTTTCTTTGAGCCACGGAATGATGATAGAGGTATCAAGACCGCCGGAATACGCTAAAACAACTTTTTTGATTTTCTTTTCCATTTTCTTATTCCTTTACATATATTGGCAAAAGCCAAATTATTTTCATACATGGAAATTATACCCCACCGCCGCCTTTTTGTCAATAGGAAAAGCGGGGCGCAAAACATTTTTTTGCGCCCCGCCGAAAACTATTCAAACAAATTATATTCTCCGAGGAAGTGTGATTTTAATTGTAGATAATCCGTAGCCGAAATAACGCCATCCTCGTCACAATCTGCCGCAACAAAATATGCGACTGACAGTTGCATTTTTCCTAAGAAGTAATACTTTATTCTAAGATAATCCGTAGCATCCAAAACTCCGTCGCCATTAACGTCACCCTTCATGATAGTTAACAAGGTTTGAGTTTTGTCAGCTTCAAGGTGTATGGTCGATCCTGTGGGGACGGAAGCGGTATCGGAAATAATATTGCCTTCCCCATCCAAAATACTGATCTCATATTTAAACTGAGCTTTTATGGAAGCAACCGTATCACTTGGAGTGATTCCCGTAAGAATGTCAGATGAGATCGTAAGCTTTGATCCGCTCACAAGCTCTAAAACAGGTGTTTCCTCAATCTCTATAGTTTTTACTTCTGAAACAACATAATATGTTTTTCCTGTACCTGTTGTGCTCTTATACCTAAAGAAGTAAGAAGCGTATCCGCCTGTCTGTTTGTTTGGAACATTAAGAACGCCATTGGAGAAGGAGATTCCTAAAGTATCCTCTACAACAACAAGTTCTGCGGAAGTGGAAACATCCTTAACTGTGCCGCCATAAGTGGTAGCAATAACCTTGCCTGCTGAATTTATCGTCAAATTTTCAACGCAGTTTGCAGACCACTGGCTGTAGTCGGTTGTAACTCCGCCAACGCCCTCAATAAAGAGTCTGTCAAAATCGTTTTGATCGTTGATAGTCCAAGGCCAAAGTGTTACACCACGGTACGCAAGGTCACGAATGCAATTATATCCTACAGCACCGTAATATGGATTGTATGCCCCATTATATCCTTGAGCAATTTCGAGAACGCTATAAGTGGTATAAACCGGATCTGCTTCATCAAAGTTTATCGTGTTAAGATAACCTACAGGTATGCCCGGAAGAAGGTTTCTTATTGCAATAATGTTATTTAAATCAAAAGCTATAATAACCATCTGGTCCGCAATGTCATATTTCGTAATGAGGTTTGCCAGCGTCTGGGCAAAACCTGTGTTGGGATGTTTTATCTCAACTACAAGACGTTTTGAAGAATCACCCTTTACAGTCTTGAAATAATCTTCAAGAGAAGGTATTGGCTGTGTTGCAAGATCCGTTCTGTAATCTACAACATAATTTTTTAATTGTGTACTTGAAAAATTTGTTATATAACCGGAGCCGTTTGTTGTACGGTCAATCGTTCCGTCATGCATTACCATCAAAACGCCGTCGGTACAAAGGTATATATCGTTTTCAACCGCAGTTGCACCGTTAGCATATGCGGCAAGTGCACTTGCAATGGTATTTTCTTGTGCAACAGACGGGTTTCCTCTATGTCCAACAACATTTGTTCTTCTTACCAACGTATTGGCAAGATAATAGTCTTCGTAGCAGCTCTCCGTTAAAGCTCTGTCGGGAGTGATTATACCGTAAGGCCCTTTGTTTGTTGCTTCAACAGAAGCTGTCTTTCCTTCACCTGCAACAATCCAAACACTTGCATAGCTATCCTGCAGGAAGGTTACCACCTCTTTTGTCGCATATTCTTGAGAAAGTATCAAAACTCTTGCGCCGCTTGAAACAGCTTCATATCTAAGATCCTCTGCGTCTCCCGAAGTGACGGACGAATAATCCACAACGCCCCTTGTATAATTCCAAAGATCATACGCTTTTTTTACAACAGCGGGATCTGTGGAAACAGCAAAAGCATCTTTTTGATTTTTTCCTTTAAGGAATGAAGAAAGAGATTCTGCATCGTCAGCATCGCTCAATCTGAAAGCGGGGATTATTTTTCCGCCCAACTTATCCATAGCATATGCGGGTGTAGCAACGCCGTCTTCCAAAACTATTTTTGCAACGCCATCAGAAAAATCATATGTCATAATAGCAATTGCCGGGCTGTTTATTGAAATATTCTCAAGATCAGACATGGTTTTAACTTCTGTAATCAATGCAGGAGCTATATTGATGCCTGTCTCCGGATCTCTTACATCAACATAATTTCCGGGCACTGTATATACAGAATATGTTGTACTGTTTTTTGTAAATGAAACCTTAACATAGTCCATCGACATTGTAAGTCCTCTGACTTGGAAACCCATGGCACCCCTTGCATATGACGTGTTTGTTTCTGTAAGAAGTGTTTGCCAATCCAAGATATAATTTGTTGTTTTTCCGAAGGAATTTACAACAAACTTTGTGTACACAGAGGGGTTAAAAGAAGCATATGACCCTTTTTGAGTAACGCTCCAAAGATTGGATTCTGTTCTGCGTGAGATTTCAATTCCGCTTTCCGCAGAAGCGTCATAGCGTAAGCATCCCTGCATATAAGGATAATCAGCATTTTGAACACGATACATTAATGCGCCCCATTTTGCGCTATCAACAGGAGCGGAATACCTTACACTTGCTTCAAACTGTACATCTCCGAAAATATCAAGATAAGACGGAAGAAGAACACGAACGTAAGCGTCTGCACTTGCAGATCCGTTGAGAACATATTCTCCGCCGACACAGTATGCAGATCCGCCGTTTGATGTTTCTATAACTCTAAAATTTGTGGTTTGCTTTGCCGAAGAAAAATCATTGAAATAGAGAACATAGTCAAATTCCACCGTTTTCTTTCCAACGGCAATAACCGTAAGAGTTGTATCTCCGTGAGTGGCTGTAAGATAATATAACCCTTCGGGACATTCAAACTCAGTTATTACATTTCCGTCCTTTTTCCATACGACCTCGCTGCCTGAAACCGCAGGTGAGCCATAAACAAACTGAACATAGCACTCGGAAAGGAGGATCGTCTGACCCGCATTACATCCTATAGCAGGCTTAGAATACGCAACAGCGCACTTAACGCTTGTATCTTCTTTGGCGGTAGTTTCGCCCAAAGTCACTTTAACATAATCGACTGTAGATATAAGTGCCTT
Source organism: uncultured Oscillospiraceae bacterium (assembly GCA_964509125.1). Classification (GTDB taxonomy): domain Bacteria; phylum Bacillota; class Clostridia; order Oscillospirales; family CAG-382; genus SIG653. The sequence continues at coordinate 112,429 of CAZDVZ010000002.1, read as the reverse complement.
CGCTTGCAGCCCCATTGCACCGGTAACATATTCCGCTTTGCTATATGTAAGCGCCTTCTGTCCGTTATAATAGCAAGTAACATTGTTGCTTTGAGCAACCACTGAAACTGTATTATAGTTTCCCGTGGATTTGCCCGTATATGAGCTCTTGGTAAATACCGTCCATCCATCACTCTCATTGCGCTTTGCAACCTCAACACCGTCCGAAAGAGAAGTGTTGTATCTGGTGGTCATGAGCATATATGGATAATTATTATTCTGGATGCGGAACATAAGAGCATTCCAGCTTCTTTCGCTGTACTGCGCAGACTCTTTAACGCGAGCCTCCATTTTTATATCTCCAAATTCATCCAAGAAAGCGGGAAGAAGCACTCTTGCGTGAGCTTCGTTGCTGCTTGATGCGTCCATAACGTATGTTCCCGCCGCCGCATCGTGATACATATTTACACCGGAACTTGAAATGTCACGAAAATCGGTGGGTGCGGTAGTGAAATCGTTATAGTAGAGAACGTATTCCCGTTCATCCAAATTCCTTGTTACAACATAAATATTCTTTGTTACATCTCCGTATGTAGCAGTAAGAGTCGTTACGCCTTTTTCGGTAGGAGTGAAAGTTGTAATAACTTGATCTCCGTTTTTCCATGTGATATCGCTTCCCTTTGTGTAAAGCTTATCAACTTTAAACTGAACATCACACGAGGTAAGATCAACCGTATCGCCAATATCTGCACGTATTGCCGGTTTTGCATAACTTACATCACAAGATGTTGTCAACGGCTCGTTTCCGTCAAGAGTGATCTGTATATAATCGATGCAAAAACGAGTTCCCCTTGTTTGGAATCCAATAGCACCTGTAGCATATGGAGTGTTGGAATATGTAACATATTCATGACCGTTGATGCTATAAACCGTGCTCGTTCCCTTTGTAGTTATTTTTACAATATTGTATTGGTTTGACACTATAGAATTATTGGAAGCGTTTTTAACAACATTCCACACATTTGACGTTGTACGCTCCGTAATCTCAATACCGCTTGTCAAAGCCGTATCGTAACGGAAACCGCACTGCATATAAGGATAATTGCTGTCCTGTACTCTATACATTATGGCGCTCCACTTTGCGTTATCCACAGCCGTTGACATTTTAGTGCTGGCTTCAATGGTAACATCGCCAAAATCATCCAAAAATTCAGGAAGCAAAACACGAACATAACTGTCTGCGCTATTAGAGGCATTAACAATGTAAACGCCCCAGCTCACACCTACGGTAGCGCCGGAAGACTGTTCTAAAACTCGAAAATCTGTAGGCTCTGTTGTAAAATCGTTTCTGTACAAAACATATTCTGTTTCTGAAACATCCTTTGCAACAACATAAATCTCTTTAGAAATCTCGCCCGCTGTTGCAGTAAGAATATAAACTCCTTTTTCAGAAGGTGTAAATTCCGTAACTGAAACACCGTTATATTTCCACTCTATTCCACTCGTCGTCATTGCAGACGAAGGTGAAAATTGAACGCCGCATTGTGTGAGATCAATAACTTCACCCGCATCACAGCAAATAGCAGGTTTGGAATATTTGACGTTACAAAAAACGTCTCCGGCTTTTACTATAGAATTTATAGAAAATATACCGGAAGCGGCAGAAAACAAAAACGTCAAAACCAAAGTTAAAGATACTAAAGATTTTAAAGCTGTGCTTTTCGTTTTTTTCGATAGCATAAAACTACGCTCTCCTTCCATTTTTCAGTTTTACAAGTCCATTATATAATTTTTTGTGCAAAAAGTCAACCTGTCTCTTATATTTTTTCGCTTGATATAATAACTTTTAACAATTTCACCTATAAATTCAAAAAAACTCTGCGAGATCGCTCCCGCAGAGTTTTCTTAAACTTAACTTTTTATGCAAAAAGGTCGTACTGCTTCAAGAAATGTCCTTTAAGTCTCAAATAATCCGTGCTTGTAATCGTTCCGTCTTTATCACAGTCAGCAGCGATGTAATACACGCCGGTAAGGTCGCTTGTTTTCAAGAAGTAGCTCTTTATTCTAAGATAATCCGTAGAATCCAAAGTTCCGTCTCCGTTTACGTCGCCCAACATAATAGCTGTTGCACATTTCGTGCTATCGGATGTCAAAGCAACGATCGCGCCGGTAGGAACAACTTCGCTATCAGCAAGAACGGCGCCGTTAACGTGGGAAATAGTTACAGCATATTTAAACTGAGCTTTTACAGAAGCAACCGTGTGATCGGGAGAAATTCCCATAAGATTGCCCGAATCAAGACTCAATGTTGAACCGGAAACAAGTTCCAACGATTCTATCTCGCCGCCGGCAACTTCAACTGTTTGAATTTCTGTTACAGTGTAATATTCAATTCCTGTTCCCGTAGTGCTCTTGTATCTGAAGAAGTAAGACGCAAAGCCGCCTTTATTTTCGGGAACGGTTACTTTTCCGTTGGAATAAGAAATTCCCAAAGTATCTTCAACTACAACTATTTCAGCGGAAGATGTTACATCCAATGTTGTACCGTTATACTGAGTAGCAATAACTCTGCCGTTGGAGTTAACATCAAGGCTTTCAATAAGCGTTGCCGCCCACTGGCTGTAGTTTGTTGTGATACCGCCAACAGTGTTTAAAAAGAGATTATCAAATACAGCTCTGGAATCCACTGTCCAAGGCCACAAAGTGATTCCTCTGTATGCACATTCGCGGATTATATTTCCGCCAAGTCCGCCATATCCGGGGCTGTATACGCTTCCAAAGTTTTGAACCCAATCGACGATATTGGAAGCAGAAACTATAGGATCGTTTTCATCCAACGCAACAGCAGAGGACAAAAGGCTTATGGGAATGCCGGGAAGCTGTTCTCTTATAGCCGCAAGAGAGCCGCTGCCGAAGGAGATAACAACGATCTGTTCCCAAACATTGTATTTTTCAATGAGACCTCTGAGAATAGAAGCATATGCGGTATCCCCCGTTTTAACCTCAACTACCAGTTTTTTGGAAACGTCTCCGGAGATATATGCGAAGAAGTCTTCAAGGGTAGGAATAGGCTCTGTTGCATAGCTGGAATATTGATCGATAACATACTGCTTAAGCTGTGTGCTTGACATTTGAGAAATATATCCACTACCGTTTGTTGTACGATCAATGGTGCTATCATGCATTATTACAAGGACATTATCGGTTGCCTTGTAGATATCGCATTCTACCATATTTGCACCGTTCTGATAAGAAATCTTAAGGCCGGAAAGTGAGTTTTCCTGAGCCATTGTAGGAGTTCCTCTGTGTCCGATAACATTGGTTCTTCTTACAAGGGTATTTTGAGCATAATAATCTTCGTAACAGCTTTCTGTTACTGTTCTGTCAGGTGTTACGATACCGTAAGGGCCTTTGTTGATAGCTTCAACAGAAGCGGTTTTGCCTTCGCCCACAATGATCCAAACGCAGGAGTACATATCTTGGAAGTATCTAACTCTTTCTTTTGTTGCATATTCTGATGTTAACATCAAAATAGTTGCGCCGTTGGCGGTGGCTTCGGCACGAAGTGCTTCGGGAGTTGCCCAGTAAGAAACACCTCTGTAATCCATAACGCCCTTAACATGCTTCCATGTGCTGTTCGCCTTATTTAAATATGAAGGCTGATCGGCAACAACAAACGCATCTCTTTGGTCATTGTTCATAAGGAATGTGGCAACGCTTGCCGCCGCATCCTCACTCTTTACTCTAAATGCGGGAATGATAGTTCCGCTTGTTTTATCAAGAGCTTTTTCGGGAGTTACCGTTCCATCTTGGAAAACGATAGTTCCAACGCCGTTTACAAGCTCATACGTCATGATGGCAACAGCAGGAGAATCCTTCGCAAGATTTGTGAATTCTTCCATTGTTTCCACCTCTGTAACGATCGCGGGAGCAATGTTGATTCCCGTTTCGGGATCTCTTACATCCGCATAGTTACCGGGAAGAACATAAATCGACTCTTTTGTATGATTGTATTGGAAACTGAGCTTCACATAATCGATAGTCATTGTAAGACCTCTTACCTGGAAGCCCCAATCGCCATTATAATAAGGTGTGGCATATTCCGTAAGAAGGTGTGTGTTATTCATAGCCAGACCCGTATATTTTGCGGAAGGATTTACAAGCCATGTATTATACTGATCCTTTGTCCAGCCTGCGTACGCACCTTTTTGGGTTACATTCCACTCATTGGACGATGTTCTTTGAGAAATCTCAACACCATTATCCACATTGGATTCATAACGCAAGCATCCTTGACAATATGGGAAGTTTCCGTTTTGAACACGATACATCATAGATCCCCATTTTGTAGAATCAACAGGATTTGTAAGTTTCAAGCTTGCAAGATACTCTGCATCACCGAAAATGTTAAGTTCTTCGGGAAGGAGTATGCGAACATAAGAATCTGCGCCTGCAGAGCCGTTAAGAACATATGTTCCGTTGCTCCAATATGCAGATCCGCCGTTCGATGTTTCTATAACTCTCATCTCTGCGCCGTCAGCAGAGGTAGAGAAATCATTATAATAGAAAACGTGTTCATAGTCTGTAGACTTTTTAGCGACTACCCAAACCTCAAGGTTTCTGTCATTGTAGGAAGCATTGAGTTTTGTAATTCCAAGGGGTGCTTCAAATTCTGTAATGACCTTTCCGTTAAGAGTCCATTCAACTTCGCTTCCCAAAACGGGCTCAACGCCATATACAAACTGAACGTAGCATTCGTTGAGAAGAACGGTTTGTCCCGCATTACAACCGATGGCGGGCATAGAACAGGCAACACCGCAAGAAACAGATGTGTCTTCTTTAGCGGTAGTGTCGCCCAAAGTCACTTTAACATAATCTATAGTACTCTTAAGACCTCTTACCTGGAAGCCCAAAGCACCGTTTGTATATGGTGTATATTTATTGGAAGCAATTTCCACTCCGTTAACGCAAACAGTGCTCATATTATTGCGAGCATATACGGAATATGAATTGTATCCACCGGAGGATTTGTTGGAACACCATACCTTAGACATAACATTCCAAAGATTGTCCTCTGTTCTTTGCGTAATTTCAACACCGTCATCCTGAGCAGCATTGTATCTTATGCACATTTGCATATAAGGGAAGCTTTCGTTCTGGACACGATACATAAGCGCAGACCAGTTTCTCTCTGTGGTTGCGTTTGTATCCGTAATCCCTGCTTCGAACATATAGTCTCCAAAGTTGTCAAGGTAAGATGGGAGAAGCACTCTTCCATAGTTAGCTTCACTTCCCGAAGCGTCAATTACATATGTTCCCGATGCGGCATCGTAATACGCTGTTGTTGTTCCCGTTGTTTCGATAACACGCAGATCGGAAGGCGCAGTAGAAAAGTCTTCATAATAAAGAACATATTCTCTGTCATCTTGCCATCTTGTTACAACGTAAACAGATTTTGTAACGCCTCCGGCTGTTGCGGTAAGCTCTGTAATTCCGGGTTTTTGAGGCTCAAATGTTGTAATGACCGAGCCATCTTTTTTCCAAACTATATCAGTTCCCTTTGTGTAAAGAGAATCTGCCGTAAATTGAACATCACAAGCTGTAAGGTCCAAAGTGTCACCTGTCTCCGCACGGAGAGCGGGTTTGGAGTAAGATGCATCGCAAGAAGTCATTTTAGGCTCATTGCCGTTAAGAGTAATGGTAATATAATCCAAGGTATAACGAGCACCTCTTACTTGCATACCTGTTGCGCCAGCTGCAAAAGGAGTGTTGTTAAACTTTGCAACTGCGTTTCCGTTAATACTGAAAACAGAAGATGTGTCTTCAAGTTCATAAGAAATTACGTTATAGTTGCTTTCGGAAATATTGTCCACCCAATTTGCCGCGGCAACGCTCCAATAGTTGCCAAATGTACGTTCTGTAATTTCAACACCGTTTGATTGTTCGGTATTATAACGCATACACGCCTGAACGTAAGGATAATTAGCGTTTTGAACTCTGCTCATGAGAGCGATCCATTTCCCATCATCTTGGGACGAAGTGATCCTTACACGAGCTTCTATCTTGATGTTTCCAAACGCATCAAGAAATTCAGGGAGGAGAATGCGCACATATGTGTCCGCGGTTGCAGATGCGTCAATGTACATAACACCGCCGGATGTACCATAATAAGCGCCTTCGGATTTTTCAATTTCACGGAATCCGGAAAGGCCGCCGGAAAAATCGTTTGTATAAAGGACATAATCTGTGTCAGCTGCATTCTTCGCAACCACATAAATGTTCTTTGATACTCCTCCGGCACTTGCAACAAGAGTATAGGTGCCGGCAGAAGACGGCTTAAACTCCGTAACAGCGCTGCCGTTATAAGTCCAAGATATTCCGCTTGTTACCATCGGCTTGTCTTTTGAAAGCTGAACTCCACACTGTGTGAGGTCGATAGTATCTCCCACATCGCAGCAAATGGCAGGTTTTGTAAATTTCACGTCACAAGAAACGCTGGCAGCTTTTACCACTGATTCTGTGGGGAACGCACCGGAAGCGGCGGCAAACACAAACGTGAACACCAAAACCAAAGAAACAAAAGACCTAAAAAACTTTTTTCTCATTTTTCACGTCGCATAGTAAACTACGCTCTCCTTTCGAAATTTCTATTTTCCATTATAAATTATTTTATTTTAAAAGTCAATAGAAAATAAGTTTTTTAAAACATTCTGTTGCCCGCAACATGAAAATGTCCCAAAAAATTAACTTAGCCTTTGAGAGCACATGACTCACAAAGGCTAAGTATTAAAAAGCGGTGGAAATTAAACCTTTCAACGGCCCAAAAATCCATCGCTTTTAGAAAACAGTTTATTTAAGCCGATCATCCCGGAATAAGTGCCAAAAGGAAATATACGAGAACAGAACAAATGCAAAATCCTTTGACACACACGCTATTCGCTACATAAAACGCCTTTTCTGCCAAGTTGCACTGTTCAGGCTTATTTTGAGTAACTGCGGAAATGGAAATCGCAGGCAAAAACAAGCAACAAACAGCGTACCTAAAATTCATAGTGCAAGTGAAGGGATAAGAAAAACAGAAAATTATGTAGTTTCCGAAAAACGCCGCAAACGCCAAAACAAACATAAATACAAGAGTTTTATTAAGAGAATAGAACTTATTCTTTACAAACTTTACAAAAGAGATTATTCCAAGAGGCACGAGCAATATGGAAAAAGCGTACAAAGCAACACTTACCGCCGTTCCTATTTCAGAAATTACAGTCTGAGTAACAGTTGCCTTTGAAGGAAGCTCAAAAGCCCACATTTCATCAAATAGGGACGTTTTTAAACCGCCCAAGAAAATGTTGTATTCATGAAACAAATAGCCGGATTCTTCGCCCCACACAATAAATGGAGTATCTCCCGTTGAAAAGAAATCGAAAAGCCGTTCCATGGTGGAAAATTCCGCCACGTATTGATCGGACGTTACGCCCATCTTGGGGACATACGCCAAGGGCATATCCCACAATATGGCGTTCTTGATCTGCCATCCAAGTCCAAGGGGAAAAATAATAACAGCGAAAGCGGCGAATCCCAAAAACAAATACAAAGCTCCGACGGATTTTTCGCCTTTTCGTGTATTGATGGATGTTTTTTTGCTTTTAATAACACTAATAAACTTAACAAGAAAAACCAATGCCACGGCAGGTGCCAAAAGTCCCATGGAAAGTTTTGTCGCCATTGACAAACCCATGATGAAAGCAAGAGAAATTATTGTGCCGATCTTAGGATTTTTATACCACTTTATTGTCCACAACAGCGTGGCAAACCCCAACGCAACGCTCAATATATCATTGTTTACGCTACCGGAGAAAACAAAAAACCACGGGAACAAAGAAATGAGTGCGGTTCCTCTCAAAAGTCCTTTGCCATAGAATCCCAACTCTTTAAAGATCTTGTAAGCGGTTATCATACATGACGCCGAATAAAACACCGTCAACATCTGTATACCCTCTACAGCCGCTTTATAATCCATCCCCACAAGCATATTAAACCTGAGCAGCAAAGCAGCCAAGATATGATGGAGCGGAGGATGATATAACTGGGAAAGTCCGCCGCTGGGATCCACATCGGGCAATTTAAAATATCTTGCTATATACTCAATATACTCCGAGTGACGCCTGTTTGAAAAAGTTTCCATAAGTTCATCGCCCTCTTGACGAATAAACCTGAAAACATCATGTTGACGAAGAGACACTTCTGCAATGGGAGTGTATAAGGCATACATCACCCTAACCACGAATCCCGTAAGAAAAATAAGCAAGATCGCATTTTGAATTGTAAGCCTTTTCGTAAACTTCAAAATTAAAAAAACAGACAGCAAAAACAGTGCGGCAACAAACGCAGCGTTGAATATTCCCGTCTCGGCTTTTTCAACAGTCACACCGCCCCACACCGTGAACAATGCTATGGGGACTAAAAATATAGCTCCTCTGAAAGAAAACACATAATTATCCACCGTCTTAAACAAATAGGAAACGGCTATAAAAGAAACTACAAAAAAAACGATGGGAAACACATAGGGCGATACTTCAAGCGTTTCACCCTGTCTGAAGCTCAAATTAATAATAAAGCAAGCCGCCGCCAAAGATAAGTAAGGATGCTTTTTAAGAAACGGTACTGCATCTAAAATATTTACGTTTTTTCTTTCCAAGCTTTCTGAAACATACATATTGTTCAAATCGATGCCTCCGAAAATTTTCACTTATTGTCGGTCTTTGTTTCGTGATACTCTTTTTCTGTATTTACTTCCCAAATTGCTTTTTTGTCAGAAAGCACACCTGTAATACAATCCACGGCACGCATTGCCGTAGCCATAGAGTGATCCATATTATTATATCTGTGTTGTCCGTTTCTTCCCACGCAATAAAGGTTATCAACGGTATTGAGATAATCAACAACCTCATCCATGCGATCGTATGTATCAAAATATGCAGGATATGCTTTCTTTACACGTTCTCTATGAGCGTCCAAAACATCGGAAGTGGAGATTACTCCCATGGAAGCAAGCTCACCGGCAGCAAATTTAATGCATTCCTCATCACTCATATTCCAAAAATCATCGCCCTCGTTGCAAAAATACTCAAGTCCGATCCAAACGGTATTTTCGGGATCTTTAACCATATAAGGGGACCAGTTGTTGAATATCTGTATTCTTCCCAATTTTACCTCTGTTTCCTGTACATATATCCAACAGTCCGGTACAATGTTTCCCAAAGTTTTAATATCGGTTTCGTTTTTAAGGTTCAATTTATTTACAAGAAGTCCAACGGTAACAAAATCTCTGTAAGGAAGCCCTCTTGCCACGTCCACAACCGCCTTTGGGGGTTCTTCGCCTTTAATACCGCATACAAGATCACGAACAGGCATGGAAGAAATGAAAACATCTCCCTCTATAACGCCCTCTCCGTGGGGAGAAGAACATTTTACGCCCTTAACAACTCCGTTTTCCACGGTAAGCTCTTTAACGGAAAATCCTTTTAATATCTTGCCGCCCGCTTTTTCTATCTCATCAGCACAAGTTTCCCAAAGCTGACCGGGGCCGAATTTAGGATACCAAAATTGCTCTATAAGCGAGGTTTCAACATTTTTGTTGTCACCCTTCTTTCCAAACGCCTTTTTGAACATATCCTTAACAAGTCCGAAAACAGAAAGCCCCTTTACACGCTGTGCGCCCCAAGAAGAATCTATCTCGCTGGGATGTCTGCCCCAAAGCTTTTCTGTGTATCCTTCAAAAAACATACTGTAAAGTGTTTTTCCGAAACGGTTTATGTAAAAATTTTCAAGCGATGTTTCTTCCTTTTTAAAAACACTGGACTTCAAATAGCTGCAACCCGCTTTTACAGTTTTCTTAAAACCCATATTTTTAAATGTTTGTGCTTTCATGGAAATGGGATAATCAAAAAACTTCTTTAAGTAATATATGCGGGAAACACGTGTTCTCACAAGCATTACTCTGTCTTCTTTTTCCGGATCGGGACCGTTTTGTGACATTTCCTTTTCTCTGCCAAGCTTTTTGTCATCAAAAGAAGGAGAGCCTTGAAGGGGCATAAATGATGCCCACCAATTCATAACTTCCTCATCTTTAGAGAAAAACCTATGTCCACCAATATCCATTCTGTTGCCGTTATATCTGACTGTTTTTGATATACCGCCGATCTCATTTGACTCTTCCAAAACAATAACTTCATATTTTTCGGGAAGGTCTTTGCGATTTAAAAGCTCATACGCCGCTGTAAGACCCGCGGGACCTGCTCCGATAATTACAATTCTTTTCATAGTTTTTCCCTTCCTGCACTGTTCTCACTTGTACAAAATAATCTTTCTTGCTGCAAAATTCCATATAAGAGTTACAAGAGTAGCTATAACCTTCGCTATATAAAACCAAATGTTCAGCTTTACAAGAAGCCAAACGATACTCGTATTGATAGCCAAGCCCACAAGTCCTATACATGTAAAAATCACAAACTCTTTTTTCATGTTCATATTATGCTTTTTGAACACCCAGAAGATGCTTATGAGATAATTTACCACAAGTCCTACGACGAATCCGGAAATGTTGGAGACGATATCTCCTGCACCAAAGACGTCTCTCGCAATTGCGGTAACGACGAAATCGGCAACGGTGGCGACTCCGCCTACAAACAAAGATCGAAAAAGCTGTATCCACACATTGCTTGTGGGGGCCACAAACAAAACACGATATATAGACGATATTTTATTCAAAATATTCCCTTCCCTTTTCATTTTTCGAAAAAAAATTCTATACTGCACCATTATACACTAAAAATAGCAGAAAAGCAATACTTTTTTTAAAAAACCGCGATGCAAAACACATTTTATAATCTTCGTATATTATACATTTTCTATTGACATCATCATATCGCCGTGATAAAATACCGAAGTTATATTTGATATAAATTTGAACCAATGCGAATTAATTTACGTTCAGTTTATATAGTAATTATATATTGTATTCGTTACAAAACATGGAGGTACTAAATGTTAAAACTTAAAGCCATTACCAAATCGTATGCGACGGGTGATTCGAGCGTGGAAGCGCTCAAGGGCGTGGACATTGAATTTAGAAGTTGTGAATTTGTCTCCATACTCGGTCCTTCCGGTTGCGGAAAAACCACACTCCTCAACATTATTGGCGGCCTTGACCAATATACAAGCGGTGATTTATCCATAAACGGTGTTTCAACCAAATACTACAAGGACAGAGACTGGGATAACTACAGAAACCACTCCATCGGATTTGTTTTCCAAAGCTATAATCTCATTCCTCACCAATCGGTGCTTTCGAATGTTGAATTAGCATTAACCATTTCGGGAATATCAAAAGAAGAACGCAGAAAACGCGCCATTGCCGCTCTTGAAAAAGTAGGATTGGGCGATCAGCTTAAAAAGAAACCCAGCCAAATGTCAGGGGGACAGATGCAACGTGTTGCCATTGCAAGAGCTATTGTCAACGATCCGGAAATACTGCTTGCAGATGAGCCTACAGGTGCTTTAGACACAGAAACAAGCGTTCAGGTAATGGATATTTTAAAAGAGATCTCCATGGATCGTCTTGTTATAATGGTTACACACAACCCCGAACTTGCGGAAAAATATTCTACAAGGATCATAAAGCTTTTAGACGGCGCCATTATTTCCGACAGTGCTCCTTACACCGTATCAGAATTTTCTATCGGCGGTGAGGATGCACGTGATTCTGACCGCGGGCATTATCAAACGAAAAAATCGGAAAAAACATCTGCCCCGAAAGCGTCAAAATCTTCCACCAAAGAAAAAAACTCAAAAAAGCTGAAAAAAAATTCCATGTCTCACAAGACAGCCATCTCGCTTTCCTTTAACAACTTGCTTACAAAAAAAGGAAGGACATTTATGACTTCTTTTGCGGGAAGCATAGGCATTATCGGAATCGCTTTGATACTTGCGCTGTCAAGCGGCATCCAAGGCTTTATTGACAAAGTACAAAGGGAAACCCTTTCCACGTACCCACTTCAAATAGCTTCCGAAACCGTGGACTACAGCGGGCTTTTATTGGGGCTGCAAGAAGCGGAAAGCACTACTGAAATAGAAAACAGAGATCCCGACGCCATTTATTCCAGCGATATCATGGGGAAATTTTTAAAAGCCTTCATGCAAGAAATACGCTCAAACGATTTAGGCAATTTCAAGGAATATATTGAAAACAATACCGACGGAATAAAAGACGTTATTAGCGCCATTGATTATGACTACGACGTAAATCTCAACGTCTATTCCATAAAAAACGACAAAACTGTTCAAGTAAATCCAAGTCCCATAATGAACATGGTTTTTGAGCAAATGTTCGAAGGTCAAGAAATAAGCGGAAGCACTTCATTTGCGGGAGCGTTTGGAGACGAGTCTGCAATGGCAAGCTTTGATATGTGGCAGCAAATGATGTCAGGCAAAGACGGCGAAACGATACACACCTTGTTGTACGACCAATACGAACTTGTTGGTGATAACAGCAGATGGCCATCCAAATTCAACGAAGTGGTCATTGTTGTAGATGAAAACAACAGCATAAGCGACTTGGCGTTGTACACCCTTAACATTAAAGATCAATCTGTTATGACAGAGCGTTTTGAAAATATTTTCAACCAAGGCGCTGTTGAGACAGACGAAGTTACAAAATACACCTTTAACGATCTTTTGAGCCAAACATTCTATCTTGCTCCAACCGACATATATTTTGAATTTAATGAAGAAACGGGAAAATGGATAGATCACTCCGATGATGATAATATCGGCACATATTTTGATAAGTTGTTCTCAGATGACGATCCAAATAACGATCCTATTGAAATAAAAGTTTCAGGAATTATTAAACCCAAGGATGATGCAGTCGCAACTTCACTTACAGGTGCTGTAGCTTACACTCAAGACCTTACAGATTACATCATTGACAGAGTCAACAAATCTGCGCCCGTACTTGCACAAAAGGCGGACGAAAAAACAGATATATTCACAGGAATAAAATTTTCGGAAAAACCTGCGGATCTGAGCAAAATCAAAACATTTGATGACCTTAAAAACGCAATTAGATCCCAACTTTCGGAAGAAGAAGCGGCAGCGGCAATTGAGGAACTTGATAAAGTCCTTTCAAGCATTCCCGAAGGGATAACCGAATCAACAATTCTCGAACACATCAAAAACAATATGCTGACCGAAGCAACATATGAATCAAATCTTAGTAAATTAGGATATGTTGACCTTGATGCTCCAACCGCTATAAACATCTACACAGAAACTTTCGAAGACAAAGATAAACTCACCGCCATTATTGACAACTACAACGAAAAAGTGAAAGACGAAGGCAAAGAAGAACTTGCCATTGAATACACTGACCTTGTAGGTCTTCTTATGTCTTCTATCAGCACAATAATCAACATCATATCTTATGTTTTGATTGGCTTTGTTTCAATTTCCCTCATCGTTTCTTCCATCATGATAGGAATCATCACATATATCTCCGTTTTGGAAAGAACGAAAGAAATTGGTATACTTCGTGCAATGGGCGCATCTAAAAAAGATATCTCAAGAGTATTCAAAGCAGAAACGGGAATTATCGGTTTGTGCTCCGGACTTGTTGGCATCGGAACAACCGTATTGCTCACAATACCCATCAATATTATTGTTGATGCTTTGACTAAAGACACCTCCACAAGAGTTTCCAATATTGCAAGCTTGCCCGTGGGCGGTGCTGTAATTCTTGTAATTATCAGTGTAGTATTAACACTCATCGGCGGTCTTATTCCTTCAAAGCTTGCAGCGAAGAAAGATCCCGTCGAAGCGCTGAGAAGCGAATAAAATTATTATTCTGACAACCTCGTACAAAATATAAATCTCTCGCAAAAAGAAAAGGAGCTTCATAACGAAGTTCCTTTTCTTTATACTGTTTTGATCAATTAAATTTTCTCCGTAGAACTTTGGGAAACATTTTTCACCGAGTTTTCTTTCACCGACATAAGCTTTGACACAACATAAAACGCCAACACGACATCTACAACGCAAAAGATGAATACGGAGTCTACATATCGTGGTTCGAAGAATGAAATATAAATTTCGGGAACTGCATACACCAAAAGGGAAAAGGCGGAAAACAGTCCAAAAAATGGATACCCCACTCCTGCTGTGCCTTCAATATTAAACCTGGCATTACAACAAAAGAAAACTAAGATCACCGCAAGGCTTACAAGATGATATTCGTTAGACGAATAATACTGCTGATCATGCAATGCCAAAAACTCCGAAAGCAGCCTTACTGCGCCAAAAAGTGTTACACCGACAGTAAACCATGGTCTTGTTTTTTTTGTGACGAATCCCACAGCATCCATGGCAAAAAACACGCCCGAAAAAAGCATCAGAATTACTACCAAATATTCAATATTAGTAAGTTTTGCTTCCATCAAAGCGCTTCTATACACAAAAAAGCCTGCACAGCCCACCATGCAAAAACCCGCCAAGGACGAAACGAACACAAAACCGTTTGATCTTTTATTCACCCCAAAACGAATCCCTTTTGACAAAATGCCTATAACAAGTGCTGCAAAAATGGCAACAAAGTACAACGCTAAAAAAACTTTAGTATAAACTGTTTCGGAAAGCCTGTACGAAGAATCTCCGCTTAAAAACCCAAAAGGCCCAATACTTTTCTTTATAGTGTAAATTCGAAACGCCGAAAGAGCGATTGAAAGAACAGAAAATATGATCACCGCAAATTTATACTGTTTTACAGAAAAAGAGGGAAGCTTAAATTTCGAAGCTTTTATTTTGCTATCCTCCGAAGACACATTTTTTTCTTCTGTTGTATTATTCATTTTCATACCTCGCAAAGCCGAATCACTTCGATTCAAATTCCAAACATATCGCTATATAGTTATAATACACCATTTATATCAATTTGTAAAGCACTTTTTCCTTTTTTTACATTTCAGCTTAAATTATTAAAAAATATGCTCATTTTATCGTTCATGGAATTTTTTTTACCGATTTTGAATATATATTATTATGGGAAAACTTAACCCATAATAATATTTCCGGAGAAAAAAATGAAAAGGTATGTTTTAATTTTTGCTTTTATCATATTTTGGTGCGTTTTTAGTCCATTTATCGCCTTTAAGCTATTATCCGGCAGTTTTACGCCTTCAAATCAAAATGAAGCTTCCCGTGCGGAAGCTGTTCCAACCGATCTCCATGTTGATGAAAAAGAAAAAATTTCCATGTTGGATGTACTTACTCGGAAAAAGCTAAAAGAGTTGGACATTCAAAATTATTCTCCCGAATGTCAAAAAGCACTGGCTGTAGCCATACGCTCACAAATATTTTTCAACGATCCCACCGTTTCCACATCCACCGAAATTGACAATGAGGTTTTAGACTGTGTTGCCCAAACATCGGGCGTGGTTTTAACTCAAGATGAAAACGTGATCAATGCCATTGTCCACGTTTCTTCGTACAAAACCACCGTTTCCTCGCCAAAAGGAGAAAAATATTTGTTATCCGTTAACACATATGAATCGCCCGAAGACATAAAAACCACTGTGGTGTTTACAAAGGACGAGTTTGAAAAAATAATTTTGAAGATCTGCCCTACGGCTGTTTTTGAAGATGTCCCTCTTATAAAAAACATTGAGTTTGACATGGAAAACAGATGCAAATACATAAGCGTGGGAAACTGCTCGGTGTCAGCTTCCGCGTTTGCTGAATATGTGGGACTCGCTTCTCTGGCTTTTCAAATTTCAGAAACCTCAAATACATTTACCATAACCTCTTACGGAGAAGGTGACGGAGTTGGAATGAGCATAAAAGGAGCCGATGCTTTGTCACTTCAAGGAGAAACATACGATAAAATACTTAACGCCTATTATTCGGACGTTGTACTCAAAAAAATAAATCAGTCCTAAGTACTTTTCACCTATTTTCCGTTTAAGAAAAGGGCATTATCAAGCCAACTAATGCGTTTGATAATGCCCTCGTCTATTCGGTTTTTATATCGACTTTTTATCAGTTCATGTATTTGCTTACCATGTTGTCAACAAAGGGAATATATAAAGTTCCTTGATTTAAAGCTTTAACGCCAAAAATAATAAAGATAACTTTTTCACCGATTTCTAAAGCTCCGGAAAGGAAATAGCTGATATTCGTCAAAACCGAAAGGTTAAGATCAGCATCTATAATATTAGTAATATTGTAGATCATTCCAACAAGATCCGGAACAAGATTTAAAACAAGATAAGCGAAAGAAAACATGAGCATTAAAACAACCACTTTAACGCCGGTACGTTTTAGCCAAAGGTTATCCTCGACAATGAGAACATATCCAACCAAAAGAATAACAGGGAGATATCCGCCAAAAAGCGCCATAAAGCACATCAAAGCGGCAACAAAGCCGGTTGCTATACCCAATTTTGACTTTTGCATAATCATTCTCCTTTAAAATTGTTATTTTATTAATTAACTTTTTTTACCGTAACCTTATAAACGCCTGTCGCACCCGCAGGAGAAGAAACCCCTACAGAAGATGTTGCGGGAGCGGAAGGTGCCGCAGGAGCAGGAGCCGCTTTGGGAACATCGATATTCTGACCCAAAGTGCCGTTCTTTCTCTTTTCAAAGAAATTCATGGCAACCTTATCGAAAAGCGCATAAGAAAGCACGTCTTCATCTTGGATAGAGTAATCTTTAATTTCTGCTCTCAGTTTTTCAAGTTCGGGTTGAAGTGCATCTGCAGGTCTGCCTGTAACCGCCTCTTCGTCTCCGCATATCTTTTTGAAAAAGTCAGGCTTAATGGGAGCGGGAGATCTGCCGTATTCGCCTCTGACAAGCCCCTTAAATTCCTTTGAAACAAGTTTATAGCGTTCGCCCAAAACAACATTAAGAACTGCCTGTGTACCAACTATCTGAGAAGAAGGAGTTACAAGAGGAGGATATCCGGCATCTTCACGAACTCTGGGCACTTCCTCAAGAACTTCGTTGAGTTTGTCAAGAGCATTTTGCTTTTCAAGCTGAGAAATAAGGTTTGAAAGCATTCCACCGGGAACTTGGTAAATAAGAGCGTTAACATCAACTTTTAAAACGCCCGTTTTTATAAGACCGGATTTGAGGAAATCTTCTCTGATTCCCGTAAAATATTTGGAAACCTCGTTAAGTTTGTTGAGATCAAGTCCCGTGTCATACTCCGTGCCCGCAAGAGAAGCAACAAGAGGCTCTGTGGGCGGCTGGGACGTGCCCATTGCAAATGGAGAAATCGCAGTATCTACAATGTCAACACCCGCTTCGATTGCCTTTAAAACCGACATGGAAGCAACACCTGCCGTATAGTGAGTGTGAAGCTCTACAGGGATTGCAACTTCAGATTTAATCGCCTTAACAAGATCATATGTTTCGTAAGGTTTAAGCAAGCCCGCCATATCTTTAATGCAGATAGAGTCTACACCCATTTCGCAAAGTTCTTTCGCAAGCTTTGCAAAATATTCATTATTGTGAACAGGACTTGTTGTGTAAGAAAGCGCAACTTGAACGTGGCCGCCTTCTTTTTTGGTCGCGTTTATCGCAGTACGAAGGTTGCGAGCATCGTTAAGTGCATCAAAAATTCTTATTATGTCAATACCGTTTGCAATGGATTTTTGTACAAAATATTCTACAACATCATCAGAATAATGACGATATCCCAAAATATTCTGTCCCCTGAAAAGCATTTGAAGCTTTGTATTTTTTACAGCGGCTCTTATAGCTCTAAGTCTATCCCACGGGTCTTCATCGAGAAAACGGAGACAGGAGTCGAATGTAGCACCGCCCCATGCTTCGAGAGCATGATATCCAACATTATCCAAAGCGGTAAGTATGGGTTTCATTTGTTCGGTAGTCATTCTTGTTGCCGCAAGAGACTGATGAGAGTCACGCAATACGGTTTCAACTATTTTTACCTTTGCCATATTATTATCCTTTCAACAATTATCTTAAATCTTAAAGAGAGAGAGGAACACACCCGCCGCAACAGCAGAGCCTATAACACCTGCAACATTGGGGCCCATAGCATGCATGAGCAAAAAGTTGGTGGGATCTTCTTTTTGTCCGACGATCTGAGAAACACGTGCCGCCATAGGAACAGCGGAAACGCCTGCAGAACCGATAAGAGGGTTGATTTTGCCTCTTGTAACAAAGCACATAAGTTTTCCGAAAAGAACTCCGCCTGCAGTTGCAAAAGAAAACGCTGCAAGACCTAAGCAAATTATGTACAAAGTTTGAGGTGCAAGGAAGCTTTCGGCTTTAGCAGTTGCGCCAACGGAAACTCCCAGCAAAATTGTAACGATATTCATAAGCTCATTTTGAGCTGTTTTGGAAATTCTGTCAACAACTCCTGAAACCTTCATAAGGTTACCCATCATAAGCATACCAATGAGAGGCGCTGCATCAGGAAGGATGAGAGAAACAATAGCTGCAACAACGATGGGGAACACAACTTGTTCAAGCTTGGAAACAGGTCTGAGAGCTGTCATTTTAATTGTACGTTCCTTTTTGGATGTGAGTGCCTTCATAATGGGAGGCTGAATGAAAGGAACGAGAGCCATGTAAGAATAAGCGGCTATAGCTATAGCACCCAAAAGTTCGGGAGACAAAGTTTTTGTTACCAAAATAGCTGTAGGTCCGTCTGCACCGCCGATAATACCGATAGATGCGGCTTGAGGAACGGTGAAGCTGAGCGCAAGTGCGCCCACAAATGCGGCAAAAACACCAAACTGTGCAGCCGCACCCAAAAGAAGGCTCTTAGGGTTAGAGATAAGAGGAGTAAAGTCTGTCATCGCACCAACGCCCAAGAAAATAAGAGGAGGATAGATGCCAAGCTTAACACCTAAGTATAAAAAGTCGATAAGACCGCCATTTTCAACTATCTGTTGAATATTAATAGGCGCGCCTGTGTCATTAATGAAAAACTCGCTGTGATAAAGTCCCGCTCCCGGAAGGTTGGTAAGAAGCATACCAAAAGCAATGGGGAGCAAAAGTAACGGTTCGAATTTCTTAACGATGGCGAGATAGAAAAGAACACCTACAATTATGTACATTACAAGATACTTCCAACCGCCGTTTACAAAATTATCGCCGCCGAATATCTCCGAAAATCCGGAGCTTTTAAATACGCCGAGAATGGAGTCGATAAATCCACCACCCGACAAAGCAATCGTGTTAGTCAAAATATCACTCCTTAATCCAGTTTAATTCAATTTTCGACGAGACAGACTTAAGCAATAGTCATGATAACGTCGCCGGAATTAAGGGATGCGCCTTCTGTGGCAACCGCATTGACAACACCGTCTGCAGGTGCAAATATTTCGTTTTCCATTTTCATAGCTTCAATAATGCAAAGGAGGTCGCCCTTCTTAACGGATGTGCCATTCTTTGCAATAATTCTGAGAAGAGTACCGGGAAGAGGAGATGTAACCTTTGTGCCGCCTGCAGCAGGAGCTGCTTTGGGAGCTTGTGCGGGAGCCGCTTGGGGAGCTTGTGCAGGAGCTGCGGGAGCCGCAACTGCGCCGGAAGCGCCTTCTTCAACAACCACTTCGTAGCTAACGCCATTTACTGTAACAATATAAGTCTTTGCCATAATATTATACTCCTTTTGTGTTTTTAAATAATTCTTATAGAACTAATAGTGAAATCTACTGTGTCTTTCCCTTCAAGACAAGCTATAGAAGCGGCAATCTGTGCCACTATTTCGGGGGCTAATGCTACTGCACCGTTTCCGCAAGGCTTAATAGATGAAATATTAAAGTTCACCGTATCTTCACCACGGTATGCAGCTATTGCCGCAGAGGCAACAACTGAAACTGTGCTGTAATCAACAGAGCTTACAGCGGGAGCGCCCTCTGTGATGGTTGACGAGGGTTGAGGAACATCACTGTTCGAAGGTTTTTGTTCCTTCTTGGTGTTTTTTCCCACACCTCCGAAAATTTTTCCCATCAAAGCACAAAGTGCCCAGATAAGAATAAGAACAAGAAAAACTGTTGCCATGCCGATCAGCGTTATTTTTCCGCCATAAGCAAGACGTTCAATCAAATTTGCATCTTCGGGCAAATTCTCATATCCGCTTGGGAAAACAGACATATATTCGGAAGTTGTATTACTTTCGTTAGATTCAACGCTTTCATCTGAAGCAGATGTAATTTCACCTGCGGCGGACGTGCTTTCACCGAGCAAAATAACTTCAGCATTTTCGCCGTTTTCAAGTCCCAAAATTTCAATTTCGCACATAAGTTATATCTCCTTCCTCGGAGAAATCCGCATTCTCCGTCATTTTATTTTTTCACTTTTGACATTATACACCATATTTTTATTTTAATCAAGTGCTTTTTTAACAAAAAAAAATTATTTTATTCTTGAAGGTTTGTTATTAAAATCCTATAGAATTTTCCTTTGTTTTATGCTAAACTATTAATATCTATTTTTCAGGAGGATCATTCATGAAAAACCCTATTAAAGAAATACTCATATCAGAAGAAGAAATTCAAAATAAAGTATCAGAGATTGCCAAGGAAATAAACGCGGACTATAAAGGCAAAAAAGTTTTGCTCCTTTGCATTCTCAAAGGGTCAGTGCTCTTCTTTTCAGACCTCGCCAAGAAGCTTGATGTAGACTGTATTTTTGATTTTATGGTTGTATCTTCTTACGGTGACTCAACTACAACTTCGGGACAAGTAATGATACTTAAGGATCTCAGCACCCCCATAGAAGGGATGGATGTTATAATCATAGAAGACATACTGGATACGGGCACCACGTTGAGTTACTTAAAAAATATACTTCTCCAGCGCAAACCCGCAAGTCTTAAGATATGTACATTCTTAGACAAACCCGACAGACGCACAAACGACCTCACTTCCGATTATTACGGCTTTAAAATTGAAGACGAATTCGTTGTAGGATACGGAATGGACTTTGGAGAAAGGTACAGAAACCTTCCGTTCATTGGGATACTTTCTCCGGATGAGTACAACAAATAGTTATATTCCAATTTGTGCAAAATGTCCAAAACGAACATCCTTTTTTTGGGCAACAAGTCAAAATATATAAATTTATTGTAAACTCAATTGACACCTATGTGCTTTTTTTGTATAATTGTGGTGTTGATCATTATTTTGGTTTTATATGTCAAATATTGTGATTTTACGTCACTAAAATTACAAAAAAGGAGTATGACACATCTACATTTAATGTTATTTGCGTCTTGTGAAAAAATGAAGGCTCGATTAAAAAAAAGTGTAGCATTTATAGTTGTTTTTGCAACGATATTATCTGTTTTTTCCACGGTGCCACTTTTAGGTGCAAATGCCGCAGGAACGGAAACTCCATTTTACCAATGGAAGCAGCACGATCCGCAATGGAGTGATGTGTATATTGGCTCTAACACCATAGGGAATGTCGGGTGTTACGCCACTTCAGCCGCCATGCTTATCGTTTACGGCGGGCTGAAAACCGAGGCAGATTTTGATCCGGCTACATTTGTCAACATGATGAAAAAAGTGGGTGGCTTTGAAGGAAACCTTATATATAAAGGAAAGATCAATAAAGCAGTACCCGGTTTTGACTATATCTCTGAGATACTTTTGGGTACGACGCAGCAGGAAAAAACCGATACTATTGAATATTACCTTAAGTGCGGATACTATATAATTGCCGGAGTAAGAAACCTTGGGCATTATGTTGCCATAAGAGAAGTTAAAGACGGTGTGGTATACATGATGGATCCGGGCACGTCACACACTGTTTTGTTTGATTATTACGCCGTTTCAGGGGTTACAAAGCTTTTCTTATACACATCCACAGGTCAAAAAGTCTCGCTCGACGGGGTTATAGACGACACCACGGTGGGCGGCGGTGCAGTTTCGTACGAAACAGGGATTTATGAAACCACAGACGATCTTAATTTGAGAAGCGAGCCAACCACTGCTTCCGCTTCTTTAGGGGTTATCCCTCAAGGGACACAGATTACCGTTACAGAAGTTGACGGAGTTTGGGGAAAAACCACTTACGGAGGGACGGACGGGTATGCTTGTCTCACCTATACAACATTAATTTCAGCAGACAGTTCAAAAGAGCCTGCGGGCGACACCGACACTTCGGAAGAGCCGTCTTCGGACGATACCACCTCAGATGAGCCGTCTTCGGACGATACCACCTCAGATGAACCGTCTTCGGACGATACCACCTCAGATGAGCCGTCTTCGGACGATACCACCTCAG
>CAZDVZ010000002.1:37441-90033 GCA_964509125.1 uncultured Oscillospiraceae bacterium | reverse complement strand
ATACCACCTCAGATGAGCCGTCTTCGGACGATACCACCTCAGATGAACCGTCTTCAGACGATACCACCTCAGATGAACCGTCTTCAGACGATACCACATCAGAAGAAACAACTCCTCAATATGTTCTTGGGCTTTACAAAACAACGGGAAATCTTTATTTAAGGAAAGCTCCCACTACGTCTTCCGCTTTCTTGACAGTCATCCCCACGGGAACAGAAATAGAAATTACCGAAATACAAGGGAAATGGGGAAAAACGACATATGATGGTTACGAGGGATATTGCGGACTGTCTTATACCACGCTTATATCGCCTGCAGAAGAGCCAAAGGTGGAGATTCCTGTTTCCACGACAACAAGCGGTACTGATAGTTGGACATCAAGCGCGCCTGACGATACATACAACAAAGGTTATTATACTGTAACTACAAACTTACGGCTTCGCAGTCAGCCCAACACATCCGACTCATCTGAAAAACTCGCCATAATGCCGGGCGGCACTAAGATACAAATTACGGAAATCTCCAACGGTTGGGGAAAAACCATATACAGCCAGCTTGTTGGATGGTGTTCATTGGAGTATTGCGAATTTGAAGGTTCATACTTGGAAAGCACTGAAATTTACGCACCGTCCATAGTAGGCGTTGTGGGTGAAGAAGCAGACATTTCTAATCTTTCTGTCAACATGAAATACAGCGACGGAAGCGTTTATTCTGTAAAAAATGGAATTTCCGTTGAATATACCATTCCCACAGCTCCCGGAATTGTGACAGCAAAAGCAAAATATGCAGGTGTAGAATATAAATTTTCCATTTTATATACAGAAAACTGTATTGTAAAAACAAGAGATAACGCAACTTACGTTGTTGTTAATGAAGGCGTTTCCTCCGCAGAAGTTTTCGGCTCGGATTCTGTTACAATAGTAACGGGAGGAACTTATGAAATTGAAGGGATCTCCTTTACAACGGTCTCATCGGGAGACGTTGACGGAAATGGCGAGATCAACGCAACCGACTATTTGAGAATAAAACAGGCGTTCCTCGGAAACCACACCTTCGAGGAAGCAGAAGAACTTGCCGCAGATATGAACAACGATGGCGAGGTAAATACTACAGATTATCTTTTGATCAAAACCATATTTTTAAATTAGCAAATACGGAGAGCGTCAAATGAAAACAGACATCGAAATTGCAAAAGCGGCACAACTCAAACCCATTGTCGAAGTGGTTAAAAGCCTTGGCTTGAACGAAGACGATTTTGAACAGTATGGGAAATACAAAGGAAAGGTCAGCCTTTCACTTTTGAAAGCCCCCAAAAAGGGGAAACTTATTCTTGTAACTGCCATTACTCCCACTCCTGCCGGCGAAGGAAAAACAACAACGACCATAGGTTTAGCAGACGGTTTAAGACGAATTGGAAAAAATTCCGTTGTTGCTTTAAGAGAGCCTTCCCTGGGGCCTGTTTTTGGAATTAAAGGTGGAGCTGCAGGCGGCGGTTATGCCCAAGTTGTTCCGATGGAGGATATTAATCTTCATTTTACCGGTGATTTTCATGCCATAGGCGCTGCCAACAACTTGCTCGCGGCAATGCTTGATAACCACATACACCAGGGGAATCGTCTTGGGATCGACCCCAGAAGAATAACCTGGAAGCGTGCCGTAGATATGAATGACCGCCAGCTTAGATTTATTACCGACGGTTTGGGCGGCAAAGCAAACGGCGTTCCTCGTGAAGACGGGTTTGAAATTACGGTAGCTTCGGAAATAATGGCAATTTTGTGTCTTTCACAATCTATAGACGATTTAAAGCAAAAGCTTTCCAACATCATTGTTGGATATACTTATGATGACAAACCGGTTACTGCGGGCCAGCTCAAAGCGCAAGGAGCCATGGCGGCACTTTTGGTTGACGCACTAAAGCCCAACTTAGTACAAACTTTAGAGGGCACCCCTGCATTTGTTCACGGAGGACCGTTTGCCAATATTGCTCACGGATGCAACTCCATCATTGCAACCAATGTTGCTCTCACCTTAGGTGATTATGTCGTTACCGAGGCGGGATTTGGTGCCGACTTGGGTGCAGAAAAATTTTTTGATATTAAATGCAGAAAAGCAAACCTTGAAGCATCGGCAGTAGTAGTTGTGGCAACAGTAAGGGCGTTGAAAATGCATGGCGGCGTTGCCAAAACAGATTTAAAGCAAGAAAACTTAGAAGCATTAAAAAGAGGTATGCCAAACCTATTGCGTCACGTTGCAAATATTGTTGACGTGTACAAGCTACCATGTGTAGTGGCAATTAACCGTTTCCCCGATGATACTGATGCTGAAATCAAACTTGTTTCCGACGAATGTAAAAAACTCGGTGTTAATGTTGTAACATCCACGGTTTGGGCAGAAGGCGGCGCAGGCGGTACCGATCTTGCAAATGAAGTCGTGCGCCTTTGTGATTTGGAAAGCAAACAAGAGTTTTGCTACGAAGACGACATTTCGCTTGAAGAAAAAGCAGAAAAGATTGTAAAACGCATTTACCACGGGACAGGTGTAAACTTTACGCCTCAAGCCCAAAAACAACTTAAACTAATCAAGGAATTGGGTTTTTCTCACTTACCCATATGTATGGCGAAAACACAATACAGCTTTTCGGACGATCCTACAAAGATATGTGCCCCCGAAAACTTCGAGGTCACTGTAAGAAACGCAAAGGTTTGTGCCGGCGCAGGGTTTATTGTTATGCTGACGGGAGAAATAATGACAATGCCCGGACTGCCGAAAGTTCCGGCAGCAGAAAACATCGATGTTGACAACGAAGGAAACATTTTCGGACTATTTTAATTAAAATCGAACGGAGGCGTTAGTTAGCCCCGCTCTCGCATAACGCGCGTACGGTTTTGTACAGACGTGGAGTCACATTAAGTGCAAAGACTTGGATGCTTTGGATACATGGTATATGCAAAGCATCCAAGTCTTTCATTCGTTATGGTAGTGTACCGCCTCCTACAACCGTTGGTATTCTTTGCGAATGTTATCATTTATATATACCTTTTGCCTTCTTGCATTAAACACAGTATTTAATTTTCCGTCATGACTTTGGAAAGTTAATTTTTGCGAGTATAAAGCTTCGCCCATGGAGGCACTTTTCAACTACACATCAGGCTATTTTAAAATCCTATCTCACAATAGACGCCCTTGCTTTTGGCTGATATTTCACGATACCCGGTACATGGCGTACTTTCACCACCAAGTTATCGCCCATGTCAGCAGCACCATGAGAAAAAAGCAAGCATTAAGACAAAAATCTTCTTGCTTGCTTTTTTAATTTTCCGTAATATGGTTTCTCACCAATGTGAGAAACTGTTTTTCAGTAAATATATGCTTGTTCAAAATAGCGTCCGAACAAGTGGCAGAAACAACACTGTCGCCCAATACAAATGTTTGGGTAATATCTCCAACCTGTTTTGATAAAACATCAATATCGCACATCTTTTTAAAAATTCCATCCCCGGTATATTTTAAATAAGACTCTTTTCGTGTCCAAATATATAAAAAGCGTTGGACATTATTTTTTTCACTAAATATATATTCTTGCTCCGAATGAGTAAAATACCTTTTCGCTATATCGAGGTCTACGTTTCTTCGGCTTTCTATATCCACGCCTACATCATTTGAGGAAAAGAGCACGGCTAATGAATTTTTTGAATGCGATACATTAAATTTAATATTCGACCCTTTTACGTACGGTTTGCCATTTTTTCCGTAGGAGTATTTAATCTCTCCTCTCTTGCACATCCTTTTTTGCTCTAAATATGCACCCACAATATAGTGAGTATAAAGTCTCAATTTACTGTCAGAAGAAAAACGCATACTTTCAATTTTCAAAAGCTTTTCCCTATCAACAAAAGATGAAAGGTAACTTTTTATTTTCTCGTCAAGTTCCTCACCACAACAGTTTATTATTATGATTTCCGACATAATTCCCCCGAATAAAGGTAAAAGGGTTATTGCCATTGGCAACAACCCCACGCAAATTTCTTCGTCTTTTACGAATTATTCAGCAACTGCAGATGTCTCGTCAGCAACTGCAGATGTCTCGTCAGCAGCTGCGGAATCAGCTACGGATTCTTCAGATACTACAGATTCAGCAGCAACAGAAGAAGATTCATCATCGCCACCACAAGAAACCATGGATACTACTAAGAGCATTGCGAGGAGAAGTACAGCAAACTTTTTCATTTTTTTGTTCTGGCGTTTCAAATTAAGAAAAACGCCTTTTCCTTTCTTAATTAATTAGCTTTGTACTCAGCATTTAAGGGGGAACTCAAAATGAACTCATCCCCGAAAACATTGTTATTATAACATCTATTTATGTCTAAACCAACATATTTTTGTAAACTTTTTCACTGCGAGCAGGCCTATTCTTCCGGCCAAGGGAAAATTTACGTCTCTAACGCTTAAATTTATCAAAAAAGCTTTGGCGTTTTGTTGATGCTTTGCCGGTACACTTCTCATCAAAAGCCAGAAGAGCTTCTTTTTGATCCTTGGATAAGCCTTTCGGAACATCAATAACAACAGTAACGTAGAGATCGCCCTTGCTTCTGCTATTGATCCTTTGAACACCCTTTCCCCTTGCAGAGAAAACAGTACCGGAATGAGTTCCCTCAGGTATTTTTATGTCCACTTTGTCCTCAAGTGTAGGAACTGAAATTGTCGTACCCAAAACAGCTTCTGCAAAGCTTATGGGAAATTCGCAATGCAGATTTTCACCGTCTCGTTCAAAAAAGCTATGAGGCGACACGCTTACTATAAGTACCAGATCTCCCGCAACGCCGTCTTGCCCCACATTTCCCTGAGAACGTAATGTTAGTCTCTCGCCTTCGTCTATACCTGCGGGAATAGTTACATCGAGAGCTTTGGATACGGTTTTAAGTCCCGTTCCCGAACAATTTTTACATGATTTTTTTATTATCTTACCTTTTCCACGGCACGTAGAGCAAGTAGCTTGAGACTGCATTTGACCAAAGATGGTGTTTTGCACAGTTCTTACACGCCCAACGCCGCCGCAAGTTTTACACGTCTCAATATCGGATGCGCTTTCAGCGCCGGTGCCGTTACATACGGGGCATTTCTCCTTGCGTGTAAACTCTATCTTCTTTTTGCACCCTAAAGCCGCCTCTTCAAAGGTGAGTTTCAAACGAAGTCCTATAGACTCTCCACTTTGTTCTCTTTGGCTTTGACCTCTACTTCCACCACCGAAAAAGTTGGAGAAAATGTCACCCATATCGAATCCAAAGCCGCCAAAATCGAATCCACCAAAGCCGCCGGCACCGGAAGATGCATCGAACGCGGCGTGACCATATTGATCATACTTTGCTCTCGCCTCACTGTTGGAAAGCACTCCGTAGGCTTCATTGACTTCTTTGAATTTTTCCTCTGCTTCTTTGTTGTTGGGATTTACATCAGGATGATATTTTTTAGCGAGCTTTCGATACGCCTTTTTTATTTCTTCATCGCTTGAATCTTTGGTAACCCCAAGGACCTCATAATAATCTCTTTTATCAGCCATATTTACCGCCTTGCGGCAAGATATGTGGCAGAAAATTCTGCCACATACTGCCCATTATTTACTTTTTAGTTTGCGTCTGTAAAGTCGGCATCATATGTGCCGTCGTTATTTTTTCCATCCGGTTCCGCACCGTCAGCAGAACCTGCGTTTCCATAAAGCTTTTGTGAAATCTCGTAAAATGTTTTTTCCAAAGCTTCTGTATCTTCCTTGATCTTTTCTGTATCGTTTGTGGAAAGCGCATCTTTAAGCTTTTGAATAGCATCAAGAACAGGTTGTTTTTCGCTATCGCTGATCTTATCTCCAATATCTTTAAGCGCTTTTTCGCTTTGGAATATCAAGCTTTCTGCATGATTCTTAGCATCAACAGCCTCTTTTTGTTTTTTATCTTCACCCGCATGAGCTTCTGCGTCTCTGATAGCTTTTTCAATATCTTCTTGACTCATATTCGTGGAAGAAGTGATTGTAATATGCTGTTCTTTACCCGTTCCCTTGTCCTTCGCTTTAACATTTACAATACCGTTTGCGTCAATGTCAAAGGTAACTTCGATCTGGGGAACTCCACGAGGAGCGGGAGCAATTCCGTCAAGGCTGAATCTACCCAAGGTTGTATTGCCGGCCGCCATGTCACGTTCACCCTGAAGAACATGGATCTCAACCGACGTCTGGCTGTCTGCCGCTGTAGAGAAAACCTGGCTCTTTTGAACGGGGATTGTTGTATTTCTATCAATAATTCTGCTGAAAACACCGCCCAATGTTTCAATACCCAAGGAAAGTGGTGTTACGTCAAGAAGAAGAACGTCTTTAACTTCTCCGCCCAAAACGCCTGCTTGAACTGCAGCACCTATAGCTACGCACTCATCAGGGTTGATTCCTTTAAATGGCTCTTTTCCTATAAAGTTTTTAACCGCATCCTGTACAGCGGGAATTCTTGTAGAGCCACCAACCAAAAGAACTTTATCAACCTGTGAAGGTGAAAGTCCGGCATCTTTAAGACATTGTTTGAGAGGAACAAGAGTTTTATCAACAAGATCCGCCGTAAGCTCATTGAATTTTGCCCGTGTAAGAGTTTCGTCAAAATGCTTTGGACCTGTTGCATCCGCTGTAATAAACGGAAGGTTGATTTGGGAAGCCGTTACGCTGGAAAGCTCTATCTTAGCCTTTTCAGCCGCTTCTTTAAGACGCTTAAGCGCCATTTTATCGTTCCTGAGGTCGATGCCGTTATCTTTCTTAAAGGTATCGGCAATCCACTCCATAACTTTTTCATCAAAGTCATCTCCGCCCAAACGGTTGTTACCCGCCGTGGCAAGAACTTCGAAAACGCCATCGGAGATTTCAAGGAGAGAAACATCAAATGTTCCGCCTCCCAAGTCAAAGATAAGGATCTTTTGATCAATATCCTTGTCAAGGCCATAAGCGAGAGCTGCCGCTGTAGGCTCGTTGATTATACGAAGAACTTCAAGGCCTGCAATCTTACCTGCATCCTTTGTCGCCTGTCTTTGAGCATCACTAAAATATGCAGGCACTGTAATAACCGCCTTGTCAACTTTGCCGCCCAAATATGCCTCTGCATCCGCTTTAAGCTTTTGAAGAATCATTGCGGAAATTTCTTGAGGGGTATAGTTTTTGCTGTCAATGTTAACCTTCTTATCTGTACCCATATCTCTTTTGATAGAAGCTATTGTTCTTTCAGAGTTTGTAATAGCCTGACGTTTTGCAACTTGACCTACCATTCTTTCTCCCGTTTTGGAAAAAGCAACTACGGAAGGTGTGGTACGTTCCCCTTCAGAGTTTGTAAGAACCACCGGTTCTCCGCCTTCGTAAACAGCTACGCAAGAGTTTGTTGTACCTAAATCAATACCGATAATTTTTGACATAATTTTTTCCTCCTTAAATATGTGAGTTAATTTAATACTTTTACCATGGCGTGTCTTACGACCTTATCGCCCATCATATATCCCTTTTGAAAGGTTTCTGTTATAATATTTTTATTTTCTGAATCGTCTTCTTCATGCATTACCGCATTATGAAATTCAGGATCGAACTCCGCACCGTCAGACTCCATAGGGGAAACGCCCATTTTGGCAAGCGCATCATAGCATTGCTTTTGAAGCATTATTATCCCTTTTGCCATTTCGGAATCGTCTGTAGCAAAAGATGCGGCTCTGTCTATATTATCCACCATAGGAAGTATACCCGCCACAGCCTTCGTAAAAGCATCGAAATACGTTAATTCTTTTTCTTTTGCAGAGCGTTTTCTGAAATTATCATATTCTGCCGCAAGACGTAAATATTTCTCTTGAAGATCGGCACATTTTTCTTCTAATTTCTTTTTTTCGGGATCGTATGTTTCTTCTTCGGGTTCTTCCGATGCAGCATCTTCTTTCTCGGAAACTTCTTCAACATTTTCTTCTAAGGTTTCTTCAACAACCTCTTCTACAGTTTCTTCTTTTAAGTTCTTTTTCTTTTTTGCCATTTTTTATTCCTTTCAAAATCACCCATGAAAATTCTTTTCCGACGCCTCGTCTGTTATTCCGTCGGTAATATATTCCAAATTAGCTATCACCTTTCTATAATTCATTCTCCGAGGCCCGATCACGCCCAAAGCGCCCACGCTTTCTCCGTCAACTGTTATTGGACGAAAAACAAAGCTTGTATCAGATGGAACTGCGTCCCCTTCCTCGCCGGAAATAAGTATATACGTTTTTCCCGGCTCTGAATCCAAAACTGTTTTCAAAACGCTTTTTTTATCATCAAGAAGCTCCAAAACTTCTCTCGTTTTGTTCACATCCGAAAATTCGGGATAATTCAAAAGCTTTGGGATTCCCGCAAAGTTCACGGTTGCCTCTTTGTCTGTTTTCATCATCCCATATATACATTTTAAAATCGGTGACACCATGGCACTGTCACCACCCGCTCTGCCTTCTATAGCCATAATAACAGGTAATGTTATTTTTTCCGCCGTTATCCCCACAAGATACATATTGAGCGCTTCCGAAATGCGCCTCAGGCTTTCGGTATCATGGGGAAATGGCAAAAGTGTCATTTGAGTTTTAACTGTACCGTCTGTACATATCATTACTATTAAAATGTTATCGCTATCAATGGGAACTATCTCAAACCGTTTTGCAGAAAGCCCCTGTCTGTTTAAGGCGGTGAATGCGGTGTAATTGGTGATATGAGAAAGCACTTTTCCCGCCTCTTCCACGATACTGTCCATTTCGGCCATTTTAAAGGTCATGAGCTCATCAAGCAATTTTATCTCTTCAAGCTGAAGCCGGTAACGCTCCATCAGCTCGTCTACATATGCTCTATATCCCATAGGAGAAGGAATTCTCCCTGCGGATGTATGGGGTTGCTCTAAATAACCCATGCTCTCAAGCTCATTCATTTCGTTTCTTATAGTTGCGCTTGAAACAGTAAAATCCGAATGAGTGGTAAGAAACTTAGAGCCGACAGGATCGCCCGAAGAAATGTATGCATCTATTATGGATTTAAGTATACGTTTTTTTCTATCGCTAAGCTCCATTTAATCTCCTTGTTTCTTCAGAAATATTTTTTACCCCTTTGGTGTGCTATTTGTTTTGTTGTTTTTTTAGCACTCAAACGTAATAAGTGCTAACACGATGTACTTTACCACGAAATGTCACCTTTGTCAATAGGTATACACAACGAATTTGTAAACATTTTGTGACATACGCAAATAGATGTGACTTTTGCCTGTTTTTTCATTTTTTATACAACGCTTTTTAGGTGGCAAAGAGCAAATTTTCGCCAAGCATTAAAAAAACAACATAAATCAACCCCCAAAAGTTAAACTGAAAATTCAACTTTTAGGGGTTGCATCAATATGAGCAAAACTGTATTTTATTTTACAAACGGAATTAAAGAACTATCCCCTGACAAAACTTTTTTTGTTTTCCACTTCTTCGCCATCGTCATTAACGGTCAAAAAATAGATCTCCCTTATTTCGCCGTCGGCTGTAATTGAAAAATTCAAAACCTGATTTGTTTTTAAAGGCTCGCCCACATTCAAGTCTTTGCTGCCGTAAAGCTTAAATTTCAAAACACCGTTTTCATAGGTATACGAGTTTCCGCTTATTTTTATACCTAAAGAGTTGGCAGATGTTATTGTAACATCCATCTTTTTACCGGTAACAGTAAAATCTGAAAACGATACGTCTGTTTGGTCAAGGCGCACCTCTTTGTTTTTCTCAAGAGATACTGCGCCTACCGCCAGCAAAACTGACAACAAAACCAAGATCACAGAGACTATCGGAACAAAAAGCTTACTTTTCATGGCGCTTCCCCTTTCTATTCATCTTTAAAGTCGAAAGTGCTCAACATCTCTTTAAACACGTTTCCGTTTCCCGAAATATCGCTTTCAGTACCCGTATAAGTTACGGTAAACATTCTATGAGAGCTATCAATATATTTATACGCAAATACTTGATATACAAAATATTCCGTTTCGCCCATTTTTAACGTGTAAGTTACCTTCAATGCGTTTTCTTCACCCAACGTGATCTTTTCATTTTCTTTCCATGTGTAATCATCGCCGTAATTGAGAACCAATTCATCTTCTTGAATCTTCCAATAGTCATTCAAGTAATTTTCGTTAGAAAATTCCTCGTCACCTCCAAGGGCAGAACTCTCATGGAAAGATACAGAAGATTTATTATCAGCCTCCGCACTCGAAGGACTTACAATGATCAATCCCATATCTCCGCTATTTTGATCGCAAACCCAATTTTGAGGATAACAAAACGTAAAATGCACAGCATCGTTCGTAACGCCCACATATCCGTCCGGGGCATCAATATCCGTACCGCCCTCAGAAGAACAAGAAGCAAACAAAGACAATGTTAAAGCTAAAAGTAAAAGTAAACTTATTTTTTTCATTTGGAATGCACTTTCTTATATTTTGAAGTCATGGCAAAAACATCGTCATCCCTACCCAAAACCACAACATGATCAGTAGCTTTGAAAACATATGCGGCTCCCGGAGCGGGATTTAATGTCTCGCCTTGTTTTATCGCAAGAATGTTCATGCTATATTTTGCACGTACATCGATATCCTTGATGCTTTTTCCGATCCAATCCGGATGTATCGGAATCTCGTAAATAGAATACTCGTCCGTAAGTTCAATTACGTCGAATATATTATCATTAGAATAGCTTAATGCAATTTTTTCTGCAAAATCCTTTTCCAGATAAATCACATCATCGGCGCCAATCTTTTCTAAAAATTTCTTTTGAATTTCGCTTTTAGCAAGAGAAACCACTGTTTTGGCGCCAAGCTCCTTCAACAAACTTGTGATCTCAAGAGATGACTGGAAATTATCTCCTATGGTAACAAAACAAATGTCAAAATTCTCCACGCCAAAGGATTTTAAAACCGCTTCGTTTCGGCAATCGGCAATTTGAGCATCAGAAAATATGTGTGAAATATCATTTATAACTTTTTCGTCAATATCCACAACCATTACTTCGTCCCCAAGGTTTACAAATTCCTTTGCCAAAACAGCGCCAAAACGGCTCATGCCTATAACCAATACCGATTTCATATCTGACCCTTTCTATCCAACCAATACCTTTTCAGAAGGACGAGAAACCGGAGGAGGAGATCCGGCGCCTTCCAAAAACAGAAGAGCAAGAGTTAGTCCTCCAATACGTCCAATAAACATAAGGAACATAATTATTATCTGCGACCCCAAACTAAGCAATCTCGTGATGCCCATGGTAACTCCAACCGTATTTTCTGCAGATATCACCTCAAACAAAATCTCTTTTATTGAATAAGGCTCTATGGCTGAAATAGTAATCAAAGCAACAAATGCTATGGTTATGTAAAGGGTACTTATGGCAGTAGCAGTCAAAACATCGTCCCAACCGATTTTACGATTGAAAACCAAAATTTCTTTCTTTCGCCGCGCAGAGGTAATGGAAGCCAAAAGCAAAATTGCAATGGTTGTTGTTTTAATGCCTCCGGCAGTAGACCCCGGACTGCCTCCTATAAACATCAATATAACGCTCAAAAGTGATCCGCTGTCAGACATTTTTGAAAAATCAACCGTATTAAAGCCGGCAGTACGCATTGTTACCGATTGAAAAAGAGAAGCCAATATCTTTTCGCCAACGGGCATTCCAGCTAAGGATGCATTGCTTTCAAACACAAAAAACAGTGCCGCGCCACCAAACACAAGTAAAGATGTGCAAACGATAACAAGTTTTGTATGCAATCTATATTCCTTAAATCTCAATTTATGGCGACGAATATCCGACCACACAAAAAAGCCTATTCCAC
Organism: uncultured Oscillospiraceae bacterium; assembly: GCA_964509125.1. GTDB lineage: Bacteria > Bacillota > Clostridia > Oscillospirales > CAG-382 > SIG653. The sequence continues at coordinate 78,172 of CAZDVZ010000002.1, read as the reverse complement.
CAATTATTATGAGCATCATAATAGTTAAATTAACAACAACATCGCCTTTGTATCCCACAAAGGAATTAAATCCGCCCATAAGATCAAAGCCTGCATTGCAAAAAGCCGATATAGAATGGAACACGGAATAATACAAGCCTTTCCAAAATCCAAACCTCGGAACAAACCTGACGGCGAGAAGCAACGCTCCCAACCCCTCAAAAAGTGCCGTTCCTTTGGCGATACGCTTTACATACGGAAGTATACCGCCCATTTGCAACGCACCGGTAGACTGCATTATCATCATTCGATGTTTAAAACCGAATTTTCGGTTTATCATCATTAAAAACATGGAAATAATGGTTACAAAGCCCAATCCACCAATTTGAATGAGAAGAATGATCACGGTTTGACCAAAGATCGTCCAATGCGTACCTGTATCGTACATGATCAAGCCTGTAACACAAGTGGCGGAGGTAGAGGTGAACAATGCGCCGAAAAACGTAGTTTCTTCACCCTTCGCCGTTGCCCACGGCAACATCAAAAGCAGGCTTCCCAAAAGCACAAGAAGGGCAAACCCCAGAAATACTATTTTTGTAAAAGATAATTTTGAAAAAGTATTCCCCTTCTTAAAACTCCGCTTCATAATATTCCCCTTTGAAGAGCTTGTAGTCTCCATTACTCTTTCTGCAGATAAAGAGATATCCTGCAAAAATAAGCAAAGACGCAACCGTGGCAACGAGTCCAAGCTTCAATCCGGGCATTTCATATTTCAATTCAATTTCACATTGTCCTTCGGGACATTCAATAGCCACAAAGCCGTAAGTTACTTTATGAACGTCAACCTTTTCTCCATTCACATATGCACTCCAACCATCATCATAAGGTATGGAGAAGAAAACAAGGTTGGAAGACTCCATGTTAATGGTGGCGGTAGCTCCATTGGTATCTTCTTCGAAAGTGTCGCAAACGTCACCGGCAAGTCGATCGAGACAGCTTTGGAAATAGCTTTCTGCCGTAGTTTGGGAATTCACAAGATCACCGTACTTAACACGAGTCATAAATTGACTGTAATATTCGACCTCTTCTTCGGGGACAACAAGATATCTGCAAAGGAGCGCATGACGCTTATCCTTAGCAACACGCTCAAAATCCTTCTCGGTCATAAACTGAGTGTAGGTGAATCCCATGGGGATATAATAATCATTTACAAATATGTCGTAAGAGCGCTCACTACCCGTAGACAAGGTGTAGAACACTTGTGTGTCATAATAAGAGAATCCTTCCGTGTTATGTTTATCTCTTTTGTTTGTTGAGATTAAGGAATATTTAGCAGAAAGGAAAGAGCGCAAGCCAAAATATTTGCTTTCGGGACGTGATGCAACATTTCTTGTAACCCCTACCTTGGGATAAAAGTCCATTATGGAAGTATTTACCGCCGAGTTGAAGCATTGAATTGAAGAATATCCCCAATATATCGCCAAATTGTCAAGCTCGCCACTGCTCGTTCTGTAAAAATCAAGCCTGTAAAAATCCTCATCTTCGAGGACAAGTTCTCCTCCGATAGCGGCATCGAGAAGAAAATCCCTGTCAGATCCAAGACTTCTGCCCAAAAGTGTGTGCATCCAGCCGTAAGCCAAAATTACAACAGAAAGAACGACCGCGGTTACCCTGAAAAATATTTTTGTTCCCCTGAAATACTTTATAAGGACATGAACGCCCACAAGACAAACAGCAACAACGGCTATGCTTATCCAGATCCACACAGGCATCTGACCCCTGCCCAAATTTGTAACTGTCTCGCCGTCTTTTTCTTTTTCGTACCACATCAAAGCAACGGGAACGGCTATGGCGGCACAACAAATTGCGGTTCCGATTATTCCGGGACGGAAACTGATCTTTTCGTCATCCAAGCAAATTATCGTTGCGAGAACAAACATAAGGACGATCATATACATCCATCTGGCGTAATAACCCGTATTTCCCATTACAAATATGCTGTTGAGAATAGGTACCAAAGCGCATATTACCAAAAAGCTGATCATGAATTTCAAATTCTTTTTGCGCTTTGAAAAGAAATATGATATAACGCCCGTTGTGCCGAAAAGCGGGAGCCATGCAGCATTAGATGCCCAACGCGTCGTATGACCGTCAAAGAAATTGACCCTCGAAGGAATGTCCGGCGGGAAGAAGAAGCTTTGAAGGATATGACCGTATCTCAACCAATAAACCTCATCGCCTGTCATGTATATAAGTGCCTTTTTAATTTCGGTAAAGCTTCTGTCAAGACGGTTATTCGTCATAACAGAAAGCACCGCGGGAAGCACTACTACCAACGACATTGCAAACCCCAAAATCGCCTCAAAAACAAGGGTGAAAAAGGTTTTCCACGTAACTTTAAACGACTTTTGAGCAAAGCGAACGAAAAAGTAAACAACACAAAAGAAACAGTTTCCTACAAAGAAAACATAGTTTGTACTGGCGCACAAAGCAACGGAAAAAGCGAACACGCCTTTTCTCTTATTCTGAACGGTTTCTTCAATTCCCCAAAGCATAAGAGGGAAAAACGCCACCGGATCGTGAAAATGGTTAAAGAAAACATTATAAACCTGAAATCCCGAAAATGCATAAAGCAAAGCACCGATAACTGCATTTTCCGGCTTTTTAACAAAACGTCTCAAAAAAAGAAACGCACAAAAACTTGCCGTGGCAAATTTAAGAACATACATGGGCGCCATTAAAAACGGTGTCCAAGAAGAAGGGAACAGGCACATCAGCCAAAAAAACGGACTGCCGGAAAGATAAAACGCATAGTTATTAAGGAATCCCGATCCAAGATCGGTGCCCCAATCCCAATTGATACTTCCGGAACGTACCATTTCAACACCATGTTGATAAAACGGAATCTGCTGAACATTATAGTCTCCGTAGTAGAGGAAGCATCCTTTACCTGCCAACGTAACGGGAAGCATAAGCAAAATAGCAAGTCCCATGGCAAAAAAGAAGGAGAGCTTATGATAATATAAAGGGCTTTTTTCAGCAAGATCGCCAACATATTCTGAAGGACGTGCTTTTTTTGTGGTTTTTTTTATTTTCACTTGCTACTCCTCATTTCCTCAATGTATTCCATACAATAGTCATCAATTCCCAAGAGTACTCCACTGGATGCCAGCGCTCTCCGAATCGAAGGCGACGTAACATCACAAATGGGAGCATCCATTCCCAAAACCGCTGCTGCGGCAAAAAATGCGCTGTTCAACACTTTTCTTTCGGGAAGTCCATATGAAATGTTGGAAAGCCCGCAAGTTATGTGAACATCTTCGTATTTTTCTCTTATAAGACGTGTGGTTTTCAAGGCACAAAATGCCGCTCCGTCGGAAACCGCCGCAGATTCAGCGATTACATCTATATATATCTTATCAGAAGGGATACCTGCATCCAACAGCTTTTTTATAATCAGATCTGCATTTTCAAGACGTTTTTCAGCATTATCGGGGATCCCGGCTTCATCAGTAAGAACAGCCACGATGCCCGTTTGATACTTTTCGGCAAGAGCTATATTTTCATTTCTTTCGGAAAGAGTTATAGAATTTATCAAAACGTCGCATCTGCCGTTTATATATTCCAAAAGTTCCTTCATAACCGACACGGACGGAGAATCAATGGCGATCCCACAGCCACCGTGTTTTATGATCAGATCTGCGATGCGCTTTGCCGTTCCTATCTCGTCTTGACACATGGCCGCATTAAGATCAAGATAATCCGCGCCACATTCGCATTGAAACGCTATGAAATCACTTATTTCTTTATCCGTTCCGTTTTCCATCAGCTTTAACGACGACGGAATGGACGAATTTAACTTTTCTGATATTATTATCATTATTTAAAAATGCACAAAGTGCACCCTCCCACGTACTCAGAATATTATACAAATAATATTCTACATCATTGGGCAAAAAAAGTCAATAGTTTTTAGCAATAATAGAAACGCAAAAGGTGCGAAAGACAGTTTTACACCTTTTGTAATTTGTATTTTGCGTCATTGCTTTCCTAAGATTCAAAACTTATCTCAAAAATTGAATATTCTCCGTGGGATTTAGCTTTTCGGGCTTCTTCTTCGGTTTTTACCGTCCAAACGAAAGAAGGTACATCATAAAGCTTTTTAACCGTCTTTACAGGAAAAGAATTTCTGTCAAGCTTGTTATATGCAATAAAATTGGGCTTTGCCAAAAAATTGAACGCCATTAAAGAGAGCAACAAGTTAAGAACACTTTTTTTATTTTTGTCTCTGCAAACATTTGTATAAAGTAAGCCGCAAAAGGCGTTTGGAAGATATCTTTTCATTTCACGAAGGAGCAACGGATTGAAAGACTCCACACAATAATCCCCATTATACTCCTTCAAAAGCTTTCCCACCTTCTCGCAAAGAGACGTATCAAAATTTTCGCCCTTCAACTCCACGAGCAAAGGAACTTTACCGTTTACCAAGCTTAAAACCTCTTCAAAAGAGGGAATCGTTTCCTCGGTTTTTCCGAGTTTCAAGGTCTGAATCTCATGGAAATTTTTTTCGCTCAGGCTACAAGTTTCTCCCGTCATTCGCAAAAGCGAATAATCGTGAAAAACCACAATTTTTCCGTCCTTAGATAGCTGAACATCAAGTTCTATACCTACCCCCTCATCCATCGCCTTTTTAAAAGCGGAAAGAGAATTTTCGGGGATGCCTTCTCCGTGCAATCCTCTGTGAGCATAATCGCAGAACAGCTTTTCGCAAACTGACTTTATTTTCCGCGGACGAAGAAAAAACAAAAAATAAAGGCAAAGCAAAACCGCACAGAGAGCTATAAATACTATAATGATCCACGCAAACAATTCAATCATAACTTCAATCCACATCCAAATGTTCTAAAAGGCTTTTATTCGGCACAATTTGTGCATCTCCATGTTTAACAAAAAGCATAGTTACAAACGAAAGTGCGACAAAAACCGTTCCAAATGCGAAAAACACTTTTTCCATACCAAAAAAATCGTAAAGCAGTCCCGAAAAGATAGGAGCGATTATCTGAGCAGACATAGATGCAGTGTAATAATACCCGGTATATTTACCCACGTTGCCGCGCTTTGCAAGTTCAACAGCCATGGGGAACGAATTTACATTTATAGTTGCCCAGCCTATCCCCGCCAAAGCAAACACGGGATACATAACGCTCTCAGGAGTTTCCGATGTTACAAAATTTCCAATGAAAAACGCAGTGAAAAGAATCGCGACACCTGCTAAAACCGTCTTTTTTCTCCCAATCTTTGACGCAATCATTCCCACGGGAATATACGACACAATAGCGGCGATCTGCGCCACGATCAAAGTAAAATTAAAATCGAATCCAAGAACATCCGTTGCGTACACGGAATACTTGCTGGTAATAGAGTTATATCCTACATACCACAGTGCCACAGAAGCAAGTATAAGCATGAGCGATTTAAATTCCGCTCCGGAAAGCTTCCCCCGGTTTTCGTCGGTTGATTCCTCATCTTTCGAAAGTCCGTATTCTATACTGAGGGCTTCTGTTTCCGCCGCCCATTTTTTCTCCTTAACGCCAAGGATGAAAATAATAAATCCTACAAGCATCACACAGCAAACTGCCAGAACATATCCCGTATACTCCATATACGTTTTTTTTGAGGTGGCAAAAACCATGCCCAAGGCAAGAACAATTATACCGCCCGCAGTGCCCGTCAAATTAATAATTGCATTTGCCTTGGATCTTAAAGGCTTCAATGTCACATCGGGCATCAACGCAACCGCAGGAGAGCGGAACGTGGCCATAGCTACAAGAACAGTTAAAAGAGTTGCAACAAAACCTATAAGAGGCAATGGGTTTTTCATGGTAAGTTCCAACGTGGCTGTACGAATAAATTCTTTTTCAGCATCTGTATTAGCAGAAAATGTCGTAATTTCTTCTGCTGTTAATTTAGCTATTTGATAATTGTCCACCAATGTCAAACACACAAAAGCAACTATGGCAACAATAGTTCCCACAATGATAAACGGAGTGCGTTTTCCCAATTTCGTATTTACCTTATCAGACAATGCGCCAAAAATAGGAAGAAGAAAAACTGCCAAAACATTATCTATGGACATTATTACTCCCGACGCAGATTGAGGAAGTCCAAAATGATTTGTTAAAATTAAAGGAATAATAGCATCATACGCTTGCCAAAAAGCAGTTATTAAAAAGAATGCCATGCCCACAAGCAAAGTGCGTTTGTAATTAAGTTTCATAAAATATCCTTTCAAATAATTATTATGCCAAACAAAAAGGCTTATCTTGGGCAAAAGGGGGGGAAAATTCTTTTGCCTTATCCCGTTTTTTAATTATACTATACCACACTTTTACAAAAACGCAAGGAGTATTCTGTAAAAAAACAAAAAAAGCTCTGCAGATTGACATCCACAAAGCCCTGCGCCTAAATTTTTCCCATTAAACTTTTTTTGACCCCCACTAAGTTCCTTGTATGTACAGTAAATAAAGAATATTTCAATTACAAAAGTGAACAGATCCGCCAACGGGAACGACCAAAGAAATCCGTTAAGTGCAAAGAACATTAGTAGAATGATAGGAAAGAATACGCCGAAAAACAATTACGCAAAACAGCGAAACAACTGTAAAAGCCTCAGTTTTTCCAAGAAAAATATCCGAAAAATGAGCCGATCTCCCAAGCTTAAAAAGGAAATCGGCTCAAAACATCATAGCTTTACGTCTCTTCTATACGCATTCATCCATTCACTGTATCATTTGAGTAAGCCCCACAATGATGGGCATTGTTACCATGGAAAGAATAGTAGAAAGAGCAACCAACCTCACAGACAATTCTGTATCTCTTTCAAATTTGGCAGAGAAAATTGTAGTTGTCGCGCCGACAGGCGCGCTTGCACCTATAACGAGAACAGTTAAAACATTTCCTCTCAATCCCAAAGCGTAAAGCACGCCCAACGTAATTAATGGAAAAACAAGTAGCCGCATCGCCATACAAAAATATGACCATCCGTCACGAAACGCCGCCTTAAGGTCTGCTTCTCCCAAATAATATCCCACCATAAGCATAGGAAGCGGAAGATTAAGAGCAGACATAGAAGATAATACGTCCATTATGAGAGCAGGAAGCTTTATACCCGCATTGCCGCCCCAAGACACATACAAGGGAGACGTGAAAATAAGCATTCCCACAACAACACCTATTATCCCCGGATTGAAAACAATCTTTTTCCAATTCATCGCAGACTTTTGACCGCTCATATCCACAAGTCCCCAAGTCCACAAAGCAATGTTGAACACGGCAAGGAATACCGCCGCATATAACGCACCTTCGTGAGATCCGTCTGTGTCTATAAGTGCCTGTGCAAGAGGAAGAGCGATGAATCCCGCATTTGAAAATACAGCAGCAAAGCGCATCACTCTTCGTCTGTCGTCGTCTTTAAAACGGAACAGAAAATACACCGCAAGAATCATTAATATATGCATACCAATGGATGCCACTGCAACTACGGCAATGTTTTTAAGTATTCCCAAAAGCTCGTCCTTAGAATAAAGAGTGGAGCTAAATGCATTAATAATAACACATGGTGTTACAAAGTACATTACTATATCTGCCATGCATTTATTTGCCTCTTTCGTAAGCAAACGTATTTTTTGGCAAACGAACCCAAGGGCGATGATTATAAAAAGCAATCCAACCTTTTGAGCAACAGCCAAAAAATTTTCCAAAAAATCCAAAACTACGCCCCCTTACAACGTAACGCCGAATTCTTTTTCCAAAAGTTCTAAAATTTCATGGCGATACGGCATAGATGGCCCCGATCCGAGACGTGTCACGGAGATAGCGGAGGTACAAGTAGCAAATTTAAGTGCTACATCTATAGGAAATCCTTCGGCAATAGCGGTGGCAAAGCCGCCGTTAAACGCATCTCCCGCGCCCGTTGTTTCAACAGCTTTCACCTTTACGGAAGGAACGGTGATCTCTGTTTTTCCGTCTGTAAAATATGCGCCTCTTACACCCAAGGTGATTATTACATTCTTAACACCCATATCAAAAAAAACCTTGGCTGCTTTTCTGCAATCTTCCACAGTATCCACCTTGACGCCTGTAAATTGCTCTGCTTCTGTCTCGTTGGGCGTGACATAATCAACACCTTCGAAAACAGAATTGGGCACTTTAACGTATGGCGCAGGATTTAGTATGAAAGGCTTTCCATATTTTTTTGCCAATTTTTTTGATGCCTCAACGGCCTCAACAGTAGTTTCAAGCTGGGTTAAAACAACGTCGCAATCGGCAAAATCCGACTCTGCGGCAAGAACATCCTCTCTTTTCACTTTTTCATTTGCAGCAAATATAACAATAATTCTATTTTGAGCATCACTTTCGTCTATTTCAATAAGCGCGCTCCCGGTTTCGCTTTCATCGTCGGAAGAAAGATACTTCGTTGTCATGCCCTCTGTTTCGTAATGCTTTTTAATTATGCCACCCAAAACATCATTTCCCATATGACCGATAATAATAGCATTTCCACCGGCACGATGGGACGCTGTAAGCTGATTGCTGCCTTTGCCGCCCGGACCAAAACGCAAGGTTGTGCCCTTTGTGGTTTCACCGGCCACAGGCAGATGAGGCGCAAAACCTGTAACATCAACAATAAGTGAGCCGGGCCCGATTATTTTTGCCATAATCTTTCCTCCCATCAATCTTCATCAATAGTTTTAAAGGATTTTCCCCAAAGTTTCAAACGCGTTTCATATGCATCATTGAATCTCCAATCCTTCCAGAAAGTGAGAATGCACATATCCTCATCAGACTCACGGTTATCAAGAGCGTGGAAGCAACCGGCGGGAATAAAGATAACCTGTCCACCCGCAATTTCCACTATATCTTCGTTAAGTTGCAATTTTCCTTTTCCCGAAAGAATATAATAAATCTCGTCTTCCTCGTGAGTCGCGCCTCCAAGAGCGCAACCCGCTTTTACCGTTCCGTGGTTTATCTGAATAACATCTTCTCTTCCTGTTATTACGTGATCAAGTATCATTCGGGATTCATATTCTTCTCCAAATACAAGAGGCTTTACATTAGCAACGTCAACTTTTAAGTAAGGCAACTTTTTCTTTTCCATTTTAAAATCTCCTTTATCAGTCAAAAGAAATCATTATTTTAATTTTATCTTTTTGATATTTTTCCTTGTTTTCAAAAACATCCAAAGCATTTTCAAACGGTACATAATGTGTACAGATCGGAGTAAGCTTTACAGGATTTTTTCTCATTATCTCGCAAACTTCGGGGGCGTTACCGTAACGCCCTGCGCCTCCAACCACAGATATACAACCTAAAACGATCTGATCTATGGGAATGCCGTCAATATCTTTTTCAAAAAAGCTTACAATGGATATTCTTCCGTATCTTGCGGTACAAGCTATTCCGTTTTTTAAAGCTGACACGGCACCGGATGCTTCAACAACCAAAGAAGCGCCTTTCCCGCTTTTTGAAAGCAATTTTATTTTTGACACCGTATCTTCTTTTTGGCAGTTTATTACATGATCGGCACCAATTTGTTTCCCGATCTCCAGTTTATTTTCGCTTCTTCCCACAAGAATAACTTCGCCCGCCCCGTAATATTTAGCAAGCCAAACGGAGATCATTCCGATAGCTCCCGTTCCAAAAACCGCTACGGTATCATTTTCATTAAGGCTAACGCCTCTAAAAGCGTCATAAGCAATACTTGCAGGCTCTATTAAAGCACCTTCATCCATGGATAGTTCTTCAGGCAATGGAAATACGTGCCTTTCCGGCATTTTCATATATTCCGCAAAGCAACCGTCCCAACAATTTACCGTTCCCACAGACCAGATTGAAGGACAGCTCATATAATCGCCATTTATGCAAGCATCACACTTTCCGCAAGTTACAAAATTATCAGTGTAAACCCTGTCACCAACTTTAAAATTCTTTACCTCTTCTCCAACAGATTCAACAATTCCCGCCCATTCGTGTCCAAAACGGCAAGGATATGTTATTTCGCCTGATCGAATAAAGCTGCTTTCTCCTGTATAAATGGAAGTATCTGTAGCGCATACACCGGTGCGACACACTTTAATTACGAGCATATCACCTTCCGCTATTGGTTTCGGCACAGTCTCAAGCCGCGCATTTTGAGGGCCGTATACAGTTATTGCCCTCATTGTTTCGTTGATCATACATTTTCTCCTTGGTAAATTATTTTAGAGATATGCTGATGCAAAACGTCAACTTATCCCTCGCCGAGATTTCTCCCACATATCCTTTTTTCCGCGCTTTTTGCGGAGAATCGAACGGAACCGTACATGGTTCGGGTGCAATGTTGTATATTCCTTGAAACTCACCATTGTTGAGCCAAACGCCCAAATAGGGCAATTTTTCTTTATCATATCGGAACATAAGTTTTCTTCCGTCGGGATATTTCGCTCCAAAATAACCTTCCGATATTTTTTCAAGATAATAAAATTTATATGCCGCGCCTTTTAAAGGATCAAACAGCATCAATTTATCTTTTGGAAGACTTTTAAAATCGTGTCCATGGGAGCAAAAAATCATTTCTACGGGTGAATTTTCCGAAAAAGGCGTTATGAGACGCATTCCCAACTCACCCTGTAACATAATATGCCCCGCCCAAATACATTCAAAAGGAGCGTCTCCCAAATTCTCAATGGAGTACTCAACGTCAATTCCGCCATTCAAAGAAGGTGTAACCGTCTTTTTGTACTTTATGGGGAAAATTTTGGATGAAGCATAAAAGCTAACGGAGTTTTCATTAATTTCATATGAATAGGAAATACGGCAAGATTCTCCATGATCGGGATATGTTATACCTTTGTATTCGCCTTCTGTAGGTGTATAAGGATCTATTGTTGGAAACATATCATCAAACGCACTGCATTCGGATTCCACATAATTCCCGTTAATACCAAGAACTCTATAATTTTCCCATTGCTTTGTTGACAAAAACTCTTTCCCATCGCACATACTGACAAGAGAAGCGATTTTGGCTCCGTCCTCGTAGAGAACAGTCGCTCGCAATTGGTCGCTCTCAACTATCACTGAAGGACGGCCTTTGTATTCAGACTTAAATATCATTAAAGAAGCATCCCCTCTCCTTGGCGCATAAGAACAAACGGGATGTGAGGACAATTCTCTTTCATTTCCATCATAAATTCATACGGATTTCCGAAATGCTCCGCAAAATTCCAATAATGACACGGAACTGCCATTTTTGGGTTGAGCATTTTTATTGCTTTGACCGCCTGTTTTGAATCAAGATTCCCAAAAGCTCCGTTTATGGGAAGTATCAAAAGATCAACGTCTTTCAAACTTTCATCTTCATACCAGTCGGGACGATATGATGTGTCACCCATCATATATATTTTCTTGCCCGAAATTTCAAAAAAAAGTCCTACAGCATGAGGTGTTTCTGCTCCATGGTCACAGCGCACGGCAAGGAGAGAAACGTCTCCCAATTTAACCTTGTCTCCCACAGAAATAAATGTCAAGTTTTCTTTTATTCCAAGTCGGTCACATTCCGCTTTTGTATCCTGCGCGCCCACAAAACGTGTTTTCCCGTTTCCCAAAAGGGTCGGAACGCTATCGGGATCGAAATGATCAAAATGAGCGTGGGATGCAACAACATAATCAAAAATAATCTCATCTGCTCCCAAAATATGGGGCATTAGCCTTTTAAATCCAAAAAATCTCTCACAGCAGTCGGAAAGATAGGGATCGACGGCAATAAGCTCACCCGAAGAAGTTTTCAAAACAAAACCCGCCTGTCCCAAAAAGAAAACGCCAACATTTCCTTCTTTAACGGAGGTAGACATGACTTTAAGTACAAAATTTTCCATTTCAGTCCTCACAGATCAAAAGTTTCTTGCAAATCCACCGCAAGTCCAGCCGCCATCAACGGGAAGAACAGCTCCGGTTATATACGAAGCGGCATCGGAAGCAAGAAATTCTGCCGCATTGGAAATTTCGTCGGGCACCCCCTGCCTACCCATGGGAATATGAGAAAGAAGCCCCTCCATAGCACTGTTTTGAGTCCACAACTTATTTGTTATGGCGATTCCTATTGTTCCGGGACAAATTACGTTGGCACGAATACCTTTTGGAGCAAGTTCCATGGCTATGGCTTTTGTAAAATTAATAACCGCCGCCTTTGCCGCAGCAAACGCGCATTGATTTCGAAGCGGAACCATTCCAACGATGGAGCTGATATTTACGATGGATGAGCCTTCTTTCATATAAGGGATAGCAAGCTTCGTGCAGTTATAAGTACCATCAAGGTCAACATTTAAAATTGAATCCCACCACTTATCGCTAAATTCATCAACATATTTTCTTTCTTCCGGGCCTACATTTATTCCTGCGTTATTTATAAGAACATGAATTCCGCCAAATTCTTTCGCAATTTCCGCCATGGCTTTTTCAACGCCTTCTCTGTCTGTAATATCAAATTCAAACCCTTTGGCAATGCCGCCCTTCGATGTAATTTCATTCACAACAGCCTCAGTATTTTTTCTTCCACAAACGGCCACCTTTGCTCCGTCTTCTCCGAATTTTTTTGCCATGGCAGAGCCAAGTCCGCCTGCCGAGCCTGTTACTACTACTACTTTATCTTTAAAATCGATCATCATAATTGTTTCCGTCCTACATTATTTATTTAAATCAAAAAGGAGCTTCATCGCTCTTCCGCTCTCAAGATCTGAAAAAGCCTCTTCCCAATTTTCAAGAGATCTCACTCCTATCATGGGGGCAACCTTCAACTTTCCGTTAGCCATAAGCGAAAGCGCTATATTCCAACCGTTATAACTGGAGCTCATGTTAAATTGAATGTCAAGCACCTTCATCATAGCTTCGTTCCAAGGGATCTCCACCGTAGGAGCACCCGTCATTCCTATGGCGCACATTCTTCCACGCTTTTTAAGCACCTTTATTCCGGTACGAATCGCGCTCCCCGCTCCGGAAGCTTCTACAACCAAATCAGCACCGATACCTGTTTCTTCCATGATGACAGAAACCGCATCCTCTTTTAAAACATCAATGAAAATATCAAAGCATTGAAGGTCTTTGGCAATTTTAAGGCGGTATTCAATATCGCCCGTGCATCCGCACAAAATAATTTTTCCCGCTCCCGCAATTCGTGCCATCTGCGCTGCAAGGAGAGCTATAGGGCCAACGCCCATAATAACCACATTATCTCCCGGAGTAACGTGGGCTCGTTCAAGAAGCTGGTGTGCAACAATGGCGGCCGGTTCTGCCATCGCGGCATCTCGAAGTGAAAGCCCGCCGGGTATCTTGTGCAACAGCTTTTCGGGCATTACCACATAGTCGGTGAAACAGCCGTCAATTCCCCAGCCGATGGAACGCTTATCCATACAATTTTGTATGTGTCCGTTTCGACAAAGATAACATTTTCCGCAAGCTCTGTTATGAGGCTCGCCTACCACGGCATCCCCCTCCTTGAAAAGAGTAACATTTTTACCGACAGCCTCCACAACGCCGGAAAACTCATGCCCTATTATAACAGGCGGGTAATATGTGAACTGGTCATGTAAAATGTGAATATCCGTTCCGCAGATCCCTCCATACGAAACTTTCACGAGAACTTCGTCATCTCTATACTGTGGAACCGGACGTTCTTCCAAACAAAGCCTTCCGTCATCTTTTTCTTTTTTTACTAATGCTAACACGTTGCTCCTCCAAAAATTTCGAAATCAATACCTTAAAAAAGCCTTAAAAAACAAAAATCTTTCTATTTACTTTTTGCGTATAATATGATATAATAAATTATAATACTACCAAATCAACAATGATATAGTGATGTTATCAAAAAGTGTGATTTTTGTGTCATCGAAGGAGATGTGTTATGTTTATACCGAATCTGACCCCTTTGTTGTGTTCCGAAAACAGAATTTTCACCCAAATACTTTACGAAAAAAAATTCACCACAGTGGATGACGTATCGCATGACGAAGAACATATACATGATTTTTATGAGATTTACGTCAATTTAGCCGGAGACGTTTCTTTCCTCGTGGAAAACAATGTTTACAAAATATCCAAGGGTGACATAATCATGACGCGCCCAAACGATATTCATAAATGCATTTATAACCAAGCTTGTGTTCATGAACACTTTTGCATTTGGCTTGAAAACCTTGATTTTTGCGGAAATCAACTTGAAGAAAAATTTGAAAATCACTTTGTCACGTTATCAAAAGAAAAAAAACTAAATTTTATAGATAACTGTTTTGCACTGAACAAAGCTCATAAAGAAAACGGCGAAATGCTCCTTAAAGCAAAATGCTTTTTCAATTTACTTGACATTCTTTATAACGCAGACCCGGATGTGCCGAAAGTTCAAAATCTTCCGGAGGGATTTTCTCATATTGTTGAATTTATAAACGAACACTACACAGAACCCACTTGCACTACAAAGCTTCTTTGCGATGAGTTTTACACATCTAAAAGCACGTTGTGCCGTCAATTCGCCAAACATTTTCAAACAACTCCTTCGGATTACATACAGTCTAAACGATTCGGGGAAGCAAAAAAACTTTTGCGCCAAGGAATGTCCGTTCAAGATGCTTGTTTTAGCAGCGGTTTTTCCGATTGTTCGTATTTTATTATGCGTTTTAGAAAAAAATTCGGTATAACGCCACATAAATACAAAAAGGGATAGCTTTTTAAATATTATAATTCAAAAAACGGCTTTTTCAAGCCGTTTTTTATTTCACCTATCATTGGGAGTATCAAATCATCGATAACGCAAACAAGCACAACACGTGATAATGCGCGTCCATGAAAGCATGGTGCGTCCAAATCCAAGGTCTAACAAACCGCCCAAACACAAGCATATGATTAAAAAAGCAGCGTGCTTGAAACGAAGACGGTTTTCAAAGGGAATTTTTCACCTCAAGAAAATATGCAAGAGTTTTTCGTAAAATTTGCTCTTATAAGGTTGATAGCGCATGGGCAAGTCGAGCCATGTTTTTTTATCCACGATGGATTTATAATGAGAAAAAGCGTCAAAGCCATCTTTACCGTGATAAGACCCCATACCGCTCTCTCCAACGCCGCCAAAGCCCATTGCGCTCGTGGCAAGGTGGATCACCACGTCATTAATGCAACCCCCTCCATATGAAACTTGGGTAGTAATGAGTTTTATATGCTTTTTATCACTTGTAAAGAGGTATAGCGCAAGGGACTTGTCCTTTGTCTTTAAGTTGTCCACAACTTCATCGAAATTTTCAAAAGTGAGGATGGGCATTATGGGGCCAAAAATTTCTTCGCTCATAACTGCATCATTATACGTCACGTTATCCATGACCGTCGGAGATATTTGCCAAGTATCAAGGTTGACATTACCGCCGAATACTACCTTATTTTTGTCAATCAATCCACAAAGACGTTCAAAATGCTTTTGATTGATTATCTTACCATAGTCTTTATTCTCAAGCGGATATTCGCCGTACTGCTTCTTAATTTCCGACACAACCGCTGTTATAAAATCATCCTTGACTGACCTCTCGCAAAGAATATAGTCGGGCGCAACACAGGTTTGACCGCAGTTGAGATATTTTCCGAAAACTATCCGCTTTGCGGCAAGCTTAATATTAGCGCTTGCATCAACGATACAAGGACTTTTTCCGCCCAGTTCCAAAACTACGGGCGTCAGATTCTCTGCTGCGTGACGAAGTACCTCTTTGCCCACTGCCTGACTCCCGGTAAAGAAAATAAAATCAAACTTTTGGTGGAGCAGAGCTGTGTTTTCTTCTCTGCCGCCTGTAACAACGGCTACATATTCCAAATCAAAGCATTCTTTTACTATTATCTCCACAATCTTACTTGTAGCAGGAGAATATGCACTCGGCTTTATAATTGCCGTATTTCCTGCAGAGATAGCATCTGCCAGAGGATCGATCGTTAAAAGGAATGGATAATTCCAAGGACTCATAATAAGCGTGTTTCCGTAAGGCATGGGTTGTTTGTAGCTATGAGAATGAAACTGAGCAAAAGGCGTTACCACCGTCTTTTGCTTAGAAAATCTTTTTGTATGCTTGATCAAATAACTGATTTCAGTCAAAACAAGTCCCGACTCGCACATAAAACCTTCATAACGACTTTTACCAAGATCTGCCGCAAGGGCGTCGTTGATCTCGTTCTGGTACTTTTTTACAGTCGCATACAGCTTTTTAAGCTGTTCAACGCGGAAGCTGACAGGAATCGTAACACCGCTTCTGTAATATTCCCGCTGTTTTTCAAGCAAGCATTGTATTTCTTGACTCGTCATTTAGTTTCACTCCAATCTGCAATTTAGTAATAGAAGTATTTGGGGGCTATCCTCGTCACAAATTTGGGTACGGGGTATAAAAAGATTTTTCGAGGGCTTTCCGCATGGCTTTACACCCTCAAGGTTTTTAGTGATGCATCGGCTAATGCCCGCATAAAGTTATATCGTGATCACAATGAGTTTTGTGCTGTAACACAAAATTAAGGTAAGTGCGCTCCCCATTCCCGAACAAACTTCACCGCACGCAATACAACTTCACTTGCGATGCGAATTGTACGCACCCATAGGTGCACTTCGAATTGTACGCACCCATAGGTGCACTTAATTGAAAACGACAAGTTTCCGTAGAAACTTGTCGTTTTCTGGTGGGGGAAGGTGGATTCGGACCACCGAAGTCAGTGACAACAGATTTACAGTCTGCCCCCTTTGGCCGCTCGGGAATTCCCCCAAAATTATTCACTTTTAAAATAAAATGGAGCTGGTGAAGGGAGTCGAACCCCCAACCTGCTGATTACAAATCAGCTGCTCTACCATTGAGCTACACCAGCATCGGTCAATCAGCGAGATAGATTATATCACACGTTTCTTCAAATGTCAATACCTTTTTGAAATATTTTTTCTTTATTTCCTGTTTTTTTCTTCCGATTTTTTCCTATTCTTTCTTTTACGTTTTTTTCCACTTTATTTTATTCAGATTATTTTCTTTTACATTTTTTTCCACTTTATTTAATTTAGATTATTTTCTTTTACGTTTTTTTCCACTTTATTTTATTCAGATTATTTTCTTTTGCGTTTTTTTCACTTTATTTGATTCAGATTATTTTCTTTTACATTTTTTAGGTCTTTTTGCTTCTGTCAATGTCCCTCGCATTTTTATTTTAAATGCGAGGGACAAATAACGCGATTTAAATTATGCCGAAAAACATTTTATTACCAGCCGGGACGTGATGGAATTCCGCCGCCGCTACCGCTTCCACTTGTAATGGTAGAAGATTGTGTAATGGTTGCAAGGGTGGATCCGCCTGTATATTGATTGGAAGGATAATAACCACAAGTGTTATCGCCAACGCCCGTAACGCCTTTAAGAATTGTATAAGTCGTTCCCGTGGACATACCGGATGATGAAAATACCATATGTCCAAACTGTTTTGTCGTTTTAAATACGCAAAGAACTGTTCCCGAGCTATTCTTTATAGCAATGGTCGTTCCCGCCGTACCGGAGCAAGTCACTCCAAATGCGCATTGCGTTGAAGATGTTGCATTTGCAAGGCATTCGCTCGCCATCCCCGAACTTCCCAAAGAGAGAAGCAATCCGCCGCTTATTTTAAGCGTACCGTTGTGATCCATAGAGCTATTACCGCCATTTGTAGGACCTTCAACAAATATTTTACCCCCGGAAATCGTCAAATTACCGTTGGAATCAAGTCCGTCGCCGGATGCATCAACATAAACAAAGCAGTCGCCCGCAAAGTTAAGGCTGTAGCTTCCGCTTGAGCTTGCGCCCGGATTCCAGCCGCCGCTGCTATCCGCACCGCCTGCGGCGTTAAAGCCGTCATCGGAGGCTTTTATCTTAACCAGCGCTGTGCCGTTTACATAAATATTAAGACCTTCAATACCCTCGTTGGATTGGATTATATCAACCTCTCCACCGCTTATTGTAAGCGTAGTTTCTGCATGGAAACCATCATCGCCCGAACCGGCAACAACTTTACCGCCTGTCATGGTGATAGTGCTATTGGAGTGAACAGCATCATCTGCTGCATTGATATACATATTACACGCTTCTATGAGCATGGTATATGCTTTAATTCCCTTATAGCTTTCCGTATCGGTAGAGCTAACTTTATTTGAAGCGCCGCCGTTTGTAGATATTGTAATATTGTATCCGTCGGGGTTAACAACATTCGTTCCCGAAGGAAGTGCGCCGTCATAAATCTCAATTTCGCCAATGCGGTTTACATAGTTGGATGACGCGGAAGAATACATGGAAATTCTTACATATTTAACATTTGTAGCACTTCCGGATACAACTGCGCTGTAGCCGTAATCTTGATACAAACCAAAGCTTGCGCTTGTAATACTTCCAAATACATTATTAAAGTTTGTTCCGTCCGTAGATGTATAAATAGTTACAGAATCAGGAATACCTCTGTTTGTGCTGTTTTCTCTCAAACCCATGTTGAGAACAATATTTTGAACAGTTGATGATGATGCAAGCTTAAAGTCAACAACTACCATGTTGTTAGAACGCATAACCTCAACCCAGTCACCCGCTGTATAGGAAACCCAGTTTCCATCGTTAATAGCACCGGTTCCGTATCCTGTAGAATCAGCGCTCCAAGAAGGATCGGAATATGTTGTGTCTGTACCGATCGTTCCCGTGGAAACAACATAGCTTCCGCCGTTTGCAGAAGACGCAAGATTTTTAGATGATGTAGTGGTAGAGGACGAAGAAGAAGACGATGATGCATCATAATTATTGTTTATAACCATATTGCCGTCTGCTTGTATACCGTCATATTTAGCAGTTATATTAAGTATACCCCCAACTACATTTACGTCACCACGCGCCGCGGTTACACCGTCGGATGATTTTATACCATCACCCATAGATGATACGATCGTGGTGTTTCCGCCCTGCATTGCAACATAAAGATCACTCTTAATACCGTTGCCCGTGCAATTAATATTAATGGTGCCGCCTCTTACATATACAGCAGAATCGCCCTTAAGTCCGTTATCTGCTGTGTTAATTCTAATGTTACCGCCATCTATATAAAGATATGTAGCCTTAAGGCCTTCGCCGGCAGTTGAAGATACGGTAATCGTACCATCGGTAACATTCATTGTTCCCGCAGTTCCCAATGTTGAATCGCCTGTGGCTTCAAAGCCGTCTACGCCCGAAGTCAACGTCATTACGCCGCCGCTTACATTTAAGGTGTTTGTAGCTTTAATAGCGTCACCTGTACATGAAACGGATATATTACCGCCGGTGATTTCAAGTAAATCAAGTGATTTAAGTCCATTGTCGGCAGAAGTAACATTTATATTTCCGCCGCTTACCGTAAGCGTCGTTGCTGCTTTAACGCCTTCACCTGTTACAGCGGCGTTAAGAGTACCGCCCGTAATTTCAACAACCGCTTCACTATCGAAAGCATCGCTTCCCGCCGCTTTAACTGTTGCAGTACCCGCGGAAAGATAAATTCCGTCGTTGGAATGGAAACCGTCGTTTACAGCATTGACAACGGTAACATTTCCACTGTCAAAGAATATCTCGTCGTCGCTAACGATAGCGTGTTTATAGTTACCTGTCACATTAAGAGAGCCGTTGCCCTTGATTTTAAGGTCACATTCTGCAAAAATGGTACCTTTTGCAGAATTTGTATATGTTGCTCCGTCGGAAAGGGTATTTGTTGTTCCGTCCGCGAGAATAATGTGTCCGTTCTTTGCGCTAACAAAATAAATCGGACCGTTTTCAGTGCTGGAAAGGGATACGCCGTTAAGATTTAATTTTACATTATCCTCTGCTCCCGCCTCAACAACTATATGTCCGTTACTGCAAGAGCCGGTAACAGTATATTCTCCTGCCGCAGTAATGGTTGCCGTCGTGCCGGACGCAGAAACGCCGTTTCCTGTAACCTGAACAGCAGATTCAGTAAAATGAATCGTCCCGCCCTCGGTTACGTCAGAAGAAGAATCTTCCGAAGAAGAACTTTCGGACGAAGAAGCTTCGGACGAAGTTGTTTCAGAAGAAGACGACTCCGAAGAAGAATCTTCAGGGAGATAAGAATTGGCATAAAGATCAAATGTGCCAAGGAAATGTCCTTTTATTCTCAAATAGTCTGTTGAGTCTATAACTCCACTTGCGTCAACATCGGACGCCTCGTAAAACGCACCGCTTAATTGAAGCGAGCCAAGACAATATTGTTTAATTCTAAGGTAGTCTGTAGAATCCACAATTCCGTTACCGTCAACATCGCCGCTGATAACTGCAACATAAGAACCTGTTCCTCCTACAGTAATAGTGCAACCTGTACAAACATAACTTTGTGTTCCGTTTGTAAATGTTACAGTAGAGCCCGAAGCCATTGTAGCAATAAGAGCGTCGGGACTTACCTGTTCCGGAAGCCCCTTAATATATTCTCCCGAAACGATTAGATTATATGTTGTCGAAACGCTCTCTGCAAACGCAAACGCGGGAACAAGAGAGGTTAAACACAACATAATAACCAAAGTTAGTGCCACGAATTTTGATTTGTTCATGACGTGCCTCCTTATAAATATAAATCTCGTGGAGATATTTTACAAACGCAACCTTAAAAAAACCTTAAGATTGTGTTGTTTTTAACTAATTCTCCTTCGATTTTTCCGTTAATTTTAGCTATTTTATTTCAATGTGGAACATTATAACATACTTGGGAATAGAATATAGCAAAGCCAAAAGCAAGGGAGGTATGCATACGGACAACAGACCAACATACGGAACATTAAAAATTTTCGCATTTGAAGGGACGGAAAACAACCCTTTGGAAGGCGTATTTGTAGAAATAAAATCGGAGCGACTAAGCGGATATACCAATTCAAAAGGAGAACTTTTATTCACTCTGCCCGCTCCGCCATTGGAATCCACATACATACCCGAAGTCGAAACCCCATTTGGAGTTTATGAAGTTACGGCTTCAAAAGTCGGATACGTAACAAGGATTTTTAAGGGTGAACAGATATTTGAAAAGATCACAACATTCAGAAAAGTCAACTTATCGCGGCGAACAGAAGATTCGGATGAAATTAATATTGTGGAAACTCCACAGTCAAGGCGTATCTCGCCCACAACATCACCGGATGTTTCCTCAGAAGCCATAGTAACCTTCGGCAAAGTAGTCATTCCCGAAACCATAACCGTTCATCTCGGATCTCCGTATGAAGAAGCTCAAAATGTAACTATCCCATATATTGAATACTTAAAAAACGTCATAGCAAGTGAAATTTATCCCACGTGGCCCGAAGCCGCCCTTGTTGCAAACTTTTATGCTCAAAATTCCATTGCCCTAAACAGAATTTACACACAGTGGTACAGATCTCAGGGATATGATTTTCAAATAACAAACACCACAGCCTTTGATCAAGCTTTTTTCTACGACAGAAGTACATTCGAGGAAACGGATAGAATCGTTGATCGGCTATTCAAAAATTATATTTCACGATACAATTCCGTAGAGCCTCTTTTCACATCATACTGTGACGGACGTCAAACCATGTGTGAAGGGCTTTCACAATGGGGTTCTTTAAATTTGGCAAGAGAGGGTTACGACTATTTTCAAATACTGACAAACTATTACGGAGACAATATTGAAATACGCACTGCGGAAGTTGAAGAAATACCGCCGGATTCTTATCCCGGATTGCTAAAAGTAGGATCTTACGGAGAAGATGTACTGAATATACAAACTCGCCTTAACAGAATCGGAATAGATTACCCGCAACTGCCATTTGTGCTATCTCTCAGCTCATACTTTGACGTGGATACGGAAATTTCCGTTCGTGCATTTCAACGTATTTTCGGGCTTCCCATAACAGGTGAAGTAGATCGAGACACATGGTACGAAATTCAATACATATACACAGCAGTAAAGCGGCTTGCAACTCTTGATTCCGAAGGAGAACGTCCTCAAAGCGACAGTTTCGGAGGAGTTGACCTAAAACGCCGCGACAGAGGAACAGAAGTACTTAGAATGCAGTGGTACTTAAACCGCATCTCTTTCTTCTTAAACGGTTCGCTTCCTACCAACGCCCCAACCGGAATCTTTTCCGAAGCCACCGAAAAAAACGTAACTGAATTTCAACGGTATTTCGACCTTCCGCAAACCGGTATCATCAACGAAGAAACGTGGAACAGAATCGTCAGCGTTTACTATTCTCTGTTACAAAATTTTCCAGAAGAAGACGTTGTTTTGGAAAGCTATCCCGGTTCTCCCATAAGACAAGGTGACACGGGAGATAATGTACTTTATATCCAAAAAGCATTAAATTCCATAAGAAACACCATCTCGGGAATAAATTACGTAGCAGAAGACGGGAATTTTGGACCTGCCACTTCCACCGCAGTGAGACAATTTCAAGAATTTTTCTCTCTTACCCCCGACGGGATTGTTGGCCCCGAAACTTGGCAACGAATCGCGGAGATCTATTACGCCACCCTAATACCCACATAAACACTTTTATAAAAAAAGCACTGCGCTTTACAAAAACGCAGTGATAATATTTAACTTCTATTCTTTATTTTCACCGATCTTTTGCTGAAAACAATTATAAAAGGCCGTGTTTGGCTCAAATTCCACAAGCAAATTTGTTCCATTAAAATTACAGATATAAATCGCAGAATTTGCAAAAACATTTTGATTAAAATTATATTTTCTCGTTATATATCCATAAGATTTTTTATTTTTTTCGTACGTATCCTTGTCAGTAAGCACGATCGTTTCGGAAATGGACAATGAACAAAGCATGGTTACTTTATTTCCCACCTTTTTTCTCACCTCAAAGCTATCTTCCGTAAGAGTGTATTCCATTTCCGTCATGGTATATCTTACCATAATGTTGATCCCAACACAAACTATCAAAATGAAAAGCAAATGATAAATACTCTTATAGGACGATGTAATACTGGCGCCAACCGCAGTAAAGAGCGCAATCACGGCAAAAAGTCCCAAAAGCATCAACGCTTTTTTGGGGTTACGTTCAGGTTTACATTTGATCATTTTTCATACACTCCTCTCACGTGCATATACATACAACAAGGCCAAGCGCCACAAAACGAAAGGTAAGGTTTTTATGAACGATTTTCCGAAAGAAAAACTGTTAAATTTGGACGATGAGTCCTTCAAAGCTCTAATTTTAGAGATCAATGCTCTCGCAGGAGGTAATATCAAAAACGCAGAAAAATTATCGGCGGATATTCCGTCGTTAAAAAACCAGATCTCAAAAATGAACGAAAGAGATGCAAAGCGCCTCATGCAAAAAGTAGGAGACGAAAAAGCCGACGAGATACTTAAAAAATTAGGCAGGCTCTAAGAGCGGGGGGTGAAGGAAATAGATAGCGAAACCGCAAAAAAAGTAATGGATATTCTTTCCAACCCCGAAATGATGAGCAGAATATCCGCCATCGCTTCGGGAAATGCTCCGAAAGCGCCCGAAGCACCTCCGGCACCCGCCATTGTTCAAGAACAAAGCCAAGCACCGCCTTCAAAAGCCGATCTGCTACTTGCTATCAAACCTTTTTTGCGTGAAGAAAAAAGAGGTAAAATCGACTCATTGGTAAAAGCGTTGACCGTAGCCATGACATTTTCCCAAATTAAGGGAGGAGGGAGTAAAAATGTTTAACAGCGCATATAGCGGGATTGAATCGGACGGAATGTACCGAAACATGACCCAAGAATTTAAAGAGTCCGAACCAAGCTATGACCCACCAAAAGAAGCGCCCGCCATGGCACCTCAAAGAAAGAGCATTTTAGGAAATTCTTTCTTAAAAAACATAGGCGTGGATGACTTGATCCTCATAGGGATAGCGTTGCTTTTGCTCCTGGACGGGGAAGAAGACAATGACATTTTTGTTTTTATCATTGCCGCTTTGATCTTTCTTACTTGAATTTTTTCGAAAAATAAAACTATGCCACACGGAGACTTTGCAGACTTTCGGTTTACAAGGTCTCTGTTTTTCTTTCTTTGTTTTCCTGCTCAACGAGAAAATCTATATAACTTTCCACGCATTTCCTTGACTTTTGCGAAAGGCTTTTATATTTACCCAAAACATCTCCCTCGGAATGGGGACGATGAATACGTTCCGGCACAACATGACCCGCCGCAAACATAAGATCCTCAAAAGTTACTCCTTCCGCGCAATGCTCTGCAATCTTTTTTATAAGCTTTGGGCGGGGAGGATTTTCCTGAGCGCAAAGGACAAGTTTTCTCATTTGAACATAGCTTATGTCACATTCTATAGCAAACTGTCTTAAACTTCTGTCGCCTTTTGCCTTCTCCAAAAGCATTGACAAAATATTTTTTCTAAATCTTGATGTCTCCAATATGTCACCCCTCAGTTTTTATAAGTGCTGCACCAATGGCTGTGGCATGGGACGCGTTTTCGGGAATGATAAATTTTACAGGAAAAGTTTTTTCAAAATTTTTAAAAAGCACCTTCGCCTGCGGAAACCCCGAAAGCTGTCCAATTAAAATAATATCCGTGCAATCCTTTTCTCTCGCGGCGAAAATCGCAAGCATAGCGGCTGTTTCGAAGATCATATTTATTATCCCCAATGCAATATCTTCTGTTGTTGCCGTATCACTCATTTTTCCAAAATTCGAAGCTGTTATATCCGCCGAAAGAGTTGGGCCTATCTCCTTTTTTGAAATATCTTTTATTCTCAGATCTATGTTTTCAAGATCACCCTGTTTTGCAACATCTACTACGTGTGTTATGTCATTAAGCCCCAGCATTTTTCTGGACAGTCCCATAAGAGTGCCGCCGCCAACCCCGGTTCCGCCCAAATATTCGGAGGTGCCATTTCGGTGTGCATATACTAAAGATGTACCCGTTCCGAGGCTTACGATAATCGCCTTTTCACATTCCGTAAGGTAAAGCCCGCCTTCTGCGCCGGATTGAAATTCCGAAACACATACAGTTTCAATTCCATAAATGTCAGAAGTAACACAAGCAGACCCCACACCTGTTACCATAATGCGTTCCACGTCCGACAGCATTATGCCGTTGTCAGCTATAAATTTTCCAAAAGCGCCATACACAGAAGCTACAGGATCGCTGGATTTTACAATAAGGGGAGATAATAGCTCCCCCTTATTAAAGCCCACAATCTTTGTCGTGCTTCCGCCCACATCAATTCCAATGCGGATGCTCATAATTTTACCACCTTTTCTGTCAAGACTATTGCTCCGATCTTTATCACCGCAAATAATCACTCCAAAATGTCTTTATTTAATTTCCACTTATCACGAACATCCGCCGCAAGTGGAGCAACTCCCGGAACAGCCTCCTGCAGGGGAGATCGCCGCAGTAATTACTTCGTTGATAGTGGATAACATGGAATCAAGCTCAATTTCAGCTTCCTTCATTTCTCTCATTGAAGGGACATTTTGAATCTGCGTCATAAGTTCATCCAGACGCTTTTCAAGGTCTTCAATAACCTTTTTATCAGGTTCTGCCTTTTTTTCCTCTTCCTGCTTTAAAATATGCTGAACATTGTACTCTCTTATAAGTGAATGAGCATCTTCGTCAGACATATATTTTTCTTTTGCATCATTGTATCTCTTTACAGCGGGATCCTCTCTAAGCTCATTGGCAAATGTTCCCAAAAGTGTTAAAAGCTTATCCGTCATACAAAATTCTCCTATTCTATTTCTCTATTTTACAGTTATACTATTTTTGAAAATCGTTTTAATTTTTTGATTTCTCACTTTTCTGTTATATCTCCTCACGGAAAGAAAAGTGAGAGTGGTCATTATTATAGACATAAGCATGGAAAACGGGCTGAACAAAAGTCCTACAAAAAATTTTCCCACGATAATATTACCCTCTCCGTCCATTATGGATAAATAATTATTTAAAAAAACTTTTCCGTCATCCGTCTCTACCGCATTTTTACTTTTCTCGTACTCATCATAAATGCTTTTGCATTCTTCCCATTGCTTTTCCACGTCCAAACGCGACACATATTTTCCATCATCATACACAAAAACGTCCCCGCCGTCATTAAACGCATATAGTTTTCCTTCTCTACACACGATACCGCCATCATACGTTGAAACTTCGCCGTTCGACGGGATTTGATAGCTTTCAAGAAAAACTCCGTTTTCGTCATAAGCATTTATTTCAAAGGTGCGGCTGTAAAACGCATACACCCTTCCCTCTCCGTCAGCAGCAACGCCGTCAATCATGGAATACACCCTTTTTTCTTCATCGTACACTTGGCGGAAAGACGCATTGGGATCTCTATCATCACCGCCGTATATCATAAAGCATACAAAAAACGCAAAAAATAGAGAAAGACAAATAAAGCACTCCACCACAGAACGTATTACCGATGCCTTTGTATAATAATACTTATAACTCTTTTTAACCTTTACGCTTTTTTTATTTTTATTCTCCATACTTCTCCTTGCCGTTCAAAATATACGCCGCCGCAGAAGTTATTTCCACGTTAGCGAAAGTACCGGGCATAGATTTCCCCTCGAAATTTACAATTTTGTTTCCTGAAGTTCTTCCCGAACACAAACCGTCAGAATTTGTTTCGCAAAGCACTCTCACGGTTTTTCCCAGATATTTTTCGTTTATTTTGTCGGCAATATCATTTTGAACAGAAGACAAAAGCTCAAACCTTCTCACCTTTTCCTCATGCGGGATCTGGTCTTCTATTTTTGCCGCAGGAGTTCCGGGGCGAGGCGAATATAAAAAAGTAAATATCATATCAAACTCTACCTGCTTAATAATATCCACCGTTTCCAAAAATTCCTTTTCGGTTTCCGTAGGAAACCCGCAAATAATATCGGTAGTCATGGTAACATCGGGTATAAGAGATTTTATCTCCATTGCTTTTTCCAAATATTTTTCTCTTGTATAACGCCTATTCATTGCAGAAAGCACTCTGTTGTTCCCCGATTGAACGGGAAGGTGAAACTGCTTTGCCACATTGGGAACATCACGAATGACCTGAACAAGCTCCGTGGATGCATCCTTTGGGTGAGACGTCATGAAGCGCAAGAAATATTCTCCGTCAAAGCTTCCCGCACGTTTTAACAATTCGGGAAAGGAAATATCGCCTTTATAGGAATTTACATTTTGTCCCAAAAGCATAATATCCTTAAACCCGCATTCCACAAGTTCCTTTACCTCATTGAGAACAAGCGCACTGTTTCGACTTCTTTCACGACCTCTCACATATGGAACGACGCAATATGTACAAAAATTGTCGCAACCGTACATTATGGAAACTTTAGCCTTAAACTCGCTGTTGCGCCTCAAGGGCAATCCTTCGGCAATGATGCCAAACTCGCTGTGGGAAAGGTCACTTATATACACAGAGCGTTTCTTTGCCGCGAGTGCATTTTTTATTATCTGCGGGAGCATATATAGCCTGTCCGTGCCGAAAACAAAATCCACATAAGGATAACTTTTAATCACCGCCTCGCGACGTTCCTTTTGTTCAGCCATACATCCGCATATGCCAATCAAAAGCTCTTTTTTCTGCTCCTTGAGCTTTTTAAACTGCCCTGTCCTTGAAAGTGCTTTCAACTCTGCATGCTCTCTTATGGCACAAGTGTTTATCAAGATCAAATCAGCGTCCTTTGGATCATCGGTTTCGCTGTAACCCGCAACCTCGCAAATGCCGGAAAGGATCTCGCTATCTGCCTCGTTTTGCTGGCATCCGAAAGTGAGAATGCAAACCTTTTTTCCATTTTCGCCCTTCAATTCGGCAGCAATACCAAGCTGCTTATTAATAATTTCTTTTGAAACAAAAATATCATTCATCTGTTTTACGCACACCCCTTTATGAAATTAAACTCAAAAGAACGTACACGCACAAATTATATCCTTAAGGCTCTCTCTGCATTTCAAAGAAAGAGGATCAAGGTCATTTATAACAACACATCCGTATGAGCTTGAAGAATGAATTATTTCGCCATCACCCAAATATATGGCAACATGCCCCGGATAATATAGCAGATCTCCTTTTTTAACCTCGTTCCACGATATTTTTCTGAATCTTGTTTGAAAATCCGGCTTCGCATCTCTGAAAATATAATATCCGTTAAGATAGTAGGACATGAAAGCAAGCCCGGAACAATCGATGCCGGAAACAGTCTTACCGCCCCAACGATAACAAGTACCCTCATATTTTCTTGCCGTTTTAACGATTAGATCTCTGAGCATATCCTCGTTTTCTAATTTTCTGTCATCATCGGTTTTCAGCTTAAAAGGAGCTACAAGGCGGTAAAAAATATACATTTTTTCCCCCATCGGAGTAATGACCTCACGGAAACGCTTGTCTTCTTCCGCAATCTCGCCAAGTTTTACTCTCGCGCCACGGGGAAGAGACACAGACGGGCCGTGATAAAGTTTCGGCGCAATATAAAGATCGGCCGCAGGTGCTATTACGATGCTGTCGGGCTCATAATCCAAATTTGCCACATCATCTGCCGGCACATAGCCTTCGTATCCGTATTCTGTCCTTATCTTCAAAAATTCGCCCGCGTCCTCCAAAAGAACGCAAGACATTCCGTAAAATGCTTCGTCAATATGCTGACTTTTTTTGTCAGGTTTATCAAAAACGGAAACTCTTCCTTTTATAAATATCATATTTCCCTCTTTTTTCAATTTATATTATTTGCAAAACAAAGAAAACTATTTACAAGTAAAATTTATTTCTGAATATCTCAAGGAGTTTTTATGAAAAAACTTTATATATCCGTCTTGGCGCTCGTTTTTTCCCTTGTGGCTTGTATTAATTCCGCAGCAGAAGGAGCGCATAATTGGTATTTTAAATCAAAAAGTGACGGAACACAACCTTTACTTTTGGACGGAAAAGAAATTATAAACCATCCGTCAATTATAGCCATGGGAAACCCGGACGAAAAAACAATATATCTCACCTTTGATGCGGGTTATTCTACAGAAAACGTAGTTAAAATTTTAGACGTTCTCAAAGAAGAAGATGTTAAAGCCGCTTTTTTCATTCTTCCCGCAATTTATAAAAACACGCCGGAAGTGGCTCGGCGCATGGCGGAGGAAGGACATCTTGTATGCAACCACACATTGACGCACGGAAATGTTTCGTCCCTTTCCTTCGATGCATTTCAAAAAGAATTGTTGGGACTTGAAGAAGAATATGAAAAGTGCACAGGCAAAAAAATGGCAAAGTATTTCAGACCTCCGGAAGGAGCATTTTCCGAAAATACGCTAAATTTTTGCGAAAAGTTAGGATATAAATGCGTTTTCTGGTCATTTGCATATGCAGACTGGGACAACAACTCGCAAAAATCTCCCTCATGGGCAAAGGAAAAAATACTTTCTACCGTCCACAATGGGGAGGTAATGTTGCTGCACCCAAATTCAAAAACAAATGCGGAAATTTTGGGTGACGTCATAAAGACATTAAAAAGTGAAGGCTACGCCTTTGAAAGCCTTGATCACTTGTCAAAATACAAAGAAAGCCCATGAATTCATCGCTTTAATTTAATTTTATTGTTTATAAAATCCACAGGAGTGTTATTTATAAACTCTTTACAGAGAATGGGGGCATCAAGGTCAACCTTCGTAATACCCTTCGCGGCGGCGAACTGAGCCGCCGCGGCAACACTCACAGGGCCTTCCATCATACATCCAAGCATACATTCCGCACCGTATTCCATAGCCAATGCGTGAATACGTTCCGCTTCGTAAAGCCCGCCGCATTTCATCAACTTAATATTTATCAAATCCGCCGCACCGCGTTTCAATATATCTTTTACATCGTAATAAGAAAAGGCGCTTTCATCCGCAAGTATGTCTGCCTCTGTATTTTTGGTTACATATTCCATGCCGTCAATGTCACGGTAATGAACGGGTTGTTCTACCAATTCAATGTTCATTCCGCTTTTCAATGCAAAATCACACAGCTCCACAGCATCTTTAGGCTGCCACGCTTGGTTTGCATCAAGACGAATCGGAACATCTTTTCCAACAACGGATGCGATAGCGGCAATTCGCGCTTTATCCTCTGCGGGTACAGTTCCCAATTTTATTTTAAGAACATCGAACCCTTCTTCAAGAGCGCTCAACGTATCTTTCACCATTGTTTCGGGAGTACCGAGACTCACTGTAATATCAGTCTTAAGGCAAAAATCTCCATTTCCACCCATATATTGAAATATTGTTTTACCCTCTTTTTGCGAAAGAAGATCATAAAGAGCAATATCCACCGCCGCTTTTGGTGAGGTGTTATGTTCCATACAATCTCTCACATAGGGTAAAAGTTCGTTTGTAACCTCCATACCCAAAAGGCGAGGCTTTATATATTCCTCCACCGCGTATATTATGGACCCAACCGTATCGCCCGTAATAACGGGAGTGGGCGCACAGGCTCCAAAACCAATTTTTCCGTCATCGGTGTGAATTTCCACAACATAATCTCGTATAACGTCAAGCCTGCGCTTGGCAGTTATAAACGGCACTTTAAGAGGCATATCCTCAGAATAAATTTTTACATCTGTAATTTTCATGGTACATCTCCGCATAATGAAAATTTATATTTGTATTATACTTCATCATGTCTCAAAAGTCAATACTGCCGTGGGCTTTCTTAATATTTTTTGGAAGAAAAAAATAATTTTAAAATTAACTTGACAAGTTTGATGTTGAATGATATTCTATAAACAGGAAGTTTCGGAGGAGAAAAATGAACGAAAGCGAACTTAAAGAACGGTTGAAAAAGAACAAATGCGGTTTTTTTGTGTTTTATGGCGAAAACGAATATTTAAAAGATTATTATGTTTCTGTCTTGCGAGAAGGCGCAAAGGAAAACCAATTGAACTATTCCCGCTTCGAAGGCGAAAACCTTACTTTCGACGATATTGACGTTTTTTTAAGCACTTATTCTTTTATGAACGAACGAAAAATGCTGGAAGCGTCCGACCCGAAAATTTTAAAATGGAGTGACAAAGAGCTTTCCCAACTTGAAAAGCTTATCTCGTGTGGAATTGATGACTCGACCGTGCTTTTGGTTTACAGAAACGATGAGTTTGAATCGAAGTTGATCTCTCCTTCAAAATCGCCCGCAAAACCCACAGCCGTCCATTCTCTTGCGGAAGCCATAAAGAAAAACTGTTTTTTGGTGGAATTTCCAAAATCCGACACGGCAAAACTGATAAATTGGATCGATCGTCACTTTGAAAAGGCGGGCGTTTCAATTTCTCCCGACGGCGCAAAACATCTTATAGACTATTGCGGCAACGATATGTACATTCTTAAGGGAGAGATCGAAAAGCTTTGCACTTCATGTAAAAGTGTTTCAAAAAATGAAATTGAAACATATTGTTGTTCAAATGTTGAATATCAAACATTTGATCTGTCCGAGGCGGTATCCTTGGGCAACGCATCAAAAGTGAAAGACATTTTTTTGAATTTAAAACTAAAAAAAGCGGATCCGCTTTTAATAATGGGAACGCTTACAAAAAGCTTTTACGATATTTATTTGGCAAAGGGTGCAAAAAAAGAAGGTGTTTCATCTTCTAATCTATCAAAAGATTTTTCCATAAATCCATGGGTTGCAGACAAACGCATGAGAAGTGCGTCAAACATAAGCGACGATTATTTAAAAACAGCCATAAATCTTTGCGCCGAATGCGACAAAAAGCTGAAAAGCTTTTCATCAGATCAGTACGCACACATAGAATTGCTTTTGGAAAAGCTTCTTGCAAAATAGACTTTTGAATTTTTGTAGAAAGGAATGACCGGGGTTGAAAAAACTTAATTTAAAATATCCCGTTATAGTTGAAGGGAAATATGACAAAATAAGACTTTCAAATATTTTGTCCTCCCCTGTGATTTCCGTGGGAGGCTTTTCCATTTTAAACGACTCCAAGAAAAAAAGCCATTTGTCAGCGCTTTCAAACGAAACAAAGCTAATCGTTCTTACGGACAGTGACAAAGCGGGAGGATTTATTCGCTCACGATTAAAAGGAATAGTTCCTTCCAACAGGCTTATCAATCTTTACATACCGCAAATTTTGGGAAAAGAAAAGAGAAAGTCGCATCATTCTGCGGAAAATCTTTTGGGTGTGGAAGGTATGGAAGCAGACGTGCTATTTAAACTTCTCTCTCCTTACGAGAAAGAAGAAACCGTTTTGGCAACACCTGTTACCACTGCCCTTCTTTGGGAGTTGGGGTTTACAGGCAAGGATGATTCGGCAGAAAAAAGAAACGCCATCTCAAAAGAATATGGGCTTCCCGACGGGCTTACTGCAAAAGCTTTTATGGACGCCATAAACTCCATGGGTGGTAAAGAGCGTTTTTTAAAAGCCGTAAACTCCCTCACAGAGCCAAAAGATAAAACAGTTTCTTTTTATACTTTAGGATGCAGAGTCAACCAGTACGAAACAAGAGGGATAGCAGAACAGCTTTACGAAAGCGGATTTAAAATCGTGCCGTTTGGTGAACCATCCGATTTTGCGTTTATAAACACCTGCGCGGTTACCGCGGAAAGCGAAAGAAAAAGCGTGGCCGCTATAAAACGAGGTGCTAACACATCAAAGCACGTAATAGTCGCAGGATGTTACTCGGAGCACAAACCCGAAATCGTTAAGAATATGTCGGGGGTTTCTTTTTCCGTAGGGTGCAAGGACAAGGAAAGGTGCGTGGGCGCAATAAAATCCCTTTCGGATATTCAATCCAAATATTCTGCTTTATCAATTTGTCACGCCCCACCCAAAGCTTTTCCTTTTATTTCCGCTTGCAGAGCATATATAAAAATACAAGACGGTTGCAACGGAAACTGTACATATTGTCTTATTCACAAATTAAGAGGCAGATCTGTAATTCGTGACATGAACGACATTTTAAGCGAAGCGAAACGTCTTGATAACGCGGGATACAAAGAAGTTGTTTTAACAGGAATCGAATCTTCCGCGTTCGGAACAAAAAATCTTGTATCGTTAATAAATGAGATAAACAAGCTTAAAGGGATAAAGCGAATAAGGTTAGGATCACTTGATCCCAACGTGCTCACGGATGAATTTATACAGTGCATTAAAAGCACAGAAAGCTTTATGCCCCATCTCCATCTTTCCGTTCAATCGCCCAACAGCCGGATTTTAAAACTGATGAAACGGCCATATAACGGAGAAAAGCTTTTGGCAAGGATAAATGCACTCAGAGAAGCCATACCCGAAATTATGCTTTCTGCAGATATCATCACCTCCTTTCCAACAGAGACAGAGGAAGAATTTGAAGAAACTTTGGATTTTGTAAAAAAATATGCCCTTCTTCATGTTCATGCTTTTTCTTTCTCTCCACGCCCCGGAACGGAAGCGTACAGTATGGAAGGCAAAATTCCCAAAGACGACGCCAAGCTCAGAAACAAACGCCTGATCGAAGTTTCGTCAGAAATAAAGCATAATGTTTTGTCTCAAAAAATAGGAACACCTGTGGAAATTTTGATAGAAAGTTTTGACGGAAAGTATTTCAAGGGACATACAAAGGACTTTGCAGAAGCGCTTATATCCCACGGAAAATTTAACGAAGGTGACATTATCACCGCGACGCCCGTTTCCGTAAAAGACGGTTTTTTGCTTTGCGAACAACTGTTGTGAAAATTTATTCTTTGCCAATCATCTGAAATTAAACCGTGCTTGCTCTTTAAAACTAAAAAAACAGGAGGCCGCAATGTCAATTCAAGAAGAATACAGAGCTTTTTGGGAAGAAGAAGAAAAGCTGGCAACTATCCGCGGATGGGATTTTTCACATCTGAAAGGAAGATGGTCAGACGAGGAAGATCAACTTCCCTGGAGCTACAAAAAAACAATTCTGAAATATTTAGAACCCCACATGAAGCTGCTTGATATTGATACAGGGGGTGGAGAATTTTTGCTCTCGTTAAATCATCCGTATGAGAATACATTTGTCACAGAGGCGTTTGAGCCTAACTTCAAGCTTTGCAACGAAAAGCTTTCACCTTTGGGCATAACCGTAAAAAATTCGACCACCGATTCGCTCCCCTTCGACGACAATACTTTTGATATTATATTAAACCGTCACGGCGATTTAAATGCAAGCGAATTTTTTCGCGTATTGAAACCCGGAGGAATTTTTATCACGCAACAGGTTGGAGCATACAACGACCGTGAATTTATAAAACTCATTTCACCTCAGTCAACTATTACTTTTCCCAACCAATATCTTCAGGCGCAATCCGAAAAATTTGAAGAAGTGGGTTTTGAAATTTTAGAAGAAAACGAAGGCTATCACCCAATCAAATTTTATGACGTCGGCGCTCTCGTTTGGTTTGCAAAAATAATTGAATGGGAATTTAAAAACTTTTCCGTAGATAAATGCATACGAAACCTCTTCGAGGCGCAAAAAATTGTTGACGAAAATGAGTTTTTGGAGGGAAAAGCTCACAGATTTTTCTTTGTAGCAAAGAAATAATACGCCTTTCACAAAAACATCAGCTTAAATGCAGTCGCGGAGGATATAATGGCAACCATAAAGTGCAAAATGTGCGAAAATCCCCTTATTATAACCAAAAATGCCAGCGTTTCAAGATGTAACAGTTGCGGATTCGTTCAAAGTCTGCCACGCACAGATAACGATGATAATATAGCGCTTTACGAAAAAGCCAACATTCTTCGCAAAATCAAAGATTTCAAAGGTGCTTCCAAGATATATCAAAGCATTATTCAAAATGCTCCAAATGATCCCGAGGCGCATTTTGGTATTTTTCTTTGTAAATACGGCGCTCTGCTCACAGTTTCAGCGGAAACAAATTTAGTTGCCATAACTCCAACCTTAGAGCCGCAATCATCCCCAACAGACGATATAGACTTTTTGGCGTCGATGGAAAAAGCCGATATTCATGGGAAAAATTTATATCTTTTTTATGCTAAATGTATGTTCCCGCTCCAATTTCAAAACTATATTCCCCCACATTCAAACCTTACCGAGGGGCAAAAATCTCTCCCCAACGGTGACAAATATATAGGCGGTCTTAAAGACGGGCAATACTACGGCAAAGGCATTTACGCCTTTGCTAACGGCGCATCATACGAAGGGGAATTTGAAAACGGAAAATACAAAGGATTTGGAATTTTTACTTTTGCCAACGGGGAAAAATACGAAGGCGAGTGGCAAAATGGAAAGCAGCACGGAAAAGGCATACGCACCTTTTCAAACGGAGACGTATATTCAGGTGAATTTGAAGAAGGCAAATTTCATGGAAAAGGCAAGTACACTTTCGTTGACGGAAAAATTTATGACGGCGAGTGGAGAGGCGGAGTTAAAAACGGCTTCGGCTCATATACCTTCCCAAACGGAAACTGTTACACGGGAGAATTTCAAAACGATAAACCGCACGGGAGCGGAAAACATATTTGCGCAAACGGCGAAAGATATGAAGGTAGCTGGAAAAACGGTCGAAAAAGCGGAACAGGCTCTTGCGTTTACGAAAGCGGAGATAGCTATATCGGAGACTTTTTCGAAGATAAACGCCACGGCAAAGGCGTTTACACCTTTTCGTGCGGCGAGCGTTATGTCGGTGACTTCTTCCTAAATCTCAGAACAGGATTCGGAACATATACATACGCCGACGGTTCAAGCTATGAAGGCGGCTGGGAAAAAGATTTGAAACATGGAAATGGCGTTTTCACATACCCGGACGGAAAAACATGGACAGGCGAGTGGAAAAACGGAATGCGCTGGGAAGGATCGGGGTACGAAGACGGCGTGAAATGCAAATACAAAAGCGGAATTATGAAAAAAAGTCTATTTTTCTAAAATTCTCAATAAATAACACTTTTTATACGGAGAACAAATGAGCACATTAAAATGCAAACTATGCGGTTCAGCTATTACCAAAAAAGAAAATAAAAGCATCCTGCGTTGTTTGCAATGCGGAACAGTTCAAACGATCTCATGGATGCAAAACGAAAAACTCGCCCCACTTTTTGAAAAAGCTCACACCCTTTGGATAAAAAAAGACTTCGGCGGCGCCAAGAAAATTTACGAATCCATAATTCAAACTTCTCCTAAAAATTCGGAAGCTCATTGGGGAATTTTCTTGTGCAAAAACGGAGTTACGTACGAAAACAACCCTTCCACTTTGTTAAAAACTCCCATTTGTACCATAGAAACCAAAACTTCTGTTTTGGAAGACGAGGACTTGATGTTGTCATTCGCCGGCGAGGACGAGCTTTGCCGAATTTACTATTTAATGCAATCCAGACTTATGTTCCCCAAACAACTGGAAAATTTTGAATTGGCGGACGATTATAGAGAAGAAGTCTACAGCAACGGAGACACATACAAGGGCGGCTTTAAAGGCGGTCAAAAAAGTGGAAAAGGCGTCTATACTTACGTCGATGGTGGAAAATACACAGGTGGTTTTAAGGGCGGTCAAAAAAGCGGATCGGGTGTGATGACATATTCCGACGGATCAAAATACGAAGGTGAATATTCCGACGGATCGAAAAACGGTACAGGCACGATGACATATCCCGATGGCGCATATTACACAGGAAGTTTTAAAAACGGAAAACGAAACGGATTTGGAATTTACTGTTATGCCAACGGAGACCGTTTTGAAGGCGAATGGGAAAACGGCAAATACCACGGAAAAGGTGAAATGACTTTCGCAGATGGCGATAAATACATTGGCGAGTTTAAAGACGGTCACCGATGGGGCGAAGGAACACTTCTACTTTCCGACGGATCTTCCTACGAAGGCGGCTGGATCAACGGAAAACGTCACGGAGAAGGGCGTTACACTTTTGTAAATGGGAATGTTTACGTGGGCACTTGGAACGAAGGTCAACGACATGGAATAGGAACGACTTTTTATGCAAATGGGTCAAAATATTCCGGTGGATACCGTGACGGAAAAAAACACGGAAAAGGTGTGTACAACTTTTCAAGCGGAGAAACCTATGACGGCGAATGGGCAAACAACGCTTTTCACGGCGAGGGCACGTATTTTTACACCGATGGGTCCGTATACAAAGGGACTTGGAAAATGGGAAAAAAAGATGGGTATGGAACCACCACATACAAAAACGGATCTTATTATTCCGGAGGGTATAAAAATGGTTTAAAAAGCGGAGACGGAGAATACGTCTTTCCGGGTGGCGAAACATACAATGGTGGCTGGGTTGACAATGTTTTCGGCGGTCACGGGGTATATATCTATGCCAACGGGTCGAAATACGACGGAAATTGGAAAAACGGTGAATTCAACGGAGACGGAACATATACATATCCCAACGGAAAAACTTGGTCGGGAGAATGGAAAAACGGAGTAAAGTGGAACGGGGCGGGATACGAGCCCGACGGTAACAAATATAAATTTAAAAACGGCGAGAAAAAGAAAATATTGTTTTAAATAAAAAACTCCATTTAAAAAAATGTTTTTTGCTATTTGGGTAAAACTCCTTGATGCATATTTGACGGAAAATTGCTAAAAATACAAAAGGAACAAACAATTCAAGGAGGTAGACAAATAATGAAGTGCAATAAAACCACAGTTTTATTTTTTGCGGGAGCAATTGGTATGGTCATTTCACTGATTTCTGCATCAATCGCTTTGTGCGTCGCGGAAAACAAAGCTGACTTTTGTTACGTCATGAAGAAAAAAGCAAAAAAAGCTATACAACAAATGGAAGATAAGCTTGAAATGTAACTTTGGTATCACATTTTTTCTTTTTTCATTTTTTTGCCGCCAAAAAGATCTTTTTTGACGGCATTTTTTCATACTATATATAGTGGTCATATATTTTTATGCCACACAAAAAAATTTATTATAAAGCATTATTTTGTTAAAAAAATTATTCTCCGCCATGTTATTTAAAAACAGAACAAAATTTTCGATACAATGAAAAAAAACAGGTAAAATCGGCTTAAAAACACCCATATAAAAGATAACCTCATTTTTTCTTTCAAAAGCAATAGAGACGGTCATTTTGAAAATTTGTGCATAATGACGGCGAACCTCGTTTTTTTATTAATATAATTGGGAAATTTAATAAATCATTTTTGTGAAAAAGTATTGACAAAACATTTTTTTTTTGTTAGAATGGAGACAATAGATTTAGTGTATAGGATTATGCGTGTTATTTTGCCTCGCTGTTTTGCTCCAGAATATCATTGCATATCTTGTTTCATCGTATAGAATTGGAGGCGTGCGGTCAAATGACATACACGAGTAATGAAATTTTTACGGATGTTAGTTCAGGTGGTTCATCCGAAAAACGTTCAGCATCTGCCGTTGAAAGCAGAGAAGTTTATGAAAAACCCACCCTTGACGTAGTTAAGTTTATGTTCGAAAGTGACATCACCTGGGGTAGCTTCGAAGAAGGTCAAGGCGGAGATAACGAATTTTCCGGCGACGACGATTGGTGGAATTAATTCATTGGCTGTCTCAGCACCGTGCCAAAGGCATTTTGACACGACTATTTGTTGAGCCTAAAAAACAGCTTTTAGAAAAAATCATTTATTGTTTTTCCAAAAACGAAAGTGCCAAAAGTCCCTTTCATCTATGACAAATACATACAAGGAAAGGTATTGTATCACCCATGAATGGGTGCTTGCTATATAATTATGATTTCAAATTCAAATTTCTAACCCTAATAACGCTTAATCAAAGCTTATTAGGGTAGTTTTTGTTTTTTGCATATAAGGAAAATTATAAATTTAAATAAAACGGAGAAAACACATGGATAAAATGAAAAAACAGCTTGAAAATTGGCTTTCATCAGATAAAGTTGATATAGAAACAAAAAATTCTCTGCTTAAAATAAAGGATAGCGAAGATGAAATCGCGCTTCGTTTTGCCACTCCCATGGAGTTTGGAACAGCCGGACTCAGAAGTGTTATGCGAGAAGGAATATCCGGCATGAACATCTACACCGTCGCCCAAACCACTCAAGCGCTTGCGATTCTCATAAAGAATAAAAACGCGGAAAACAGAGGCGTTGCAATTGCTTACGATAGCAGAAACAACTCCGCGCTCTTTGCAAAAATTGCTGCCGAAGTTTTGGCGAGTGCAGGTATTAAAGTGTTTATTTTTGATGAACTGCGTCCCACACCGGAACTTTCGTTTGCAATTTTGGAATACGGATGCATTTCCGGCATAAACATCACCGCTTCTCACAATACCAAAGAATATAACGGATACAAGGTTTATTGGGAAGACGGAGCTCAGCTTCCTCCCGACCATGCCACTACCGTCAGCGAAACCGCTGCCAAGCTTGATATATTCGAAGACGTTTACAGAATTCCTTTTGAAGAAGGGGTAGAAAAAGGGTTGATCAAAATTATCGGTAGCGAAACAGATGAAAGATTCTTACGGGAAATAATGAAATGTAGAATCTCCCCCAACGCTACCCAAAAATTCGGTGATTCGTTGAATATGATATACACCCCTGTTCACGGTACAGGAACAAAACTCGTACCCGAACTTTTGAGACGATGCGGAATCACAAACTTAAAAGTAGTGGAATCACAAAAGATTCCTGATGGAAACTTCCCCACCGTGGTTTCTCCCAACCCGGAAAACCCCGAATGCTTTAACGAAGCAAAAAAACTCGACGAAGCAACCGGCGGAAAATGCGAACTTATAGTCGCCACCGATCCGGATGCAGACAGAACAGGCGTTACTATAAAATCAGCGGAGGGTGAATATATAACACTGACAGGAAACCAAATAGGTGCTTTACTTGTTGACTATATAATAAAAGGGAAAATAGAAGCAAATTCTTTGCCGAACAATGCTTGCGCCATTCGTTCTGTTGTATCCAGCCCGCTTTTTGATGCTATATGCAGATCCCAAGGCGTTACTCCCATGTGCGTTCTTACGGGATTTAAATATATCGGAGAAAAAATCAAGGAATTTTTAGCGTCGGGAGAGCATACTTTTATATTTGGATACGAAGAAAGTTTTGGATTCCTTTCAGGCACATATTCAAGAGACAAAGACGCTGTGGGCGCATCAATGCTTATTGCAGAAATGGCTTCTTTCTACAAAGAAAAAGGGCTCACTCTTTGGGACGTGCTTCAAGAATTATACAAAGAACACGGATTTTACGAAGAAAAAACGGTCAGCGTTTCCATTGGAGGCATAGATCCTATGTCAAAAATGAAAAATATAATGGAAAACTTAAGAAAAGATCCTCCTAAAGCTGTCAACAATATTAGCATAACTCATTTGATGGACTATCAATCAAGACTACTTTTGGATATAAAAACGAAAACAAAAACCGAGGATGCTTCCCTGCCCGTGGCAAATATGTTGAATTTCACCCTTGAAGATGGCACGTCTGCTATCGTTCGTCCTTCGGGAACAGAGCCGAAAATTAAAATATACATCCTTACATCGGATGAGGACAAGCAAAAGGCAAAAGAAAAATGCGAAAGCTATTCTGAGTTTCTCAAAAGTATGCTTTCAAATATGTAGTCTATAAACCCCAAAAAAATTAAACTTCCAATTGTACACCTGATATGTGTCTGTTATTTTCATTTTTTTGAAAATCTTAAAGCAGCGCACAAGCGGAAATATAAACACGTAATTTTCAACAATATACTGTTGTCGCAAGGAGAAATAAAGCGAAGCTATGCTTTGCGCATATTTCGACTATGCGACTGC
>CAZDVZ010000002.1:33391-37341 GCA_964509125.1 uncultured Oscillospiraceae bacterium | reverse complement strand
CAAACAAAAAATCCCACACAGAAAGTGTAGGACTATGGTGACCCGTAGGGGAATCAACCCCTGCCCAAGCTGTAAGCAAGTATAAAACAGCATGAATGCTGTTTTATACGAAGCGACCCGCACAAAGCAAGGAGAAATAAAGCGAAGCTATGCTTTGCGCATATTTCGACTATGCGACTGCGGCGAGAGAGGGCGAAGCCATCTTACGGCAAACAAAAAATCCCACACAGAAAGTGTAGGACTATGGTGACCCGTAGGGGAATCGAACCCCTGCCTTCGCCGTGAGAGGGCGACGTCTTGACCGCTTGACTAACAGGCCTTAACGTGGTTATTTTATCACAAGAATTATCTTTTGTCAATAGATTTTTTGATTTTTGCAGGGTCAATCTAAAATAAAAAAGGAGGTCAGCAGCAATCGGCTTAATACGCCGCGTGCGACAAGCTCATATGAATTTCACGAATAAGCAAAAAAGCATTGCATCATTTTTGTTGTATTTTGCCTTTTTTGGAGTTATATTGCTAATCATTTATGCTTTTGGAAAATACATCGTTCCACTCATTTCACCATTTATATTCGCATGGATAATTGCGCTTATTTTGCAACCTCCCATAAATTTTTTAGAGAAACGCGCCAAGATTCCGCGGAGCGTGTCTACAATTGCTTTGATTCTACTGTTATCGGGTCTTGTGGTGTTTTTAGGTTATATAGTAATTTCCGAGCTTATAGGCGAAGTTGAATCACTATCCTTGCAAATATCTTCATTTTTCTCTGAACTAAAAAGCGACGACAGCAAAGTATCCGCTTTAATTGAAAAGATCGATTCTTACGTACCCGTTTTTGATATTCAAGAAATGCTTCATACCTATTGGTCAAATATTGATGACAATCTCATTTCTTTAATTCAATCTGTCGGCTCGAAATTCTCTTCCGATGTTGTTCCGTTTTTGACAGGAACAGTTACATTTGTCGCAGATTTCTTTATAGTTTCGATTATTTCCGTTGTTGCCGTTTATTACATTGCGGTGGATTTTAAAAAAATCAACAAATTTATACTGGCTCAGTTTCCCGAAAAACCAAAAAATTTTATTGTAAATATAAAGAATCAATTTTTCTCCACAACGTGGAAATACATCAAAGCATATTCAATTATAATTGTTATAACATTTTTTGAGCTTTTGATTGCATTTTATGCATTGAACATTGAGTATCCATATTTGATAGCTTTGATTACGGCTTTGGTGGATATCCTGCCCGTAATCGGAACAGGGACAATACTTATACCATGGGGAATCTTCCTCATTTTGACAAACAACGTCTTTACAGGTATCGGTATTCTTGTAACGTATGTTATAGTAACCATCATACGTCAAATAATTGAGCCTAAAATTGTAGGCTCTTACATTGGAATGTATCCGCTAATAACACTTATAATGATGTATTCCGGATTGAAAGCGTTTGGAATCTTGGGACTTTTTGCATTCCCCATTTTCTCTATAATAATAAAGAATTTAAATGATTCCTGCAGTATAAAGCTGTGGAAATACCCCGAAGGAATGGGGAATGGTAACAAACCGCCGCATCCCGGAATTTCTACGATAACAGAGCACATTTTGCATCCGCACGA
Source organism: uncultured Oscillospiraceae bacterium (assembly GCA_964509125.1). Lineage (GTDB taxonomy): Bacteria > Bacillota > Clostridia > Oscillospirales > CAG-382 > SIG653. Next base: position 35,716 of record CAZDVZ010000002.1, on the reverse strand, counting down.
ACGTGACAATTCAAGCCCGGAGAAAAAAACCGACGAAGATAAAGAGAAATAATACATTTAAATATGCACCTCAAAAGCAAGATGCTTTTGAGGTGCATATCGTTTTCTCGTCTTTTTTTATTTAGATGGAAAACCCACCGTCAAAAAAGTTTTCGGAATCAACGAGGAAATACCCCTCCGGAATCGCAAACACCGCTCCGGAAACATCATCGCTGATTTCTATTTCAAAAAGCACTTCGACTCTTGACTCATCTTGGACAAAAACAATTTCGAAAAATTTGATCTCTCCGTCTTTCGTAAATAAAGCGATCTCATTGCCATCTATATCAAATCTATCCGCCCAATATATTTTGCCTTCAATCAATTCATTGCCGGAGGTTACTTTAACTTCAGAATTTTCATCAAAACTAAAATTAAAATTCCCTTCGCCTTCCGTCTCCGGCGGGACATCACAGTACACTTTATTAACATCATCTACCAAGTAAGTGTTCCCATTCAAAAAGAGAAACTTCACAGTCTCCGTTTCGCCAAAGAAAGACATTGACATATCGGCCAAACCCTTCTCGTCTTCTCCAGAGGCGTCGAAATAAACATCTGCATCAAATGTAAATATATATCCCGATATTTCTGTTTCACCGCTAAGTCGTACATAGTACTTTTCATTTATTTTTTCTCCCAAGGCTTCATATGCTTTTACGCATTCCAGATCTCCGTATTTATTTTTAATCTCCAGGATAAACTGAGATAAACCAACAACAGGATCATCGATTTCGCCTGAATCGGGAGAAGTATCATCGTCTCCCAACAAGTCATCCGCAGACGTTTCCTTTTCGTCCAATGAAGTTTCTTCCGACGTATCCGCATCAGAAGATGCCGAAGTTACTTCTTCAACTGACGAGCTTTCATCCAAAACCTCGCCTGAAATTTCGTCCGAATTTTCAGCGCTCCACTCTACAGATTCCGCAGAGTTGGATTGAGCTGAGTCTGTTGAGCCTACGCTCTCATCTCCGCATGAGGCGAGAAGAAAAACTACCAAAGAAACACACATTATAATCAACGATAATTTTAATTTTTTCACAAACATTGTACAGCACTCCTTAGTGATTAAATTTGAGTCGAAAAATTCGCCTGACTTCATGAATATTATACTACAAATTAAAAACTTTGTCAACAAAAGCAAATTATTTGTTTTACTTTTTTACCCAAATGGTTGAAAAATACAAAATCAAGTGATATAATTAATTCATAATCTGACAAAGGGGTAAGAAAAATGAAAGACACGGGATTATTGCAAATAGAAAAAGCAGTCATTGAAGCGGGTTTAAAAAGTGAGTACAAATTATTCCATGTTAGCGATTCTCATATCACTTACAACGATGAAAACAGTTCGGAAATCGATAAAGCCGATGCAGAAAAATGTTTCAACTCATGGAACGAAGGTAAATTTTATTTTGCTAAATGTTTTGGCGAATTTTGTGACGACAGATATAAAATCGAGGCTCACCTAATTTTAGAAGCGTTAAAAGAGCACTCAATACGGTTCGGAGCCGATGCTTTGGTTTTGACCGGGGATATTATGGATAAAATAACCGACAGCAACATAAGATATATGAAAAAATTCGTGGACGAATACCCCAAAAAAGTCATATACGCCATGGGAAACCACGGTTTTAGTGATGCATACGGCAACAAAGGAAATATGTATCATCGCTTTGAGGGAATAATGAACGATCCCGCTTTTGATGTTGTGGATATGGGCGAGTTTAAAATTATCGTTGTAGATAACAGCAAAAGAGAGCTTAGCGATGAGCAAATAAAGCGTTTCGAAGAAGAGGTTTCAAAAGATAAAAAAATAGTTTTAGCCGTACACGTTCCCATATTTATAGGAGAATTTGCTGAAAAAATGTCGGGAAGGCTGGAAGAATATTTCATTTGGGGAAAAGATATCCCGTGCGCCAATTCCCGAAAGTTCATTGATCTTATTGAAAAAAATGAGGAAAAATTCATCTGTGTACTTTCGGGTCACATTCACGGCGCAACGAAGTATCGTATCACGAATAATTTAGTACAATACACCGCATCAAGTGCACTTATCGGATATGGCATGGAAATTATCATTAAATGATACATTAGACTAAACAAGATAAAAAAATTATTTTTTTTAAAAAAAGTATTGACAAACGAGGCTTTATAGTGTATAATACGAAAGCTGTCTGCGAGACGGCAGATATATCGGCCCGTTGGTCAAGTGGTCAAGACATCGCCCTTTCACGGCGGAGACACGAGTTCGACTCTCGTACGGGTCACCAATCCCTTGTTCTATAT
>CAZDVZ010000002.1:0-33291 GCA_964509125.1 uncultured Oscillospiraceae bacterium | reverse complement strand
TTTTTTCTCTCGCTTACAGCGGAGACACGAGTTCGACTCTCGTACGGGTCACCAAGGTGCTGTTGCAAGTGCGAAAAAAATTCGCATTTGCAACAGCACCTTTTGACTGATTTCGAATTATTACTCTCTTTATTGTTCTATATGCAATTTTTCATATTTACACAAAGCTACTTCGCCTAAAACGCCCGTAGGCGGAATTTGAATAAAACGAGAGAAAACGTCTCTGCGTCGATGCGCCGAATTGCTCTTTACCAATATTTCAAGCTCATTTTCTCCTTCACAAAGATGATTCGACATACTGAATTTATACGGAGCGTTTATTCTTACGCCAAGATATGCTCCGTTCAGCCACACTTCTGCGGTCTCGCCCACTTCGCCTAAATCCAACACGGTATATCCGTCTTTGGCAATAAAGGATGTGCGATATCGAACCTCCCCGCTAAATCGACTCATTCCCTCGACAGAAGATATATCAAACAGCTCCGAATCTTTTGCAACAACGTCAAAATCCTTATCCGATTCATCTCTTACCGAAATTTGATATCTCAACGATAGCGGATAGCGGTCACGCTCAAAAGTAAATACAGGCAATTCGGGCGGAATATCGCACCCAAAGAACACAAAAATCATATTCCCCTTTTCCAGACATAGATGCAACTTTCCATTTTCTGCAAAGCTTCTATAACAGCGGTTATCCCAAGGATCATAAATCAAACAGTCGCCCTTATGCGGCAAAGAAACATACGCATTTATGTCACCACGAATACCCTCGTTGGAAAACAGGTAAATGTCCTCTTTACCTTGAGCCGTATGGTAAAACCTCAAATGACGTATCCCCTCTCCCACAGCCGAAATATGGCAAAGCCCTTTTTGACGCAAATGCGCGGAAAGGGAATTTAAAGCAACCGCCTCCGGCTGACAAATAAGTTCGGATATTTCCATTCCTTCCGCAGAACGCACGGGCAACGAATCGGTGAATATTACAGGCAACCCTTTTTCAGCAAGATGTGCAAAGCAAGTCAACCTATCTATCGGGAAAATTTCACTTTGGGAAATTATCAAAGCGCCATAGTCTTCCCCGTTAATCAAAAGACGTCCATTTTGAACCTCCGAATCGCACAGAACATCGAAGGGTATTATATCAAAATCTATAAGGTTGGTTGTAAGCTGTTTGCAAATGGAATGAAAAATTTGATTTTTCCCACCTGTCCATTCGCCTTCCGCATTATAAAAAAGAGCAACGTCAGCACGGTGGACCCCATCGCTTAACAAATGGGAACATCGTCCCATATACTCCATCAAATGCCTAAACAATGGATATTGATGATTTTTGCCGCCGTTATAAAAGTGTGGTGGACAATCGGGGTCGTCCTCCTTGGGTGAAAATGCATGAGGAACAAAACGATTTATCCCCCTTATCAACATTATATCCGCCAATCCTTTCATATACGGCAATCCCTCTGCCCAACCAAACGCCCCAAAGATCTCACACATTGCTCTCCCCTGCTTCAATGGTTGAATATGGGCATGGCTGGACGCAAGCTTTGGCAATGTATATCTAAAAAACGCGGGATCGGCAATTCCGCCATCGGCAAGTGGTGCGCGGCGAACGCAATCCGCGAATCCCGGAACATCCTGCAGCAGAACGACATCAATTCCTGCCATGTCCTGCCCTTCAAGGGCGCGGAAGTAATGTCCGCAGCCATATCCCATTCGCATATGAGCACCCATGTCCTCAATAACGTGTCCGATGTACATAACCCCATGTTCGCGGCACCAATCTCCTAACTTGTAGCTGAAGTTATCACGATACAGCTTTGTGATAACATCCATGTAATGCATTCGAAAAGCACAAGTAATTTTCCCCAAATCCTCCCAAAGTGCAGGGACGGCAAGACGAACTGCATCTTCTGACATTCCTGAATTTTCAGCAATAAGGGCAGGAAGATCCGCTCTCCAAGGGTAACGCTGGTACATTATCCCCGTAGTATTACCATAAGTGTCGGAACAATTGAGAAAACCGGGCTCATCTGAGAAAAAACCCGCAAAAGTGTTTCCGAAATATTCTTTGAAATGTTCGTAATGAGGCTCGTATATCCCTTCGATCATAGCGTTGCATGAATCAGCTTCAAGCATATCAATGTAATAAAGCATACGGTCCCATGGTTGACCTGCACGTTTTGTCAGGATTGTAACGCACACACGCCAAGCCCCATCGGGAACATTCCAGCAAACCATACCATCTTTCAGGCGGTCTGTTAAATCGACCGCACTTGAACCGTCAAGGCCCTCTCCGTCATCAGCATGACGGTAAGCAATAATACTAAGAATCTTTTCTTCGTTATTTTCAAGCCAACCCTCAGCCCATATTTTTGCTTGCTTCATGGGTCCGAGAACTTCTGTCTGGGTTTCTCTGATAAGCTTTTTTCTTAAATGTGAATGTTCGGGAGCTTCCAGATATCCGTTAGCATATCCCGTTGGAAATTTTTTGTCATCCAATAACCACACTCTCATCCCTAATTCTTTTGCCGTTTTAAGGATATATCCAAAATCGTCCCACCATTCATCGCGGCAGAAATTCTCATAAGTTCGACTTTCGGCACAAAATTCCCAAATACCGCTTTCCTTAATGGCAATTATTTCTTCTCTTATACGTTCTTTGGGTTCTCCTCGCAACCATAAAAAAGGGAAAATATAACTTCCGTGTTTTCCCTCCAAGCAATCCACAAGCAAAGGATTCATACCAAACCTCCATACGATATACCGATTTCTCATATTATTCCCCATTTTATCATAACGGTTTAACAAAAGCAAGCGGATTTATACAATTTGCGCAAAAAGGATGGTTTACAACCCAAATGACAAAAAATGCAAAAAACTATTGACATTAAAAAAATATAATGTTATAATTCCTTTGTAATTCTAAAAAACTTAGGAGGAAAATTGAAATGAAAAAAATCACTGCACTTCTTTTAGCATTTATGTTTGTTTTGGCAACGGGCGCTCTTTCGGTTTCCGCAGAAACAGAACTTGGTAAATACGTTGTTTCTGTTGACGATCCCGATCCCAATGAGCTTTATCTCAACGTAAGAGCAAGCTATCCCAATTCTCCCGACGGCGGATATGATACCATTTATGGTCAGATTTGGAATGGCACCGAAGTTGAAGTTACCGAGATCGTTGATGGATGGGGAAAATTTGATTACGAAGGCAAAGATGGTTGGATCAAACTTTCCTACGCAACATTTGTTCCCGACGAAACCACAACTGACGAACCTACAACTGACGAACCTACAACTGACGAACCTACAACCAATGTGCCTACAACCAATGAACCTGTAACAGATGCACCGGCAGCAGATGAGCCGGCAACACCCGGAGATACAGGAATTGCACTTTTCGCAGTTATCGCTCTCGCATCCGCAGCATGTGTTGTGGTTGCTGTAAAAGCAAGAAAAGCATAATTACCAGTTATTGTGTTAAATGAGGCACGGATTTTACCGTGCCTTGTTGTTTAAAAACTATATTTTTATTTTAGGAGAAAATTTCAAATGAAAAAAATCACATCGCTTCTCTTGGCATTCATGATGATTTTAGCCATGGGTGCTCTCACAGTTTCCGCAGAAACAGAACTTGGTACATACGTTGTTTCTGTTGACGATCCCGATCCCAATGAGCTTTATCTCAACGTAAGAGCAAGCTATCCCAATTCTCCCGACGGCGGATATGATACCATTTATGGTCAGATTTGGAATGGCACCGAAGTTGAAGTTACCGAGATCGTTGATGGATGGGGAAAATTTGATTACGAAGGCAAAGATGGTTGGATCAGACTTTCTTACACAACATTTGTTCCCGGTGAACCCACAACGGAAGAAACAACTTCCGAAGAAACAACTTCCGAAGAAACAACATCTGAAGATATAACATCCGAAGATATAACATCTGAAGATATAACATCCGAAGATATAACATCCGAAGATATAACATCCGAAGATATAACATCCGAAGATATAACATCCGAAGAAACAACTTCCGAAAATGAATCCACCAAAGACGCTGTTAGCGAATCGGAATCAAGCGAAGACGAAGATTCCTCTCTCGGCACGATAATCCTTGTAGTTATTATTGTCGTCGTTGTTGTTGCGGTTATCGTAATAATTTCCGTTACAAAAAAATCCAAAGATGGTAGCAAAATCGAATAATTCACTTTAAACATATAGGGATGAAAAAACGAAACCACGTTTTTTACATCCCTATTTTTATTACAAGCTTAACATTAAAAGGACAATCATGACATACGAAACAAAAATAAATAAATTTTCCGACATAATTAAAAAATCAAAAAGTACAGTGTTTTTCGGAGGCGCGGGCGTTTCCACAGAAAGCGGTTTGAAAGATTATCGTAGCGAGACGGGAATTTACAACACCGTAACAAATTACGGGCATTCGCCGGAAACCATTCTAAGTTACACTTTTTTTCTTGAGAATCCCGAAACCTTTTATTCTTTTTACAGAGAGTTTTTTATCAGTGAAGCAAACCCAAACAACGCCCACATTGCCTTGGCAAAAATGGAAAATGAAGGACTAATTTCTTGCATAATAACGCAAAACGTAGATAATCTGCATCAAAAAGCAGGATCAAAATGTGTTTTGGAACTTCACGGAACGGCTGAAAAATATTTTTGCATGAGCTGTCAAAAAAATTTTGGAAAGGAAATTTTTAATCGCTTCAAAACTATTCCCATTTGTTCTTGCGGAGGAATTATACGACCAAAGGTTACATTATATGAAGAAGCGTTGGACGAAACCACCGCTAATACAGCAATATCTGCCATATACAACGCCGATACTCTAATTGTGGGAGGCACCTCCTTAGCGGTTTATCCCGCCGCGGCATATTTAAGATACTTCAGAGGAGAAAATATTATTGTAATAAACAAGCAGCCAACCCCCATGGATAATAAATCAACCTTGGTTTTTAACGAAAGCATTGGTAAAGTTTTAAAAGACGTTTATTCCACACTTGGTTAATTATATATTGGGCTCAAGAAATAAGAAACGTAACTTTTGATTCTGCGATGTATACTTTAGATTACACTTTCGCTTAAATTCAAACGTCAATAATCCCCCTAAAAAGCATTTCGTAATTGCTTTTTAGGGGGATTTAAACACTGGGTTACCCTATAAATTTTGCCTTTATTCTCATATAATCAGTAGAATCTATAATTCCATTATTATCCATATCACCTGAAATACAAGCAATATCATCCATAACAAAAGTTTTAAGAAAATGTTGTTTCATCCTCAAATAGTCCGTGGCATCAATAACGCCGTTAAAGTCTACATCGCCCATAACAACTATAGTGAGAGAATCGAATGTTACACCGTCCATTGTTAAGCATACTCTAAAACCCGTTCCGCAAATATCATCCGCGGAAATTTCATTGCCTTGCGTATCTACAATCGAAACATTATCACCATCAAATTGCGAAATAACATCAGACGCCTTAGTTTTTTCGTCAATTCCCATCAAAAACGCATCGTTAACAAAACAGTTGGCGCCGTCCTTTAGCATTAATTTGCACGATATCATTTGTGAGATTTCGATGGTAAGCTGACGCCTGTTTGTAAATCCCGAACCATATATTTGAAGCATTGTACTGTCTCCGGAAGCGAGATCGACAATTTTATTTGAAAAAACAGGGCTCATATAATAATAGCCATCTTTAAAATACACGTAAAACCTTTGAGATACATCATCAGCGGATGCACGCATCACCAATTTAGCACCATTAGTATCTTGTCTGTTTTCAACAGTAATAGCATTTCCGGACTCTCCAACTATTTTATACGCTTCATATTTTTCATCATATACAAACGTAAAAAGTTGCCCTTGCGTCCGTGAAGCTTCACCACCATAAACCGATGTTCCGTTTTCGGTAAACATTTTACTGTCAGGCGCCCCAATATAAGCTTTAAACTCGTCGCCCAGATACAGAGGCTCTGCTCCGTTGCAAATCGATGAGATTATTTCAAATTTCTGTGCCGCCTGCTGAATGCTACCCTCTCCGTAAGGATAAATATGCGCATCAAAATTATTTGCATCCATATCAAAAACATTGGAAGTATAAACAGGTTTTATCATTGTATACCCATCTGACGTTTTGTGAAAATAAAATTTCTGACTTATATTTCCGCTCTCCACGCCAAGATCAATGTTTCCTCCGCTTGCCATTTCCCCATTCACGACCTCGACAGCTTTCCCCGTCAACAACGATACCATAGTGTAAGATCCATCCTCATTTCTTGAAACAAGCCACCTTTGAGAATCTTCATAAGTTGCATCGGAAAAAACTATATTGTCTCCATCGGCAGTCATAAATTTGCCGGATGCGGAGTTTTTAATAAATGCGCCAAAAGACGATCCAAATTCATCTTTCGGGAAAGTGTATCCATCGAAGGAACACTTAAAAACCTCAAAAGCGTTTTCATCGCCATTGTATGCGGAAATTGAAAGAGTCCCTACAGAGTCAAGATTCAACGAATTTGTGGATGATGCAGGACGAACATAAAATCTTCCGCCGATGTAATAAATATAAAATTTTTGTTTTGCAGCTTCATCTTGCGACGCAGACATTTCTATTCGTCTGCCATCAATATAAGCGGAGTCGGAAACTGACCACGCCATGTTTTCGGAATAAGAAAGGATGTTGTACGATCCGTCGGACTGTCTTAAAAATCTGAAATATTGTGTTGTGTCGGGCACAATCTCACCGCCGCGCAATTTTCCATTTTCATTCGTCACATAAAGTCCCGAAAAAGAATGTTTTATCAAACCGTAAAACTCTGTCCCCAAATCTATGGGTTTCCCACCAAAAAGAGTGTTATCGGCAGGATCGGATGTCCATGCCGCATAACAGGTTATAACATCGCCGTCAACAGCCGTAAGATCATTTACGATCTCCATATCACTTGCAAGATATTTTTGCGAACCGATGGGCTGTTTACCCTCGGTGTACCATCCTGTGCTTTTGTCTGCGTTTTCATAAAGCCACATTCCATCAGACGAGCGATACATATGCCAACCGGCAAATGTACATCCTTCTTTTGAATAATCATTTTGATTTAACGATGAAGCTATCCCGCAAATGTGATTAGTTGACATCATTTCCCCGGAGGTACTTTCGTTTCCGTTGTATTCTATAGAATAAACCACAGAATCATCCGAAGCAACACATTCAAACGGGCCGCTATCGCGAGTGTATGAAAAAGAGTATATGCCTTCCTTTGCATCGGTGGAATTTACATTGAAATAAAGTTGAAGGTCACCCGCCGTTCCCTGTCCCGTTCTGAAACCGCAAGACTCTATCTCGAAGTTTTCCGAAGAATCATTCACCAAAAATGAAAGTTTCGAAGGAAAAACAAGCGTTTCTTTATCCGTTTCGTCGTCAAGAAGCTGAGAAGACAAAACATTTTCAAGATTATATGTCAAAATAGCACTTTGAGATGGGTTATTTTGATTAACGAGAGGAACGTATATTATATTATTAACCGGATCATACTCAAACCCGTTGTCTATCCACTCTTCTATTCCTACCTTTGTAGACAATTCGGATACATTCGTTGCAAATAAAGCATTTTTTTCATCAATGGTAAACAATTTATAACAGGTTATCTCTTCGGGCGAATTTACAGTGCCACCCGTTGATAACGCGGATATCTTGGCGATATAAAATTCTTTTCCCGTTTTTAAAAGAAAATAGTGATAACCTTCTGTGGTGCATACCCATTTCAACGAGGAAAACGAAACAAAATTTCCATCCGTATCCACTGTGCTAAAACAGCCTGTAAAATACAACTTTTCGCCCGAAACCTTTAATCTGGATATGGAAACTGTTGTTTTTGCCGTTGCGACATACATATAATTTGAAGAAACACCATTCTCGGCAACAGATCTTATTACAAAATCATTGGCATAACCCACGGTACCGCACGAAGCTGTGGCATCACTTTCAAGGCTTGGATAATACTCCATCACAACTTGAGCGCCTGTTTTAATAGTGGTACGGGTAAAAACGCACCGTGTGCCTCTATCGTTTGTTTTGGCGGTGTAAACATATGTCGTTCCCACATACATCCCTTGCATAAGCGTACAAGCTGTTCCGTCAGGGGCATTGCTGCTTTGCACTTTCCAACGGAATGTCATATCGTTTTCCGTGTACGTCTCAAATCCGCCAACAGAATTTGAAAGAAGGTCAACCTTTAGACCTCCAAGATCTTCGCAAATTGCCTCCCCTTCGTCCTGTGGATCCGTTCTGTTGAGAACGGTGAAAGGGAATGATAAAGTCAAAATTACTACGCTTAAAACAATTGAAATTATATTACTGAGTTTTTTCATGTATCTTTCCTTCCCGTGCATTGATGCAAAACTCTTGCAACAATAAAACGCCGAACTCGAAACAGCATTTCTTCGTGTTGCATTTTTGATTTTGAGGCGATGTACAGATATTCTATCAAATCACCATCAATTTGTCAAGCCGAACTGTGAAATATTCCAAATTATCTGTTTTTCTGTAATTTTGCTCTCTTTTTATCAAAAAGCGTGGCAAAATTACTTTTTTTTATTTCGAAATGCGACATTTTTTACGGCGCTTACAGTTTAAAATATAATCACACCAAACGAAAGGATGTTTTAAATGAAAATAACCTATACAACAAACGGAGATGAGACTACCGTAAAGCTTTTAGGAGAAGTTGATCACCACGGTGCAAAAGCCGCAAGAGAGGAAATTGACGGTGTTATAAAAAATGAAGCCCCCAAAAAGCTCATTCTTGATATGTCAACAATAACCTTTTGTGATTCGTCAGGATTGGGACTAATAATGGGGCGTTACAAAACCATGACTGCTTTGGGAGGCGAGCTTTTTATTAAAACGCCTACAGAAGCCGTTGAAAAAATAATAACACTGTCAGGCATGGACAGGCTTATTAAAATTATAGATTAAAGGAGATGTTTAAAATGGCAGACAAAAGAAATACAGTAATTAGAAAAACAGAAAAACTTCCATCGGAAACGGTAAACAGTACAAAATGCACTTTCCCGGCAAAATCCATAAATGAAAGCTTTGCAAGGACGGTAGTATCTGCTTTTGTTTCACAGCTCGATCCAACCATATCAGAGCTTTCAGACCTAAAAACAGCGGTGTCGGAGGCGGTCACAAATTCTATTGTTCACGCCTATAAAGATTATTCAAAAAATTCTCTTATATACTTATCAGCGTCATACAAAGCAGACGGAACGGTTTTGGTAGAGATAAAGGATAAAGGATGTGGAATTGAAAATATCAGGCAAGCTATGGAACCTATGTACACCACAGTCCCCGGAGACGAAAGAAGCGGAATGGGGTTCACCGTCATGGCATCATTCTGCGATAAAATTAAAGTTTCATCGGCGCCCGGAAAAGGAACGACAGTTATACTCGAAAAAAAGTTTTCCCTTACATAAGGAGTTGATCATATTGCCAATTAAAGAAAACGTCTCCTCGACGGAAGAAGAAATCTTCACTTTGGAAAACATAGCGGGAAGCAAACAGCGGGAAAACGGATACGAAATAATTATGAAAGCGCGAGACGGCGATGAAGAGGCGCTCGCCTTAATAATTGAAACAAATTTAGGGCTGGTTAAGTCTATCGCCGCAAGATTCCGAGACAGAGGGACGGACATGGAAGATATAATTCAAATCGGTACGATCGGGATGATCAAGGCTGTTCGAAATTTCGATTTTTCCTTTGGAACGAAATTTTCCACATATGCCGTCCCACTGATCATGGGCGAAATTAAAAAATTTCTTCGTGACGACGGACTTATTAAAGTCAGCAGAGAAACCAAAAGACGAGCCGTCTTACTTTTAAAAGAAAAAGAACGTATTCAAAACGAAACAGGGGTTGAGCCAACATTAAAAGTCGTCGCTGATGCAGCGGGAATGACGCCGGAAGAAGCGGCAGAAGCGTTGGAATCGGCAACGGACACCCTCTCTTTAGCGGACACTGTAGGTGACACGCCCATCGAAAATTTTATTGGTGAAGACAGCACCCCGGAGATTATTGAACGTCTTGCGCTTCGTCAAGCTATCGAAACACTATGCGAAGAAGAACGAGAGCTGATTAAATATCGCTACTACAAAGGCTATTCCCAAAGTAAAACCGCACTCATTTTCGGAGTTACTCAAGTTAAAATATCTCGAACCGAAAAGAAAATAATTGAAAAACTAAAAAAAGCGCTAACCTAATTTTTGCAACTATTTATAATAATCGTTTCTTGTTATTAATCTTTTTGTTACTTTTTTTGTTTTTCTATTGACATTTTTCTCCCAAATTATATAATAAGACTTATAATATAAAATTAATATGATTTAATTTCGGAGGAAATGATGATCTGTCCACATTGTAACAAAGAGTCATCGGACGATATGTCCTTTTGCACAAATTGCGGGTATCAATTGCCCGAAACAGACTCCCGTGCCGAAAGCTTGCAAGATCCCGCAAAAAATCAATCTTATGGTGCGCGTTCTTTAGACGCTCCCGACAACGATCAAGCCAACTTAGCGGGAGAGAATTTCGGAAGAAATAATTACCCGAATCCCGCCTATGACAACGAGAGCCACAACGTGCAACAGCACCAATTTAATGCGTCAACACCCACCTATAAGAAAAAGAAATCGAAAAAACCTTTAATAGTTGTTCTCGTATCTTTGATTTTGGTAGTAGCGGCAATTGCAACATATGTTGTTATCAGCCTCAATGGGCCTTTAACGAAAATCGCCAAAGCGCTTGAGAATACATATGAAGCGGGCAACCTTTCGGCCGATTTTGAGATAAAGATAGACGGCGAAAAATTCGAAGGGAGTATTCAAGCAAAATGGGATTTGGACAATAGAGAGATAACGCTTTACTTTGAAGCCGGCGAAAGTGATGATGACGAATCGGTTATTATTGCTATATACGAAGAAAACTTTATTTATGGTGAAACGGACTCTCGCGGAGAATGTGACGAATATTTTGCAGAAGATATTTCAGAATATATTGATTACTATTTCGACATTTATGAAGAAGCTAAAGAGAACACAAAAGATGTAGAGTTTTTATCAGAAGAATTCTTTGAAAACTTGTTGGAAGACATTGATGATGATCTTTACGAAGAATTAGAAGAATATATTTATTTTGCTGAAATCAGACCTTGTTTCGAATCATGCGTAAAACTTCTTAACAACAAAAGCTGGCTTGAAGAAAACGCAGGCTTGGAGACATACAAAGAGGATGGTATACAATATTTTAAATTTAACCCCAATATAGAAACCTTTGCAAAAGCAATCATGCCCGAAACCGAACCCATTTTCAGAGATAAAGATGACTTTGAAGACTTCTGCGATGCGATTTATGACGAAGCGGAAGAAGCTGACGACGAATTTGACAAGCTTTACGGATATATCGGCATAAAAGACGGAAAGCTCTCTAAAATCGGCTATGAGATAAAAGTAGACGGCGAAAAGTTTTCAGGAAAAATATCATTTTATGACGTTGGAAAAACGAACATAGATACCGATAAGCTTGAAAAACTTTTAGGAAACGCAGATGAATATGGCCGCTGGGGCGACGAAGAGTCCGGTTTCTACAGCGATTATTCCATGGATTATTACGACGATTATTATTACGATTATTCCGACGATTATTACGATTATTCCGACGATTATGACTCGTCATTAGCGGCAGCAGAATAATGCTCAAAGGGGCTGTTGCAAGTGCGAAAAAACTTCGCATTTGCAACAGCTCCTTATTTACACCGTAAAAACGGAAAAAACATTTCCCGATTTTTTATTAATTATTGTTATCTCTTTGGTCAGACATATTTTCAGACAGGTTTTAACCCAAAAGAGCTTTATCATTTGCAAACTCAGTCCCGCTGGATTGAGAAAATTTCTCAATAAGCGCTTCAACGGTCAACTTCTTTTTTTCTTCTCCGGACGCATCATAAATAATATTTCCATCATTCATCATAATGATCCTGTTTCCATAATTTATGGCGTCTCTCATATTGTGAGTTACCATCATTGCGGTAAGATTATTACTTTCAACAAGTTCTTTCGTCGTTTCAAGAACCTTCGCCGCGGTTTTGGGATCAAGCGCCGCCGTGTGCTCATCCAACAGAAGCAGCTTCGGTTTCAGTAGCGTCGCCATAAGCAAAGTTAAAGCTTGCCTTTGACCGCCCGACAACAGCCCCACCTTTGCACTCATCCTGTCTTCAAGTCCAAGTCCCAAAGTGGAAAGCAACTCTTTAAAATGCTTCTTCTCTGCGGAAGTAAGTCCCCATCCTAAAAAGCGTTTTTTTCCTCTCCTTGCGGCAATAGCCAGATTTTCCTGTATCTCCATCGTTGCCGCAGTTCCCATCATTGGGTCCTGAAAAACTCGACCTATAAATTTCGCCCTTTTAAAATCAGGAAGATTGGTCACATCTGTTCCGTCTATTATTATTTTTCCGCTGTCAACGTGCCACGTTCCCGCAACGGCATTTAATGCAGTGGATTTACCCGCTCCATTGCCTCCTATCACAGTCACAAAATCACCCGGCGCCAAATGAAGGTTTAACCCCTTCAATGCGTGTTTAGCATTTACGGTTTCGGGATTGAAAGTTTTGTGTACGTTTTCAATGTAAAGCATTACTTTCCCTCCCTTTATATCTGTTTATTTTGGTATACTTGCTCTTTGTTTTCGTCCGTACCACTCTTATTTTCATCCGTAGCACTCTTACTTTTTTCACGCATCTTATAGGGAAAATACTTCGATTTCAAATAAGGAACAGCGAGGAAAACAGCTACCACAAGAGCGGTTAAAAGCTTAAGATAATTGGTATCAAGTCCGAAGTAAATAACTGTTGAGCAAACTACATAATATATTATTCCCCCAAAAATAACCGACAAAAGCTTTAACGCAAAATTGCTTTTTGTTATCTTTCCAAATAGTGCATCGCCAATAATTACCGCAGCAAGACCTATAACTATAGCGCCCTTGCCCATATTTATATCAGAATTTCCTTGAAGTTGTGCAAGAAGCGCGCCGGAAAATGCGACAATGCCATTTGATATCATCAGTCCGATTATTTTCGTGAAGTTTATATTTATACCTTGAGCACGACTCATTTCAGGATTGGAGCCCGTAGAACGCACAGATGCGCCAAACTCCGTTCCAAAAAACCAATAAAGTATACCGATGAGCATCACAACAAAAACACCCAAAACAATAAGGCTTTCTTTCACCTTTAAAAATGAAACCAAAAGATTAAACTTTCTGGAAGGGATAGATACATTAGCCACGCTTGGCTTTTCCACGGCAACACCCATTATTTTCAAATTGATCGTCCACAACATGAGCTGGGTTAAAATTCCTGCAAGTATAGCAGGAATCCCCATTTTCGTGTGGAAAATCCCCGTAATCAATCCTGCCAGCATCCCTGCAATAATTGCTCCAATAACGGCTACAGCCATAGAATGTCCCAAAGTAAGCAATGTAGCACAAACTGCTGCACCTGTACATATGCTTCCGTCCACCGTCAAGTCTGCAACATCTAAAACCTTATATGTTATATATACGCCTATTGCCATTATACCCCAAATTATTCCTTGCGCCACTGCACCGGGAAGGGAAGACAAATAATTCATAAAAACTTCCATGAGCGTCCTCCTGTTTTTGCAAATATTCTTCGGGTAAATTTAAATTTACCCGAAGAATATTTTTTAGTTACTGTTCAATTGCAACAAAACCTGCAGCTTTAAGAGCTTCTACATCGATACCCAACTCTTTGCAAATAACTTCGTTATATTTTTTTGCAAGTTTTGCTTCAGGTGTGTAACCTATTTCCATTTCATCAATTTTTTCTTCGCCTTTAAGAATCTTAACTGCCATTTCTCCTGTTGCATAACCCAAATCATAATAATCGATGGATAATGTAACAATTCCGCAACCGGAACAAATGCCTTCTTCGCCCGCGATAACAGGTTTCTTTTCGCTCATTGCACCGTAAATTGCAGATGCACAAGATGCGGCGGTATTATCTGTAGGAACATAAAGAGCGTCGTTTTCTTTTGCTGCTTTATCAGCATTCAATGTTGCGTCGTTAGAATCGGAAAACGCATATTCTGTGCAAGTAATTCCTTTTTCCTCAAGGTATTCTCTAACAACCTTCACTTGATATGCAGAGTTAGGCTCAGCAGAACAGTAAAGAAGTCCTACTTTTTTTACGTTAGGAACCCAATCGAGAATGAGCTGTGCTTGCTTATCCAAAGGAGCAAGATCGGACATACCGGAAATATTTCCACCAACAAGTCCGTCAAAATCATCTATTCCCAAAGCAACGCCAAATTCTGTTATAGATGTGCCAAGAATGGGGATGCTTTCAGTCGAATTTGCCGCCGCTTGAAGCGCAGCCGTTCCATTTGCCATAATAAGATCAACTTTTTTAGAAACGAATGAATTTGCAATAGTTGCGCATTGGTCGCCCGAACCCTCCGCGTTTTGAACATCAAATGTTACGTTTCCTTCGCCAAGCCCCGCAATAACCGCATCTTTAAAACCTTCTGTCGCGGCATCGAGAGCAACGTGAGTTATTAGCTGAGATATACCTACAACATATTTTTTGCTTTCCGCTCCGCTTGAATCTTCATCATCACTGCAAGAAGTGAGACACACGGCGGAAACGAGCATTGCCATTGCCAAAATGATACTTAAAATTTTCTTTTTCATTTTAATTTCCTCTCTTAAAAATTAATATCATATATTCATTTCTTTCGTAGCGCGCATTTACGAAAGAAAAATATTGATCAAAAGTAAAAATCTCTGCACCAAGCATTGCTTGATGCAGAGACGATCATATCGTGTTACCACTCTGCTTCACTTCCGCCTCACGGCAAAAGCCTCTGCGGGCACATTTACGCGCCCTGTCGATATAACGGTCGAACCCGTTGCAGCCTACTCTCTCAACGATTTCAGTACACAGCTCCCGAGATGTATTCTACGATCTACTCACCATTGTCTCGCACCAACCGACAACTCTCTGAAAGCACTTCGAATCGGTTACTATTTCTCGATCACAGCCTTTAGTTATTTAATTCGCTAAACTAATTATAACACTTTTTTAGCTTTTGTCAATAGATTTTTTTGACTTTTTGAAAAAAATTGCGAGTTTTTTATCGTAGCAATTGGTAATGAAAACTATTCGTTTTTCAGGTGTAAATTGAAATTTAAATATTTTTTAAATTTTTCTTGACAAGCGCTCATTAATAATGGTATAATCAGAAAAAAGCACAAAATAAATTTCATGGGAGGAAGATATGATATGTACAAATTGCAACCATGAGTGCGATGATAAATACAGCTTTTGTCCCAATTGCGGTTATAATATAAAAATCGCATCACAAGCATCAAACGAACACGCTCCCTTCCCGGATCCAGCAAGTGAAGAAGTTGGAAGAGTTCCTCAAGCAAACAACGCTTTTCAAAATGGCGCGTCTTGCAACGAGGAGCCATACGTTGAAAATGAACGCTCCCCGTCTCCCGAAAATGCGGCAAATTTATCTCCACAAAGCGAACTTTCCAACTCTCAGCAAGATACCGACCAAACACCACAAGTATTTACAAAAAGAAAAAAATCTAAAAAGCCTTACATCGTCGCTTTAACATCGATTTTATTGGTAATTGCTATTACTGTCGCATCAGCAATAGTTTTTGATATGAAAAGAAGCCCTTTAGAAAAAATCGCAAAAGCGGTGATAAATACATACGAAGCAGGAAGCCTGTCGTCTGACTTTGAATTTTCCCAAATTAACAATTACGAAGGCGGCAAAATCGGCGAGTCTACTATTAAAGGATCTTTAGAGGCACAATGGGACCGGGAAGAAAGAGAAATAACTTTCTATTTAGAATTTCAAATCGATGATAATTCAGAATATATTGTAGCATTGTACGATGAAAAAATAATTTATTACGAAAAATACCGTTACATATCAGGAGATACAAAAGAACAGTACTCAGTCACTGATATTTCCGACACCCTTGATGACTTTTTCGATGCAGTTGAAGATAATCAAGAGACATTTAAAGACGTTGAGCCTTTCTCCGAGGAGTTTTTCGATTTGCTGTTCTCCGAAATGGATGATGGTGACGATGCTTATGATAAATTTAAAGATGTTTTTCATGTTGAAAAAATTCAAGAATGCTTTGAAAACATAAGTGCGCTATTCATGGACGAAAGCTGGCTTGAAGAAAACTTGGGTTTTGAAACATACAAAGATGACGGGATTAAATATTATTCCTTCTCCCCCAAGTTTGAGAAAATAGTAAAAAGCCTTGGAGACGAAGTAGAGCCGATATTCAAAGACGAAGACTATTACAACAACTTATATGAAAGCCTTGTCGCAGGAGCAGAAACAATTGACAAAGAAATTAGTGATCTAACGTACTACACCGGCATTAAAGGCGGGAAAATTGCTTCCATCGGATTAAATTCAGCAGATGAAAATAATGATGAGATTTCATGCACAATTACATTTTCCGATGTTGGCAAAACAACCATAGACAACTCCAAGCTTGAGCAATTTTTGACAAAAGCAAAAGAATACGAAAAAAATCATTAACCGAGACGTTAAAATTACCCGAAGCGTTTTATGCTTCGGGTAATTTATTCTTTACGATTCTTTTATTCCAAACAAATATTTTTTAACCATTAAATAATCTGTCGCTGTAATAATTCCATCAAAATCGCAATCGCCTAATTTTATTTCCGCATTAGTTAGAGGATTAACTCCCAAAAAATGGGCTTTTATTTTCAAATAATCAAACACCGTGTATTTTCCATCGCCGTCAATATCACCTTTGGGATACTCCGACCAAAACGCATTCGCTTCCACGGTTGTGGAAGTTGGAATTGTGTAGTTTATAAGAAGTTCACATCGCCCAAACGCAAATTCTCCTATCCTTGTTAAATGCACAGGTAGATCGACGGTGGTTAAATTATCACAATAATAAAACGAGTATGAATCTATCTCTCTCACAGATTGAGGAAGAACAACGGAAACAATGCCGTCGCATAAGGCAAACGCCATATATCCTATAAAAGAAACCGTAGATGGTATATTTATCTCAGAAAGCTTTTCGCAGGACGAAAATGTATATTTTCTGATAGCTCTTATGCCATTTGGCAATGAAACAGAAGTCAATGTTTTACATTTTCTGAAAGCTCCTTCTCCGATATCAGACAGCCCCGAAGGAAAAGTAAAATTTTTCAGATATACACATTGTTCAAATGCATAATCGCCTATTTCCGTCAATGACGAGGGCAAATTTAAATATCTTAAATTGTCAAAACTGTTAAATGCATTGTTTCCAATTCTCACAACGCCCTCTTTTATTGTAACCGTTCTAATCGAGTCTCTGTACGCCGCCCACGGAGTGTCAATTATCCCATATTTATTCTGGGAAAAATCCTCCATTTTGCCCTTTGCAAAATAAGTAAATACATTCCCCTCCACCTTCCAAAAATATGTTCCATCTCCGCTTATTGCACTTTTATGTTTAAGAACAGGCTTTGTTTCATTGATTCCCGACACAATCAACCATTTTGAAAATTCTCCGTCATTGCTTGATGTCCACTCATCAAGGAAATCAAACATAGCCATTACATGATAAGCGTTCTCCGTGCCACAAAGTATGTACGATGTTCCCAGAGAATAAAAAACATTTTCCATACTCACCCCGCTATCATAAGGGGCGATTTTGTCTCCTTCCAACCCGTGACATTCTGACATTCCGGAAAAATAGCAGTTTTTTACCTCTGCGCCCTCAGAACTTGAAACAATGCCTGCGGAGACGCATATTTTCTCATCATCAGTTTCGTTCTCGGAGAAATACAAACCACTATGAACGCTTCCCATTACAAAACAATTCACAATATTTCCCGCAAAGTCGCCTGCAATTCCGCCACAGAGTGATTTTGATTCTCCCCCGCAATAAATATCACCGGAAAAAGAACAATTTGTAACAGCGGCATCAAATGAGGCAAAGCCCAAAATTCCACCGGCAACAGAAATTTGTCCGTCTGCAGTCATAAATCCGGAACACTCGGTTGATGATATGGAAACCCCATTGGATGCAGCTCCTAAAATTCCTCCGCTGTTTTCACAAAAAGAATAAAGAGAAACTTTGCTATAAGAAGAAGATATCTCCAAATATTCTCCAAAACCGGCAATTCCGCCCACGGATGAGCCTTCTTGTGCATTTATATTCCCAACAAAAGCGGACAAATGTATTTTCGAAGGAAGATCAGACGTTCCGCAAACTTCGCCTGCAATTCCGCCGGTTTTTAACTCACCTTTAATGTCCCCGACAAAAATGCAGCCGTTTATCTCTCCATTCAGCTTTCCTGCCAAACCTCCGGTAAAATTACTGCCGCAAACGTATCCTTCAACCGTAAGATTTTTAACGGTACCACCGTCTATGAAGCCAAAAAAACCATTATACATTCTTTCGGCATTACTAACATAAATACCCCCAACTCCGCAACCGTTTCCGTCAAACGTACCCGAAAACGGGTTTTCTTCAGTCCCTATGGGTATCCACTCAGTACCGCTTGTTAGGCTAAACTCCCCGTCATTTTTAATCAAATTGCCTACACTAACATCATTTTTTAAAAAAATTGTATATCCCAAAAAAGTAGAATCGGAAGGGTAGTTTTCAGTGCCTTTTTTTACATCGCCGTTTGTAACTCCGGCAATCCAACGAAGCTCATCTGCGGTAGAAACGGTATAAATATATCCATCAAGTGTTGGAACAGACCAAGTATCGCTATGTACAATAAAATTTAGAGAAGCAAGCATACATAAGCAAATTATTAAACTTATCGTCCTTTTCATCTTTCCGCACCTTCCGCCCTTACACAACTGAATTTTTTACACTCTAATACGGGTCATGCTCCCCGCCTCCCTTAAATCCCAAAACAAAAAAAACTTCGTTTTCGGTTGTGGGAGAAATGGCACCCGCAGGATAAAAAAAGGCATACCCTTTCGGGGTTAAATAAAAATCGTTTTTTGAAAAAGACTTTTTCAGCCTTTTTTCATAATCCGGGAAAAAAGCAGACATTCCTGTTGTTTGCCTCAAATTTGCCTCAGAAACAATACCTCTTAGCAATGATTTTTTATCATCTGAAGAAAAGAAGTCTTCATAAAGCAATAGTCTGCCGCCTTTCACATCCCAATTTTGAGACAACCGTTTACATTGCTGATTATCGCCGCCACAAAAAACATTTGCATCAACAACGATGGAGATTATATTATCTTCAATATATGAACAAATATACCGAAGTACCGCCCCGAAGGGTTTGAATCCATCTTTAAAGCGAGTTTTATTTTTTTCGGCCTCCTTAAGCATTTTTGTTTTGGCAAAATCACAATATCTTTTTGCAAGTAAACTATAAAAGCCGTTAAATGCTTTGGAAAACTCTGTTTTTTTATTAATCTCAGGATAGGAAATATTATACTTCACCAAAGGACCTTCAGCGTCAGACAATGTGTCCTTTAATTCCTTTTTTACCAATTCAAAAATCAAAAAAATCACCCATTACTAATTATATTAGGAAATGGCATTTTTAATTACATTTTGAAAAGTTTTTCTGCGGTCAAGTGGTAAATTTGTTCTTTTTGTTCTTCTGAAAGGGGTAATTTGTCGAACTCCGTAAATGCGGTGCGAGTGCTTTTAAGCGGAAAATCGCTGCCAAACATAATCCTATCCGCACCGTGTCTATCAATTTGTTTCAAAACCCGTTCCTCGGAAAGCACCAGAAGCGCATCGGAAGTATCCATATACACACGGCTTCCAAACAAACAATCCTCTGCTTCATCCCACGCCATATATCCACCCATATGAGCAGCGATGACTTCAAGATCCGGAAATTTATCCGCCACCAATCTCACCGCCTTCGGGGTTGAATTAACCGTGTTTTCATCGCCCACATGAAAAAGTATAGGCAACCCCAGCTCCGACGCCGCCTCGTATATGGGGAACATTTTCGGGTCTTCAATTTTAAAATGCTGAAAATCGGGGTGAAGCTTTAAACCCCTGCCACCACATTCTTTTATATATTCAAGCTCATTACACATATTTTTTATGTCCATATCTTGATGAACCGATCCAAGTGCCACCATTTTTCCCATGGAGTCGGAAGCACATTTAAAAAGGAAATCATTCCCGTGACGAACATTTTCTACTTTTAAAGCTGCGCTTGATATGACAAAACGTGCGTTCAAATCCTTCGCGCCCTGAACGAGTCCTGAGGATGTGCCGTTTTCATCCATTTTTATGCTATAATAATTTCCCACGTTTGCAACAGCACGCATTGCAATCTTATCAGGAAAAACGTGTGTATGAACATCTATTATTTTTCTTTTTGTACTTACAGTATCCATAATATCCTCAATTTAAAAACAGGTCTGCAATGGAACCCCCAACGCCGACCTGTTTCTCATTTATGGGCAAACTACCCGTTTTTTAAATAAAACTTATGCTCTGCTGAGGTATTCCTGTGTTCTTGTGTCGATCTTAAGAACGTCACCGATATTTATAAACATAGGAACTTTAATCTCTGCTCCTGTTTCTAAAGTGCAGGGTTTAAGAGCATTTGTTGCGGTGTTCCCTGTAAAGCCGGGCTCTGTATCAACAACTTCAAGCTCAACAAACATAGGAGGCTCAACCGAGAAAACTTTGCCCTTATAGGACATAAGGCGAACAACCATTTCTTCTTTAACAAACTTAAAGTTTTCAGGAAGAAGTTCTGCATTAAGAGGAACCATATCAAATGTTTCCTGATCCATGAAGTAATAAAGGTCTTCATCTTTATAGCTATACACCATATCTTTGCGTTCAATTACTGCGGGCGGGAATTTCGCCGTGGGGTTAAATGTCTGTTCAACAACAGATCCGGATATAACATTGCGAAGCTTTGTTCTAACAAAAGCCGCTCCTTTACCGGGTTTTACGTGTTGGAACTCGATAATTTGCATTACCTGTCCATCCATCTCAAATGTAAGTCCGTTTTTAAAATCACCAGCTGATATCATAAATCCTCCGTTCGTCCCAAAAGGGACAATGTATATTTATTTAAATCATACTTATTTTACAGCATTTTGCACTATTTGTCAACACTATTTTTTCTATCTGACAAAGATTTTAGTCGTTTTCATATAAAATCACTTCAACGACACCATCCTCGTTTATTTTTATTGGATACATCCAACCACTTCTACCGCTCCAACCTGTTCCGGGTTTTAAATTTGCATGAAAAACGATCCACAAATTTTCGTTTTCGTCGGGAACAACACTACAATGTCCCGGCCCGTAAAATAATCCGCAATCTTTGGACAAAATGGGTGTGGGATTTTTAAACCAACAATCTTCATCCAAAATGTCGCCACCTTGAAATATAAGTTGACCTATACAATAATCATCGCACCAACTTCCGCTTGCAGAATAAAGTATTGTTAGATAATCTCCGTCAACTATGGCACATGGCCCCTCGTTAACAAGCGGAGAGCCGCCTTTTGTTTCCCATTCTAAAATCGGGGTAGATATCCACACTCTTTTACTTGAAATTTCCGTGGGAGAAGACATACGGGCAATGTATATTCTTTGTACACCGTTCTCATC
Source organism: uncultured Oscillospiraceae bacterium (assembly GCA_964509125.1). Taxonomy (GTDB): domain Bacteria; phylum Bacillota; class Clostridia; order Oscillospirales; family CAG-382; genus SIG653. Next base: position 11,547 of record CAZDVZ010000002.1, on the reverse strand, counting down.
GCCGGGCCAGCCTGACCAACAAAAATAAAGCTCGTCACGATATTCAAATATCGTTCCGTCGATAGCCCACTTATCCTTTTCGTCTGTTACTTGACCTACAAATTCAAAGCCGGTTAATGGATCTTCGTCTTCACACTTAAGAACAAACATTCTGTGGTTGTCGTTGTCTCCATCGGAAGCGGCAAAATAAATATACCACGCATCATCGATTCTATGTAATTCAGGTGCCCAAATCTCTTCAGAATACATTGTATTCCGTGGTGCTTCCCACACTCTAACAGCTCCCTTGTAAGTCGCCTCTCCCAAAGAATCAAAAGAAGAAATGCATATGCCGCCTTCGCCCGGAAAACAATAATAATATTTTCCTTTATAACAAGCGATGTTAGGATCGGCAGCAGACTCAAGAAAAGGGTTATTTACCTTTTCATATATAATCTCCTCTGTTTCTATTTTTGATTGATCATTCGATTCATTTATAAATTCTTCCGATATATTATTTTTACCAACATCCGTTTGAGGCTCGTCTCCGCCCGAGGATGAATCCAATGTTACATTTTTATCTACATTACACCCTACGAAACACAAGGCGATAGCAGTAATAATTGACAACAATACAACTCTTTTGCGCAATTTCATTATTCCTCCTATTTATTTTCTACTGCGCTCAATTATATCATCTTATTATGAAAAAATCTATAGTATATTTTATTTTTTTGTACATATCTAACAAAATGCAATTTTAGTAAACAATGCACCCCCAAACATATTATCTACACATGAAGCGCTTTTCCCTTTTGCCCGCATCAAATACCCCGCATATAAACAAAAACTGTTCAAAATGTTTTGCTTCTAAATGAAAAACTGTCGCAGATTTCTCTGCGACAGCTAAAAAGTTATAAACTTTAATTATTTGATGTCAATAACAACACCGGAACCAACTGTTCTACCACCTTCACGGATAGCAAAACGAAGTCCTTTTTCGATAGCGATAGGAGTGATAAGTTCAACTGCCATATCTACGTTATCGCCGGGACGGCACATATCAACGCCTTCAGGAAGGGTGATGGAGCCTGTAACGTCTGTTGTTCTGAAGTAGAACTGAGGACGGTAGTTGGTGAAGAAGGGCTTATGACGGCCACCTTCTTTTTCTGTAAGAACGTAAACCTGACCAACAAATTTTGTATGGGGGTTGATTGAACCGGGTTTACAGAGAACTTGTCCTCTTTCGATTTCGTTCTTCTGAACGCCTCTGAGCAAGCAGCCGATATTATCGCCGGCTTCTGCAAAGTCGAGGAGTTTACGGAACATTTCGATACCGGTAACAACTGTTGTACGTTTTTCGTCAGAAAGACCAACGATTTCGATTTGGTCATTAAGTTTAACAGTACCTCTTTCTACACGACCTGTGGAAACAGTACCACGACCTGTGATAGAGAAAACGTCTTCAACAGGCATAAGGAAAGGCATATCAGCCTTACGGTCAGGTGTAGGAATGTAGCTATCAACAGCTTCCATGAGCTTCATGATGGACTCATATTCGGGAGCTGATGTATCTGTGTTTGCAGAATCAAGAGCAACTCTTGCAGAGCCACGGATGATGGGAATTTCATCACCGGGGAATTCGTACTGGTTGAGAAGTTCTCTGATTTCCATTTCAACGAGTTCGAGAAGTTCTTCGTCGTCAACGAGGTCGCATTTGTTCATGAATACGCACATTGCAGGAACGCCAACCTGACGAGCGAGAAGGATGTGTTCACGAGTTTGTTGCATAGGTCCGTCGGATGCAGCAACAACGAGGATAGCACCGTCCATCTGAGCAGCACCGGTGATCATGTTTTTAACATAGTCAGCGTGGCCGGGACAGTCAACGTGTGCATAGTGACGGTTGTCAGTTGTATATTCAACGTGACGTGTGTTGATCGTAATACCTCTTGCTTTTTCTTCGGGAGCATTGTCGATCTGGTCGTATGCGAGAAATTCGATAGAGTTGTCTTTAAGTGCAAGTGTCTTTGTAATAGCAGCTGTAAGAGTTGTCTTACCATGGTCAACGTGACCAATTGTACCGATATTAACGTGAGGCTTGCTTCTTTCAAATTTTGCCTTTGCCATTAAAATTGATCCTCCTAATGGATATCTTGTATTTTTTTTATTTTTTTATTCTGTTTGTGGGCACACACCATTTGGAAAACTTATCCAAACGCTCGTGCTATCACATTATATTATATCACAATTTCTTCTTCTGTCAAGGGTTTTTTTGAAAAAACTCTAAAAATTGTTGCTTTTTGCCGAAAAATCGATTTGCATCAATAGAAGCTTGTGACGGTGGTATATTATCAGTTTTCAATTTTTCCTGAAATGATTTTTTCAAGAATGGATTTGGGAACTTCCGCAAAGTGGCTCGGCTCCATAGTGTACTGTCCTCTTCCTTGAGTCATCGAACGGATCGTGTTCGAATATCCAAACATTTCTGAAAGCGGTACATTTGCTGTAATCTGTTGAACACCGCCCATAGGCTCTGTACCGGAAATTTGACCTCTACGAACGCTGATATCACCAATAACGGATCCCAAATACTCGTCAGGACAGATAACGGATGTTTTCATAATAGGCTCTGTAAGAACAGGGTTTGCCCTCTTCATAGCAGCTTTAAATGCCATTGAGCCGGCTATCTTAAACGCCATCTCGGAGGAGTCTACTTCGTGATAAGATCCGTCCAAAAGTGTTACTTTTACATCAACTACAGGATAGCCTGCCAAAGTGCCGCTTTGCATTGCGCCCTTGATACCTGCTTCAACCGCAGGAATATATTCTTTGGGGATGTTACCGCCAACGACCTTGCTCTCAAATGTAAAGCCGGCGCCGGGTTCGTTGGGCTCTATCTCAATCTTAACATGGCCGTACTGACCGTGACCGCCGCTTTGACGAACGAATTTTTCATCCGCATTACCTTTTGTAGTAATCGTTTCACGATATGATACACGAGGTTTACCTACATTAGCTTCTACTCTATATTCACGGAGAAGTCTATCAACAATAATTTCAAGGTGGAGCTCACCCATACCCGCTATAATAGTTTGACCGGTTTCCTCATCTGTATATGTTTGGAAAGAAGGATCTTCTTCAGCAAGCTTTGAGAGCGCTATACCCATTTTTTCTTGACCCGCTTTTGTTTTGGGTTCTATAGCAATTCTTATAACAGGTTCCGGGAAATCGATAGCACCTAATACGATAGGTTTGCTTTCATCACAAAGCGTATCACCCGTTGTTGTATTCTTAAGACCTACAATTGCACCAATCTCGCCTGCACCGATCTCTTCAACGTCTTCTCTATGGTTTGCGTGCATAAGCACGATTCTTCCCAAGCGTTCACGTTTTCCGTTGTTGGAGTTATAAACGGTTTCGCCTGATTTAACAGTTCCCGAATAAACTCTGAAGAAACAAAGTTTTCCGTATGGATCGGAAACAATTTTGAATATCAAAGCTGAGAAAGGAGCCTTGAGATCGGGATCTCTGGATTCTTCGTCTCTACTATCGGGGTTCACGCCTGTAATGCTTCCTACATCAACCGGGGAAGGTAAATATTCAACAACTGCGTCAAGAAGTTTTCTTACGCCTTTGTTTTTAAACGATGTACCGCAAACAACAGGAATCATTTTGATGGACAATGTTGCTTTTCTTATAGCGGCTTTAAGTTCCTCTTGAGAGATTTCTTCGCCCTCAAGGAATTTCATCATAAGGTCATCGTCTGCATCTGCAGCGGCTTCAATCAATTTTTCTCTGTATTCATTGCAAAGTTCCAGCATATCTGCGGGAACTTCTTTTACTTCAACAGGTGCATCCGCATCCTGAGCGCCGCTGTAATAATAGGCCTTCATTTCTACAAGGTCAACAAGGCCCACAAATGTCTCCGATGCTCCTATGGGAAGTTGAAGAGGAACAGCATTTGCCTTAAGACGTTCCTTCATCATTTCCACAACTCGGAAGAAGTTAGCGCCGTTAATATCCATCTTATTAACGTATGCCATTCTCGGAACCTTATATTTCTCTGCCTGATGCCAAACGGTTTCAGACTGTGGTTCTACACCGCCTTTGGCGCAAAATACCGCAACAGCTCCGTCAAGTACTCTAAGGGACCGTTCTACCTCTACAGTAAAGTCAACGTGTCCCGGGGTGTCGATTATGTTAATTCTATGATCTTTCCAAAAGCAAGTTGTTGCAGCGGACGTGATAGTAATACCGCGTTCCTGCTCCTGCTTCATATAGTCCATTGTGGCCGCGCCTTCGTGTGTTTCACCCAATTTGTGAGTCTTTTTAGTATAAAAGAGTATTCTTTCAGATGTTGTGGTCTTACCGGCATCGATATGTGCCATTATACCTATATTTCTCACACGTTCAAGTGGATATCCGGGCATAATTATTCTCCTACCTTTTTTACTACTTCTTTTCTTTCATTTCTAAATTTCGCCCGACCCTTATGGGTCGGACGAAAGATATTATTAAATATATTACAAAATTACCATTTGTAATGTGCAAACGCTTTGTTTGCTTCTGCCATTCTATGGGTATCGTCTTTCTTCTTAACAGCTGCACCGGTGTTGTTGATGGCGTCAAGAATCTCGTTTGCAAGACGGTCAGACATACGTTTGTCGCTTCTGGCTCTGGAATATGTTACAAGCCAACGAAGTCCAAGAGTTTGTCTTCTCTCAGGTCTTACTTCCATAGGAACCTGATAGTTAGATCCGCCTCTACGAACAGACTTTACTTCAAGATTGGGCATAATGTTATCAAGAGCTTTTTGGAATTGCTCTAATGCGTTTTCGCCTGATTTTGCCTCTACTGTTGCAAATGCATCATAAACGATTTTCTGTGCAACGCCTTTTTTACCGTCGTACATTATGTTGTTGATGAGCTTTGTAACCAATACAGAGTTGTACATAGGATCGGGCAAAACGTCTCTTTTGAAATTATGCACTCTTCTTGGCACTTTACTTCCCTCCTTCATATTTTTTGAATGAATTCTCAGGTACTCGAAAATTTCTTTCCGTCAGTGCTTATGGGTTTTATCCTTATATCTATGAGGATATCAGCCTACTTAGCACGAACAAAAATACCGTTTCGGTTTGTCGGTTCTTAAGCCTTGGGTCTCTTGGCACCATACTTAGAACGAGACTGGTTTCTCTTGGCTACGCCGTTGGTATCAAGAGTTCCGCGGATGATGTGGTAACGTACACCGGGGAGGTCCTTTACTCTTCCGCCTCTGATGAGAACAACAGAGTGTTCCTGAAGGTTGTGACCGATGCCGGGGATATACGCTGTTACTTCAAGACCGTTTGTAAGTCTTACTCTTGCGATCTTACGTTGAGCAGAGTTAGGCTTTTTAGGTGTTTTAATAGCTACCTTTGTGCAAACGCCTCTCTTCTGAGGAGAAGGAAGATCAACCATTTCCTTTTTGAGAGAGTTGTAAGTCTTTTGAAGAACAGGGGATTTGGATTTCCACACCGACTGTTTTCTTCCTTGTCTTACGAGCTGGTTAAATGTAGGCACAATATCTCTCCTTTCTTGAGTATTTTTTATATCATCCCGTTGACGTTTTATACGCCAAGGTGTGATGATCTCTTTTGCAATTTTTTAGGAAGGCTGTCCGTAATGAAGATCGTACGCGCCGGTTTCTTCCTCTTGTTCATTGCTTACAATGTCAACTCTGTTATAATGCTTCAAACCGGTACCCGCCGGAATAAGCTTACCGATGATAACATTTTCTTTCAAGCCGATAAGGGGATCACGTTTACCTTTAATAGCAGCCTCTGTAAGAACCTTGGTAGTTTCCTGGAATGAAGCCGCCGAAAGGAAGCTTTCCGTTGAAAGTGACGCCTTGGTAATACCCAAAAGCATTGGCGAGTATGTTGCCTCAAGAAGAGGAACTTCTGTTTCGCCGTTAGCGTTCTTCCTTTGAATTTCTTCATTCGCCGCAAGAACCTCTGCGCAATCAACAGACGCCCCGACAAGAAGCTCTGTATCGCCGGCACTTTCAATTTTAACCTTTTTAGTCATCTGACGTGCTATGACTTCAATATGCTTATCGTTAATTTCAACGCCTTGTAAGCCGTAAACGCGCTGGATCTCCTTGATGATATACTCGTAAACAGCATCAAGTCCGCTGATACGTAAAATATCTGCCGGGGTTTCGGTTCCCTCTGTAAGTTTTTGGCACTTAACAACTCTTTCGCCGTCTTTTACCAATATTCTTGCAGCACCGGGAATCGCTACTGTTGCCGCTGTACCGTCTGCATCGTTAACTATAGTTATCTGTTTGTTTCTCTTGCCGTCTTCAATTCTCACGATACCGTCGATCTCTGCAAGTTCCGAAGATTTCTTTGGCTTGCGAGCTTCAAAAATTTCTTCAACACGGGGAAGACCTTGGGTAATATCGCTACCTGCAACACCACCTGTGTGGAATGTTCTCATGGTAAGCTGTGTACCCGGTTCACCGATAGACTGTGCAGCGATGATACCAACGGATTCGCCGATGCTTACAGGAAGTCCCGTTGCAAGGTCAGCACCGTAGCAATGTACGCAGATACCGCGCTGAGCTTTACAGTTGATAACGGAACGAATACGAACTTCCTCGATTCCCGCCGCAACGATTGCAGAAGCATCGGACTCTTTAATCAATCCATTTGCGGGAACAATAACTTCACCGGTTTTGGGATTTACTACCTTATCAACGGTATATCTTCCCACAAGTCTGTTAATAAACGGCTCTATAACAGCCTCTTTGCCTTCGCCAACAACGTCAACGATCTTACGAACAACAAGTCCTCTTGTGTCATGACAATCATGCTCTCTGATAATTACTTCTTGAGATACATCTACAAGTCTTCTTGTAAGATAGCCGGAGTCAGCCGTTCTCAAAGCTGTATCCGCAAGACCCTTACGGGCACCACGGGCAGCGATAAAGTATTCAAGAACTTTCATGCCTTCACGGAAGTTAGCCTTAATTGGCATTTCGATAGTCTTACCGGTAGCGGCGAACATAAGTCCACGCATACCTGCAAGCTGTCTTATCTGCTTAATGTTACCTCTGGCACCGGATGTGGACATCAAGTTCAAAGGATTATATTTATCAAGGTTGCGCTTAAGAGCATCTGTAACTCTATTTGTACAAGCGCTCCACTCATCAACAACACGTTTGCTTCTTTCGTCTTCGGATAGCAAGCCTTTGCGGAAAAATTCGTTGATTTTATCTACTCTCGCTTCAGATTCTGCAATCAAAGATTGTTTTTCGGGAGGTATTGTCATATCATAAATCGATATGGTAATAGCGGCCCTTGTAGAATACTTGAATCCCATAGATTTCATCATATCAAGCACTTCGCAAGTTTTTGCTGTTCCGTGCACTCTTATGCAGCGGTCAACGATCTGACCAAGTTCAGAGCTGGTTGTAACAAAATCTATCTCAGGCACAAAATCATTTTCAGGATCATTTCTATCAACAAATCCAAGGTCCTGAGGAATATAGCTGTTAAATATAAGTCTTCCCAACGTGGAATGAACAAGACCTGTCTTTTGCTCGCCTCTAACCTCTCTCGTCATCCTTACGGTGATGGGAGCGTGGAGTCCCAAATCGCCGTTCTGATATGCCATTTGAGCTTCTTCGTAATCTTTGAAGATGCTTCCCTCGCCAATCTCGCCTTCTTTTTCCATTGTCAAATAGAAGGAACCGAGAACCATATCCTGAGAAGGAATTGTAACCGCTTTTCCGTTTACGGGTTTAAGCAAGTTGTTTGCGGAAAGCATAAGGAATCTTGCTTCAGCCTGAGCCTCTACGGAAAGAGGAACGTGAACAGGCATCTGGTCACCGTCAAAGTCGGCGTTAAATGCTGTACATACAAGAGGATGAAGTTTTATTGCTCTGCCTTCAACAAGTATGGGTTCGAACGCCTGAATAGAAAGTCTATGGAGCGTAGGAGCTCTATTGAGAAGAACAGGATGTTCCTTTATTACTCCTTCAAGTGCGTCCCAAACCTCATCGGTGGCACGCTCAACTCTCTTTTTAGCGTCTTTGATATTTTTAGCTGTTCCTGACGCAACAAGCGTTTTCATAACAAAAGGTTTGAAAAGCTCAAGCGCCATTTCCTTCGGAAGTCCGCATTGATATATCTTAAGTTCAGGTCCTACAACAATAACAGAACGTCCTGAATAGTCAACACGCTTACCCAAAAGGTTTTGTCTGAAACGTCCTTGCTTACCTCTGAGCATCTCAGAAAGTGATTTAAGAGGACGTGTGTTCGCTCCGATAACCGCACGGCTACGCTTGCCGTTATCAATCAACGAGTCAACCGCTTCTTGAAGCATACGCTTTTCGTTGCGAATTATTATATCGGGAGCTCTAAGATCCATGAGCTTTCTCAAACGATTGTTTCTGTTAATAACACGTCTGTAAAGGTCATTAAGATCTGATGTGGCAAATCTGCCGCCATCAAGCTGTACCATGGGACGAATCTCCGGAGGAATGATAGGAAGCACGTCCAAGATCATCCATTCGGGTTTATTGCCCGAAGTACGAAATGCTTCTACAACTTCAAGGCGTTTTACAAATTTTGCCTTGCGCTGTCCTTGAGCTGTAATAAGCTCGTTTTTAAGGTAGGCAGCAAGAGACTCCAAATCGATCTCTTGAAGAAGCTCTTTAATTGCTTCCGCGCCGATGCCTACTCTGAAATCGTCTTCGTATCTTTCATAGTATTCTTTATATTGAGCTTCTGTAAGAATCTGTTTCTTCTTCAAAGAGTCAACAGGGCCGGGATCAAGAACGATGTAACTTGCGAAATAAAGAACTTTTTCAAGATTCTTCGGAGAAAGATCAAGCATAAGACCAAGTCTTGAAGGTATAGCACGGAAGTACCAAAAATGAGAAACGGGAGCGGCAAGCTCTACGTGACCCATTCTCTCACGTCTTACCTTGTTAGTAGTGATCTCAACACCACATTTTTCGCAAACCTGTCCTTTTTCGTGGACTCTCTTATATTTACCGCAACTACATTCCCAATCCTTTTGAGGCCCAAAGATTCTTTCGCAGAAAAGACCGTCTTTTTCGGGCTTTAAACTCCTGTAGTTAATGGTTTCCGGCTTTTTTACTTCGCCGTAAGACCAACTGCGGATTTTTTCGGGAGATGCAAGACCTATCTGTATCGACTCAAATTCAATGTTTTCATTTTCCATAGTCTGTTACCTCCACCAAATTATTCTTCATCCATATCTTCTGATGAGGCATGGCCGCTCTCATCGTCAAATTCTGTATATTCCAAAGAAGGATCTTCATCAACATCTTGCATTCCCTCAAGGTTTTCGGGCACCATTGCCTCACCCAACATGGATTCATCAACCTCTTCGGACTTGCTTACAGGACTCTCGTTCTCATCGGAATAATCCTTCAAAGGAATTTCGTTATCTTCCTTATCGAATACTCTTATATCCAAACCGAGTGACTGGAGCTCTTTAACAAGAACCTTGAAAGAAGCGGGAACGCTTGGTTTGGGTATATTTCTGCCCTCAACGATAGCTTGGAACGCTTTAAGACGTCCTTTAATATCGTCGGACTTAACGGTAAGAATTTCCTGAAGTGTGTATGCGGCACCATAAGCCTCAAGTGCCCAAACTTCCATTTCACCAAAACGCTGACCGCCGAATTGAGCCTTACCACCCAATGGCTGTTGCGTAACGAGAGAATAAGGACCTGTAGATCTTGCATGGATCTTATCATCTACCAAGTGATGGAGTTTAAGGAAGTATACATATCCAACGGTTACAGGATTGTCGAACGGCTCACCTGTTCTACCATCGTAAAGAATAGTCTTACCGTCATCACGCAGACCTGCCATTCTAAGGCATTCTGCGATATCTCTCTCGTTAGCACCGTCAAATACAGGTGTCATAACCTTCCAACCCAATTTCTTGGCTGCAATACCAAGGTGAACTTCAAGAACCTGTCCGATGTTCATACGGGAAGGAACGCCGAGAGGATTCAAAACTATATCAAGAGGTGTACCGTCAGGCAAGAAAGGCATATCTTCGGAAGGAAGTATTCTGGAAATAACACCCTTATTACCGTGACGACCGGCCATTTTATCGCCAACTGAAATCTTACGTTTTTGAGCAATATAAACTCTTACAACCTTAATTACGCCCGGTTGAAGGACATCGCAATCGTCCCTTGAAAATTCTTTTACATCAAGAACGATGCCTTGTTCACCGTGTGGAAGTTTCAAAGACGTATCTCTTACATCTCTCGCTTTTTCACCGAAAATAGCTCTGAGAAGCCTTTCATCGGGAGTAAGCTCTGTTTCGCCTTTTGGCGTTACTTTACCAACAAGAATGTCGCCCGAACGAACCTCCGCACCGATTCTGATAATACCGTTCTCGTCAAGATCTTCAAGAACTGCATCACCCACGTTGGGAATATCGCGAGTAATTTCCTCAGGACCTAACTTTGTATCGCGTGATTCGCACATATATTCCTCAATATGTATTGAGGTATATACATCATCCCTTACCAACCGTTCATTAAGAAGAACGGCGTCTTCATAGTTATATCCTTCCCACGTCATAAAGCCTATGAGAACATTTTTACCCAAAGATACTTCACCATTACTTGTAGAAGGACCATCAGCAATGAGATCGCCTTCTTTAACAATGTCGCCCTTATGAACAACGGGACGTTGGTTTACACAAGTACCCTGGTTGGAGCGTTTGAATTTTGTAAGTTTATATACATTTTTTGTGCCGTCGGAAGCACGAGTGATAACCCTATCTGCCGTTACGGATTCTACAACGCCATCACGGACAGCATGTATCATTACCCAAGAATCCTTGGCAGCTTTATATTCCATGCCTGTAGCAACAATAGGTGCTTCGGTAACCATAAGAGGAACGGCTTGCTTCTGCATGTTGGATCCCATGAGGGCTCTGGAGTTATCGTCATTCTCAAGGAAGGGGATCATAGCCGTTGCAACGGAAACAACCATTTTGGCGGATACGTCCATCATATCAACTTCTTCGGGAGCAAACTCTCCGATGTAGTCCTTTTGTCTGCAAACCACCTTTTTGTTTACGAATCTTCCGTTTTCATCCAAAAGTTCGTCGGCAGTCGCTACGATACACTCATCCTCTTCGTCCGCCGTGAGATATTTTATCTCTTTTGTAACAACACCATCTTTAACAACTCTGTAAGGAGCCTCGATAAATCCGAATTTATTCACCTTTGCATAAGTGGAAAGGTAAGAAATAAGACCGATGTTAGGACCTTCAGGGGTTTCAATGGGACACATGCGGCCGTAGTGGGTATAGTGAACGTCTCTAACCTCGAAAGACGCTCTGTCTCTGCTCAAACCGCCGGGACCCAAAGCCGACAAACGGCGTTTGTGAGTAAGCTCCGCCAACGGGTTTGTTTGGTCCATAAACTGGGAAAGAGGAGATGATCCAAAGAAATTTCTGATAGCAGCAGAAATGGGCCTTGTATTAATAAGCGACTGAACAGTAACAGATTCCATA
>CAZDVZ010000001.1:101682-130597 GCA_964509125.1 uncultured Oscillospiraceae bacterium | reverse complement strand
AGCAGCAGAAATGGGCCTTGTATTAATAAGCGACTGAACAGTAACAGATTCCATATTCTGCACGTTCATTTTATCTTTAACATTTCTATCCATGCGGGAGAAGCCGATTCTGAGCTGATTGAGCAAAAGCTCCCCAACAGAACGAAGTCTTCTGTTGCCCAAGTGGTCAATGTCGTCACAACTTCCAACACCATGGCTCAAGTTGAGCATATAGTTAACAGACGCAAAAATGTCATCAAGAGTAATATGTTTTGCAACAAGTTCGTTTTGTCTATCTCTTATCGCATCACGAAGAGCATCAAGATCCGATGTGCCTACTTCGTTTAATATCTCCATAAAAGGATCAATGCTAACTTTTTCGGAAAGTCCCAACTCTTCGTTGGATATTCCACAGAGCTTTTCTGCATCAACGGTCTTATTGGAAAGAACAACCACGTTTTCGCCGTCTTCTGCCTCAACAACAACTCTCCAAACAGCATTGTTTTCAATAAGTTCCGCATCTTCTTTTGTAAGCTTTTCGCCGGGCATACATATAATTTCGCCGGTAATTGGAGAAACAGCAGGCTCAGCCAAAGATAAACCGACAATACGCTTTGCAAGTCCTAACTTTTTATTAAACTTGTATCTTCCTACAGAAGAGATCTCATAGCGTTTAGTATCAAAGAAAAGGTTATTAAGAAGAACCTGTGCACTTTCTACGATAGGAGGATCTCCGGGACGAAGCTTTTTATAGATCTCCTTAAGCGCCTCGTCGGAAGGAGAGGTTTTATATTTCAACGCTTCGGAAACAGAAATATCCTTCTCAGCCGTTTTAACAAGCTTTTCTTCTCTTCCGAAAAGCTCATATATCTGCTCATCCTCGCCTAAACCAAATGCTCTGAGAAGAACAGTTACGGGAAGCTTTCTGTTTTTGTCGATCCTTACATAAAAGACATCGGAAGCGTCTGTTTCATATTCAAGCCATGCGCCTCTGTAAGGGATGATAGTAGAAGAAAAAAGTTCTTTTCCGTTTTTATCACTGGTGCTCTCATAATATGCACCGGGAGAACGAACTATCTGAGAAACAATAACTCTCTCTGCGCCGTTGATAATGAACGTACCGCCATCGGTCATCATTGGGAAATTACCCATGAAGATCTCATTTTGGTTAATGATATTTCCCGTCGCCTTATTAATAAGACGAGCCTTCACGGTAAAACGTACAGAATAGTCAACATCTCTCTCTTTACACTCTTCTACGGAAAATCTGGGAGTGTCGCTCAAAGAATAATCGTAAAATTCGATAATAAGGTTTCCGGAATAGTCCACCATAGGCGAAACATCTTCCAAAACTTCTTTAATTCCTTTTTCGATAAACTCTTTGAAGGATTTTTTCTGAATCTCTATAAGATCCGGCATTTCAAGCACTTCTTCGTGCTTTGAAAATGACATTCTTTCATTTCTGCCCAACTTACAGCTTTTAACCATTTGCACAATCACTCCTTCATCATTGTCACAAAATTTTTGCAAAAAACTTGGTGTTTTTTTACATTTTGCAAACTTCCAATATAAAATTCCACTTTAAAACGCATATTTTTTCATTTTAATGCGCACGGACGCACTCGCCCTAAAGTATGGCAAGCGCAGTATGAAATGTTATCATAAAAAAGGATTTTTGTCAATAGGCAAAGGCAGAAAAATAAGGAAAATTTTGTAAACATTCTTCGTGGAAAATATGTAAATATATCAAAACGGCCCCAACCGTTTTTGCTCAAGTTGTTTGCTCTGCTTTTAAAGCGAAAGATGGGAACGCATTCATCGTCCCCATCCTAATGATTATAATATACTTATATGACTCTAACTCTGATGACACCATCAACGGCTGAAATATCGGCAATCATTTTTTCGCTTATATCCGAATTGGAATCAATCAATGTACAAGCTTTTGTATTTTTAGAGCGATTGATCATACCCTCGATATTGATTCCGTCATTTCCAAGAACGCCCGAAAGCTGTGTAAGAACATTGGGAATATTTTCATGAAGAACAACAATTCTCTTTTCGCCGGCTTTGGGTAAGAACGTGTCAGGGTAGTTTACACTATGTCTGATATTTCCGTTTTCAATAAAATCAATAAGTTCTTCTGCAGCCATGATAGCACAGTTATCTTCTGATTCCGGAGTGGATGCGCCTAAGTGAGGAGTTGAAACGATTCCCTTAACGCCAACTGTTTCATTATTCGGGAAATCCGTCACATATCTTGAAACCTTGCCGGACTCTAATGCAGCTTTCATATCCTCAATATTTACAAGATCCGCCCTGGAAAGGTTAATAATTCTAACGCCGTCCTTCATAATAGCCATAGATGCAGCGTTGATCATTCCCTTTGTTTGAGGAGTTGCGGGAACGTGGATGGAAATATAATCGCTCGCGGCATAAACATCTTCGAAAGTTTCCGCTTTTTTAACATTGGTATCAAGCCTCCAAGCAGCATCTACCGTCATGTAAGGATCGCATCCAAGGACGTTCATACCAAGGGCCAAAGCTGCGTTTGCAACCATGCCGCCAATAGCACCAAGTCCAATAATACCCAAAGTTTTCCCCTTGAGTTCAGGGCCTACAAAAGCAGACTTTCCTTTTTCAACCGCTTTTGCAACATCTTCTGTGCCAGCCAGTCCGTTTACCCATTCGATACCTCCTACGATATCCCTGGAAGCCATAAGGAGGGATGCTATAGCAAGCTCCTTAACGCCGTTCGCGTTTGCACCCGGCGTATTGAAAACAACAATGCCCTGCTCCGCGCATTTGTCGCAAGGGATGTTATTCACGCCTGCGCCGCAACGCGCAATGGCAAGAAGTTCTTTTCCAAATTCCATTTCGTGCATTGAAGCGGAGCGCACCATTATTGCATCGGGAGCCTCAACGGATTCGGAAACATTATATTTTGCAGAGTCAAATTTATCGGTTCCGTATTTGCTAATTTTGTTTAAAAGTTTAATGTTGCTCATTTTTCCCTCTCAAATTATGCATTTTCTTTTTCAAAAGCCTTCATAAATTCAACGAGCTTTTCTACACCCTCTGTAGGCATTGCATTGTAGATAGACGCTCTCATACCGCCTACAGATCTGTGACCCTTAAGATTTACAAATCCTGCCTTAGTTGCAGCAGAACAGAACTTTTTGTCAAGCTCGGCGTCGCCCGTAACAAAGCAAACATTCATGAGAGAACGATGCTCTTTTTCTGCGGTTGCTTTGAAAAGTTTTGAGGATTCAAGATAATCATAAAGCATATTCGCTTTAGCGACATTGATTTTCTCCATGGCCTCAAGTCCGCCCTTCTCAAGGAGATAATCAAACACAAGTCCCGCAAAATAGATACCATATGTGGGAGGCGTATTATACATAGAGCCATTTTGAGCCTGAACTGTATAGTTAAGAATGACAGGGGTGTTAGGCGCAGCATTTCCGAGCATATCTTCTCTTACGATAACAAGCGTAACGCCTGCCGGTCCAATATTCTTTTGTGCGCCCGCATAAATTACAGCGTATTTGCTAACATCAATAGGACGTGAAAGGATGCCGGATGACATATCTGCAATAAGGGGGATGTCGCCGGTGTCGGGAACATAGTTATAAACGGTACCGAAAATAGTGTTATTATAGCAGATGTGCACATAGTCCGCATCAGGTGAAATATCACTTTTTTCAACCTTGGGTACATATGTAAAATTCTTATCTTTAGAACTTGCAATTATTTTTACTTCGCCGTACTTTGCAGCTTCTTCTGCGGCTTTACCGGAAAATTGTCCGGAAACGATATAATCTGCCTTTTTGTTCTTTGTCATAAAATTCATGGCAACAGCGGCAAACTGTGCAGTTGCGCCACCTTGAAGGAAAAGAACCTTATAGTTGTCGGGGATGTTCATAAGCTTTCTGAGAGAAGCTTCTGCAGCGTTAATTATTTCTTCGTATACTGCCGAACGGTGGCTCATTTCCATAACGCTCATACCTGAACCGTGATAATTACAAAGTTCCAAGGAAGCTTTTTCAAGTACTTCTAAAGGGAGCATGGAAGGTCCCGCGGAAAAATTAAATACTCTGTCTGACATAATAGTTTCAACCTGTCTTTCTTCTCTTATTTTCCACGGATAACATCGTTACACCCGAAATATCGGGAAACAGTATCCGCTTATCGGAGTTATTTTACTACATAAATCTCGGATTGTCAATAATATATTTGCTTTTTATCTTGACAAAACGGAAAATTTTTGTTATATTTAATAGGGTTTATTTTATATGTTAAATACATATCCGTGTCGGTATATGCCGAAGCTTGAAATATTGTTTAGGAGGACAGAAAAGTGAATTTATCCTTTTCTTTTGAAAAAGTCGTTAAAGTTTTAAAGCGCTTTTTCGTTGTTATGCTCTTGTTTGCTATTGCGTTTTATGCCCTTGGGTACTATATTACGCTTCGTTCCACAAGTGTTTCATATAGTTCTTATACCGAATTATATATTCACACCACGTCGGCAAGCGCCGAAGAGTATGCAAAGTATATGGAGACGGAAGCCAAATACGCCGACACATACCTTATTATATTGAACACATACACATTTTACGACGGTCTCCGAGAGACGCTTCCCGAAAAATGGCGGGAAAACCCAAACATCACCTCATCGTATATTAAAAATTGTGTTTCGACGGAAAAGCGGTCTGACTCTGCCATTGTTCGTTTTACCGTATACACTTACGACAAAGAGCTGACAGAGGATATAACCAAGGCTCTATACCCCCATGTACGCAGTTACTTAGCCACATTTGAAGTAAACAGTGTTGATGAGATAGAAGCACCTCGCCCTGTCACTCCTACGGTTTCGAAATCCAAATACCTTTCCTTAATTTTAGCGACAGTGGGTGCTGTTTTGGCATTTTTGATCGGATATATTAAAGAAATAAGAGACATAAGAATCAAAGCCGTTTCCGAACTTGAAGCGTACGGTGTTCCCGTGTTGGGTGTAGTTCCATCCTTCGACTCGAAGGCGAGTAAAAAAATGGGAAAATATTCGTACAGCGGATATGACGCATATTACCAAGCTTCTGCAAAAGCCGAAGATAAAGATAAAGATAAAGATAAAGATAAAGCGAAATCGAAAAATAAAAAGTCTAAATCATCAAAGTAAGGAGGTGCCCGAATGTTCGAAAAGAAAAATATCCGCTCGGAAAGAAAAATTTATACATCGGGTTACCATCCCGAAACAGAGTCGGAAAAGCTTCTGTCATTTTCCGTTAAAGAATCTTACAAAGCGATAAGAACAAACATTGTTTTGTCTCTCATTAAAGATGGGTGTAAGGTTATAACATTTACAAGCCCAATGCCTTCAGAGGGAAAATCTACTACGGTTTCCAACATAGCGGTTTCCCTTTCAAAAGCTTTTTATAAGGTTATACTAATAGATTGTGACCTTTTAAAGCCAAGACTTCACAGGACATTTGGTATAAAAAACACATCGGGATTAAGTAATGTTCTAAGTAAGATGTCAACCTTTGAAGATTCTGTTCAAGTTTTGGAAAAGTATAATGACCTTAATGTTTTGACAGCAGGTATTCCTGTCCCAAACCCTTCGGAAATGTTAGGTAGCGACAGAATGAAAGATCTGCTGAACCGTCTTTCGGAAAAGTATGATTATATACTCATTGACACTCCACCCATCAATGTCCTTTCGGACGGACTTAGCCTTGCACGCGTCTCTGACGGCGTTGTTTTGGTTGTGAGACAAGATCATTCTACTCACGACGAGGTGCGCCAAGCGATGAACTCTCTGCAGTTTATCGCAGCAAAAGTTATCGGTGTAGTATTCAATGGTGCCAATTCGGATATAATGGGAAAATCTTACGGAAAGCGCTCATCGAGATACAGCAAGTACGGAAGGTACGGGGGTTATAATTCTTACAGCTACGCCGCAACGTACGGAGACAAAGAACGATACGGGGATAAACTTGAAACCGACGAATTTATCAAGGTAGACACCCAGGCAGACAGCGCAGAATAGCGCGGAGACACAAAAATGGTTGATTTCCACACACATATTCTTCCCGGCATTGATGACGGTGCCAAAACCGTTGAAGATTCCTTGTTTCTCCTTGAGACTATGCAATCTCTTGGGGCATCTCATGTAATCTTATCTCCTCATTTTTATCCCGGCAAAGAAAACGTAGAAGAATTTGCCGCAAGAAGAAAAGCATCATGTGAAATTTTTGCAAAAGCTTTAAGCGAAAAACAAACGCCCGTTCCAAAGCTTCATTTGGGATGCGAAGCATATCTTGAGCCTATAATTTTCAACAACGAGGACTTGACGCCTCTTACCATTGATAACGGCGGAAAATTTATGCTTACAGAGCTTTTGTATGAACAAGAACTCACAAACTCCACAGAAGCCATGCTCAGGCAGCTTGTGTATTCTCACAATATTATACCGATCCTTGCACACATCGACAGATACCCTTTCTTGATGAAAGAAAAAAATCTTGTTTCCCTTTTGGAAATGGGGTGCGTTGCTCAAATAAACGTCTCATCTCTATCCAAATTTTTCCACAGGAAAAAGCTGATTAAATTTTTGGAAAAGGGGTATATTGGCGTTATAGGGTCGGATATACACAACAAAACATACATCCGGGATATAAAAACAGGGTTATCATTTTTAGACGAAGAAGCCTTTGACTATGTAACAGATGTTTCAAAGGGAATTTTAAAAAAAGTTAAAAAGGATTCGGACAACTCTTTTAACGATATAGTTGCCGACTAATAATATGCTTGAACTAAAAAATATTATCTTTACAGCAGACAACAAAACAATAATAAACGACATAAGTCTCACGGTGAACGATGGAGAGATCCTCCTTTTCACGGGCCCCAACGGTGGTGGCAAAACAACGCTGGCAAAAATAATCATGGGCATAGTTTCGCCCACATCGGGACAAATTATTTTAGATGGAGAAGATATTACGTCTCTCCCCATAACAGAAAGGGCAAAAAAAGGCATTGGCTATGCATTTCAAACCCCTCCCCGCTTTAAAGGGCTTACTGTAAAAAAGTTACTTTCTATAGCTTGCGGCGATAAATTCAGCGAGGATTGCTGTTGCAATCTCCTTTCAAAAGTTGGCCTTTGCCAAAAAGAATATTTAAACCGCCCATTGGATACTTCTCTTTCAGGCGGAGAACTTAAAAGGATTGAAGTTGCTTCTATTTTAGCAAGGAACTTGAAAATTTCCATATATGACGAACCGGAAGCGGGAATTGATCTTTGGAGCTTTAATATGCTTGTTGACACTTTCGGCGCACAAAAAGGAAAAGGTACAACAATAATCATTTCTCACCAGGAACGAATAATGCAGCTTGCTGACAGAATTGCAGTTATTTCCGGAGGCAAAATATCAGAAATTGCACCCGGTGGTGAAATGCTTCCAAAACTTTCGGGGTTTTTTAATAAATCCTGTAGTTTACTCAAATAAAATAACACGGATGGATAAACAAATGGCATCTGACCTTTTAAATCTTTCAAAAAAATTATTATCTATAGATGATTTTTCTCTGCTGAAAACCATTGCGGATATGCCTGTCATTCCCGAAGGTGCGGTTAATGTTCGAAAAAATGGCGAAGGCGTAATAAGACAGTCTACGGAAAATGTACAAATAAAACCCAAAACAGAAAAAAGCGGCATTGACATATATATCAAACCAAATTCCAAAGGTGAAAAAGTGCATATCCCCGTAATCATAACGGATGGCGGCATTTCCGAACTTGTATATAACGATTTTTACGTTGGAGAAAATGCAGAATGTGAAATTGTTGCCGGATGCGGAATACACAACAGTGACAGCTGCAACTCAAGTAGGCATGACGGAGTACACGCATTTCATTTATCTAAAGGTGCAAAAGTAAAATACATCGAAAAACACTTTGGCGGCGGTGAGGGAAGTAAAATAATGAATCCCATCACTGAGATATATATGGAAGAAAATTCTGTTTTCGATCTGGACACAACACAAATTGAAGGTGTAACATCCACAGACCGCAGAACTTTTGCAAAAGTTGGAAAAAACGCCAAGCTTAACATGACAGAGCGGTTGGTCACACACGATGACCAAATTGCAAAATCCGATGTTGATATCTCTCTTGATGGAGAAGGTTCGTCCTTGAGGGTGATATCCAGATCTGTTGCGAGGGATTCTTCGAAGCAAATTTTTCATCCACGCGCCATAGGAAATGCTCCTTGCGCCGCTCACATTCAGTGCGATTCTATTATTATGAATAACGCAGTGGTAACTTCCATTCCCGAAATTGTTGCCAACAACGCAAATGCAGAAATGATACACGAAGCCGCTATAGGTAGAATAAATAACGAGCAGCTTCTCAAACTTCAAACATTGGGGTTAGACACAGAAGAAGCAGAAACAGTAATAGTTGAGGGTTTTTTGGAGTGATTCAAAGCCCTCTTTTTCATATTTTAATCACCTCAAGGAAGGCTATTACAGATGAAAAAAACATACAAAGTCCAAACAATAAGATGCCAGTCATGCGTAAACTCCATTGAAAGCAAGCTATGTTCCATGGAGAATGTAAAATCTGCCACAGCATCCCTCGCTTCCGGATATCTTAACGTGGAATTTGACGGTGAAAGCGACGCAGAAATTATTAAAGCAGTAAAAGGTCTTGGATTTGAAATTTACGAAAAGGGAAAAGAGCCCAAAGAAGCAAAGAGTGATCATCCCGGAATAAGAATCATCATTTGCGTCCTGATCATGATCCTTTCCCACTTAGCGATGCATTTCATCGATGATCACATAATATCCGGCATCGTTCAGCTTTCCCTTTCTGTCGCAACGTGTATTATCTGCGCTCAGTATTTTTCAAGAGGGATAAAAGGCTTTATCTCCCTTTCACCCAACATGGAATCTTTAGTAATAACCGGTGTTACCGCCTCTATTGCATATAGCACTTTTTCCATTTTAAATGGTGGAAATTATTATTTTGACGGGGCAATTATGATCTTCACGGTAGTCTCGCTGGGAAAATACATTGAAAGCAATGTTAAGAAAAAAGCATTTGACTCCATAGGAGAATTTATGAGCCTCATCCCCGACACAGCAGAGGTGGAAAGAGGAAACGGCATTTACACAATACCGGTTTCTGAAATTATAGAGGGTGACGTTGTTATAATAAAAGAAGGGGCAACTGTTCCCGTTGACGGTATCATAATTGAAGGGAACGCTTCTTTTGACACAAGCGCCATAACCGGTGAAAGCTTGCCCGCTGACCTTTCCGTTGGCGACGAGATAATTTCTTCTTCCATAAATTTATCCGGATACGTAAAAATGGAGGCGTTAAGCGTTGGTGGCGACAGAGTTGTAGATAAAATCGCATCCCTCATGGAAGAAGCCTCTGCCACAAAAGCACCAATTGCACGATTTGCAGACAAAATCAGCAAGTTTTTTGTGCCCGCAGTTATTTTGGCGGCACTTGTTACAGGATTATGTCACGCAGTATTTGGGGATCTATCTGCGGCAATAAGTCACGCGGTAGCAGTTTTGGTCGTTTCCTGCCCGTGCGCTTTGGGGCTTGCGACCCCTGCGGCAGTAATGGCTGCAGTGGGAAAAGGCGCAAGCAAAGGAATACTCATCAAAAACGCCGCCGCCCTTGAAGAAACGGGACGAACAACCACTGTAATTTTTGATAAAACGGGAACTGTCACAACCGGAAAGCTTACAGTGACAGACGCAGAGGGAAACGATCCCCAACTTTTAGGGAGATATGCCGCCTCCATTGAGGCGCAAAGCTCACATCCAACGGCATATGCCATAAAAGATTATTATAAGCACATAGAACCCGAAAAAGTTACAGGCTTCTCAACGATTCCCGGTAGAGGAGTTGAGGCTTTTTTAGACAACAAACGCATTCTTGGCGGCAATCTTAAGTTAATGGAAGACAACAATATTTCTGTTCCGCTCATCACTGAAAAAGGAAAAACCGTTCTTTATTTTGCGGCGGACGAAAAATACATTGGATATATCGCTCTTTCGGACGTGCCGCGAGACGATGCCTCGGAATGCGTATCACGTCTTAAAGCTATGGGTATAAAAGTAGTTATGTTAAGTGGCGATAACGAAAGCAGCGTAACCGAAATTGCTACTCTGACAGGGATTGACGAATATAAATTTTCTCTCCTTCCTTCAGATAAAGAAAAATATATACGTTCCTTGAAGGAAAAAGGCGAAAAGGTGATTATGGTCGGAGACGGCACAAATGATGCGCCTTCCCTTATAAGTGCCAATGTAGGCATTGCAGTTAGTAGCGGAACAGACATTTCTGTTGAAGCCGCAGATATAGTTACAATGTCCGAAAACCTTACCAAAGTTTCTTCTGCAGTAAAATTAGGGAGAAACTCACTTTCCATAATAAAACAAAATTTATTTTGGGCACTTATTTACAATTCTATTTGTATTCCTATTGCAGCAGGAGCAATTCCGTTTTTGGAGATGTCTCCACCAATTGCCGCTCTGGCAATGAGCATGAGCTCAATTTGCGTTGTAACAAATTCATTAAGATTGAGATTTAAAAGAATTTAAGTTATATTTAAGCCTGGGAAAATATAATCCTCTTGTAAAAACTATGCGCACAGAAGGTGAACACTTTGAAAAAACATTTTTTTCCAATTATAATTTCTTTAATACTCGCTTCGTTGATTCTTTCCTCGTGTAGTAATGAAGAGTCATCGGAAAGCATATCCATTTCTGATTCCTTTACAAGCTCTGCAGATGGTACAAATTCAACAGCCGAAAGCGAAACCAACAGCGAAAGTGATGGTATTTTTGAGCAGGAAAAGGAGAACAATTCACAAGTTACAGAAAATGGAACAGCAGAAAATTTAGATTATAATGTTTCTTACAAAGAAACAGATCTGAAGGTGGATTTTGAAGAAAACGAAACTACCACCATAACTTGCGACGGGACGTCTGTAACAATAAACGGACAAGGCGCAAAAAATGACGGAGGGACAGTTACCATATCCCAAAGCGGAACATACATTTTAAGCGGAAGTCTCTTGGGAAGAATTATCGTTGACTCTTCCGATTCAAAACCTGTTAGATTGATATTAAATGGTGTTTCTGTGGTTTGTGAAACATCCGCTCCTCTTTACGTCGCATCTGCGGATAAAGTTGTTGTAACTCTTTCCGAAGGAACGGTAAATACTTTCAAGGATGGCGAAAGCTATACTTATGACGATGCGGAGAATGAAGAGCCTTCCGCCGCCATATTCTCCAAAGACGATTTGACTTTCAACGGAAAAGGCACTCTTATTGTTGAAGCATCATTTAAAAACGGAATTCAATGTAAAGACAAGTTGAAAATTTGCGACGGCACAATAAACGTAACATCAAAAAATGACGGTATCAAAGGAAAAGACTGCGTTGGTATATGCGGCGGTAACATTACCATAAATTCAGGCGCAGACGGAATACAATCATCAAATGCCAATGGCGGAAATGTTGGATTTGTAAATATCGAAGATGGAAATATCAAAATCACCTCTGCCTTAGATGGTATTCAAGGTGAAAACGGCGTGTGTATTAGCGGCGGTACTATTAATATTAACTCGGGAAGCGGAGCTTCAAGCTCTACCGACTCCAAAAAAGGTATTAAAGGTACAAATGATATTACTATATCAGGTGGAACTATTTCTGTCACATCTACCGACGATGCTGTTCACTCAAACGGTACTGTAAACATAAAAGACGGAAAAATAACTGTTTCTTCGGGAGATGATGGCATTCATGCGGATAATACCATTAACATTATCGGCGGTGAAATCAATATTACGCGTTCATACGAAGGAATCGAAGCATTAAAGATTAACATATCAGGCGGTACAACAACGGTAAAAGCGTCTGATGACGGATTGAACGCATCCGATGGTTCAGGAAGTAGCGGAATGGGCGGAATGCAAAACAATTCAAACTGTCAAGTTAAGATAAGTGGCGGTTTACTTTACGTCAACGCCTCAGGAGACGGTTTGGACTCTAACGGAAGCATTTCAATTTCCGGTGGCACCATTCTTTGTGAAGGGCCTACAAACGGTGGAAACAGCTCAATCGATCATAATGGAAGCATTACTATCACAGGCGGAACACTTTTATCTATAGGTAGCAGCGGTATGGCGAACGAGATATTAAGCAGCACAACCGGAACAACGCAATGTACTTTCGGATCATATTGCAACGGATCTGCGGGAACTACAATAGCAATTAAAGATTCTTCCGGAAACGCTATAATCGTATTTAAAACCTCAAAACAATTCGGACA
This sequence comes from uncultured Oscillospiraceae bacterium, assembly GCA_964509125.1. Classification (GTDB taxonomy): domain Bacteria; phylum Bacillota; class Clostridia; order Oscillospirales; family CAG-382; genus SIG653. The sequence goes on along the minus strand of CAZDVZ010000001.1, from coordinate 118,260 downwards.
CTTAGTTTTTTCTTCTCCCGAACTTAAAACAGGTGAAACCTATAGCATATATGTAGGCGGAACAGGAAGCGGAGAATGCGTAAACGGCCTTTATTCCTCTAATAGTTACAGTGGGGGATCCTTAATTTCCAGCATTTCACAATACTCCACCGTCGCCGGCGGCAATAGTGGAATGCAAGGCGGTATGCAAGGCGGTATGCAGGGCGGTATGCAGGGTGGAATGCAGGGTGGTATGCAAGGAGGCACAACGAGACCTCAAAAACCCGGACGTTAGTAAAATTTTAATAAACCAAAAGATCGGATGTGAAAACAGATTTTCACATCCGATTACCTTTTAACATTTTTTTCAAAGCATATTATTGGGTTGTTATATATTTGTGTTTTGCAGTTACGACTTTTTATATCACTTTTTCCACATATAGTTTATTTTCAAATCATTTCATCGAGGATCCCACGATAAATTGTTTTTTATAAGAGGATATTCAAAATGTTCCTTCGATACATCAAGGTTTTGAATCTCTTTTAACTAAATAAATCCCCTTAGATTTCTTCACAAACTTAGGCAAAATGTATTTGGATTTCTTTTGCCTAAAGAGGATTCTAAGGGGAATTTTCATTTTTAGAGTTTTATATCAATCTATAAAAGCATTTTTCTCTCTGAGCTTACTTCTCAATTCCTTAACATCTACGTCTCTTACAGAAACGTCCGATGTATGAGCCAGAGAAGCGGCAACGCCGGCGGCCTCACCTAACGTACAGCAAACAGGCATAATTCTTAACGAAGCTTGTGCATCATGATCAGCGGAAACGCATCTTCCTGCAACCAAAAGATTGTTTACGCCCTTTGGAATAAGGCATCTATAAGGAATTGTGTAGTATTTTCCTTCGGGGAAAAAGTAGTGACTTGTTCCACTGCCGTCGGGACTGTGAATATCTATATCATAATTGCAAGCAGCAATGCCGTCTTCAAAGTGAGTGAAAGCCAATAAATCATTCTTTGTAAGAGTATATTCGCCTTGAATCATACGGCTCTCTCTAACACCGATCTGAATACCCGTAGATATAACGACGCTATCTTTGAAAGCTTCAAAGTTTTCTTTAAGGAAGTTGTGCATTTCAAAAACTTGCTCTCTTGCTTCAATTTCTGCCTTTGTTACATCTTCGGCGTTTGTCGGATCAAGTTTTACAACTCTTGTTGTGTTAAAATGCATAATTCCATCTAAAACCGTGAAAAATATCAAAACATTTTCTCTTGGATTTTTGATCTTTCCCTCTTTTTGAAATTGATTATAAAGAATATCGATTTCCTGTCTTTTTTTGAAAAACAGCCCTTGATCCATGTTCGCAACTCTGAAACAAAGAGTCATAGGTTGGCAAAGATTGTCACTTTCTCTGCCTAAATTAAACGGACATTCTGCAAGAGCAGACAAATTTGCGTCTCCCGTGGCATCAATGAAATAATCTGCATATATTTCACTATTGCCCGAAACATTGGACACTTTAACTGCTTTAATTTCACCATTCTCTTTTATGACGCCTGTTACGTATGTTTGATAAAGCAAATTAACACCCGCTTCTATTATCATGCGGTTTAATATCAGCTTTAAAACTTCTTCGTTGAAACACTTAGGATCATGTTTGCAAATTGCATTATATTCATTTAATTTTTGAACTATCTCAGTAAATATACCCGCACTAAGATCAACACGCTTACCGTCAAAGGTGGTCCAATATTTCATAAAAGGATTTACAAGGTCAAACGCAGCGGCACCGCCCAAACAGTTATATTTCTCAATCAAAATAACTTTCTTGCCCTCGCGCCCCGCGGCTATTGCCGCACCAACACCTGCAAAACCGCCGCCTATAACTGCAATATCATATTTTTTCATCTCGGTTTCCTCTCTTTAAGCATTATATGTAAATTTGAAGCTTTTTTATTTTAGAAATAAAAAGCTTCAAATTTTTTTATGATCAAATTAACCGGGGTTTACCGGATTCATATCGTTTTTTTTGTTTTTAAGAACATAAACCACAACTGCAACGCCTGCAATGATAATGCAAACAACTGCTATCCATCCGATGAAACCAAACCCGCCGGACCCTTCGGACGATGACACATCTGAATCGTTTGCCATTGCGGAACTACCTTCCAAAGAAGCATCGGAAGGGGTCTGAGAGTTAACATCATCAATATCTTCTGCCGAATCACCTTCATCGGACGGTGATTCTCCGCTTGGGGACGATGTTTCTTCCAAAGATGATGAGTTCTCGGATGTAGTTTGGGATTCATCAGAATTTACAGATTGATCTCCGGTATTTCCATCGAAAGATGAACTCATATCTTCACCACTATTATCATCGACAGCGCTATTGGTTTTATTAAGGCTTATCGTGTAGGAAGTTCCAAGACCGGATACGCTTTCAAGGGAACTAAGTCCTGTTGTACCGGAAAGGTTATCATTCACCACAACCACACTGCTACTTACAGAATTTGCCGTAATGACATTAAAATCAACTTTAAACCCAAATTGATCGTCAGCAAATACTGAAATGTCTTTGGTGAAGTTAGATCCATCCCAGAAAAATCTCATTTCAACTTCTGTTTCCGCACCTTTTGAGTTTTCGCTATAAATAAGATCATACTTTTCCCACGAAGAAGGAACTATACCTTCTATTCCTGCCAGTTTTAAATGGGAAGGGTTATAGCGAATATATGCATCAATGGCAAGAATACCATCGGCGTGAGATATTTTATTTACATAAAAGGTAACAGAGAATGTATCACCGTTATTTGCCGTTTTTGTATCAGAGCTTGCTTCCATTTCAAAAGCATACTCATCTGCTAAACATACAGCAGAAAAAGCAAATAACATAACAACCGTTAAAGCCGCTGCGATAATTTTTCGTTTCATTTTCCAAACGCCCCTTTCGCAACAAAAGAATTAATACAAATATCCTTCTCTGTAAAGAAGCTCTGCAATTAACACAGCGCCGCCTGCAGCTCCTCTTAAAGTATTATGAGAAAGTCCAATAAACTTGTAGTCAAATACTGTATCGGATCTGAGTCTACCCAAAGAAATGCCCATACCATTTTCAATATTGCGGTCAAGGCCTGTTTGCGGACGATTAAACTCCTCAAAGTATGTCAAGAACTGTTTCGGTGCACTGGGAAGTTGAAGTTCTTGAGGCCTTCCTTGGAAGTTTCTCCAAATGTCTATAATCTCATCAGCGCTCGGCTTGATTCTGGAAAAGCTTATAGAGATAGCAGCAAGGTGTCCGTCAGACGCAGGAACACGAATGCACTGCGCAGAAATGTTGGGTGTAGTTGCCGGAATAATAATCCCATTTTCAAGCGTACCCCAAATTTTAAGAGGCTCTTTTTCGCTTTTTTCTTCTTCGCCGCCAATGTAAGGAATTACATTGTCAACGATTTCCGGAAAGCTTTCAAAAGTTTTTCCTGCGCCGGAAATTGCCTGGAATGTAACAACATTAATTTTAGAAATGTCGTACTTCATAAGCGGAGTAAGAGCGGGAACGTAGCTCTGGATAGAACAGTTGGGCTTAACTGCAATAAAGCCCTTTGTCGTTCCCAAACGCTTTTTCTGATGTTCAATAACTTCAAGGTGATGAGGGTTAAGTTCGGGAATAACCATAGGTACATCTAAAGTCATTCTGTTTGCAGAATTGTTAGAAATTACGGGAATCTCCGCTTTCGCATAAGCCTCTTCAAGTACTTTTATTTCGTCTTTAGACATATCAACCGCGCAAAAGACAAAATCCACCTTATCTGCAATAGCTTCTATGTTTGAAGCATCAACAATTACCATATTTTTTACAGATTCGGGCATAGGAGTAGGCATACGCCATCTGTTTCCCACAGCTTCTTCGTATGTTTTTCCTGCGCTTCTTACACTGGCAGCAAGCAAAGCTATATCAAAGTAAGGATGCTTAGCAAGCAATGTAATGAATCTCTGTCCTACCATACCGGTAGCACCAATTATTCCGCAATTTAATTTTTTCATAGTATTTCACGCACCGCAAAAGCGGTTATCCTTTCTTGGGTTAATTGAAAAACTGAATATACCGTAACAATTATACAAAACATTTATGTATGTAATTTATTGCTTTTTTATTACGAATTTATTTCCTCGGATGTTTCATCGGAAGTATCGTCGGATGTTTCCTCAGTTGTTTCCTCGGAAGTATCGTCGGATGTTTCCTCAGTTGTTTCCTCGGAAGCATCGTCGGATGTTTCCTCAGATGTTTCATCGGAAGATGCATCTCCGGATGCATCTTCAGAGGTTTCATCTTCTTCGGAAGAGTCGTCGGAGTCAAACTCAAAGCCTTCCGGTAGTCCTGTTATTGTAGCGCCGTCATATTTCTTGAGGGCATCCCAAACTTTAATATTCTCGTTTACCTGTTCTTCTTCGCCATCAACGGTAACTGAAATATCGATAGTTGTAAGAACTGTGGGGTCAAACTTCTCAAATACGCTAATATCGGAAATGTCCGCATTGTTTGCCAAGTCGAGTTCTTTCAAGTTTTCAAGTCCTTCGAGAGCGGAAATGTCAGAAAGCTTGTTATCGCTGAGAGTGAGAGTTTCAAGAGCGGGCATATTCTCCGATAATTTTCCGAGAACTTCAATTTCGTTGTCAGATGCATCAAGAGTTGTAAGACTCTTAAGCCCTGTAAGTGTAGAAATATCGGTAATTGCGTTGCCCGTAAGGGTTAATGTTTCGAGATTCTTAAGACCTGCAAGCGCAGATACATCCTTAAGTGTCTTTTTAGCGTCACTTTCTTCTTCTGTTTCTTCTGATGATTCTTCGGAAGTTTCTTCTTCGGATTTTTCTGCATTGTTGGAGAGATCAAGAGTTACAAGTGCTGTAACTTCACCAATAGATCCCAAGTCTGCGATTTCATTTCCGGAAAGAGTGAGAGTTTGAAGCTTTGTATTTTGCGCTCCGATTCCGTCAACTTTCACAATATTATTGTTGGAAAGATCTATTGTGTTTGCATTAACCAAAGATCCCACAGAAGACATATCTTCAATATTATTATAGGAAGCGTTAATAAGCTTTATCTCGGTTAGCTCTTTAACGGCATCCAGATTTTCAATCTCGTTGTAATAAAGCATGAGACTCTTGAGCTCTTTAAATTGGGAAATAACAGAAATGTCGGAAATGTTGTTTTGGCTCAAATCAAGAGTCTGGATTCCCTTGGGTGCGTCGTTCAAAGACGAAATGTCGGAAATGCCTAAATTGGAAGCAGACAGGCTGAAAAGATTGGGAACTGCTTCTGCGGTGAGTTCTTCGAATGAAGATACTGCGGTTCCTGAAATTTCAAAATATTTCAAAGATGGAAGATTTTCAATTCCTTTAAGTGAATTAAGACCGGAATATCCCAAAGCGAGATATTTAAGATCTTTCATGTTGCTAAAGCAATCAAGGTTTTTAAGTTCAGTAAAGTCGATCTGAGTTTCCGAAGGAACAGAACTGTAATATCCGTAGTAATAATACATATAGTAGTTATACCAATTTTGTCTTACAGCTGCACCGGAAGCGGAAATATATTTAAGATTTCTAAAGTTTTCAAAAATTTCAGGTGAAAGCTCATCGATATATATTTTGATATAATGTACTTCTTCGGTGTCGTCCGTCGTTGTATCTGTGGAATCGGAGGAAGACTGTTCTGTTGATACGATAGAATCCTCTGTGGAAGATTCAGCCGTTGTATCATCTGTTACGTCGGATGTTGTATCATCTGCTGCGTCAGATGTTGTGTCGTCTGTTGTGTCGGATGCTGTATCGTCCGCTGCGTCGGATGTTGTGTCGTCTGTTGTGTCGGATGCTGTATCGTCCGCTGCGTCGGATGTTGTGTCGTCTGTTGTGTCGGATGTTGTATCGTCTGCTGCGTCAGATGCTGTATCTTCGGATATTGTATCTTCGGATTGAGTTGAAGACTCCTCTGATACTTCTTCTTTTGAGGAAGGATCTTTCAAAAGATCGGCAACGTCGTTTTCCGCCTCGGAGAGCTGTTCGGCAGCATATACGCTGTCTCCCAGATAAACTACGTTTTTATACACACCATCTTCTGACACATACTCTACAGTATATGCAAAATACTCATATTCATTAAGCATATCCTGGGTGATATCCTTCGGATAAAGTTTCTCGCCGGTAAATTCGCCGCGTGCTTCTGCAAAAGCCTTGGCAAAATCTTTGTCTTTAATAAGTGAAGAAGACATATAAATCGTTCTCACAACAAGAACAGCGGTAAAAGATACCACTAATGCGATGAGAATCATAAGGAAAATAAAGTTTTTCCTTAAACTGCTTTTTGAATAGTTTGCCATTTTAAAATATCCTCCGTATCATTATAACTCTTCAAAATTTATACGTTGACCACCGATAAATAAGCAATATCGATAAATACAACCATCCCAGCAATGATATCATATCACTACTAAAGACTTATAATACCACATAATCTATAAAAAATCAATACTTTATGTAAAAAAATTAATAATTCACTTTTCAAGCTACCCTATTTTATTATTTTTCCCGCATTTACAATTTTTTTATGCGTTTTAAAACTTTTTTAATGATAATTTTCAGATAAATTCAATATTTTTTTTGGAAAGCTATTGATTTTTTCGAAAAAGAGTGTTATACTACGTAAGCATGAAAAAAAGTTTCAACTTGAAAGTGAGGGAAAATTAATGAAAGAAGGCATCCATCCCGTACTCAAAGAGGTAACAGTTCGTTGTGCATGCGGCGAAGAATTTAAAACTCTTTCTACAAAAGATAGTCTTAAAGTAGACATCTGTTCCAAATGCCATCCGTTCTATACCGGCAAACAAAAATTTGTTGATGCCGGCGGTAGAGTTGATAAATTCAAAAAGAAGTACAATCTTCAGTAATTGGCATAAAACAAGGGATACAATTGAGAACTGCATCGGTCTTGCAAACGCAATATCGGTTCAGTTCTTTAATTTTTAGACGTAGAAAAAACAAATCCGTTACATTGGTATTTTAACACCGAAAGCTTAATTAATGTTTAAAAAAAACGAGTTGTATCAAATTTTGATAATCGATACAACTCTTCTTTTTTTATTTTTTCAGCCAATTAAAAATTTTCCCGATAATCAATGCGGACGCAGACAAAATTCCAACTATCCACCACTCTTTTCCGCCCAATGCAACGGTCTTAAATATCCCTCTCAGCGAAGGAATAACTATAACCGAAAGTTGAAGCGCGGAACAAACCAAAAATGCTCCCAACAGATACAAATTTGAAAACAATCCTCCGCTCTTCATGTTGAAAGAGTGAAAAAGTTGTGAGAGTGAAAGCACTGCAAAGGACATTGTGCGCCCTGTGAAATGCCCACCCAAATTTGCACCTATTATATATGCGGAAAGGGACAGTATTCCAATTATAACCCCTCCAAACACAATCTCAAAACCCATTCCATCTGAAAATATGCCTTCTTTTTTCTTAACGGGTTTTTGCTTCATAACATCTTTGGGCGTTTGTTCTGCGCCAAGTGCTATGGCGGGAAGCGAATCAGTAACCAAATTCACCCAGAGAAGCTGTATTGCTGCAAGAGGCGAAGGCATTGATGCAAGAATTGCACAAAGAATAACTAAAATTTCTCCTATGTTACAAGAAAGAAGGAAGTGAACACTTTTTCTTATATTAGCATATATCCCCCTTCCCTGTTCAACAGCATCCACTATAGTAACAAAATTATCATCAGTGAGAACAATATCCGCCGCTTCTTTTGCCACCTCTGTTCCGCTTATTCCCATTGCACATCCAATATCGCTTGCTTTAAGTGCAGGTGCGTCATTAACGCCATCGCCTGTCATTGCCACGGTATAACCTGCATTTTTATACGTCTCCACCACTTCCACCTTGAATTCGGGAGTAACTCTCGAAAAAACATTGCCTTTTAATATTTCTTTTTTTCTCTCGGCGGCTGAAAGCGACATCAGCTCTTTTTCGGTTAAAACATAAGGCGAAGAAAAACCCGCTTCTGTTGCAATGGCTTTAGCTGTGTGAGGATTGTCTCCGGTTATCATAACGGTTTTAATCCCCGCCATGCGGCATTTTTCAATAGATTCCTTAACGCCTTCTTTTATTGGGTCTTTTATTCCGGATAAACCTGCAAATTTAAAATTTAACCGTGAAATATCTTTAAGAAGAGGTTCATTTTTGGTTTCTGCCCATGCGAAGGCTATTACCCTCAATGATTTTTCTGCCATTTCTTCTGCCTTTTTTAAATATGTACCGGGGCAAAATGCTTCAATAGCTTCCGGAGCACCTTTCAACGAAACATAAAAACCATTTTCAAACTTATGCACCGTTGCCATATATTTTTTTACAGAATCAAAGGGGATCTCTCCCACGCGGACATATTTTGAAAGATCCATATTCCCCATATTTTCTGCACGTTCTTTAAGAGCGTTTTCCGTAGGAGAAGAAAAATTGTTGCAAAGAAGTGATATTTTATATATATTGGTTAAATCACCCGCTTCTTCTATTACTGTCATTTTGTTTTTAGTGAGAGTTCCGGTTTTATCGGTACAAATCACTTCTGCGCATCCTAAAGTTTCAACCGCGGGCAACGACTTTACAACCGCCCTGCGCTTTGCCATTTTTTGCATACCAAGGCTTAAAACAACTGTTACGATTGCGGGAAGCCCCTCCGGAATAGCGGCAACGGCAAGGCTAACGGAGGTTAAAAACATTTCTGCCGCCGGTAATTTTTTAAAAAGAGAAAAAATGAAGATCAACGCGCAAATTATAAGCGCTCCGTTTCCAAGAACGGTTGAAACGGAAGCTAATTTCTTTTGAAGAGGCGTTTTTTCTTTCTCCGACGAAGAAAGTGAATGCGCTATTGCACCTACTCTGCTTTGTATTCCCGTAGAAACCACAACGCCTTCTCCGCGACCCGAAATCACAGGGCAACCTGCCCAAAGCATATTGGATATATCGGAAATATGCGCATTTTCATCCCACATAGAAAGCGGATCTTTTTCTGATTCCATAGATTCTCCCGTCAAGGATGATTCATCGGCTGTCAAAAATTCTCCGCTTATTAAGCGTATATCCGCAGGAGCAACATCTCCTTTTGATATAATTACAATATCACCTTTTACTATATCCTCTGCGTGTATTTTTATTATCTCTCCGTTTCTTCTCACCGTTGCTTCGGGAGCGGTCATTTTTTTCAAAGCTTCCATAGCGTGTTCCGCTTTACTTTCCTGAACCGCTCCGATTATAGAATTTACCGCAACAATTGCAAGAATGGTTATCCAATCATAATCCTTTTCTCCGCTGAAAAACGATGCGCCAAATGAAATGAGTGCGGCTATGAGCAAAATGATTATCATTTTATCCGCAAGCTGAGAGAAAATTTTCTTTAAAAAACTTTTATTTTTCTTTATTTCAAAAGTGTTTTTTCCGTCTTTAAGAAGCCTTTCACCGGCTTCTTCATCGCTCAATCCCGAAAGACGGGCTTTTGTTTCTGTCAAAACACCGCTCACAGGCATTGCCCAATATTTTTTTTCTTTTCTCTGCTCCTTCGTCATATAATATCTCCTTTCTTTTTATAAAAAGTAAAAATAAATTGGGATATGTCATTAGGCAGTTTAAAATGTCAGATGCTCCCCAAGAAAGCTCCATAGGCGCCACGCATCCAAACACAAAAGCGCCTATTGCCAAAAATTTGTATAGTGTAAAAAATAATCTTCTTTTTCCAAATAAAAATCTAATACACGATTCACTGTAATAGCACCAGCTTAAAACCGCCGCAAATGCAAATACACCAATAAATAATGCAAAAATTATGCCTCCGCCTCTTCCGAAAAACTTTAAAAACAGATCTGAGACCGAATATGTATCATTGCATATAAGGCAAAGCGCGGTAAGAGTTCCAACTACAAATGTATCCACATAGATTTCCGCTATTGCCCAAATACCTTGATTGAACGGTTTGGCATTTTCCGCTCCCGCATGAGCAATGGGAGAAGATCCCATTCCCGCTTCGTGGGAAAAAACGCCTCTAACAGCTCCGACTCTTAAAGCCCTGGTGAAAAAATATACAGAAAATCCACCACTCACTTGCTTTAATCCAAAAGCATCCTTCACAATGGAGGACAACACAAAAGGTATTTTTTTCCCGGTTTTAAAAAGTATGAAAAGAGTTCCCAATACGTACAAAACCGTAGCTATAGGTACAAGATATGAATTAACTTTAGCAATACGTTTTTGACCGCCAAATAACACGGCATAAAGCAGTAAAGCAGAAACGACAGCTACAGTAACAGAAGATACCCCCACAGAGGAAAATGACGCTGACATTGCACCGCTTTGAGCTGAATTTCCACCGCCAAACGATGCACACAATGCCAAAAAAGCGAAAGCAATTCCCAGTTTTGGGAAGCCCGATTTTTTTAAAGCAACCATTGCGCCGCCCAAATTTTTGTCACGATGCTCAACCGCTACATAGGTTTCTGCATATTTTATCCCCATGCCGAAAAATGACAGCACCCACATCCAAAATATGCTTCCCACTCCGCCTTCCGAAATGGCATAGCCTATTCCCGTAATGCTACCCACTCCCACAGTGCCTCCGAGCGCTGTTGAAAAGGCAAGAAACATCTCTTTGTTTTTCTCGCCCGAAAAAAGCTTTTTAACACTATGCATCTGTATAAATTTCGATTTAAAGGTAAAATATATACCGAAAGCCGTAAGTAGCAAAACACAAGGAAGTGTGCACACAAGCTCAATTAGCTTCAATCTTTTACCCTCCTTTCACGGTACAATATATTTTTAAATTTAAAAAAATATAAAGAATTTTCCAAAAAACCCTTTTCAATTTACGAAAAATGTGTTATTATGCAGATATGAATACTTGAAAGGGGAAAAATCATGCCTGTTTTCACCGAATCCAAAAAAGGATATGACAAAGAAGAAGTAAACAAATTTATAAAACAGCTTAACGACGCGAACGAATCCAAGTTAGCCGAAAAAGACGAAAAGATCAAAGCTTTGGAAGACGAGATCAAACGTCTCACGAAAAAAGGTGAAGAAAAAAATGTTTCCGCACCAACTTATGACAATGATCTTGAAGAATCAAAGAAAAAATATGAAAAACTTTGCACAGATATGGGTGAAAAACTCCTTCTTGCAGAAGTAAAGGCTTCTGAGGTTATAGAAGAAGCTAACAAAAAGGCGGAGAAAATTATTGCAGATGCAAGGATAAACGCCAACGAACAAGTTGAAAGCATTCTTGCCGACGCCAAATTAAGTTCTGAGGGGATAAAAAAAGCCGCTGAAGAATACTCCGCAAAAGAAAGAGAAATAATGGCTCTTCTCAATACGACGGAAGAAACTTTCAGAATGGCACTTGAGAGAATTTCATCACACATTTATAAAGGATAATTTTATGAAATCCTACAACACATCTCAACTCAGAAATGCGCTTGACGAGTTATGCGCAGGGGACGAAATATTGCTTTCCGGAACAGCTTACACGGCAAGAGATGCGGCGCATAAAAGGATAGTTGCTTCGGAAATACCCCCGTTTCCCCTGGAAGACGCAGTAATATACTATGCCGGACCAACTCCGACACCGCCGGGTGCTGTTTGCGGATCATTTGGGCCAACAACATCTTCACGAATGGATTCTTTTACTCCATACCTTCACAGTAAAGGCGTTGTTGCAACAATAGGAAAAGGAGACCGTGCAAAAGAGGTTACAGACGCTTTAAAAACATATGGTGGAGTTTATCTTGTCGCTATCGGAGGCGCAGGTGCTTTATGCGCCAAATGTATAACTGATCTTGAAGAAATTGCATACAAAGACTTGGGATGCGAATCTGTAAAAAGAATCGTTTTTAAAGATTTCCCACTCATCGTTGCTATTGACAATAAAGGAAACAGTGTTTATGATAGACCTTAAAAAAATTGATTGTTTTATTGAAAAAATTAAAAACGAATATACAAACGATCTTTCTGATATTATTTCTATTCCCAGCGTGGAAGACACTCCTTGGGGAGAAATGGTTTTTGGTAAAAATGTGGGAAAGGCTTTGGATGTTTTTCTCAAAATGGGAGAAAAATATGGGTTTCAATGTGAAAATATAGATTATCGATGCGGAAAAGTTACGCTGAGATCCAACAATAAAAAGCAATCACCTTTCAAAGAGGGATTTGAAAACGAAGTGGGAATCATAGGGCACCTTGACGTAGTGCCTGCGGAAAGCTCAACTTGGAGCTGTGATCCATTTTCTCTCACCGTGAGAAACGGTCTGCTCATAGGCAGAGGAACAGAGGATGACAAAGGGCCTCTTGTTGCCGCCTTGTACGCCATGAGATACATGAAAGAAGAATATGGAAAAGAGCTTCCTTTCGACATTTCCATCATTGCGGGTTGCAACGAAGAAACGGGGATGAATGATCTCCCCTATTACTTAAAAAAATATAAAGCTCCATTTTTTTCTATAACGCCTGATGCAAATTTTCCCGTTTGTATCGGTGAAAAAGGAATCATGACCGTATATATTACGATACCCCACTGTTTGAAAAAAGTAAAGAGTTTCAATGGAGGCACAGTTAAAAATGCTGTTGCCGGAAACGCCACAGCCGAGCTTTGGGAAGATATGGGCGTTGCATCATTACAAAATATTACAGTAAACGGAAAAACAATTTCAGCAGAAGGAATTACTGCACACGCAGCAATTCCACAATCGGGAGTTAATGCAATAGGTCTTTTGGCAGATCATATTTTAAAGTGTATTCCTCTTGAAGAAAAGGAAAAATCTGCTTTTGAGTTTTTAAGTTCTGCCGCCAACGAATATAAAGGCGAAACATTGGGAATTGCCTGCTCCGATGATCCTTCCGGATATTTAACTTGTGTTGCAGGAGTTGCCAAAACAGAAGGCGACTCAATAACCCAATCCTTTAATATACGACTCCCGGTCACAAAATCATGGGAACCTATACAAAATCAGATTGAAGATTTCTGCAAAGAAAAGGGATTTATTTTAAATTCAAATGGAAATTCCAAACCGTACTATATACCTGCAGACAGCAAAGAGATCAAACTTCTTTTGGACAGTTACAGAACAGTTACGGAAGATAACTCTCCTCCATACACTATTGGTGGAGGAACATACGCTAAAATCTTCCCCAACACCTATGTTTTCGGTGCCACTCAAGAAAAATATTCCACACTGCTGGGAAAAGGAAAAGGCGGTGCACATGAAAATGATGAATATCTTTCTGTGCAAGAATTTGAAGACTGCATAAAAATCTTCGCTCACCTTTTCATTTCAATTTCAGAAAATTATTAAGAATAAAAAAACTGCCTCTCTCATATACCATAGTAAACGATATATGCAGAAAGGCGGTTTTTTATATGAATATTCCAAAGAAAACCATTTATATTCCAAAAACGGTATATAGCGACAGCGTTATTTCAGAATGGGAAAAAGAGTTTCGGGTGCCGGATGATATGCCCAATATATCAAAGCTCATACGAATAGACTCCACCCCGTCAATAGAAAGCACACATATGAACGGAAAAATTACGGAAATAAAAGGGGTGAATAATTGTAACATTCTTTACGAATCGGAAGATGACGGCAAAATATGCCCTTTAAGCTTTAGTGAACCATTTTTTGTTGAAATTGATACAAAATCGGATTCCTCCGCTCTTATGCCTTTCGCCAAAGTTTTTTGCACTTTTGTCAGTTGCAAAGTTCTATCGCCGGGCAAACTTATGATTAAATCCAAAAATAGAATAAGCTTGGATGCAAAAGAAACACTTTCCGTGGAAATCCCAAATACTGAAATGGGTGACAATGTTTTATTTTACAATACTACCCCTTTTAACACTCAGGAATTTTTGCCGCCCATAACAAAGTCATTTGATCTGGAGGAGGAACTTACTTTGGATGGAGCATATCCTCCAATTGATAATATTATATTCTCTACGGTTAAACTAATTCCGATTGATATGATTAAAAACATAGGTTCGGCAACTTTAAACACTTCCGCTCTTTTTAAGGTCTTTTATGAGAGTGAAGGAAATTATGTTATGTTTACCCGTTCTGTGCCTGTTTCACTCACTGTAACCGATGATGATATAAATGAAAATACACTTATATATTATTTTCTTACTGTATCAAATCAAAGATCGGAAAAAAATATTGACAATTACGGAGAAAACAGAATTATAAAAATATCCTACTCGCCCGTGCTTACGCTATTTAGAGTTAAAGAATCAACAGAAGATGTTCCAACAGATGTTTTTTCTCCAAATAATATATTAGAATGTGATTTTGAAAAAATTTCATATGAAGAGCTTACAGGAATAATTTCCCGGCCTTTCACGGTTGAAAAAATATTTGAGTTACCGAATACTGAGATAACAGAAATAATTGACACGTCAGCGGTTATGGATGTTGAGTCTTTTGAGAATACAGACCAAGGAGATAAGCTTGAAGGAATCTGCGGAATTTCTGTTTTGGGAAAATCGCAAAATGGCATCGACTGTGCAGTATTTAATGTGAATTTTACAGAGATTTTTCCTGAGATTGAAAACGGCAAAAGATGTGAATGCTCTGTAACACCCATTCAAGTTAATGGGATGATGACGGGTAGAGACATAATTACTGTAAGAGTATCAGCTACAGCCACGATCAGACAATACGAATTGAAGGAAAAAACCGTTGTTTCTAATTTTAAAGCAAAATCTGAAAGAGAAGCCAGAGATAAAAGTTGCATCACGTTATATTATCCAAATAGCACAGAGACTTTGTGGAGCATTTCAAAAGAATACGGCATTGATCCCGAAGAGATAATGAAAGAAAATCCTTCCCTATTCTCCGCTGAAGGAAATGTTGTGAAATCAACAAAGGCAATTTTCATTCCTTAATTACGTCATTTTCAATAATAATACGGAGTAACCACACGTATGTTTTTCTTTGGTTTACTTAATTATCCATATTTTTTTACATACTAACCCTTTAAACTATAAAATCAATTAATTTAACTTTATTTGTTTTCATTTTAACAGTTGATTATGCGACCAAGATAGATTACAATTATAATGTAATTTATATTGGGGGTCAAACGTGAATAAATTATACAGAACCAAATGTGTTTCCATAATAGGATGTTTTTCGGGATTGGCTTGCTCATTTGCCACAGGCGCATTTCTTGCAGCAGGAACCTTAACATTAGTGCCCGCATTTTCCATGGTTTCTTCGGCATTGTTATTTATCATTTCTGTTGTATTGTATATACTATGGTCACATTAATACAAATTTATTTTGCTTTAACATAATAAAAAAGTTCCGGCTTTTTATATGGAAGTTAATTTCTAAAAAATAGGTTATTCTTTAAATGTGTTTTCTAAAATCGGGTGTGAAAAGATTTTCACACCCGATTAACTTTTGCACAACTTATTCTAACGCACCCCGAATAAAATTTTTTCAGGTCAATTCATTTTTTTCAATCGCTAAACCGATATTTTAATCAATTTTATTTATAAAACTTATTTATGTTCTGATATAACAAGTTCGCAGTTTTAAAACTAAGTGTTTTAATATTAATTATACATCTCGCAGTATAGAACTTATGTTCTAAATAATACCTCTGTTTGCTCTATTATTCTTCTTAAATTATACTTCAACATAAACATCATATTAGTTTTTCACATTTTAACCGCTTTTTTCACATCTTGTGATGTGTTAATATTATATACTACTATTCTTTTTTTATAAAAATTTAAAATAGTATTGTAACAACGTATATTAAATCAATTTACTGCTGTAAAATAACTTTGTTAACTTCTAAGTAATTATAACCTGATTATAGTTTTTCACTTTTCCACACTTTTTTTAACATTTGTTTTATCACTTCAATGCTTAAGACTATAATAATTATTTATAATTTAATGATGCAAATACTTATATGTATTCTACATATATCCACGTTAAAAGATTGTCTTTTCAAAATCAATTTCTATAAGATTGGAAAAACATGAATATAAATTTTGCGCTTAACGACTTTTTCAATGTTTTGGTACTAACAATAGTATTTCAAAAATACTATTGTTAAAGGAAGAAAATAATATCGATATTGAATCAAAACATCTTTTACATTATTTAACTTAATATATTATGATAAAATAGTTTAATTGTATGCTCTATTATAAAATTTGCTATAATTATATTTGCTTTTAAGCTTTTAAATTGCATTTAAATACAATACACTAAGCATTATTTTATAATTAAATTTTATATCCATATAATTGATTTCATATTCAAGTATTTCACATGAAACAGGATAATTTGATTTATTTTTATTGAATAATCGAACTCATCAAAATCAATTTTATGTTATATCGTTTGTAATAGAATAATATTTGAAAGTGTTTTACGTGAAACTTAATTTGTAATTGCGACATAACTTTGTTTCACGTGAAACTTAATTTGTAACTGTGACATAACTTTGTTTCACGTTAAACTTAATTTGTAATTGTGACACAACTTTGTTTCACGT
>CAZDVZ010000001.1:75486-101582 GCA_964509125.1 uncultured Oscillospiraceae bacterium | reverse complement strand
AACTTTGTTTCACGTTAAACTTAATTTGTAATTGTGACACAACTTTGTTTCACGTTAAACTTAATTTGTAATTGTGACACAACTTTGTTTCACGTGAAACTAAATTATTTACTCTTTTAAATTGAATCTGTAGAATCCTATATCTAAAGACTAATACTCTTTGCATTACCATAGTAAAATTTCTGCATAAAATAAAAGCTCATCGGAAATTTTAAAAAAAATATTTTATATATGAGGGTACGTTGCACGTCAAATTACATTTTGATGGTATGGTTAAATGTAGTTTCACGTGAAACTTTAGCTCAGATAATAAATTTAAATGTAATTTATTATATTTAATCATTAATAAAATTGTTCTACGTAAAATCAGACTTAATTATTTATAAGCCACGGTAAAACAAAAACTATATGTAACAGCACGATTTTTTCGTTTCACGTGAAACAACGCAGATTTTATTTTTTCTATATTATATTGATTAAAATTAATCATCTTAAATACAATAATTAATATCATGAGTATAACTGTGACTCATATATACGGTTAATATACAAATTTATATGTATAATGCTTATCTTACGTTAAAAAATCATAATATACTAAAAAATGTTTCACATGAAACAAAGTAAAATACTTTAATAAAATAGATAATTTGATATATGCGTAAATATGCTATTATTCAAAATTGAAGGTGAAAATCTATGTTGAAAAGTGAAAAATTTAATGATGACATAGTTTTTCACTTTTTAACTATGTTTTTCACTTTAGTGTATAGCAATTTTAATACATACAATTAAAAAATAGAGACTACAAGTCAAGAAGGATAGGGAAATGTATTAATTAGATTATAATAATCAAATTCGAATTTATAGATTGTAAGGCCGGGATATAGATAAATAAATCAGTTGAAATAATATTTGCCGGTGTAAAGATATAAAACAGATAACAAATTGATATAAATAAAGAATTATAAAAAAAATTGATGCTATATAGCACACGGAACGAAACATTAAAACAGAAACAAAATAAATTATGTAGAACTAACAATAAAAGTAGCAAGAAAGATATATGGTAAAATAGCAAGAATGCGGTAAAAAAACAATATGACATTATGCCCATCAAACGTAAAATTAATGTGGTAAAATCATTGGATTTATTCGAATGAAAAAACAAAAAAATTATGAATTAGGAATGCTCATAATATCAATATCATATCAAGAGAAGATAAAATGCAAATAATTAAACATATGTTCTGCTAACGGTATTAAATAACCGACTTCAAAGCTTTAAAGAGACAACTGCTTACGAAGTCGGTTATTTTTAAAAATATATAGTTGATAAGTAAAAGATACAATTATCTCACGTCAATTACATCCATCCGGATGTCCAATCACTTTCGTCAAATGAATTATCAGATTCGGATGTTGTAGTATCATCAGGTTCATAGCTTTCGTTTTCATGTATATTATACTTATTTTGGATATGATATTTAAGCCTCAAATAATCGGTTGCGGTTACTCTATTATCGTTATTATTATCAGCAGCTTGAAAATTTGCGTTTTCTAAGGTAATTGTCTTTGCAAAATGGAGCTTGATAGCAGCCGTGTCAGTTATGCCAATAACCCCGTCACCATCAATGTCACCCGTTACCACTATGGTATATTTCGCATCTTTACCATCTACAATATAATCGCCTGTAGAAACTATATGATTAACATTGGAAGAGCTAATATATTTTCCAGAGGAAGAATACAGAGAATATGATGAACCATGGAGAGATTCTGAATATGTGCTTCTAAACTGCGAGCAAGAGAGGTTTTCCTCAACACCTCTTATATAGTTTTCCGAAATTACAGGGGATCCGCCTGTAATTGAACTTGCCGAAGCAAAGGGATAAGAGGCGATGACGGCAAAAAGTAATGCAAAAGACAAAACTAAACCGGAAACTCCAACTCTTTTGCTTTTAAAAAAACTTGAAAACATAATAAATCACCTTTCATTTGTTGATTCTTATCTAAATTCAATTATGCATAAATATCATATGTGCCGAGGAAATACATTTTCAGTCTTAAATAATCTGTACTATCAATGATGCCGTTATCATCAATATCTGCTGCAAGCATTGACGAATTTGACATGGAAAACAAATTCAAAAAATATTTTTTTATTTGAACATAGTCAGTTGAATCAACATATCCATTTGAGTCCACATCACCTTTACAAATGATAACAGCCAAATCTTTAACTGTGCCTAACTGTATAAATTTAACAATTGCACCTGTGGCGACAAACTGAGAATCAGAAAGGGGGCTTCCATCAAAAGTTACTGTAAGTTCATCATCAGGGTTTTCAAAATTTGCTTTAAAATCCGCAACTGTTGTTTTGGGAATAATTCCAAAAACAGCATCAGAACCCGAAAGAACACCTGAAACTTCGGAATATGAACTTTCATTATTAAGGACTAAAGTTTCATACTCTGAAGGGGCTTTATCAACTACATTGACGGAAAGAATACTGCCGATTCCATATTTAGATTGTATTAATGTTTCTGAAAATGCTCCAACAAGATCAGAATCTGTATCGATTTTTATACGGCTTAAACAATTTGAAACCTGAGATTTTACAGTAAATTCAATAAAACAGGAAATAGATGATCCTTTGAGGGAATTTATTGTGTTTGAATCATTAAACAAATTAACTGTAAATGCTCCTTCAGATCCGGATACGGAGTTATGAGCACCAAATACCCATCCGCTTTCTCCATCAATTATAGCATATGTATCAAAGCTTTTTCCATTTTCCGCTTCAACGCTTCCACTAATAATAGACAAATACGTATTGTCTATTTCAAATATATCTGCATCGTAATCTACAACACAAGTAGCACCCAAAAACTCGCTTTCAGTAAAATTACCAAATGTAACAATAACAGTATATTTTTCTCCCATAACTGCATAATTTTCTCCGGTTAGGGAAGCAGTAAACGCTTTAGAAGCAAAAGCAGGGAAGGCGGAAAAGTTAAGCAACATCAACAAAATCAGGAAAATATACAATACCTTTTTCTTCATGAAAAACTCTCCCTATCTTTTGATTTATCAAAAAAGTAAACATAATTGCAAAAGAAATTTACACACCACTGATTACATTGTAATCATGCTTGCACCTTTTGTCAATACCCTTTTAAAAAATTATATATCAGCATCTCCTACGACGACGAACATATAATCTGAAGATCCGGGAAATTGTGGTGAAAACTTTTTAACCGGAACACCCTTGATTTTTGAATAAAGTCTGTCACCATCAGAAACAGAAAATGTGTGAAAGTCCTTAATGCCTATTCCTGCGTATTTACAATATGCCTCTTTTCTTATCCATACATTGGCAAAATTCATGGGATCGCCGTCACGGCAAAAGTCTGCTTCTTCACTTGTGAAAAATTTTTCAGCCATAGAAAGATAATCCGAATTTAAATTTTCCTCTTTAAATTTCGAAATAAGTTCTCCATCTATGCCTACCGGCTTTTCGGAAAAAACGCAAACCATAACTTCACTTACTGTAGTAACGCTTACATAAAAATCTTTTGAAACACCTTTTATAGAAGGTTTTTCTTTGTATTTATAAACTATCTCCGCACTGTCTATTCCGCTATAATCTCTCAAAGCAGATTGAAGCAGTTTATGGCGTTCTTCTTTTTCTTTAACATTTTCAAATACAAAAACTTGTGCTGACATATTTTATTATTCCTCCGCGTATACGGTAATTTAATCTTAAAATATACTAATATCCTTAAACTTCGCTGTCATCAATTTCAAAGATATCCTCTTGAATTTCTTCATCGGAATCAACTGAAACCAAAGCATCATCGCTGTCGAAATCATCCATATCATCTAAAGCAGACACGTCAGTTTCTTCTGTCTTTTCTTCAGAAATTAAAGCAAACCTTGCAATCTTAGATCCCTCGTTCATTCTCATAACGATGACACCGCCTGTAGCTCTTCCGTGTACCGGAATTTGGTCCACAGTTGTTCGAATAATTATTCCACCGTCTGTAATTAGCATTATCTCGTCTTCTTCGTTTGTAACAGCAATTCCGGCAACATGGCCTGTTTTTGCCGTAACTTTATGGCAAGTTACGCCTTTTCCACCACGTTTATGAACGGAAAACTCGTCAATGGGACTACGTTTGCCAAAACCGTTTTCGGAAATTGTAAGGACACTAAGCCCTTGTTCTTCATAATCATTGGGAATTACGGCTGCACCAACAACATAGTCACCAATAAGATTCATCGCCCTTACACCTCTTGCTTGTCTGCCCATGCATCTTACGTCGGTTTCTTTAAATCTTACTGCCATTCCTTTATGGCTTGCAACGATGACTTCCTCATTTCCCTCTGTTTTGAGAACATAAAGAAGCCTGTCGCCTTCATCCAAATTAATGGCAAAGAGTCCTGATGTACGTCTGCGTCTGAAATCCATCAAAGGTGTACGTTTGATTACCGCATTCTGAGTAACCATAACCAAATTTTGTTCTTCTTTAAATTCAGATACGGGAATAATAGCAGTAATTCGCTCACCCTCCGAAAGATTAAGCACATTTACAAGGTTTGTCCCCTTCGACGTTCTTCCACTTTCGGGAATTTCGTAACATTTCTTTATATAAACCTTTCCGCTATCAGAGAAAAGAAGCAAGAAATCATGACTGTTTGCAATAATAACATCTTCAACCACATCTTCTTCTTTGGTCGCCATCCCCTTAATACCTTTTCCGCCCCTCTTTTGAGACTGATATTCTTCGCTGGGGATGCGTTTGATGTATCCTTGATTTGTCGCTGTTATAACGCATCTGACTCTGTCTATAAGATCTTCAATAAGAATGTCGTTTTCACTCTCTTCGATCTTTGTTCTTCTTTCATCGCCGTGTTTTTCTTTGATTAGAAGAAGGTCATCTCTGATTATACCGTGCAATTTGCCATCATCTGTAAGTATACCATTAAGACTGTCGATCTGAGCGTAAAGAGAAGCCAAAGTTTCCTCAATTTTTTGACGCTCCATACCTGACAAACGTCCCAAAGTCATTTCAACAATAGCTTGCGCCTGTTCATCTGTGAGAGTGAAATATTCACCATCTAAAGTCGCAACATTTTCTCCCGTAAGGCGATATAATGAATCATCACCCGTTTTAGGAAATTTTTCTGCAATAAGATTTTCCTTCGCCTCAGCAACATTTTTGCTTGCTCTAATAATATCTATAATTCTGTCAATGTGATCTATAGCGATTTTATAACCTTCATAAATATGGGCGAGACGCTCCGCTTTTTTTAGCTCAAATTTAGTTCTTCTCGTAATTACATCCACTTGATGATTGAAATAATGAACTAAAATCTCCTTTAAATTAAGAGTTTTCGGCTCTCCGTTTACAAGTGCAAGCATATTTACCGCAAATGTATCTTCAAGTTGCGTGTACTTATACAGCATATTAAGTATAACCTGAGCATTCGCATCTCTCTTAACATCAACTACTATACGCATTCCATCCTTGCCGCTTTCGTTTCTGATGTCAGAGATTCCCTCAATACGCTTGCTTTTAACAAGATCAGCCATATTTTTAAGGAGCATTGCACGGTTTACCTGATAGGGAAGCTCGGTTATAATAATGCTTGTTCTGTTCTTATTTTCTTCAAAATGTGCAACAGCACGAACCTTAAGTCTACCTTTTCCCGTAAGATAAGCTTGTTTTATACCGGCTGTTCCGTGTATAGTACCGTAAGTAGGGAAGTCAGGGCCTTTTACAAAGCTCATAAGATCGGCAATAGTACAATCAGGGTTGTCCATAAGATGAATTACCGCATCAATGACTTCTCCCATATTGTGAGGAGGTATATTAGTGGCCATACCTACAGCAATACCAATTGAACCGTTCACTAAAAGATTCGGGAAACGCGCGGGCAAACATACAGGCTCTTTCAGTTTATTATCAAAGTTTGGCATAAAATCCACAACATCTTTTTCGATGTCTTCCAACATAATGTTAGAGATCTTTGCCATTTTAGCTTCTGTATAACGGTATGCAGCGGCACCGTCACCATCAATATTACCAAAGTTTCCATGTCCTTCCGCAAGGGGATATCTCATTGAAAACTTTTGTACAAGTCTAACAAGCGCATCATAAACAGAAGCATCACCGTGTGGATGGTACTTACCGAGAACATTTCCAACAGTCGTAGCGGATTTTCTGAAAGGCTTATCATAAGTAAGCTTATCCTCATACATGGAATAAAGTATACGCCTATGAACAGGCTTTAAACCATCCCTTACATCAGGCAATGCTCTCCCTATAATTACAGACATAGCATAATCGATATAAGCGGTTTTAACCTCATTTTCTATGCCTAAATCAAGTACCACTTGATTTTCATATTTACTGTAATCGTATTCTTCTCTTGCCATATAAATCCCTCATTCTGCACGTTAAACGTCAAGATTCGTTACATAACGTGCGTTCTTTTCTATAAACTCACGGCGCGGTTCAACTGCATCTCCCATAAGAACGGAGAAAATTTCGTCTGCTTCATATGCGTCTTGGATATTGATCCGCTTTAAAATTCGCTTTTCGGGATCCATTGTAGTTTCCCAAAGCTGATCCGGATCCATTTCGCCAAGTCCTTTATATCTCTCAGCGTTTGCACCACTTCCAAGCTCGGCAATGTATTTATCCCTTTCTTCGTCAGAATATGCGTACCTTTCCTGTTTTCCTTTAAACACTTTATAAAGAGGGGGAACAGCTGCATAAACGTGACCATGTTCGATAAGAGGCCTCATATGCCTGAAGAAAAATGTGAGAAGCAATGTCTTAATATGTGCTCCGTCCACATCGGCATCGGCCATAATTATAACTTTTCCATATCTCAGTTTTGTAATATCAAACTCCGAGCCAATACCTGTTCCCAAAGCTGTAATTATAGGAACTATCTGTACAGATGAATATATCCTGTCAAGTCTCGCTTTCTCAACATTAAGTATCTTACCTCTAAGAGGAAGAATAGCTTGAAATTTACTGTCTCTTCCATCTTTTGCAGAACCTCCGGCAGAGTCTCCTTCCACCATAAACAGTTCGGTAAATTCCATTCTTCTCTCATTACAGTCCGCTAACTTATCAGGCATAGAAGAAGATTCAAGAACACTTTTTCTTCTCGTAGATTCTCTTGCTTTTCTTGCCGCTTCTCTCGCAACGCACGCAGAAACAGCTTTTTCTAAAATTGCTCTTGCAACAGAGGGGTTTTCTTCCATAAATTCGGAAAGCTTTCCATAAACAAGACTGTCAACAAGCCCTCTCATCTCGCTGTTTCCCAATTTTGTTTTTGTTTGACCTTCAAACTGAGCATTTTCCAATTTAACACTAACAACTGCAGTTAAACCTTCACGAACATCTTCGCCTAATAATTTATCGTCATTTTTAAGTATATTGTACTTTCTTCCATACTCATTCATTGCACGTGTAAGAGCATTTTTAAACCCCGTTTCATGCATTCCGCCTTCAATGGTATTAATATTGTTAGCAAAAGTAAGTATACTTTCATTGTAAGTATCGTTATATTGTAAAGCGATTTCTGCAAAAGCAGTGTCTTTGGCTCCCGAAAAATAAATAACTTTTTCATGAAGCATCTGGCAATGTTTTTTGGAATTAATATACTCAACGAAAGATCTGATGCCGCCTTCATAACAAAATTCGGATCTGTATTCTTCTTCTCCTCTTTCATCTACAAGAGTGATGTTTATACCGGCATTAAGAAACGCTTGTTCCCTCAATCGTTTTTCAATAGTTTCATAATCAAAAACAAGCTCATCAAAAATATCGCCATCGGGATAGAAACGAACATAAAGTCCATGTTCTTCCGTATCACCCACCATGTAAAAGTCTTTTGAAACCTTACCTCTTTCAAAAGAAACACGATACTCTTTTCCGTTATAATAGTCTATAACGTCAAGCTTTGTGGAAAGCGCGTTAACGACAGAAGCACCAACTCCGTGAAGTCCGCCCGAAATAGCGTATCCTCCACCACCAAATTTGCCACCGGCATGAAGCACGGTGAAAACTACAACAAGTGTGGGAATGCCCATCTTCTCATGAACTCCCGCAGGCACGCCTCTGCCATCATCCCTTACAGAAACGCTATTATCTTTGTGAAAAACTACAGTTATATTTTTACAAAATCCTGCCAAAGATTCATCAATAGAGTTGTCCACTATTTCATAAACCAAATGATGGAGTCCTCTTTGAGACGTAGACCCAATATACATCCCGGGGCGTTTTCTTACAGCTTCAAGCCCTTCAAGAACTTGAATTTGATTTTCACCGTATTCAACTATTTTTTTCTCTTCAAGCTCGTTAAACTCTTCAATACTTACAGTAAGTTCACCGTCAGCGACGTTTTGCTCGTTTTTCAATTCTTCTGACACAATTAAAACTCTCCCATTCGTTTTATTTCTGTTTCAACGCTGTTGGAAAGCATATAAACATTTTCGGTCCCGTTTTCCAATGTTATGACAAAGCTTTTCGGCAAGTCATACAAAAGATTTACTATCTTATAATCTTTTTCCGATCTTTTCAAAAAATCCTTTGTTATTTCGCTTTCCGTGGAGCTGTCCAGATCAAAAAATCCTATAACGTCCTTTAAGTGGACAGTTCCGTTTTTTCCTAAATGTATTCGCCCAAATACTTCAGGCGTTTTATCCTGGCATTTTTTTATATCCATATATTTTTACTTTTCTTTGCCGATTCTTATAATGTTTCCTTCAAGCTCACTCATTAGAGATATATCACATCCTGTGATAATAACTTGCTTTTTAGGAATTTTCATAAGAAGCTTTTTCTTTCTCTCATCGTCCAATTCACTTAAAACATCATCTAAAAGAAACACAGGATATTCTCCCGTCAATTCCTTTGAAAGCTCGCCTTCTGCAAGTTTCAAACAAAGAACCGCTGTTCTCTGTTGACCTTGAGATGAAAAATATCTTGAATTTCTTCCGTTGATCAAAATGCGAAAATCATCTTTTTGAGGGCCGAAAAGACACATTCCTCTGTAAATTTCCATTTCCTTCTTTTCACTGTAAAGTGATATATACTTTTCGGTATATTCTTCTTTGGAATATTCCTCATTGCCTGCATTGGTTATATATTCCAAAATCAAATTTTCGTTTCCGCCACTGATCTCTTCATGGAAAATCATGCTCTGAGAAGAAAGTGCCTTTAAATATTTTTGACGGTTAACGGAAATTATTCCTGCTGCTACTGCCATTTTCTCATTATAAACATCAAGCAGTTTTCCCACATCCATGTTTTTTTTCAGTAAAGCATTTTTTTGTGCACATAAGCGGCTATACTCATTAAGTGCTGTTACGTATTTCGGAAAAGACTGGCATATCGCCATATCAATAAATCTTCTGCGAAACTCAGGAGAGCCCTTCGCCAAATTTAAATGGTCGGGGGTGAATATCACAGCACGAAACTGCCCCACATACTCAGATATTTTCGAAACAGGCATATTGTTACGTAAAAGAAGCTTGCTTTTATTTCTTCTGAAACAAAGCTTTAAACGGTTTTCTGCGTACTTATCTTCAAAAACAATATGGCTTTCACACATATTTTCGCCAAAACGGATCATTTCGCTTTCTTTTCCGCCTCTAAAGCTTTTTGCAGTAGCAAAAACAAAGATCCCTTCAAGAATATTTGTTTTTCCTGCAGCATTTTCGCCTAAAATTATGTTTGTACCTTCTTTAAATTGGCACGAAAATTTTTCAAAGCTTCTGAAATTCTTCAGAGATATCTCTTTGACTCTCATTTAATTAGTCTCTTTTTATCTTCATGGGCAATACAAAGTGGAAAAAACGCTTATCGCTTGGTTTTGCATTTTGTATCTGCATTGCCTGCATCTCATTATTCAATTCCAAAACAACCGTTTCTTCCGTACAAGCGCGAAGTGCCTCCAATACGTATCTGTAGTTAAACCATATTTCCAAGTCCGGACCGCTTTTTTCGATTATAACACTCTCATTGGCTCTCCCAAACTGATTAAAACAGAAAATGTTAAGCATATTTCCTGTAAAAGTGCATTGTATAGGAGTTTTATTCTTCTCGTCCACAAACAATGAAACACGTTCAACGCTTTCAATAAGTGCAGTTCTTGATACTTTAACATTGATCTTACTTTCGCTCCTGATCTGACGCTCATAAGCAAGATATGGGCCGTCTGTAAGCCATGAAAAGAAAATTATGTTTTTCACGGAAAAAACAATAGTTCTCATTGTTGTTTCACAATGTATTTCGTCTTCATCATTAATAAGCCTGGAAAATTCCATTAAGTTTTTGCCCGGAATTATAAACTCAAAGCTTTTGGTTTCAGATGAAACTACATTATCTTCGCTCCAAATTGCAATTCTAAAATTATCAAGTGCGGTAACGGATATATTTCCATCTTCGATTTTAACTCTTTGACCTTTAAGCGCCGGATGATTATCTGCATTGGAAACGGCAAAATATGTGCCGTTAACAATCCTCTTTATAACAGATGCTTTTATATCAAAAGAATAATCTCCCGTAAAATCAGGTAGATTCGGAAAAGCATCCGCAGACATTCCATGCATCACATATTCGCTTAATCCGCATTTAATGGTAACCGAATTTTTGTCATCGCAAGTAAAAAGAATTTCGCCGGAAGGTAAAGCTTTTATAATGCTGTTAATTTTCGAAGCATTAAGTATAACGGAGCCATCGGTTTCTCCAATAACATTGCCTTGTATTCTGACACCGTTTCCTTGTTCCATATCTCTTCCGCATATGGTAAGTTCGTCTCCCGAAAGGGTTATAAGTACGCCTTCAAGAGCCGGTACCGGAGTTTTTTTTGCAGCAGCAGATGCAGCAGGAGAAATTATTTTTATCAATTCTTCCTTTTCGACTCTAAATTTAACACCCATTATTGTAAGGCTCCTTTGATTTTTTTTTATTTTAAAACAATAATATTATAATATTTAGTAGCAGTAGTAGTAATATGCGTCAAAAAGTGGAAAACTCTAAAAGTCCTTTTGTAAAGCCGATTTATAAAGAATTTTAAAGTTAAAAACAGGGTGAAAAAGTGAAAAAAACAGGTGAATAAATAACGCATTTTTCATCATCCGAAAATTAGAAAAACATCGATAAAAAACAAAGTCAGTCAAAAAATGTCAAAAATGGGATATTGAAGGAATATTTTTAAACCGAATTTCACCTTAGAGCAAAACTATTTCACATAATTTCACTGCATTTTTGCACTTTTTAACACGGTTTTTCACGCTTAACTGTTTTCTGCAAGTTCCCTAACTTCTGCAATTACCTTGTCTACAGTTCTGGAAAATTCTTTGTCCGAATTCATCATCTTTTCTATCTGCCCATGAGAATACATTATTGATGTTCTATCTTTGTTAAAGATTTTTCCAATACTTTTATAATTTTCGTTTGTAAGAGATTTAATTACGTATATACAAAGATGTCTTATGCTTTTAATTTGACTTGTACGGCTTTGACCTAAAAGATCTTCTTTTTTTACCGCATATCTTTGGCAGAAAAAGTCTATTATCATTTCCGGAGTAATATTTTCTTTTTCTTTTGTAAGATAATCCCCCAAAACATTTTTTACAAGGTCTAAATCGATTCTTTTTCCGCTTATGAGACTATGAGCTCTCAGTGCTTTAATAACCCCTTCGATTTGTCTTATGTTGTTTCTGACATTTTCAGAAAGATACATAAGAGCATTTTGAGGAATATCAACATTCATAGAATCTGCTTTATTTCTGAATATAGCAGCTCTTAACTCCAAGTTGGGCGGCTGAATATCTGTTATGAGTCCCCATTCAAAACGAGTTTTTAACCTTTCTTCTAAAAATTCAATTTCACCCGGTGCTCGGTCAGATGTAAGTATGATCTGTTTCTTCATTTCGAAAAGTCGATTGAAAGTATGGAAAAATTCTTCTTGAGTTGATCTTTTTCCTGAAATAAAGTGAATATCGTCAATAAGTAGAATGTCTACGTTTCTGAATTTTTTTCTGAATTCTTCCATTTTTTCCGCTCTGTTTTTATTAAGGGCAAGAATTAGTTGATTGGCGAACTCTTCACCTGAAGTGTAAACAATATTGTGAGCAGGATATTTTCTTTTCGACTCATTGTACATCGCATGAAGCAAGTGTGTTTTTCCAAGCCCCGATGCGCCGTGGATAAAAAGGGGATTGTATAAAACAGCAGGCCTGTCCACAACCGCCATGCAAGCTTTGTAAGCAAATTCGTTGGAGGATCCAACAATAAAATTTGAAAAAGTGTAGTCTTCATGCCTAATATCTTTTTGTGGTTTAAAGCTTGTATCCTCTTCATCTTTAGATGAAGAAAACAAAGCGGGATTGAAATTGTCCGAATTACTCTTAACAGAAGGCAAAATATCTTCTATTGGAATGATCTCCGGATTTTCTTCAATAGTGTCGGCAGAAACGATAAAAACTTTAACATCTTTACCGCAAACCAAGCACATATGCTTTTCAATATCTTTTTTGTATTTTTCTTCTATATAGCTCCTTTTATAGTCGCTATCACAGTATAGAACAACTTTGTCGTTTTCGAAAGAGTGGACCGTAAGTGCGCTAAACCAAAGATCTACTGTCATGGGAACAAAATCTTTTGAAAGAGACGCAATAAGATCATCTTTAAGTTTATTATAACTGATATTTGACATTTATTCAACTCCTACATTAATATATAATGCATATAAACAAGGAAAGACTGAAGATAATTAAGACATAATACTCCTTATCGGCTATTATATCATATAAAAAGTGTTTTGAAAAGACTTTTTCGAAAAAAAATATTATCAAATATATTAATTTTTTTAAAACCTCTTGACTTTGGGCGAACGATGTGTTTTAATAGGAATGCTGTCATTAAAAGAATAATATATTACAGGAGGGTAATTATGCTTCAGACATATCAACCTAAAAAGAGACAAAGAAAAAAAGAACATGGTTTCAGAAAGAGAATGGCAACTGCAAACGGCAGAAAAGTTCTTAAGAGAAGAAGAGCAAAGGGCAGAGCAAGACTTACCTATTAATGTTAGAGAAGGCATTGAACTTTGGGCTGTATTTCCGAAAATAACGGGACCTTTGGTTTTTAAAGGGAAAACATAATGGCGAAATTAGGCGTGGAGCTTAATTTCGCCTATGAACTGTTGTTGCTTTGGAAATGAATTTTCAGAGGAATTATTTAAAAAGGCGAAAAACCGTTTGATCGATAGGAAATGATTTGTTATGGAAAAAACGAAAAAGATACCCATGTTAAAGCAAAGACATATGTTTGGGAAAGTTTATTCCGGTGGCGCATTTCGTTCCTCGAAAGGTGTAGTGGTATATTCCCTGAAAAATTATGATAGAAAAAGTACGGTTTTGGGCATAAGTGTTTCTAAAAAAAGAGGCAATGCCGTTGCCAGAAACAGAACAAGAAGAATTATCAAAGAGGCATACAGAAAATTGTATGTTAGGCTGAAAAAAGGATACATTATTGTTATTACCGCCAGACAAGCGTGTACGGCATATAAGTCATATGAAGTTGAAAAAGAGCTTACACGGTTATTTGACAGCTTAGGATTGTTTGATGAAAAATAATATAATGTTATTTAATCCGCAGAAAATTATGATAATATTAAGTTATATTCACAGCGCGGCGAAAAAAATTTTCATATTTCCCATAAGGCTATATAAAAAGTTTATATCACCGATTTTGCCGAGAAGCTGCAGATTCACTCCCAGCTGTTCTACCTACGCTGTGGAGGCAATTGAAAAACATGGTATAATAGCGGGGATTTTTTTGGCAATCTACAGAATATTAAGGTGTAATCCTTTTTGTAAAGGCGGGTATGACCCTGTTCCCCATAGAATTTCGGATTTGTTTAGAAAGGATGCTCCTTAAAGTTTTTATCACCTATACAAATGGAAGCTTTTTTAAAAGTCTATTTAACATAGAGAACATTGGAGAAAATAGATGGAGATATTATACACTTTATTTGGATATGTAATGCGTTTTTGTTGCACTATATCTGCTAACAATTACATTCTTGCAATATTTTTCTTTTCATTGATAATGCAGATAATACTTTTCCCGTTGGGAATTAAGCAACAAAAAAATTCTGTTAAAACAGCAAGTCTTCGCCCGAAAGAAATGGCGATCAGGAAAAAATATGCTGGAAGAACAGATAAGGCAACTCAACAGAAAATGAGCCTTGAAATAAATGAAATGTATCAAAAAGAAGGTTATAACCCCATGTCGGGTTGTTTACCCCTTTTTGTTCAGCTTCCTATCATTATGGTTCTTTATTCTATCGTTAGACTTCCGCTAACATACGGCAATGACAAAAAAATAATTACCGATAGTGTACGTCAAGAACTTTCAAATCAGGCTGCCGTTATTGCTACTAATCAAAAAACAGTTCTTGACATCTTGGGTGAAAAGAATTCTGACGATTACGCTGAAGCTGAAAAACTTATAACTAACATCAAAGCAGGCGATGAAAGTCAGGTCGTAAGAAGTTTGAAATATACTTCTGAATCATTTATTGAGCAGTACATCGCAAAAGATAATTCTAAAGAAGACTATTATTCATCATTTGCCATGAATAATTATAAGGCTTATGT
Organism: uncultured Oscillospiraceae bacterium; assembly: GCA_964509125.1. Taxonomy (GTDB): domain Bacteria; phylum Bacillota; class Clostridia; order Oscillospirales; family CAG-382; genus SIG653. Next base: position 86,884 of record CAZDVZ010000001.1, on the reverse strand, counting down.
GGAAGTAACCAAAGAATTCGGAGAGTACATTTATTTTTGTCCTCCCGTTGCAGATTCAGAGGGCGAGATATTAAAAATACAAGAAGATAAAGTTGAAGCTGATAAGATTGATACGTTAAATACGTTGGAAATGTGCAGCTTCAGCGAAAAAATATCTACTTTGGAAAATTCTGTTGAAAACAAACTTGGTTACAGTAAAATCGTTAAAGAAAGTAAAATCAATTTGGAAGAAGATCTTCCTAACTTTAAATTCTTGGGAAAAACAACTCTTTTGGATCAACCTGATATAAGTGAGTTTAGCCCAATACTTCTCATTCCTCTGCTTGTTTTTGTAACAAGCTTTGCCGGTTCTGAAATAACAAGAAAATTTGCCGCACCAGCCCCTGCAGCAGATGGTCAAAATCCAAACAATAACATTGTTTTAAGGGTTGGTATGCCCTTGCTTAGTGCATGGTTCGCTTTGAAATTATCTGCGGCTGTTGGATTGTACTGGATATACAGGAGTATTCTTTCGGCAATACAGCAGATTATTTTATCAAAAATGTATCCTATTCCCACATTTTCTAAAGAAGAAATGAAGGCAGCGGAAGAAGAAATTATCAAAAAGAGAAAGAGAAAGAAGATCATAATGATCGAAGTTGATGAGGACGATACTTCTTTTGACAGCCTGATTATCAGTGAGGAAAAAGCCGAGAAGATTAGAAAACGTCATGAAAAGGCTCTTAGCGAAGAAAAGCAAGTAGCAGTTCCCGAAGAAAAGAAATTTATTGACAAAGCACCTTTGAAAAAAAGCAAAAAAGACAAAGATGATGAAGACAAACAGTGAGGTAAATTAGTGTGATAAGAGAGGTTACAGTCTGCGGTAGCACTATTGAAGATGCTATATTAAAAGGCGCAGAAGAGTTAGGTGTGGCAGCTCAGACGGTTCAACATGAAGTGATTACAGAGCCTAAAAAAGGTTTTTTGGGATTTGGATCCGTTGAAGCGAAAGTAAGGGTATTTTATGAAGTTACACCGTCGATCAAAGCAAAAGAATTTATAGAAAAAGTTGTTTCCGATATGGGAATCAACTGTGAGATAGAAGAAACTCAAAGAACAGACGAGGGCGTTGAATTCATTCTCAAGGGCGAAAGTGAAGAACTTGGTATTCTTATAGGACATCATGGCGATGTTTTAGAATCTCTTCAATATTTGGCAAGTCTTGCGGCAAACAGGGGAACGGATGATTTTTACAGAATAGGAATAGATGTAAATGATTATCGCAAAAAGAGAGAAGAAACTCTCAGGGCGTTGGCAAGAAAAAAAGCGGCGAGAGTTGCAAAATATAAAAGAAGTTTTGTATTTGAGCCTATGTCTGCTAAAGACAGAAGAATAATTCATTCCGAACTTCAGGACTTTGAAGGTGTAAATACTCATTCGGTAGGGCAGGATGATGAAAGAAAAGTAATCATTTCCGCTACTAATATGAATAAACCTGCAGACCAAACACGTAGACCTTCGGGAAAAAGAAATTTTAGAAATAATCGTAGTAAAAACGCATAATTAAATACAAAAAGCTGTGTACAATTGTATGCAGCTTTTTGTGATTAAATGGCAGTTTTTCTCAAATAAAGCATAAAAAAGTTTTTTTGATTCAGATAAGGTTTGTATTTTCAATAAGAAAAATTGATGTTGATTTTTTAAATTATATAATATATAATATAATTAAAATAAATCGCGGTAGGGATTATAAAAGCTTACTAACGAAAAATTTTAAAGGAAGTCGCTATGTTATTTAACTCATTTGAATTTATATTTGCGTTCTTGCCGATTACACTAATGGTATATAAAAGGAAATTATACTTTGACATTGGATAATTATGAAAGAGTTTTAGATGAATTTTATGATTTTCTGAGTGAATTTGACTATGATTCATTTTTTAAAAGCCAAATGAATTAATTAAAAAAGCGAACGATATTTCAAAAAATACAATATCGTTCGCTTTTTTGAATTAAATATTTTTGATTCTTTATCTTTAATTTGCAACGTAATTCAAAAAAACATATTTATGAAAAGCCTTGACAAATATATAAAAATATGCTACTCTATTCTTAAGGGAGTAGCCGGCACGAAAGTGCGGTATCATCGACATCATGGGTTTTTCCCCGGTGTTACCTTAAATGGCCAGACTTGTTTTGATGCGGTAAATTTGCCGTATAATAGTAAAGACATGAAAATGTTTTAGGTACTGAAACAAGTTGGAAAAAATCCCTGTCCTTCTTGTTTCAAAGGCAAGAAGTTTTTTGTTATAAGGAGGACTTTATGAAGGAGTATTTAAGAGAAACCAAAGATGTTTTGGCATCATTAGGTTCCGGCGAATCGGGGCTTAATAAGGACGAAGTGAAAAAACGTCTTGAAGAACATGGGGAAAATAAGCTTGAAGGAGAAAAGAAAGTTTCTTTGCTTCGAAAGTTTTTAAGTGAACTTACAGATCCCATGACAATTATTTTAATTGTTGCGGCTGTGGTTTCCGGAATAACTGCGGTGTATGCAAATGAGCCGTTTACAGACGTTATAATCATTATGATAGTTGTAACGGTAAATGCAATTTTGGGAGTTTTTCAGGAAACGAAGGCAGAAAAAGCAATTGAAGCATTACAAAAAATCTCTGCCGCTACTTCAAAAGTAATAAGAGACGGCGCATTTATGACGGTTAAAAGCGAAGAGCTTGTTCCGGGAGATATTGTTGTATTGGAGGCCGGCGACTCAGTTCCTGCAGACGGTAGAATAATAGAAAGCCATAGCTTGAAAATCGAGGAAGCAGCACTCACAGGGGAGTCTGTTCCTTCTGAAAAAAGCTCGGAAACTTTGTTTAGCGAAAAAGGCGAAATTTCTTTAGGTGATCGTAAAAACATGGTATATATGGGAAGTACTGTGGTTTACGGCAGAGGGATGGCGGTAATTACCGCAACGGGAATGAAGACGGAAATGGGAAAAATTGCCCATGCAATTTCATCTGCATCAGATGGAGAAACACCGCTTCAAAAGAAATTATCAGGGCTCAGCAAAGTTTTGAGCGTTCTTGTTTTGTCAATTTGCGTTGTAATTTTCGCAGTAGATGTATTTAAAATATATCCCGATTTATCCGGCAGCGCACTTTTGGATACATTTATGATAGCTGTAAGTCTTGCCGTGGCAGCGATTCCCGAAGGGCTTGCAACGGTAGTAACAGTCGTTCTCTCCATTGGTGTTACAAATATGTCAAAGCGAAACGCTGTTATTAGAAAACTAACCGCGGTTGAAACTTTGGGATGCACACAAATAATATGTTCCGATAAAACAGGAACTCTTACTCAAAATAAAATGACTGTAGTAAAGCATTATTCTGAAGATGAGGAAAAACTTATTTTGGGAATGGCTCTTTGCAGCGACGCAAAATTGGAAAACGGTGAAGCCGTGGGAGAGCCTACAGAATGTGCTTTAGTTAATGAATGTTATAAAAAAGGATTATCAGAAAAGATTTCAGAATATAAAAGAATAGGAGAAGCACCTTTTGATTCTGATAGAAAGATGATGTCCGTCGTATGTGAAAGTAAAGATGGGATTGTTCAATATACCAAAGGTGCACCCGATGAGATTTTAAAACGCTGTAAATATGTTTTAAAAAAGGGCAAAATTACCCTTATTTCGGAAGACGAAAAAAATGAAATCATTGCCCAAAATAAAAAAATGGCAGATGAAGCTCTTCGTGTGCTTGCGTGCGCTTTGAGGATATGGAACCAAGAAATAAAGTCTTTTGATATGGACTATCTTGAAACAGAACTTTGTTTTGTAGGACTTTCGGGAATGATCGATCCTGTACGTCCGGAGGCGGTAATAGCAGTTGAAAAGTGCAAAATGGCAGGAATTACTCCTGTAATGATTACCGGAGACCATAAAGATACTGCCGTTGCCATAGCGAAACAGCTTGGAATTTTATATGGCGGGAAAGAAGCAATAACAGGGGAAGAATTAAACGGAATCTCCGACGATGAACTTTATAAAACAATTGAAAAATATTCTGTATATGCCAGAGTTCAGCCTGAACACAAAGTAAGAATTGTTTCTGCGTGGAAGCGAAGAGGATGTATTACTGCCATGACCGGAGACGGGGTGAATGATGCGCCTGCTATAAAAACAGCAGATATAGGTGTGGGCATGGGAATAACGGGTACAGATGTTACAAAAAATGTTGCCGATATGGTTTTGGCAGATGATAATTTTGCAACTATCGTTGATGCCGTTGAAGAAGGTAGAAGAATATATTCAAACATCAGAAAGTCAATACAGTTTTTGCTTTCATCAAACCTTGCGGAGGTTTTGTCTATTTTCACCGCAACAATGTTAGGTTTTACAATTTTAAAGCCGATACATTTACTATGGATAAACTTGATTTCCGACTGTTTTCCGGCTCTTGCTTTGGGTATGGAAAAAAGTGAAAATGATGTTATGGAAAAACCTCCCAGAAAATCAAACGAGGGCATTTTCGCAGGAGGATTGGGATTTGATGTTGCACTTTCCGGCGTTATCATCACTCTCATAACCATCGGAGCATATTTATACGGATATTACAGAGAATTTAATATGTTTGGCATTGGCGAAAGCGAAAAAGGTATTACTTTTGCTTTTCTTACGCTATCTTTTGTAGAGATATTTCATTCTTATAACTTGCGTTCACGCCATAAATCTGTTTTTTCAATGAAAAGTCAGAACCGGTGGTTGCTTGGCGCTATGGCACTTTCATTCTTATTGACTTTAGGAGTAACTTTTATTCCGTTTTTGAAAAGCGCATTTGACATTCAAAATGTAAGCGTGGTTGAATTTGGAATTATTATTCTTCTGTCTGTAAGCATAATTCCAATTATGGAAATTATAAAATTGATACAAAGAACAAAGAATAAACTTTCTGTCGAGAAATAAAAACACGAAAGGAGATACTATGGCTTTTCTGACTTTGACTGATATTGGGAAAATATATGTTTCCGAAGGTAATGTCACCGTTGGCATTAGAGGTATAAATTTATCCTTTGATAAGGGTGAATTTATAGCCGTTACAGGAAAATCCGGATCGGGAAAATCCACCCTTTTAAATGTCATAAGCGGTATGGATTCATATGAAGAAGGGGAAATGTACGTAGAGGGACAGTCAACTTCTCACTACTTGCAACCCGATTGGGAAGAATATAGGAGCAAGTATATCTCCTTTATCTTTCAAGATTATAATATAATTGACAGCTTTACCGTCCTTCAAAATGTGGAACTTGCTTTGATGCATATTGAGGATAAAAATGAACGTCGCAAGCGCGCACTTGAGCTTATTGACCGTGTGGGAATGACGTCTCACTTGAAGCATAAAGGAAGCAAGCTTTCAGGAGGTCAAAAGCAGCGTACGGTAATTGCTCGTGCTCTTGCGAAAGACAGTCCCATAATTTTAGCAGATGAGCCTACGGGAAATTTAGATTCTGTCACCTCTGAGGAAATTATAAAGCTTTTGCACGAAGTTTCTAAAGATAAAATTCTTATAGTTGTAACACACAATTATGAAGAGGTGGAAGCTTATGCTACACGTCATATTCGATTTTTTGACGGCTCGGTAGAGTCTGATACAGTAATTAAAAAGCCATATACTCCCTTGGAATCGGAGATTCAAAAACCAAAGCAAACTTCAAAAAAATCTACTCAAATTAAAAACGGCATCACATTGGGAAAGGCAATTTTTACTTCAAGACCTAAGCTTTCCTTCTTCCTGTGTCTGCTTATGATATTGGGAACTTTAGGGATGTTTTTAGTTTCTTCCTCTTTTGGCGATATGTCAGAAGTTTTTGGTGAAAGCTATATGTTTAATAACATTGAGGGAAGAGTTGTAATTACTAAACTCAGCGGAGAAGTTATTTCCGATGAAGAACTTGAAAAAATGACACGGGATCTTGGAGCCGATAGCTTTTTACATTATGATCTTTTGCTTGATCAAGAAGAAGATTATTCCTTTAGATGTTATGATCCAACAGAAGATCGATATGTTTCAAAAGCATATAATGCCACATACGGAGAGGATTTTGGAAATGACATAATTGGAGATTATCCGAAAAGCGATAATGAAGTTTTTCTTTATCTCCCTATTTCCGAAAGTTTGTTATTTGGGAAAGATTCAATTTTGGTAGATGAGCTGACGTATAACGGCTTGACTCTTAAGATAACGGGAATAAAGTATTATTATGATAATAATATTACGGGAAAATGCCTTTTTACAGAGCAGGGATTTAAAATTGCCACAGCAACTTATTTTCTAAATTCTCAAACTTCCTATGCCATAAAGGTAAACATTTCTTCAAACGATGATTCTGTGAACGATACCGCATATTTTTACTCTTTTTCTCCCTCTTTTGACGTGGAGGAAGGGAAACTTTGTATTAACTCCGCAGAATTTATGAAAGCATATGAAAATAATTTTGATATTACAGTGAATTTTGATTTTCAATATAGTAAGTACAATTATTATAGTTCATATGTATCCCAGGAAGATGACGTCTTTAATTATAAAGTTGAGAAAGACTTTATATCAAAAGAGCGTGTAAGTGGTACGTCAAATGAAGAAAAAATTTTGATACATCCTTCTTTGCTTGCTGAAATTTCAGAAGGACTTCTTAAAGAATCGTACAGGCAGGCATCGCTGTTTTTCGAAAATGATTCAAAAGCAGAGGAAAGTGTTGAAAAACTGAAAGAAATGGGATATATTGCAGTTCCTGCAGACACTACGTATACTCCTGACCAGTTTACTGCGATAATATCTGTTTTAAGTGGCGTTATAACGCTGTTTACTTGGGGACTTTCCATCGTTTTCCTTGCATTTTTTGTAAACCTTTGCTCCCACAGAACTTTAGGCGCATTTAAGGGTGATATGGCAATAATGCGTTCTATGGGGATCTCCGTAAAGTCAATTCGAATAGGAATGTATGTAAGAATGCTTATCTCATTGATTCCCGCATTCATAGCAGTGATATGTGCCGCAATTCTTATTTTTACATCTGCAAAATTTAATCAGATGTTCACTTTCCTTTATCCGTATCAATATTGTCTTATTTTTGTGGGAATGTTGCTTATCACCTTTAGAGTTACAAGAAAACAAATTAAAACTCTGTTTGAGGAAAGCGTTAAAAAATCTCTAAGGGGAGGTGCTGTCGAATGATAAAAATAAATTCTCTCCACAAATTCTTCAACAAGGGACGACAAAATGAGATTCATGTAATTAATGATATTAATTTACAGCTTCCCGAAAAAGGCATGGTTGCAATTTTTGGGAAAAGCGGGTGCGGAAAAACTACTCTTCTTAACGTCATAGGCGGTCTTGATAAATTTCATTCGGGAATTATTGATGTGAATGGAAATGACATATCTCGAAATGCTGATATGGTAAGAAACCAATCTATGGGATATATTTTTCAAAACTACAATCTGTGCAAAGAAGAAACTTGTTTTCAAAACGTAGCAAACGCTTTGATGCTTTGCGGAGTTGAAGATCCTTCGGTAATTGAAGAAAGAGTTATGGCAGCACTTGAAAATGTGGGAATGGAGAAATATTCCAAAAGAACTCCGGACACACTTTCGGGCGGACAGCAACAAAGAATAGCAATTGCTCGCGCCATTGTCAAAAATCCGGGAATTATTCTTGCAGATGAGCCAACCGGAAATTTGGATGAAGCAAATACCGTAATGATAATGGATCTGTTGAAAGAAATATCCAATGAACATTTGGTGTTGCTTGTAACTCACGAAGCCAATCTTGTTGATTATTATTGTGATACAGTAATCGAACTGTCTGACGGCAAAGTTGTTAATATAAAAAATAATGAGTCAGCAAGCGGGTTTTATCAAAAAGATAAAAATGCAATTTATTTGGGTGAATTTGAAAAAACCAGTTTGAATCATGAAAACGTCAACATTGAATATTATGGAGAATCTTCCAAAGCTCCCATAAACCTTAAAATAATAAATAATGGTGGGAAATTTTATGTGAAGATAGATTCTTCAAATGTTCAAGTCCTTGAAGACTCAAGCGAGATAAAGCTTAAAGAGGGAGTATATAAGCAAAAATATGAAGAAGCGGAAAAAAATTTGAAACTTCAAATGTCAAAACTTCCTCCCATAAGCGGGACACGGTTTGGTACGCTTTTTGCTTTTAAAAATTCAGTTAAAAGCGGATACGCCGTCTTTTCTCAAAAACAAAAGCGCGGAAAAAAGATGATGCGCCGTTGTATGTGCCTTTTTGCCGCTGTTTTTGTGTTTATGTGTGCAGGCTTCGGAATATCTGTATCGGATATTTTAGACGCTAAAGACTCTTATAATCATAATGTTTTTTATGTTTATACAGATGATAATGCGGTTTCGGAAAAACTGAACAATGCGGTAAAGAATGAAGAATCCGGCATAGATTATATAAGAATCTCCCATGAATATCCTTCAGGCGATAAAAGTATAAGTTTTGAGCCGGGACAATTTGAAACATTTTCGCAAAATTACTTTTCTTCCACGATATCTGCCAATGCTGTTTATCTTGGAACAGAATTAGTGAAAGATCTGCCTCTTGTAGCCGGCAAAAAAGATGATATTTCACAATATGATATTATTATCACAACAGATTTGGCAGATAAATTGATTGAAAAATCAACTTTGGGGTATATTTCGGAATACAATGATCTTTTGGGCCTTACATCTTCGGATTTTACTGTGGGCGGTGAAAATATAAGAATTGTAGGCGTGGTAAAATCCTCTGAAAGCGCAGTTTATTTATCCGAGAGATCTATGGCGCAGTATGTTATCAATCAGTCGGGCCTTAAAGTTGTTCTCGCTTCTGAGTATGGCATTGAAGTTTCCGAAGGGAGCGGGGTTATTGTAACCCGTTACGAAAAATCAACAGATCTCCCGCAAAAAAACAGTACTGTCAAGATAAACGGCCGCGACATTAAAATTGAAAACGTCATTACGGCAAAAGAGTATTTATTGATTTTGGATTACAAAAGGCTTTATGGAGAAACACCCACTGAAAAAGTACTTGAAGAGCTGGTGAATGATCCTAATAAATATGCAATAAATTTTCAAGAAGAGGATATATACGGCGTTTTTAATTATGATATTTCATACCTCGTAAGCGAAACCGATTTCGTGGCTTTTTCAAAGCAAATAGGCGAAACTGATGAATCGGCTTTGGGCAGCAGTGGATATATATATGATTCCACATTTATCTATGACGCATTTTATTCAGATTCTTATTACAGTGATGTAACTTACACTGTTGTCCATTCATATGATGTAGCTCTCACGGAATCGTGGCTTAAATCTGAATTTTCAGATCTGAAGACGAAGTATGAACTTCCTGCCGTAGTAACGCCGGACAATATTTTTCAAAACACTATTGCCGATACAAAAGAAATAATTATATCTAACCTTACATCAATGGCTGTTGTTTTGATACTATTGAGCCTGTGTATGTATTTCATTATGCGTTCTTCACTTATGAGCAGAGTGAAAGAGGTGGGAATATACCGTGCCATAGGTGTTTCCAAAAGAAACATGACTTTCAAGTTTTTTATAGAGGCTTTGGTCGTTTCTTCTCTTACGGTGCTACCCGGCTATCTTTTATCCAGCGGATTTATAGGCGCGTGTCTTGCTGTATCTTCGTTGGTTGAGGAAATGCTTTTTTACCCAATTTGGTATGCGGGGATCGTACTGATTATTCTATATGCTTTAAGTGTGGTATGCGGTATAATTCCTATAATTTTACTTTTACGCAAAACCCCAAGCGAAATTTTGGCAAAATATGATATTTAAAATATTCGGGACCGCAACGCGATCTTTGCGGTCCCCGGACTTTTGAATATTTGGGATGAGCTTTTGGCTAAAATGTTAATTTTTTGCCATTGAAAAAAAAGAATATTTTCAAAAAAAAATAGATTAATGCGAAATTGTGTGGTATAAATTTAATATGCGGGTTTGTAAAATTAAAATTTCATATCCGTTTAAAAAAACTAAGGAGTATTGTTTTATGAAAAAATTAGTTAGTGCAATCCTCATTTTTGCGATGCTTAGCGTGTGTTTCGTTACAAACGCTTTCGCCGCAAGCGAAACAACGGCAGACGCAGCTTTTGTTCTTGATATTACCGTGCCCGAAACAGCAAAACCCGGTGATACAATCAATGTAGTTATTTCAATAAGAGATATCGTAACAGAACTTGACGCTGTTGAGTTTAGTCTCGATTTTGATGAAACAAAGGTAGCGGGTGTTATTACGGAATCCGGAGATAACATGGATGCATTTATGACCACGGTTCCAATGTATACCGTTTCTTTAAGCGGTGTTGAGGCTTTATCGGCAAGATATGAGCAGATCTGTAAATATGACAGTACAAACGGCATATATGCTTGTATGTTTATAGATCTTATTTCTTATCCTTTCGAAAAAGAAGGTCAAACATATCAAGGCCTTATAAATGATGGCGATATTGTTATTACAATTCCTTTTACAGTTTTGGATACTGTTGCAAATGGCGATGAAATTATTTTTTCCATGGTGGAAGGAAGCGTTAAAGGCACAACAAGAGGAACCGCTGTTGGCGTTAAGGGCAAACAAAGCGGAACAGCTTCTACATTTCTGGATGTTCCGAAAGATGGTCTTTGCTTTGACGAAGACGGAGAAATACGCTATTATGTAAATGGCGAAGCTACATACGCAGGCTTGGTTCAAGATGAAGAAGGGAACTATTATTACATCAATTCATCTAAAAAAGCGGTTAAAAACTGTTCTTACGGTATAACCGAGGCAAAAGCGAACGGACTTCTCCCTGCGGGAGTTTATCAATTTGACGCAGATGGCAAAATGATCGTTCCGGAAACTTCTTCTGATGGACTTCGTGTAGATGAAGACGGCGAAATACGTTATTATGTAAACGGCGAGGCAACATATGCAGGCGTAGTTCAAGATTCCCAAGGAAGCTACTATTATATAAACTCATCTAAAAAAGCAGTTAAATCCTGCACTTACGGAATTAGTGAAACCAGAGCAAACGGTTTGCTCATTGAGGGAAAATATCAATTTGATGAAAACGGCAAGCTTGTGGGCGTTGCAAAGTTAGCAAATGGCGACGTTATTTATATGGTAGATGGAGCTGCTACATATGCAGGCGTAGTTCAAGATTTGGACGGAAATTACTATTACATCAATTCATCTAAAAAAGCAGTTAAAAACTGCTCTTACGGCGTAAGTGAATCGAAAACAAATGGTCTTGTGACATCGGGCGTTTATTCATTTGATGAAAATGGTGTTATGATTTTTGATGTAAAAGAGGGACTTTCTTTTGATGAAGACGGAGAAATTCGTTACTACGT
>CAZDVZ010000001.1:0-75386 GCA_964509125.1 uncultured Oscillospiraceae bacterium | reverse complement strand
GTAAGTGAATCGAAAGCAAACGGTCTTGTGGCATCGGGCGTTTATTCATTTGATGAAAATGGTGTTATGATTCTTGATGTAAAAGAGGGACTTTCTTTTGATGAAGACGGAGAAATTCGTTACTACGTAAACGGAGTTGCTACATATGCAGGCGTAGTTCAAGACGAAGAAGGCAACTATTATTACATCAATTCATCCAAAAAGGCTGTTAAAAACTGCTCTTACGGCGTAAGTGAATCGAAAGCAAACGGTCTTGTGGCATCGGGCGTTTATTCATTTGATGCTGACGGAAAAATGATAATTGCTTAAATATTTGTGCAATAAAAGAGAAAGCAGTAAAAAACGAAAATCGTTTTTTACTGCTTTTTTCTATAATTTGTATAAGAAAGAAATGTTGTAAATGGATAAATTGTGCGATAACTTACATTGGCTCATAGAGATATGACATACTTTGACGTGAAATTTTCACACCTCATTTTTATCAGTCATCAATTTCCCAGCCTATAATTTCTTTGCCCGTTTCATCAATGGTAAACTCGTATTCAATACCATTGTATATGATCTCCACATCGTACGTTACCAAAGAGTTTTTACTTTCCAATTTCGCTTTAGTTATATTAAAGTTTGATGTAATAGAATCAAGACCATTAAATTCTGCAATTTTATTCAAAGCGGTTTGCTTTGCAACCTCAACGGCTTCATAGAGTGTCGTGTCAAAAGATATATTGTCTTTTTCCTTTTTAAAGTTAATTATCTCTTTTGACGAAGCGTGAATTTTATACTCATATTCGGTGCATTCGAAGCTGTTTTTGTTTTGAATCAAATGCTGAAACTCAACATCGTAATAAAAATCATCTTCATCAAACTCAATTTCAACTTTTATAATGTCGGAGTCTTTTAAATTTGCATGATCCATTGCCACCGTTAAAGCTTCTTCTTCCGTGATGAGATTTTCATATACTGAGGTTGCCTCTTTTTTCTTCGATTTTATTACAGATCCGTCTAAAGCATTTATTTTGTATTCATATGAATAAAATCCTGAGGATTCAGAACTTTGAAAAAACACTTCATAATAGAAAATATTGTCATCTTCATCAAGCTCGGATTTTGACCACGCAATGTTTTCTACTGAAAGTCCTGCGTGAGAAAGCGCTGCTGTTTTTGCGGCTTCCGGGCCTATAAATTCGTCAGCATTTGCGGTTTCTTCTTCTTTTAGCGTTAGTATTTCTCCTGTTGTTGCTTCGATTTTATATTTATATTCTTTGCCTTCATTAATGAATTGAAATTCGTAAACTGAAAGGTTGTTTTTATCTCCTTCTGTAAATTTGGATTTTGTAAAAGTTGTATTTTCCAAAGCAACATTTGCATCGGATACGGCAATATTTCTTGCTTCATCTAAAGTAATTATGTTTTTAATTTCGTCAGTAGATGAATTGTCGTCAGAACGAAGTGACAAAAGAGAATCGACTTTTGCACTTTTTACAGCTCCGTTGTGGGCTGAAATTTCATATTCATATTCTTTATCTGAGGTGTAAAATTCAATTTCATACACTTCAATTCCATCATCTTTGTCTAACTTTACTTTGGTAAATGTGGCGCTTTCTGCATTAATTCCCGAATGAGATAAAGCAATCTCTTTTGCTTTATCAACGGTTATAACGGGTGTGCTTGAACTGTAAGAATCCGGATTTTCAAATTCTATAATGGAGCCGTCTGAGGATTTTATTTTATATTCATATTCTTTTCCTCCCGAATAAAATTCAACGTCATATACGAATTTTCCATCATCAAATTTGAGTTTTGCATTAACGGCGTCTACTTGCTCCGAGGTGATACCTGCTGCTGCATAAGCAGTATCTATAGCGGTATTTTTACCAATAGAATTGTTTTCCACAATTGCATAAACGGTAAAAACGGAGATTACTCCAATCAACGCTAAAGAAAAAATTATAACGCTTATTGTAAAAACGGTTCTTTTAGGTGTTGAAAAAAATTTTTTTATTTTCATGTTTTTCTCCTTTCCTTCCGCTAATAAAATTTGCGGAAAGTTGTAATATTTAGGAAATAAAAAATGTTCCTTTAACTTTTACAGCCTTATTTTACACCGAAAAAATTAAAGGAACATTAATAATTAAAGTTTTTATATAATAAATTTGAATGTTGTACCTTCTTTTGGAGAACTTTCAACAAACAGATCGCCGCCGTGAAAGATAGCAATCTCTTTTGCGATGGCGAGTCCCAATCCTGTACCGGATCCGCTTCTCGATTTGTCTGAGCAATAAAATCTTTCAAAGATTTTGCCCATATCGTCTTCCGAAATGCCAATTCCGTTGTCCCAGACGGAAAGAACGGTTTTGCTTTGTTCCTTTTTTAAAGAAACTTTAATCTCTCCGTTTTCTTTTCCGTATTTGTAAGAATTGCTTATAAGGTTTGTTATAAGGCGTTCTAAAAGCTCTTTTTCTCCGCTTATCTCAATCCCTTCGTCAACTGAGTACGAGAGAGTTATGTTTTTATCTTTTATCAAGCTCAGATCCTCGCAAAGGGAAGAAACGCATTTTGAAAAATCTATTTTTCTCATCACATAATCTCCCTTTTTATTTTCAAACCTTGAAAAATAAAGCATATCGTTTATCAAATTTGTCATTTTTTTGCTTTGGCGTGAAATAACTTCAAACGCTTCCACATATTCTGTGCTATCTTTGGGGGATTCAAGAATATATTCGCATTGTGCCGAGATGACGGAGACGGGTGTACGCAACTCATGAGAAGCATCGGATGTAAACCGTTTTTCTTTTTCAAAGTTTTTTTCCAGCTTATCCATCATGTCATCAAACTGTTTGGCAAGTGTTTTGATTTCGTCTTTTCCTTCGCCCAAGTTTATTCGTTCTTTAAGGTTGTTTCCGTTGCTTATTCTTACCGCTGCATCGGTAATTTTTTTTATGGGACTTAAAACTTTCCCCGCAATGAATACCCCTATGAATATTCCTATAATTAAAATAATAACAAGGGATATTAAAGATATTCTTGAAATGTCAGATAGTTTTGTCTCGTTTTCTGCTTCGGAAATAACTCCTCTGAGCCAAAGTCCGTTTAAATCTTCTCCTTCTAATTTTCTGTCAAAAACATAGTACTTTACACCGGATATTGTTAAAGTTTGAATGACGGAATCGGAAAAATTAAGGTTTGACAGCTCTTCTCCAAGTAGATTTTCTCCGTATATCAAGTTGCTGTTTTCGTCATATAATGCCGTGTTTATTCCTCTGACATTGTCCAGAAAGTCGTCATCAATTTGAAGATACCCGTCATTATATGAAATATACACATCATATTTATCCTGCTTGTCGTAATGTAGGACGTAGTAATACTCAATTTCGTCTACGTTTTTTTCAACAATTTTGATAAGATCATTTTTCGAGTTTTTTTCAAGGACTGACCCGCTAACCGATATAATGGAAACGAAAGTCAAAGAAACTATAATTACAAGTATAATGGAAAACCAAAGCGTTACCTTCGTTTTAACAGACATTTTATTCTTCCTTCATTACATAGCCAACCCCGCGTATTGTGTGAATTAGCTTTTTTTCTTCACCTTCATCTATTTTTTTTCGTAAATAGCTGATATACACTTCAACAATATTAGATCCGCCTTCGTAATCAAAACTCCAAAGGTGGTTTTCAAGTTGTTCTCTGGACAAAACCCGCCCTTTATTGTTCATCATGTAAGTGAGCATCGCAAACTCTTTTGCCGATAGAGAAATAATTCTGTTGTTTCGAGTCACTTCGTGAGTTGAACAGTTTACTGTGAGATCACCCAAAGATAATATAGCATCGGATATTCCGAAAGAAACTCGTGTCATAGCTCTTATCCTCGCTAACAGCTCATCAAAAGAAAACGGCTTTATTAAATAATCATTCGCTCCGGAATCCAGTCCTTTCACCTTGTCTTCAATGGCATCTCTTGCGGTGAGGAAGAGGACGGGCGTTTTATTTCCGCCTTTTCTTATCTTTTCCAAAACTTGAAAACCGTTGCATTTTGGCATCATCACATCCAGTATTATGCCGTCATATTCTGCAGACTCAATAAATTCCAAAGCTTCTTCTCCGTCAAATACAGAGTCTACGGAATAACCGCTTTTTTCTAATTTTTTCTTTATAATATGGTTGAGATCTTTTTCGTCTTCTGCAATTAGGATCCGCATAAGGACACCTCCTTTGATTTAATTATGCACTAAAAGATTAAAGATGGATTAAAGCTCTATTTTTTCTTTTTCGCCACGGAAAATCCAAAATAACCTTTTTTGGTTCCGGTGGCATTGTATGTTCCGTGAGAATAAGTAATAAGTCCCATTTGCTCAAAATTAAGTTTACCTTTGGAATCAAAATATTTTTCTTCTGCATCCACACATAAAATTTTAGCTATAAACATATGGTGGCTTCCAAGTTCTTTAATTTCCGTAACTTTACATTCCAAAGCGACGGGAGATTCTGCAATGATTGGAGCTTCAACTAAATTTGCTTTTTGTTTTGTCAGTCCGAGTGTTTTAAACTTATCCACATCTCTACCCGATCTTACTCCGCAAAAATCCGTAGCAAAAGTGAGCGCACTTGTGGTAAGATTTACTACAAACTCACCTGAATTTTTAATAATTTCAAACGAATGCCTTTCGGGACGCAGGGAAATATATAGCATAGGCGGTGTAGAATTGATTATTCCCGTCCATGCAACGGTTATGGCGTTTGAGTTTTCCATTGTCCCGCAAGTAACAATTACAGCGGGAAGCGGAGTGAGAAGTGTTCCCGGATTTATTTGTTTTTTCATTTGTTATCCCCTTTGACCTTAAAATATTCCGTTATTGCGCAGTTGCACATTTTTCGTCTATGCCTTAGTAAAAGATTGTTTTCTCTTGTAAAGTGAACCCTGTTTGTAAGTAAAATAAAGTAAAATGAAGTTTCTCTGTCAATGAAAAAGAAAGTGCCGGTGTACCCTGTATGTCCCACAGAGCAGGATGAGAAAAGGTCACCTGAAGAAGAGAATCTTTCGCCTTTGGTGACAAACCCTAATCCTCTGTCTTCTCCCGGAATAGACGCTGTGTAGTTTATTCTCGCAACATCCATTGTACGCTTCGAAAGGAAACTGTTGTTTCCCAAAGCAGTACATAATTTTGCCACGTCTTCCGCCGTAGAAAATACTCCTGCGTTCCCCGAAATTCCATTGAGAAAACATGAGTTTTCGTCGTGAACAATTCCTTCTTTGTATTTACCAAGCTTTTCGCAGTATTCTGTTGGGGCGATTTGACCGCTGTAGTTTCGCTTTATGGGGGTGTACATTGTATTGTTCATTCTAAGTGGAGAAAAAACGTGTTTTTCCGCGGCAACGTCTAAGGGTTCTCCGTAAACTTTTTCAAGGAGTTTTCCAAACAAAATGTACCCCATGCAAGTATATCTAACCTCTGTTCCCGTTTTGTATTGGAGAGGAACAGAGAAAATCGCCTTCGCCGCATCTTCCGGAGCGAATCCTACTTTTTCTATGTCAAACCATGGAGCAAAACCTCCTCTATGAGTCATAATGTCGAAAATTTCAATGTCTCGTTTATCGTCGGGAACATTGTCGAAAAATCTCCAAAGAGAATCACGGAGAGTGATTTCTCCTTCTTCCAAGGCTTTTAAAGCGAGCATTGTAGTTCCTAAAATTTTACTGCACGAAGCCATATCATAAAGGCAATCCACATCGCATAAAACGGCATTTTCGGGGATTTTGTTCGGCGTGACATCAAAACACGGTGCGTCGTCGGAAAACCAACGAGAAAACCCGAATGCTTTTTTAAAGATAAGTCCGTCTTTGTCTCCCATAGCACATACGGCAGAGGGGAAAAATCGTTTTTCTATGCCTTCTTCTATTAATTTGCAGGTTTTATTAAAATATGTGTTTTTTTCCATTGACCGCATCACCTCTATGTATTTTGTTAAAGATTATTATCCATGATGTCAGTATACAATATTTTCTATCTTTTGTAAACCGCTTTTTTAAAAAAACAGTTGAAAATTGAAATAATATGTGTTATAATTAACTAAAAAAATTTAGTGAGGTGTATTATAAATTTATGAAACTTAATTTTGTTTTGAAAATATTAATTGTTTCTTTGGCTGTTTCGATGACACTTGCTTTAGTTTCTTGCAGCTCTAAAGATGAAGATGAAGGTAATTTTAACGAACAAAGTAATGTTGAAAAAACCGGGCAGGATAATACCGTTTCCAAACCTTCGGGGGACAGTACTTCAAGCCAATCAGCAGCCGAATTGAAATTTTTGACAGCGTACAAAACCTGGTATACAAGTGAAGCATTCAAAGATTTTAAGTCGGGAATACTTGTTACTGATCTTCCCGAGGAGTTTGATGTTCTTGACCAAGGCACTGAGAAAAATAAAGTCGATTTTCTGAAAAACTGGTTTTCCAGCACTGAGATTTCATCATCGTTGACTGCCGCTATTGATTTTGAAAACGGAAAAACTTCTTTTTTGAATAACATCGAATCGGTAGCAAGAAGTAAAACAGGAAGTTATCGGATAAACGGCACGCTTACCGCTGATTCTACGTTGAAAAATCATGAAATTTTGTTTAACGAAGAAACAAGAGCAATTAAATTTACTTCTTACAACTCCGACGGAGAAGAAAAGTTTTTTCACGAAATAATTGTAACAAATGACGGATATGTAGCTGTTCAAAAGGCAAGCGTGAAAGAAGATGGAAAATGGGAGTCTCATCAGCTTTTGTTTAAAGAGAATGACGGATATTTTATCATCGAGGGAGATTTGAGTACAACGCCCGAAAGCCTTTACGGAAAAACCGAGTATTATTCCGGATTCGCCGGAAAAAAATAAGGTTTTAGGTTTGTGAAAGGAGCGTAAAATGATCAGAGGAAACATTTTAACTATTGGACTTTCCACCATTGATCTGCGGATTTCTGCGCCCTTTGTTTCTTGCGAAGGCAAGAAAAGACTTGAGGCTGAAAGGTACAGATTTTCTGCCGGCGGCAGAGGCGCTACTACCGCCATAGCCATAGCTCGTCTTGGATGGGGCGCCATGCTTTGCACCGCGTTGGGCGATGATATGTTTGGAAACACTTTTACCGAAATTTTTTTTGATGAGGGAGTAGAAACCAGGTATATCAAAAGTTGCCGTAAGGGGCAGACTTCTATGAGGATTTCTTTTGAAGAAGAAAAAGGGAGCGAAATATATATTCCCGGAGCAAGCCGTTTGATTAACAACACGGATGTTGAGGCATCGTTCAACGTAATGCCCGATGCTGTTATTACCACACTTGAACTTCCTTTTGAAACGGTATGCACAGTGGATCATTGTGTGGGCATCCAAAATTCAAAATTCATTTTAGATGCAACGGGTGCAAAAGAAGATATGGATTTGTCCGCTTTGAAAAATGTTGATATTATGGTTTTGAGCGATGAAAATCTATCAGAATTAACCGGCGTTCCCATAAAAAGTATTGATGATCGCATGAACGGTTGCATAAAGCTTAATTCAAAGGTCAAAGTGCGGTTTACCGTTGTTGATATGCAGGATAAGGGATACTACATATACGACGGAAAGTATTGCGATTTTATTATGCCGCTTGACGATATATCCGTAGTAAATTTCCGCGGAGGGAGAGAGGCTTTTCTTTCGGCTTTAACTGTGAGTTTTTTAAGAACCGAAGACATTAAAGGGTCTGTGCAGTTTGGAGCTGTTGCAAGCGCCATCACCCATGGAAGAGAAGGCGGGTTTGAAGCATTACCTACGGAAAAGGAAATTCGAAATTACCTGAAACAGTAATCATAAAAAAGTTGAGCCATAAGATTCTATAAGAATCGTTATAACTCATGAAGATTGTGGAGACATTGAAATTTTGAATGTTTTATGGTATAATGATAAAACAATGGGAGTGAGTATATGGAGCTGTATGCAGGTGATATGTTCTTTCGTGGCGATAACGAAAAAGAACAAGCATATGATTGTTGTATTCACGGAAAAGTTATTTTTAGAATCGGAGAACAATTGCTATCTGATGACACAGAGTGGTGTGTAAGTGCTTCTGCATATAGATTTTTACATACTCTCTTTGAAAATCATTTTATGGGTGCAGAAGAATTCTTGATACCTTGTTGCGGCCATACAATGATTCCGTCCGAGGATAAAATGTCTGTAAACATTATCGGTTGCAATAATGGAGTTGATTTCAACATTATCCACGAAGAAGAAAACATTACTATTATAACGGCGAATAATACCGAACACCGCATTCCTTTTAAGGAATATAAAAATGCGGTAATATCTTTTGCTAAACAAGTAATGGACTTCTATAAGTCGAACCCGCCCCGTGAATTTGAAGACGATTTTGATAAGGACGGATATAGTGCTTTTGTTGCCGAATGGTATTCGCTATATGACAAAGCAATTTCAATTATGGATGATATTCCGAAAATCAATCCCATTTCTTTTGAAGATTATGATGCTTGCACCGAAAATGAAATCACGGGCATAAACAAGGCGGGAATCTCACTTAAAACATTTGGTTTTATCAATTTCAAAGAATGTGAATATAATTTCAAGCAAACAGAAGGCGGTTTGGGAAAGTGTGTCGGAGAAAGAGAAATCACAGACCTTTCCTTTACTTTCTACACATCGCCCAAGCCGATTATGATTAAGTTCATTGAGAGAAACAAGTTTATTGAGTTTATTTCAAAGGATAATACGATATCTCGTTTTAATAAACTGCAAAAACAGATTTTAAAATATGGGTATAGCACACGAGATATGTCCTAATAGCATCAATAAGGCGGTGATTTTGTGTCAAAGAGTTATTCGTTTGACTTTTCAGGAACAAAGGAAATGTTTTTGAATCAATTAAATGAATACCCTAACAACAATCAAAAGTTTTTCTACTTTGACGATTATATTGTTGAGCTTTCCGAGAATGAGGTTCGTTTTGGTGTTGCACGTGGCGGTCATTCTGGTGGATATTGGTTTGTACCAACAATAACAGTACTTATAATAACACAGTATGCAAAAACAGGTGCTGTTGCAAGTGCGAAAAAAATTCGCACTTGCAACAGCTTTTTAGTTTGTTGGAGAAAAAATGATGCAAAAAACAAAAAAATCCTCAAAAAGAGGATAAAAATTGTACGACGAAAAGAGAGGTGTAAAAACCTCTTTTTTAAGGCTAAATATTCGATTTTAAAATTGTCTATGATGCTTCAAGTTGGAACAAATCTATACCAATTCTACCTGATTTTTTCTTGCTATACAACTTATTTACGTTAAATGCAAAAGCAAGAAGAAAAAATTGAGTTTCAATATTCTTCTTTCCTCTTATCAAAAATCTTCTGAAACCATAATCTTGTTTTGATACTCCAAAAGCACCTTCAACTTGTATCGAACGATTAACTCTGAGTAATATTCCTTCTTCCGATGTTATGTTCTCATAGGCTTTTTTTCTAAATTCATTGAAGTTTTCTGTAACCTTAATCGTTCTGAATCCCTTTTTAGAACTATGACATTTTCCAAAGTGTGGGCAACTACCACAACTTTCGTTTCGGTAGTATTTTGTTCTCGTTTCATATCCGTTTGCGGTTTTTCTGTGACCAATGCCACTTAAAAACAATTTGTCACCACGTGGACAAATATATTCATCTTTCTTCTTGTCATATGGTAGTATGATCCGGTACTGGTTCTCCTTGCAATATCCACATAAACCGTATATCGTTGTAGCACACTTTCTCTATATCACGACTTGAATATTTTCCATTCATATATCCGAATACTATCAATTCAAATATTACGGACGGATCTATTTTTCTCCATTTTCGCAAATATGTTTTATACAATGCTGTATAATCCAATTGTTCGCATATTTCGTGCATTAAAAACACTTTATCATCTTTTTTTATTTTTATTTCTAAATCTAATGGTAAAACTACTTGACTTCTTGCTCTCATTGTTGTATAATTACCTCGCTTTATGTATGGTTTTTCGTCAATTCCATTATATCATAAAGCGAGTGGATACTCAATACCTTTCGGTAATGAGCATCCACCTTTTTTTGTTTTTGACCGTCGCTTAATGCAACAGCACCTTTCTTTGAAAATTGTTATAAAAAGGTATTTCCGTTGTAAGAAGGGCAAAACTTTATGATCTGCATCTACCCTTATTGTCTTGAGGCAAGCTGAGGCAACAGTCGTCCGTGTAAGGGAAAAATTCTTGCAAAGGAAAATTCATTTTACTGAAAATGCTGCAAGGATTGGTTGCGGTGTCACAAGGTGTGCTGTCTTTTTCTGGGAGACAGAACGTGGCGGCGGGTATTACGATTTGGACAGGACGTTCCATGCGTATAATTGAAAAAACGCCGATGGATACGAAAAGTTCGTTTACACCGTAGCCGTCAACAATATTACCGTCAAAATATCCGCGGATGCAGTCGGGAATGGTATCGATGTGAGTGCGGCAATTCCCAAAGTTTTGGCATTTTTCGACGATTTTAACGTCGAGGCAAATAGGATCTGCAACTTCAACCACTACTGTGGGAAGTGTAGGCTGAACGTCGCACCTGATATCACTGATATCAGAACAGAAATTGTTTTCTTCAGGATTGGATTTGAAAATACTTACGTTTTTTTCACTTCCGAACAATATAATTTTTTTATCAAAAATGGCAAGGCCGGAAAATTCTTGAGATTTTCCGCCGCATACACAAACTTCAAAAGTTACGCAGAAATAATATCGTATGCAAACTTGATAAAATCCTTTGTTGAAGGGGACAGATTCAATGTTGATATTTGTGCCCGCAACATTTATTGATTTGCTTCTAATCGCGGTGGCTCTGTCTAAAAGCTCTTGGTAGCAGTCCGGAATGTAGACTTTTACATCTTCAAGGCAATCTTTGTCTTTTGCAGAGTCAAAAACTTTATTCACGCTGATACAGCAAAGTGGATCGGTGGATTTTGAACAAAAACCGCCGAGGGTTTGTTTTTCACCCATGAGATATTCCTCCCATATTATACTTTAAATTATGATACAGGTTGATCTGTATCTATCATCATATTATGCGAAAGGCGTTTTATAGGTGAAAATGTTTTTGGAATAAAGTTTAATATATTTATAATAAATTATTGTTGACAAATGGGAAAATATTTGGTAGACTTGATAGAGTATAGAAAGGGGGTAGGGTTTGTTCCTGCTTATTATGGCTAATAAAAAAAAGAAAGGCTTTTTTGCCGAATTTAAAGAGTTTATAGCTCAAGGCAATGTTCTTGATATGGCGATCGGCGTTGTAATCGGTGCCGCTTTTAAAGCCATTGTAACATCGTTGGTTGATAATATCATCAATCCTCTCATTGGACTTGCTATTAACACGTCTTCTCTCGCAGATGCGAAGTGGATAATTAAAGAGGGTAAATTGGCAGAGGATGGCATAACTTACGCGGTTCCTGAGGTTGCCGTTCAATACGGATTGTTCCTCAAAAGTATTATCGACTTTATAATAGTGGCATTTTGTCTTTTCTGCGCTTTGAAGGTAGTTATGGGCATTAAATCCAAAGCAGAAGAAGCAAGAAAAAAACAAGAAAAAGAAGAAACAGGAGAAACAGGAGAAGCCGTTGCTGTTGCATCGGCACAACCTTCGCCGGAGGAAACTTCCGCTGCAGCTTTGCAAGAAATACTTGCAATTCTCAAAGAGGACAAAAATAATAAGAATTAAAGATTAGTAATATACATATTTTCAGGAGGGAAAAATGATTAAAAAGATTATATCTATGTTGCTTTGTGGCATCATGGTATGCGGAATGTGTGCTTGCGGCGGTGATACCGATAGAAGCTCCGGAGCAAATGAAAGCGCAACCGATTCGTCCGCATCATCGAGTGAAAATTCCGAAGCGGATACTGATAACACGTCCTCTACGGATGATGTTTCTGATGCCGTTTCTGAGGATGACGTTTCTACCGACGATACATCCGGTGGTGAATATGTGGACCAAGAGGGCTATGAGCTCTTCCTTGAAGCTTCTAAGACGGACAAAGTTCTTGAGGAAAGAGGCTTTAAAGACAAAGGCGCAAACAGCGATTATGTTCCTCTTAACTATGATAAAATGAAGGCTGTTTGGATCTCCCAGTTTGACTTTAATTCTGTTTATTGCTCAAACAACGCGCAGCGTATGAAGGCTCAATTTAAAAAATATGTTGAAAAAGCATATGATAACCTTGTTTCTTTGGGATTTAACACTGTAATCGTTCAGGTTCGTCCCAATGCGGATAGCTTTTATCCTTCTGCATATTATCCCTGGTCTCATTACGTTGTAGGTAGTTATGGAAACTCTGCGAAATATGATCCCTTGGAGATCATGATAGAGCTTGCTCATGAGAAAAATCTTAGCTTCCAAGCTTGGATCAACCCCATGAGAGGAATGTCTACGGCAAACATCAATAAGATTGATGATGCTTATACGATTAAATCTTGGAAATCCAAGATGAAGTATAAAACTTATCTTTATGAGTATAACGGACTTAATTATTTGAATGTTGCTCATGAAGATGTACGCGAACATATCATTAACGCTGCTGCCGAGATCGTACGTAATTACGATGTTGACGGCGTGCATATGGATGACTATTTCTACTGGGGCGAAGAACCTGATTTTGATATTACGGAGTTTAATGCAGCAAAGAGGAAAAATGCAACTCTTACACTTCAAAAATTCAGATACGATAACCTTAATAATTTAGTATCGGGAATTTACTCCGCGATAAAAGAAGAAAACAAAAATGTTATTTTCGGCATTTCTCCCGCAGGTAACATTACACAAATGTATAATAAATATTATGCAGATGTAGAAACATGGCTTTCTCAGGATGGATATGTTGACTATATCATGCCTCAGATCTATTTTGGTATGGAACATCAGACATGGAGCTTCCCATATACATACCAAGAATGGTCTAAAGTTACAACAAACCCCAACATAAAATTCATGGCGGGTATGTCTTTAGGCAAAGCAGTCTCCGGAAATGACCCGTATGCCGGTACAGGCGCTGATGAATGGACAAAAAATAAAGACGTATTCAAAAAATGCTTTGAATATTCTGTAAAACAATCAAATTATGGTGGTTTTGCTGTTTTCGCATACAGCTATATGTTTGATCCTCTTACAGGTGAACCCAACGCGGCAACTGCAGAAGAGGTTGCAAACTGTAAAGCATATTTCACCACTCTCATTAAAGGTGAAGTAATTAAGTATTAATATTATTTTTCGGTACATACACCTTCCCCGATACCGAGGGAGGTGTATGTTTAGTTGGGGGAAATATGTCAAGACGTATAATATCTACCGCGCTGATGATATTTTTTTTGCTTAATTTATTTTCTTGCTCATCTTTTGATGGGACGTCTGACGGAGATGAAAATTTTGAAAAATTGGAAGATGGGAAAAATCTTTCCGAAAGAAACGATGAAGATCCGTCAACGGGAGATTTGTCAATTTCCGCCGAAGATGAATTTCAAAACGGAAGTACCGACTTGGATACAATGAATGAGTATGAAGATCAGGAAGGATATGAGCGTTTTTTAACGGTTTCGGCATATGATGACGTACTTTGGCGTCGCGGATTTAAGGACGTTGGTGCAAATAGTGATTATTTACCGCTTAATTATGATGTTATGAAAGCTGTATGGATATCGCAATATGATTTTACGTCGGTCTATTGCGAAGGATCGTCACAAAGAAGCGTATCGGAATTTAGAATTTATGTGTCTAAAGCGTATGAAAATTTAAAATCTCTCGGATTTAATACAGTGATAGTTCAGGTGCGCCCCGGAGCAGATAGTTTTTATCCTTCGGCATATTACCCGTGG
Organism: uncultured Oscillospiraceae bacterium; assembly: GCA_964509125.1. Taxonomy (GTDB): domain Bacteria; phylum Bacillota; class Clostridia; order Oscillospirales; family CAG-382; genus SIG653. Next base: position 61,492 of record CAZDVZ010000001.1, on the reverse strand, counting down.
TCTCATTATGTAACGGGAAGCTATGGGGATTTTGGCAAATATGATCCCATTGAGATTATGATAGATCTCGCTCATAAAAAAGGGCTCAGCTTTCAGGCATGGATAAATCCCATGAGGGGGATGACGCCGGAGGATATGTCTAAAATCAGCGATATATACTTTACAAGCGCGTGGGCAAAAGCCGAAAAGGGCGATGAATGGGAAAGATACTTGTTTGATTATAACGATTTATATTACCTGAACATTGCTTACGAAGAAGTGAGAGACTTAATTATAGAAGGTGCCGCCGAAATCGTGAGAAATTATGATGTGGACGGCATTCATATGGACGATTATTTTTATTTTGGGGAAGTAAGAGAGTTTGACAACAAAGAATATGCTTATGCCAGGCGTAAGCAGCCCGCTTTAACCCTTAGGGACTTTAGATATCAAAATCTCAACTCGTTGGTGTCGGGCATATATTCTGCAATCAAAGCAGAAAACGATAATGTTATTTTTGGCATATCACCTGCGGGAAACCTTAATTCCATGGAGACGAGTTATTATGCTGATGTGAAAACGTGGCTTTCTGAAGACGGCTATGTGGATTATATTATGCCACAGATCTATTTTGGAATGGAACACCAAAATTGGAGTTTTTCGGCAACTTATGAGCGGTGGTCAGAGATAACAACAAACCCAAATATAAGATTTATGGCGGGTATGTCTCTCGGAAAAGCCATTATGGGCTATAACGGAACAATAGATAAAAACGCAGGTACGGGTCAGCGGGAATGGATTGAAAACAAAGATGTTTTGAAACGATGCTTTGAATATTCTTTGACACAAGAAAATTATTCGGGCTATGCTATGTTTTGTTATAAATATTTGTTTGACCCGCTAACAGGAAAACCGGCATATGAAACGGTGGAAGAGCTTGAAAACTGTAAGGATTATCTTATACACATAATTAACGGAAGGGTTATGCAATGACAAAAATAAAGGAATTTATAAATAACGTGTCGAATAAGCTTTTATCTTCCCGCTTAACGAAGAAAATAAAAGTTGCGATTTTGTGGCTTTGGGAAAAAGCAGATACTGTTATATTGTATTACTTGCCGTTCGTCGCACTTATGATTGGCGCTAATGATATAAATAAATCGCTTTTTGAAAATAAAGAGAAAATTTTAAATGATCCCAAAAGCATAAATTGGATGATAGCCAAAGTTGTTTTAATTTGTGTAATAAGCATTGCGCTTCCGGTAATAGGAATAGTGAAAAAACGTAAGCCGAGGTGTACAGGATGGGGACTTGGAATACTGTTTGCTGTAAGCTCTTACGTTTTTACAGAATCTACCATGGCAGCGAATCCTTTAAAAGAAAATATCGCTTTCATGATAGTTGCGCCTTTGTTTGTGTATTTGCTTTATCTTCCCGGATCATTTTTGTTTAAAAGGGCATTGTCGCATAAAATCTATTATGGATTTATAACTTTTGTTTGCGTATTTTACGGAATTCTTCAATATTTTGTTTATGCTTTCAGGGGCGCACCCATCAGAGCGTCCGACATAAATAACTTGCAGTCTGCTGTGGAGATATCATCGGAGTATTCTGTCTTTTCGGGTGTTGGGCCTCAAGTTCTCGCCTTTGCGATCTTGTATTTTACGTTATGCGTTCTTATTCTGATCTTTACAAAAATCGAAACTCCTAAAGGAAAAATCAGAATTGGATTTGGCGTAGGTTTCTTGTGCCTTTCCGTTTTGTTTACCGCTTTCAACGCCAGGCTTTTTGATTATGGGGTGGAAAAAAGAATAATAAAGCTTAACTATTCCGGTTATGAAGATAAGAGCACATATATGGAAGTGGGTAATGTCCTTTTCTTTTGCATGGATGTTATAAATTCCACAACCACCGAGCCGGATGGTTATTCGGAGGAAAAAGCTCTCGAAATTTTGTCAAACTATAAAGCGGAGGAAGAAACAGGTACCAAAAAGCCTACTGTAATTGCCATTATGGATGAGTCGTTTGCCGATTTTTCAAAGTTGGGTAATTTGAAAACAAACAAGGATTATATGCCATTTTACAATAGTCTTAAAGAAAATACGATTAAAGGGTATGTTACGGTTTCTGCTTACGGAGGCTATTCTTGTAACTCGGAATTCGAATTTCTCACAGGAAACACAATGCATTTCTATCCCATGGGATCGGCAGCATACACACAGTATGTGAAAACGCCCCAAGATTCTCTTGTGAACTATTTTAAAAATAGGGGTTACAGCACTGTAGCGTTGGCAGGATGTTCCCCCGGAGTATGGGACTTGGGAGAGGCTTACGAATATATGGGGTTTGATAAAAAATATTATTCATCCTACTTTAAAAGCGGTGGAAAAATTCCTGAATATATCAACGCCAAAATTTCCGATAAAACTGTTTTTAATGAGATAATTTCACTGTACGAAAACAGAGATGGCGATGACCCGATGTTCCTTTTTGCTACAACTATGCAAAACCATTCTCCGTATAGAATAACTGATTATCAAATTACCATAGACGGTATAGATAACAATGAGGCACAATCGTATTTATCTTCGATTTACGAGACGGATAAGGCATTGGAAAAATTGATTTCTTACTTCTCTTCTGTGGATGACGATGTGGTTGTAGTATTTTACGGCGACCATTATCCACACATCCCGTCTTTTTCGGAAACTCTTTTAGGATCAGAATTGGGTAGTCTTAGTACGGAACGAAATGCTGACATTCATTCAACTCCGTATTTTATTTGGGCGAATTATGATATAGAAGAAAAAAACGAGGATATGAGCCTTAATTATCTTTCAAACGAGCTTTTAGAAGTGTGCGGCGCGCCCAAAACCGATTTTCATTTGTATTTGGACGCTGTAAAGGCAGAGATCCCTATTATAAGCTCATTTGGATACAAGGGCAAGGACGGGAAATGGTATCGAACGGGAGAAAAAAGTCCGTATACGAAAATTCTCAACGAATATAATATTGTACAGTATTACCGCGTGTCTGAAAAATATGATCAATAACCTAATACATTGAATATAAGGAGCCGTGAAAAAGTTTTTTGCGGCCCCTTATATTTTTTAGCGAAAATATTGAAAAATAAAAAAAATATGGTATAATTAAAAAAAGTAATATGTAAACAAGAGGGAAAAATGAAAACTGTGGCATTTACAGGTTATCGCCCCGAAAAACTTGGATTTCCGGAAGACAGCCTTAATGAAAAATATATAAGATTCAGAAGTTTGCAAACTCAGGTGATAAAACGGCTTATCGAGTTAGGATACGATAGCTTTATTTCCGGCGTTGCAAGAGGCTTTGATCTTTGGACGGCAGAGGAAATAATAGAGCTAAAAAGCGAAATCTCCACATTAAAATTGATTTGTGCCGTTCCTTTTCCCGCCCAGGATAAACAATGGAATGTTAGTGAAAGGCAGAGAAGGGAAAGTGTTTTGCTACATTCCGATAAAATCGTTATGGTTTCTCCCGCGTATACTAAGAATTGTTTTTTGAAGCGGAATCGTTATATGGTAGATAATGCAGATGTTGTTGTTTGTTGTTTTGACGGTCAAAAGGGAGGAACCGCTTACACCGTTGAATATGCCAAGAAAAAGCAAAAAACCGTAATTCAAATTGATCCGTCTGTAATGAAAGTGAGCGTTTTTGGGGAAATATCTCATTATGTGTGAAAAACAAGAAAGGAACGGGCAAAATTGTCGTCGATTTATATATGATAAAACTTAGTGCATTTTCGGATGAGGCAGGTAAGTCTTTGCCCACACAGATAAATTCTCTTTTAAAAAATAATATATATCTTACAGAGCTAAGGTCGGTTGACGGGAAAAATGTAAAAAATTTTACTTTAGAAGAAGGAAAACAAGTACATAAAGCGCTTAAAGAAAACGGCATATCCCTTTCTGCTTTGGGATCTCCCATGGGAAAAGTTGACATATCCGTGGATTTTGATGAATATATGAGAGAAGTGCACCATTTGTGCCGTCTTGCCAATGTTTTGGAAACCGAGCGCATTAGGATGTTTAGCTTTTACGGCGCATACGGAGATAGGGAAGCTGTTATAGAGCGTCTTGTGAAAATGGTGAACGTGGCAAAAAGTTATGGAATAACCTTGTGCCATGAAAACGAAAAAGGAATTTACGGTGACACAACAGAGAGGATTCTGGACCTTTTAAATTCCGTTTCGGGGCTGAAGTTTGTTTACGATCCGGCAAACTTTTTGCAGGTTGGGGAAATGCCCCACAAAACAATTCCCGCATTGTTGGACAAAAGTCTATATTTTCACGTTAAAGATGTAGTGCATCAAACGGGTGAGTTGGTTCCGGCGGGAGTTGGAGATGGAAATATTGAGCGCATTTTGCAGATTATAGTCAGTAAAAATGTTAATACCGTTTTGACATTAGAACCTCATCTTAAAATATTTGAAGGATATAACGAAATAGACGGCGAAGAAATGAAGCATCGATTTAATTTTGTAAGTGGAGAAGAAGCGTTTGATGCGGCGGTATTATATCTTAAAAGACTTTTGATAAAATGCGGTTGCAGAGAAGTAAAAGGCGGCTTTGAAGTGGAGTAAGGAGACAAAATGAAGGTAGGACTTAATTTATTTTCAATTCGCAACCATTTAAAAACAGAGGAAGATTTTGAACAGGCGGCATTCGCCCTTAAAGAAATGGGATATTCTTTCATGCAATATTCCGGAGGAAAGTTTGTTCCCGAAATGATAAAAAGGGTTTCGGAGAAAACGGGACTTGATACCGTTTTAACGCACGTGCCAATAGATAGAATCATAAATGATACAAAAACTTTAATGGAAGAACATTCGCTTTTCGGATGCAAATACATTGGCCTTGGAATGATGCCGTTTGAGGCTATGGAAACCAAAGAAAAATTGGCAGAAACCGTGTCCTTGTTGGAGGATGCCGCAATGAGGATGGAAGAAAACGGATGCAAGCTGTTTTATCATAATCATCATTTTGAATTTTATCGTCACGGCAAGGAAACGGTGTTTGATTATTTGATAAATAACGCTCCTCATTTGCATTTTACTCTTGACACGTATTGGCTCCAATACGGCGGAGTTGATATGTGCGAAATTGCAGACAGGCTTAAAGGGCGAATCGAATGTGTTCATTTGAAGGATTACAAAATTACAAAAACGCCGGAAGGCGGCTTTGAGCCGAGAATGTGTCCTGTGGGTGACGGAACGCTTGATTTTGAAAAATTCATATCTCATGCAAAATCATCGGGGACGGAATATTTTCTCGTAGAGCAGGATAACGCCGCAGATATGGCGGATACTCTTGGTCAAGTGAAAAGAAGCATAGAGTATATAAACAGAAATTTTTAATTTTGTGAGGTAAAAATGGAAACTGTAAGATATGGAATTATAGGTTTGGGCAACCAAGGCTCCACTTATGCCCTTAATATTTTTGATGAAGGGAAGGCGGAAAATGCAGTTGTTTCCGCAATGTGTGACATAAATCCTCAAAAAATAGAAAATGTTAAAAGCAAGACTAAAAATAAAGATGCAAAATATTTCACCGATTATATAGAAATGTTAGATAGCGGACTTTGTGACGCTGTTCTCATTGAAGTTCCTCATTATCTCCATCCGGAAATGGCGATAGAGTGTTTCAAGCGTAACATTCATGTTATTTGTGAAAAACCCGCGGGCGTTTTTACAAAGCAAGTTAAAGAGATGAACGAAGCATCTAAAAAAACGGGCGCGCTTTTCACAATGATGTTTAATCAAAGGACAAATTGTCTTTACCGTAAAATGAGAGAGATAATTAAAGAAGGTGGGATAGGCCAGCTTCAAAGGGTGAATTGGATAATAACCGATTGGTTTAGAACGGAGGCGTATTATGCAAGCGGAAGCTGGCGTGCCACGTGGTCGGGAGAGGGTGGCGGTGTACTTATTAATCAATGCCCACATCAAATAGACCTTATTCAATGGGTAGTAGGCGAAATGCCCGTTGAAGTTCAAGGTTTTTGCCAATATGGCAAATGGCACGATATTGAAGTTGAAGATGAAGTGACAGCGGTTTTCCGTTACAAAAATGGTGCAACAGGTGTTTTTGTAACTACAACCGGAGAAACTCCGGGTACAAACCGATTCGAAGTATCCGGAACCAAGGGAAAACTTCTCTGCGAAGATGGTAAGCTCATTTGGTACAAAAACTCAGAAGACAGTTTAAAATGGTCTGCAACTTGCAAGGGAGGCTTTGATCGTCCACCTGTAGAAACCGTACAAGTGGAAACGGACGGGCTCAATCTTCAGCACGTTGGAATAATCAACAATTTTACAAATACCATTTTGGGAAAAGAGCAGTTATTTGTAGAAGGAAAAGAAGGTCTCATGGGTGTGGAGCTTATGAACGCAATTGAGCTTTCCGGCTGGAACGGCGGAGAGAAGATTTCTCTTCCCGTAGATGAAGATAGATACTTAGAAGAGTTGAACGCTTATCGAAAAATTTCACGCCACAAAGAAGCAAATGATTCATCGGTGAGCGATACAAGCGGTACATATTGAAAAAGGAGATGAGAATGAAATCTGTAATAATTGGGTATGGCGTAATAGGAAAGCTTCATGAGCAAATTTTAAGGAACATGGGCACTCTTAAGGCAATATGCGATTCAAATGCCCCCATCCCGAAGGATGTTGCAAGATATACAAATTATAAATTGATGTTGGATGAGATAGCTCCCGATGTTGTACATATTTGTACGCCTCATTTTCTTCACGCGGAAATGATTGTATATTGTCTTGAAAGAGGCATTAATGTTTTATGCGAAAAGCCTTTGTGTATAAGAAGAGAAGATATTGATATTATTCTTGAGGCCGAGAGAAACTCCACGGCTAAGCTTGGCGTTTGTCATCAAAACAGATATAACCCTGCCAATAGGTTTGTTAAAGAATATATAACGGGGAAAAAAGTTGAAGGTGGCGTTGGACAGGTTTCATGGCACCGAGATAAAAGCTATTACGATTCAGGGGAGTGGCGCGGTCACGCAACTACAGAGGGCGGCGGAGTATTAATAAATCAAGCACTTCATACGTTGGATCTTATGCAATGGTTTTGCGGAATGCCGGGGAATCTTTCGGCAAGCCTTTCAAATCTTACTTTGCAGGGCGTTATTGATGTGGAAGACACGGCAACCATTTTGGCTAAAAATGGCGGTGAATTCACTTTTTACGCATCCAACGGAAACAATAAAGATTGCCCTGTTGAGATAACGCTCTGCGTTTCCGGCGAGTGGTTGAAAATAATGCCCGATTATGTTGTGGTGGGAAAAGAACTTAAATATTTCGAAAGGGAAGCTGCCGCTTTGGGCAAGTCGTGCTACGGAAGTAGTCATGAAGCCTTGGTTAAGGATTTTTATAACTGTGTAAAAACGGGGAAAAAATTTGAAATTGACGGCAAAGAAAGCGCAAAAGTAGTTAACTTAATACTCGCTTCCTATAAAAGTGGCGGCAAATGGATTGATGTGTAAAAATTGGAGAGCGCTATGATGAATTTTTTTGATAACACTGTTTTGCTTCAAAGCGAAACGGCAACAAAGTTGTATGACCATGTAAAAGATCTTCCCATTATAGATTATCATTGCCATCTTGACCCATACATGATAAGCGAGGATGCGCATTTTTCCGATATTGGCGAATTTTGGCTTAAATCCGATCATTACAAATGGCGCGCAATGCGTCTTTGCGGTGTGGAAGAAAAATATATTACAGGCGATGCTGATTTTCGCGAAAAGTTTTTGAAATATGCCGAGATAATGCCAATGTTATGCGGAAACCCTCTTTATTATTGGACTCATATGGAGCTTTCTCAAATTTTTGGAATAACCAAGCCCCTTAACAAGGAAAGCGGAGAGGAAATATACAAAGAGGCAACGGAAAAGTTGAAAAGCATTACTGTTTCTCATCTTTTGAAAAAATTTAAAGTGGAATATATCGCTACCACGGATGATCCTACGGATGATTTAAAACCTCATGGAAAATATGGAAATACGGTTGTTGCCCCGACATTCAGACCTGACAAAGTTTTTTCTTTTGAAAAGGGATATCTTGAAAAATTATCATTGATATCGGGGTATGAAACAAGCACATTAAAAGGACTTATGAATGCCATTTCAGCGAGAATGGATTATTTTGTATCTCACGGATGTACCATAGCAGACATAGGTTTTGGACAGTTCCCCTTGCTTTCTGCGGATTTTAAAGAGGCAGAAAAAATATATGAAAATAAAGAAAATATGAGTGGTTCAGACCAAGATAAGCTCGTTTGGTTTCTGCTGTCATTTATTTTAAAAGAGTGCAAAAAACGAGATATGACGGTTCAGCTTCATTTTGGCGTTGTAAGGAATGTAAATCCCGAATACTTTAAAAAATGCGGTTCAGATAGCGGATTTGATGTTATAGGAGTTAATAAAAATGTTGATCCAACGCAGCTTTTAGCTAAAATTCCTGAAAGCGAACGCCCTTCTTTGGTGCTTTATTCCCTAAATGATTCTCCACTTCCTGCTTTGGCTTGCATAACGGGTGCGTTTCGAAACGTGCGCATGGGTGCGGCATGGTGGTTTAATGATACTGTTTTGGGCATAAGAAAAAATCTCCAAACAATTGCAGAATATTCTGTTTTGGGAACTTGCACCGGCATGCTTACAGATTCGAGGAGCTTTTCAAGTTATGTAAGATTCGACTTTTTTCGCCGCATTCTTGCAAGCGTTGTTGCGGAATATGTGGAGAGGGGAGAATACGATCTTTCTTCTGCTTATTCTTTAGTGGAAAATATATGTTATAAAACCCCAAAATATTTAATAAAACAAAAATGAGGAAGCAATTATGAAAATGACATTTCGCTGGTACGGTGAAAATGATGTTATTCCGTTACAATATATAAAGCAGATCCCCAACATGAGCAGTGTAGTAACTGCGGTTTACGACGTAAAAGTTGGTGAACGCTGGGGAGAAGACAAAATTATTCGGCTAAAATCACTTTGCGATAATTGCAATATTGGAATGGAAGTAATAGAGTCCGTGCCTGTTCACGAAGATATAAAATTAGGCAAACCCACGCGGGATAGACTTATTGAGAATTATTCGGAAACAATACGTGTTTTAGGGAAATATGGGGTAAAATGTATTTGTTACAATTTTATGCCTGTTTTCGATTGGCTTAGGACAAATTTGAAAACAAACGCTCCCGACGGAAGCAATTCGCTTTCATATAACCATGACGAGCTCATGTCCCTTGATCCGAATAACCTGCATTTGCCGGGATGGGACGAAAGCTATAGACCCGAAGAGTTGGGCGAGCTTATTAGAGCTTACAAAGATATAACTCATGAACAGCTTTTTCAAAATTTGGTTTACTTTTTAGAGGGCATAATGCCCGCCTGCGATGAAACAGGAATTAATATGGCGATACACCCGGATGATCCGCCATGGGATATGTTTGGGTTGCCTCGTATTATTACAAGTGCCGAAAGCTATGATAAGCTTTTTTCAGCCGTTCCTAATAGGCACAACGGCGTGACATTTTGTACCGGATCTTTGGGAGCGGGGCGCGAAAACGACCTTGTTTCTATGGCAGAAAAGTATGCAGACAGAATTTTCTTTGCACACATAAGGCAGATAAAATATTCCGGTAAAATGGATTTTACCGAAGCGGGACATTTGACCTCTTGGGGCGATGTTGATATTTACGGAGTTGTTCGTGCTTTGGTAAAAGGTGGATTTAATGGATATGTTCGTCCCGACCACGGAAGAAATATTTGGGGCGAGGATGGAAAACCGGGATATGGACTTTATGATCGCGCATTGGGCGCGGCATATCTTAATGGACTATTTGAGGCTGTGGAAAAAGAATTGGGAGGCAAAAAATGAATGTTCCGTTTAGGGTAGACCTTACAAATAAAATAGTTGCAATTACAGGGGCAGGTGGCGTGATCTGCAGATCTTTTGCAAAGGCTTTGGCAGAATGCGGAGCGAAAGTTGCTTTGCTTGATATTAATGGTAAAGCGGTGGATGAAGTTCAAAAGGAAATTGGCGAAAACGCTATTGGCATTTGTTGCAATTGTCTTGATAAAGAAAACATTAAAGAAGCAAAACTAAAAATAAATGAAAAGTGGGGAAAGATAAATTTCCTTATTAACGGAGCTGGCGGAAATAATCCGAGGGCAACTTGTGACAACGAAATTATGACTCCTGATACAAAGGATGTAAAGGACTTTTTTTCTTTGGACGAGGGAGGATTTAAATTCGTTTTTGATCTGAATATTACCTCCGCATTCCTTGTAACTCAAGTTTTTGCAGAAGATATGGTGGAAACGGGAGGGAATATTATAAACATTTCTTCAATGAATGCGTTTCGTCCTCTTACAAAGATCCCTGCATATTCTGCGGCAAAATCGGGGATATCAAATTTCACGCAGTGGCTTTCGGTGCATTTTGCTCCATGTAATATACGATGTAACGCCATAGCCCCCGGTTTTTTTGTGACAAATCAAAACAGGGATCTGCTGTTTGACGAAGAGGGCAATCCCACGGATAGGACAAAGAAGATTTTGAATGCTACTCCAATGAAGCGGTTTGGGGAGATAGATGACCTTTTGGGCGCGCTTCTTTGGTTGTCAGACGACAAGGCAAGTGGTTTTGTTACAGGTACTGTAATTGCCGTGGATGGCGGATTTTCTGCATATAGTGGAGTGTGAGTGTTATATGTCGTATTTGAATACAGAAAATTTATTTAAAATATCAAAATTTATCCCCGTTGTTGTGATAAATGAGGAATCCGAAACCGAAAAAATACTTTCTGCACTTTTGGAAAGCGGCATAAATGTGGCTGAGATAACATTTCGTACAGCTTGTGCCGAAGAAGCGATAAAAAAAGGAAAAGAGCTTTTTCCCCATATGACAATAGGTGCTGGTACTGTAATAAATGCCGAGCAGGCCGAAAGCGCGTTGAAGGCGGGGGCAGAATTTATTGTTTCCCCCGGTTTTTCAAAGCCCGTGGCTGATGTTTGCAAAAATGCAGACATCCCATACATTCCGGGTTGTGTAACCCCTACGGAGATAATGGCGGCTTTGGAGTGCGGAATCAATACGGTGAAATTCTTCCCCGCAAATATTTATGGCGGTATAAAGGGTATAAAGGCACTTTCCGCTCCGTTTCCACAAGTTAAATTTGTTCCAACGGGCGGTATTGACAGAAACAACATTAATGACTATTTGGAATTTGAGAAAGTTATTGCCATTGGTGGCAGCTTTTTCGTGAAAGAGGCATTGGAAAAATACAGAGAAAAGAGGGAACTATAATGGCAAAAATTATAACTTTTGGTGAGATCATGCTTCGCCTTTCACCCGATGGCTACAATAGGTTTTTCCAAAACGACAGACTGTCTGCGTCTTTTGGCGGCGGGGAAGCAAATGTTGCTGTGTCTCTTGCCAATTTTGGCATGAACAGCGTTTATATAACAAAATTGCCTGACAACCCCATAGGTAAAGGTGCCTCCGACGCATTGAGAGCTTTTGGCGTTGATGTGTCGAAGATAACCATAGGCGGTGACAGGCTTGGAATATATTTTTTGGAAAAGGGTGCGTCTCAAAGAGGATCAGTTTGCGTTTATGATAGGGCGTTTTCCTCAATTTCAATGGCAAAGTCAGAAGATTTTAATTGGAAAGAGATTTTTTGCGGAGCAGATTGGTTTCATTTTACGGGTATCACTCCTGCTCTTGGGGGCGAACTTGCAAATATATGCGCCTTGGCTTGCATCGAGGCGAAAAAACAGGGGGTAAAGATCTCTTGTGACCTTAATTATAGAAAAAAACTTTGGAGCAGAGAAGAAGCGAGGCGGGTGATGACAAATCTTTGTAGCTTTGTTGATGTTTGTATCTGCAACGAAGAAGACGCAAAGGATGTTTTCGGAATCGAAGCGGAAGGCTGCGACATTTATAGCGGGAAGGTTGAAAACGAGTCTTATAAATCCGTGGCGAAACAGCTTAAAGCCAAGTTTGGTTTTGAAAAAGTTGCCATTACTTTGAGAAAATCGTATTCTGCCAACGATAACGGCTGGTCGGGCATGATTTATGACGGTGATGATTTCTATTTTTCGAAGGAATATAACTTGCACATAGTCGATCGTGTTGGCGGCGGAGATTCATTTGCTGCCGGACTTATTTATTCTTTGCTTAGCGGTAAAGATTGTAAAAATGCAATAGAATTTGCGGTTGCGGCTTCTGCGTTGAAACATTCCATAGAGGGAGATTTTAACCGTGTTGCTGTTTCCGAAGTGGAAAAGCTGGCGGGAGGAGACGGAAGCGGCAGAGTGCAAAGGTGAAAACATTTTTCTCCTTCGTTTGAATAAAAGCTTATTTTAATTTTCTTTCCAAATAAATTTTCTGTTTATGGATTCTCCACCATCCACAACAATGCTTTGTCCGGTGCAAAAACCGTTTGTTACGGTGAGAAAATATGCCCACTCTGCAATTTCTTCTGCGGTTGCCCATCTTTTTAAGGGCGTTTCGTCCATGATCTGCGCCCAAAGCTCTTTGTCATTAATTACGCAGTCATTGAGTGAAGTAAGTACTCCGCCCGGGTCTAAACTGTTGCAGGTCGCTCCAAAAGGTGCAACTCGCATTGCAACATTTTTGGTGTACGCGAGGACCCCTCCTTTGCTTGCGCAATATTCGGGAAATTCTGAGCCTGTATGAGCGCTTGCAGAGCCGATATTTAAAATTGAATGGATGTTTTTTTGAAGTCCGTATTTTTCGGTAATGTATATAAGTGCTTTTAAATTTGTGTCAATATCGTCCTCGTTTTGAGTTCCTGCATTGTTTATCAAAATTTCAATATCATCAATAATGGGAAGTCTTTCCTTATCACGAATGTCACAAACATAATGGGTATAGTTGTGGTGTTTTATAGTGGGTGGATCGCGATCAATGCCCAAAACACAATGGTTGTTTCTCAAAAACAAATCTGCAATAGCTTTTCCAATTCCGGTGGATGTTCCTGTAATTAAAACTTTCATGTCAGTCACGCTCCCTTTTAATGTAAGAAAGATATTCTTTACCCACAGAATTAGCTTTCCATTTTGTTACAATTTTGTATCCTATGGGCGAAAAGGCAATTTCCATAATAAGCTCTGCCACTGCCCCCGTTAGGGCACACATAGCGCATTGTAAAATCGTCCATTGAAATCCGTCCCAAAATATTGGGGCAAAAAATACAAATACAATTATGGAAAAAATAAAGTTGTCGAAAAATTGGCCAATAAAGGTGGATATGTATGTTTGGGCGGCATATGCCAATTTTCCGTTTTGGTTTTTTTTAAAAGATTTTCCAATTATCCAATTCAAAAAATTGTTAATTACGGCAGAAGCAAGAAATGCAATTGTGCTTCCGAGTAAAATAAACCATGTTCCCCCTAAAAGGTCATCCAACACTCTGTAGTCGTTGGCGTTTGACGGAATGATACTTGCCACATAAAAAATCAAACAGGTGAGCAAATTTATGGATGATGCAAGAATTGCAATCTTGTTGGATGCTTTAGGCCCAAAATGCTTTGTTATAATGTCCATGCACATAAATGAAAGCCAAGATATTAAAATTCCTCCGTCAAGTGCAATTATATCATTTTGAAAAAGAGTTTTATTTGCCAGAAGATTCATGCAGATAACGCTGACAACAAAAAGCGTAACTACTGTCGCGGGAATGCATCTCAGCAAAAGCTCTGTTTCTTTTTTTTCTTTAATTAACCATTCTTTAATTGGAGAATTACCATTTAAATTGCGTGCTCCTTTGTCTTTCATCCTTTCCTCCAAAGGTATATATCATCGTTGTCATATCATATTAAAAAAATATCACCCGTTCCTAAAGGAGCGGATATTACCAAAAAGCACACTTTTGTCTCACGGACAAAAGTGTGCTTTTCATGGTGCGGCCGATGGGACTTGAACCCATACGGTTGCCCACACGCCCCTCAAACGTGCGCGTCTGCCAGTTCCGCCACGGCCGCATTTATTAAAATATGGGGTGCTTTCGCCTGAAAGCTTATTCATTATACCACAAATTTTTGGTTTGTCAATACCTTTTTTGAAATTTTTTGGGAAATTCCCAAAAAAGATGGGATCAAAATTCGGGAGAAAGAAATTTTCAAATATGTAAAGAGTTAGAGCATTAAAAATGGGTAAAACATATGGGTATTATTGTGAAAAAATTACATTCCTATAATTTCACCGCAAGCTATTTTGCTTCCCGGATTTCCGGATGGTTGAGAAGTAAAATCGTCCGGGCCGGAGTGAATAATAACTGTTTTTCCTATAATTTCTTTTGCGGTAAAACGAGAAGAAATGAATGCCAAAAAAGCATATCCTTTTGAGCCAAACAAAGGAGGGAGATCTCCGGCGTGATATGGATGGGGACAGTTTTGCGGATTGTAATGTCCTTTTGAATCGGAAAACGGGACGTTTTCAATGTTCTGACCATCATTGTGCGTGTGATCTGATGAACATTCTTCGCCTTCGTGGATGTGGAAAGCAAAAATAGGACTCTCGCACGGCGCCTCGCCTTGGGGCAATCCTTTTATTTCTGCCACCGTCAAAACACCGTGTGCAGTTTGATAAAAGCGCACAGTACCTTTAATTTGAGGATAGTTTTCGCTTCCGTAAATCGTTGCCCACGATGTGGGCGGCATTTTCATAAAAGTAGATAAATTTGGGTTTTGAAAATTATAATTCATAGTTCTGCTCCCTGTGGATAAAATTTATTTTAAAAACACGTTTCGGTGCTTTTTTATTCTGAGAGCAGTATATGTAAGTATGTAAAAATGAGTGAATGGTAAGAATGTAACCAACCCAAAGCGACATAAGCCCATTGTGATATATCCGAAAGAGATTATATACTGTAAAAAAGCGTTTTTTCGTCGTTTATAACGGTTTTATCATATTATTTCTCCTGTGGCAAGAGAGCGACTTTTTTACAAGTCCATTAATTTAAAAGCCCTTGTTTTGTTATCACTCCAAAGTATATAATAACTATAGCGGCGAGAACAATTCTGTACCAGCCGAAAATTTTGAAGTCGTGCTTCTTAACATAGTTCATAAGCATTCTGATAGAGGCTATGGAAACGAAATACGAAACAGCAAAACCGATGATCATAATACCCCAATCATTTGAGGACATTACGTTTCCTTCAAGCGCAAATTTTGCAATTTTCAAAAGACTTGCACCAAACATAACGGGGATTCCCAAGAAGAATGTAAATTCTGCTGCGGCAGTTCTGGAAATTCCAATAATAAGTGCACCTATTATCGTGGCTCCTGACCGAGATGTTCCGGGAAATATGGCTGCAATAAGTTGAAATGCGCCTATGATCATCGCTGCTTTGTATGTAATGCTATAGCATGAATCAGTTTGGGGTGAAATACTCTTTTTGGAGTTTTCTACAATAATAAATATAACACCGAAAACAGCAAGACTTATTGAAACGGTGAGGGGATTATAAAATAAAGCATCCAAATAATCGTCAAACAAAAGTCCAACTATCGCCGCAGGAACACAAGCAACTATTATCTTGCCCCAAAGCGACATAATTTCAGGCTTAATAAGGCTTTTTCTATTCTTCGAAAAATCAAAGGGGAAGATTTTTTTAAAATAAATAGTTACAACCGCAAGAATTGCACCCAACTGTACAACAACTCGAAACATATCCAAAAAGTCTTCGGAAACATCTGAAGAAAACGGTAATATTTTTTCGAACAGTATAAGATGCCCCGTACTGCTTATGGGCAACCATTCTGTTATACCTTCAATAATTCCGTAAAGAAACGCGATTATAGAATCAATCATAAATCAAATCCTTTCTTAGAATGTAAACAAGAAGCTTTGAGGATGAAGCACAAAATTTCCGTCTTTAAGTTCTAAAATAATAAAGTTATAAACAGATTCATTTTCATTTTCACTGCCTTTTACTTCAAATTTCACCGATGTATTCCAGACGGTTTTAATATTTTCCTTGGGAAGTTGGTATGATATGGAATAATCATCAATAAATGTTGCCAAAGAATCTATAGATGTTTCCGAAACGGATTCAAAAGAAAGGTCCACTTTTACGTCTTCGCCATAATTCATCTTTAAAGCGTCACTGTTTTGAGTGAAAAAAGATTTTACAAAGCCATCAAAGTCATCTGCGCCCATGTATCCATTCCCGATGATATTAGAGAAATACTCTGCTCCCAACGTATCAAAAGTCTTTTTCACGTTTTCAATATAATCGCTCTCAAAGGCTTTTAAATAAGTTTCCTCATCTTCTTCTATCAGACCGTTTATCATATTATATATGACTTCCATCTTTGCTTTATGCTCTTTGTCTACTGTGTAATTTACAGGTGACGAGCATGAAACAAGAAAAATCGAAATAATTGCAACAAAAATGGATACTAATTTTTTCATTCTGTGCCTCCTTCTTTTTTGTCGGGAGAATTGCGATTGAGTTTAAGCTCCGCAAATTCTTGTGGAGAAATAATTATTTTTCTAAGCTTATTAACGGGATCCGGCGGGCTTACAAAGCCGTTTTGCTGAAGAAGATCCACAACCCTTGCCGCTTTTGCATAACCAAAGGAGAGTCTTCTTTGAATATAAGATGTAGAAATCGTGCCTTGTTCAAAACCTACGTCCAAAGCGGCTATCATAAGCTCAAGATCTTTTGTGTCCGCTTCGGGTTTTTCAGCGGATTCTGAAGCCTTGCCTTTTTTGTTTTTACCGCATTGTTCCGCTTCTTCATTAATTCTTGCGATAACATTTTCGTCATATTTGGAAGTGGAGTTGCTTCTTACAAAGTCACAAATAGAGTTAAGCTCTTTTGTGCTTACAAATGCACCTTGAACACGAAGCGCTTTTCTTGCGCCTGCGGGGGCGAACAATATGTCACCTTTGTCAAGAAGATTTTCTGCGCCCGCAGAGTCAAGGATAGTTCTTGAATCCACTTGAGATGTAACAGCAAGGGAGATTCTTGAGGGAATGTTTGCCTTGATCAAGCCTGTGATAACGTCAACGGACGGTCTTTGAGTGCCTAAAATAAGATACATACCCGCGGCACGTGCTTTTTGAGCGAGGCGGCAAATTGAGTTTTCAACCTCCGCTCCCGCTTGCATCATAAGATCCGCAAGCTCGTCGATAACAATGACAATAGATGCCAACTTTTCGCTTTCGGGATCGTCTGCTGTTTGAGCTTGATATTCTTCTAAGTTTCTCAGACTGTGGGCTTCAAATAAGTCGTATCTGCGCTCCATTTCCGCAACTGCCCAGTTAAGCGTTCCTGCGCATTTGTTAATGTTTGTAACAACGGGTGCTAAAAGGTGGGGAAGGTCTGCGTAATGACTGAATTCAACTTTTTTGGGGTCTATAAGGATGAGCCTTACATCCTGTGGCGTTGCTCTGTATAATAACGATATAATAATGCAGTTAAGGCAAACGGATTTGCCCATACCTGTAGCACCTGCAATTAGCAAGTGCGGCATTTTAGGAATGTCGAAATAAACCGCATTACCTGCAACATCTACGCCTAAACAGCAGAAAAGCTTGCTTTTGTGATCTCTGAAAACAGGGGAATCTAAGATGTCACGAAGTTTTACCGTGAGACGGTCTGTATTGGAAACCTCAATACCAACGGCGCATTTTCCCGGAATGGGCGCTTCTATACGAAGCGATTTTGCGGCAAGCCTGAGTGCCAGATCTTTGCCCAACTTTTCGATGGATTTAACACTGACGCCCATTTCAGGCTCTATTTCATATCTCGTAATAGTTGGGCCGCAACTAATGTTAACAACATCGGCTTTAACCTTGAAAGCTTCCAGGGTGGCAAGCAGTATTCGTCTTTTTTGTTCAACCTCGTTTGTATTGAAAGTAGTTTCTTCCTTTCCGCGCTCCAAAAGCTCAATCGGGGGAAATATATACACAGGAGGGGCGTTTTCTTCTTCTTCGGATGGAATGAACTCTCTTCCTTCAACTTCAATTTCTTCAATTTCTTCCCCAACCTGATTTTCATCAATATCCGATGTTTCAGTCTTAACGGGAACGTCTTGCGGTATCTCGCCGTTTTCGTCTCGTGCCTCTCTTCCCATTTTAAATCCAAATTTGTTTTTAACCGGTTCTTTTTCTTCTGTGGAAGGCTCGGCGTCATTTACGGCCGCTGTATATGGATTGGGCGCATCGTAAATGCTGTCCGGAACATAAAGGGAAGGTGTAATAACGGTTTTTTCTTCTTCCTTTTTTTGCGCGGCATTCTTGTTTTCCAAAGTTTCTTCATTAATGGAATCGGTTACGCGTGTCGGCTTTTCTGCAACGGCTTTTTTGGTTTCTTTTGAAGGCTTTGTTTCTTTTATAGGTACTTCTTCGTCTTCAAAAATCTCATTCATAGATTGCTTTGTCTTTTGAGAAATATATCCCACAAGGTTGCGTGCTTTGTGTTTGGCTTTTCTAAAAAGTCCAACGGGCGAGCTTCCGCAAAAGAATGTGAGACAAATAGCATATGTAACAATTCCCACAACAAGACCTACGGATCTATGCAAAAGCTTACTTAAAAACCAACCTATGCATCCGCCCATCAACCCGCCCCCTTGCCATTTCAATCCATAATTCCAATATTCTTTTACATTTTCCGGAACTTCTGAGATTAAAATATTGTACAAAAGATGTAGAGTACCCAAAAGGAATATTAGGTTAAGAACCAAAAGCATACCTTTTGCCGCCCTTACCGAGCCGTCATCTCTGTATTTATAGCAAAAATAGGAATAGGCAATAGAGTAAATGCCAATAAAAGGAGTACAGATTCCCCATAATCCCAAAAACGGTTTTGTAAGATATCCCAAAAGAGCTGTTTCATTTGTGAAAAAAGAAACCAAGCTCACCAGCATTGACAAGAAAATAATTGCACCGAAAAGTGCAAAAACAAGCACCAATATTAAATAATTCCCATGAAGCTTTTCAAGCCTCACTTCGCCTTTTTCTGATGCGTTTTTAGAAGAGGTTTTTTTCTCTGCGGATGTTTTTGCGGCTTTCCCTTTTGTTTTTGCACCCGTTTTTTTGAAAGATTGTTTTTTTGTTGCCACGTTTTTTTCCTTTCTACGAGCTATCCCATTTGGCTAAAACCCAAAGGATAAATTACAGTGTTAAAATCTATAGTTCCGTTTGATGAGGTTTTGAATATGGTGACGGGAAGTTTTCCTTCTCCTTGAGATACGCCAAAGATTACTTCTATAGCGGCGGGGATGTTTACGCCGAAGGCAGAGGTTTCGTTTTGTGGAGCATCGCCTTTGGGGCAGTAGCACACTAAAAGGCAGTCCGCTGCTGTAAATAATGATGCGTCATAAGGCAGCCTGCAGCTCACTACGCCTACGGGAACTCCCTTTAACCTTGCTTTGTCGTATATTTCCACAGCTCCGCTTACTTTCCATGAGGAAGTCGTGTCTGTAAAAACTATAACTCCGTCGAATGATGTGACATCAAGTCCTTTTGTGGATTTTTCTTGGTCGTATATGCGAACATTATAATTTAAATCAAAAGAGTTTTCTTTTTTTAATCTCTCTATGGCAAATTCAACATTTGTTTTTATGCTTTCCGACGGAACGCAAAAAAGCACATTTCCGTTTTGCGAAAGGCTTGAAAAAAGCTCTCCTGTTTTATTTTCAAGCACAGTTATGGCTTTTGAGGCAAGCTCTCTTTCGGTTGCTTTATCTTCTGCATTTCCTATTACAGAAAGTGACGAAGAAATTTTTTCTTCTATATTTACTTTTGATACTTCCCAAAGGTTTCGTGTTTTTTTTACTTTGAGTATGCGTGTAACTGCGTCGTTAATTCTTTCCTCGGATATTCTGTTTGTTTCCACCGCATTTTTTATAGATGCAATGAGCGCTTCCAGTTTTTCTGTTTCTCCCGCATTGAGGACAGAAAGGGGCATGAGCAAAATATCAGCGCCCGCCGCTATTGATAAAATTGCTCCTTCTTCCGTAGAAAAGTTTTGGGATATTGCGTCCATTTGCAAAGAGTCGGTAACAACAACACCATCAAACCCCATTTCTTCTTTCAAAATTTCGGTAATAATTTTTTGAGAAAGAGTGGCGGGGACGAAAATATCATTTATTTTCTTATGTTCTATTTGGGGAAATTGAATGTGTCCCGTCATTATCATGTCGATTCCCGAATCTATTGCGCTTTGAAAAGGAATAAGCTCTGTGCTTTGAAGTTCTTCAAGGGTTTTGTATATGGTTGGAAGTCCCACATGAGAATCCGTTTGCGTGTCGCCGTGACCCGGAAAATGTTTTGCGCAGGCAGAAACATTTTGGCTTTGAATACCGCTGATCATTGCAGATCCCAAGGACGCTACTATAGTTGGATCTTCAGAAAAAGACCGTATATTAATTACCGGATTTTGCGGATTGTTGTTAACATCAAGAGAGGGCGCAAAATTTGTATTTACTCCCAAAGCGTAAAGCTGTTTCCCTGTAATCACTCCTGCAGTATATGAACTTTCTTCCAAACCTATTGCGCCGAGTGCCATGTTTCCGGGAAGGGAACAACCTTCCGAAAGCCGCACTACGTTTCCGCCCTCTTGATCAACGGAAATAAACATGGGAATATTAATATCAAGAGCATTTTGGAGGGATGAAGTCAGTTTTACGGTATCTTCAACCGTCGAGAAATTTTCCGCGAAAAGAATAATATTTCCAACGTAATATTTGGAGATCATTTCCTGCAAGTCAGAAGGGATAGTGGAATTGACAGGCGAATCATCCCACGAACGTATGGAAAGCATTAGCATCTGACCTATCTTTTGGTCCAAAGTCATAGATGATAGAATTTCTTCAACGCTTTTATCGTTTAACGGATCTGTGATGGAAGACGCCCCGTTTTCGTCAATCGTAGGTCCGCTTGATTCATATTCGTTTATAGTTGATGTTCCATCGGCGTCAGGCGCGCATCCGCATATTACCAAAGCGAATATAAAAAACATAGAAAAAATTTTTTTAGTCATACTTAGACCTTTCTTAAAGCTTTACTTTTATCTCTTTTCCAATGGAGAATGAATAAATAATAACGTCGGTCACATCTTTTCCCGTCATTTCACGCACGGCTTTTGCATAGTAAGAAAGCTGACCTTTATATCTTTCCGAAAGAATGTTTTCGTCGCCCTCTTTTGCTTTGTCTGTTTTGTAATCCACAACGGTGTACGTACCATCTGGATTTTCGAAAAACAAATCGATAACACCCTGAACCAAAATTTCGTCGTTCCCTGTCCCCAAAAGATCTTTTGAATTGTGGGAGATGGTGAATCTTTTTTCTCGGAAAATCTTTGGTGAATTTTTTATTCGTTTCCAAAGCGAGCTTTGGAAAAAGCCTTTCAGATTTTTAAAATTCAGCATTCCATATTGTTCATCGGTTATCATATTGGTCAAAAGAAGTCGTTCACCTTCGTATTCCACCCCAAGTGAAATGCAATTTTCAAACGAAGCAAACTGCATAAAAGTGTGGTTTGCCGTTCCGATTTCGGCGGCAGATACTTTTTGGGAGGCGGAGGCAAATCGGGGCACGGAAAGAAAATCCTTTTTCTTTACCGTTTGTTTATATTCCTTTGAAGATATACTTTCAAGTTGTGAAACCGAAAGTTTTCCGGGAACTTTTTCATAAGGATATGTAAATGTTTTTTCTTCAAAAAATATGCTTTGTTTTAAGGGTTCGGGTTTGGATGCCTCTTGGATTTCTTCCAACGACGAAACAAATTCAACTGAATAATCGCCTTGTGGATGAGAGGAATGTATCCAACATAAATAGCTTGATGACAATTTGGGCGACGGACGGCTTAAAGCTTTTTCGCTGCTTGATGTGCCCACTATGTAAAGCTTTTCTTTAGCTCTTGTTAAAGCCACGTAAAGCTTGCGCTTGTTCTCCGCAAGCTCCGATGATTTTTCTGAAATTTCTTGCGATGTAAACAAAACAGGATATCTTGTATACAGATCTCCATCTCTTACAGGAATAAAAATTCCGCGGTCAATGTTAACAATGGGCTCTTTTTCTCCCCCCGCCGAGAGATTAAGACTTCTGCCCGCGTTTGCTAAAAAGCAGACCGGAAATTCAAGTCCTTTGGATGAGTGTATCGTCATTATAGAAACGGCGTTTGCGCCGTCCGGAGAATATGCCGCCGTTTGAAGGTTTTCTATATGTTTTAAAAACGAAGAAAGGCTTTTGTGTTCACGTTTCCCAAAAGAAATAGCTTCGCTGTATAAGAGAAGCAAATTCCCCTTTTTAATTTCTTTGTCCGGGAGTGATTGGATGTTGTAAAGCAACTTTTCGGTTTCGTAAAGATACCAAACAAATTTTCTGCACTCCATTTCACGAGATTTAATTCTTAGGGTCGAAAGCCTTTTTAAAAAAGCGCTG
This sequence comes from uncultured Oscillospiraceae bacterium, assembly GCA_964509125.1. GTDB lineage: Bacteria > Bacillota > Clostridia > Oscillospirales > CAG-382 > SIG653. Next base: position 39,026 of record CAZDVZ010000001.1, on the reverse strand, counting down.
CATTTTTCTTTCAACGGCTTTTTTTCACGTCTGATAAAGTGAATATTTTTCTTTTTCTTCTTCGCGGCCGACTTTTGCTTTAATTTCATGCTTCCGAAATAACGTCTGCTTTCGGTATATTTTACAACGCTTTCGTAAAGAGAACAAGATCGATTGTTCCTTATTTTTACCAATTCGTCTGCAGAGAAATCGAAGAAGAAGCTATTCATGGCAGACGCCAAAGAAAAGTCTTCAAAAGGGTTGTTTATTGATCTTAAAATGGAAACAATAAGCTTGATCTCAGGCGTGTCGGTGAGAAGTCCCGGCTTTCCCGATGCAACCGGTATGTTCATTTTCCGAAGCTCTGAGGCAAAAATCTCTCCCACGTTTTTTGTTACGGGAAGCAATATGGCAATATCGGAGTACGTCAGATGACTTCCGTCTTCTTTTACGTAGCTTTCCATGAGGTGCAGTATTTCTGTACCTATGTATCTGCTTTCCAAAACATGAGCTTCTTTTGTTTTAAGTTTGCTTATAAATGTTTTAACAGTAACGGGCGTCTCTCTGCTTTCATTTTTTGCAAATATCAACTGTTCGGCTCTGTATGTTTCTCCCCAAAGAAACCCGAAAATATCGTTTGTAAAATCTATTATTTCTTTTGAGCAACGAAAATTCTCTCTCAAGAAAATACATTTTGCCCTTTCCGTATTGAAGGATGATTTATATCCATTGAAAATATCAGGATAAGCGTTTCTGAAACGGTATATGCTCTGTTTATCGTCGCCAACCATAAATCGATTATTTTTGTCCGCAAGCGCGGCAAAGATAGAATCTTGGAGCGGGTTTGTGTCTTGATATTCGTCAACCAAAACCTCATCTGTATGCGCCGCGATATCCATACAAATTTGAGATTTTTCATTGTTTTCGTTAAATAAAAGTTGAAATGCAAATTGCTCTGCGTCTGTAAAATCCAAAACGCCTTTTTCTTTTTTCAGAGCTAAATATATCTCGTCAAGCCGAAGGATAAGATCTTTGATGCCTTCCGTGATTTTTGCACATTTAATTATATCTCCCTCGCTTTTGAGTGCGGCTTCCGAAAGAAAATCTGCCGCCTTTACTGCCTTATCTCTGGCCGATTCCCTCAGGACATTATACGCCTTTTTTTCTTCTTCGTCAACCCCTGAAAAAACCGTGCTTCCGCGCCAGCCGTTTGTATAATAGCTTTTGGCATTATTAAACTCTTCTGCGCTTTTCAGAAATTCTTTTGCCACGGCAAAATCTTTTCCACGTTTGAAAAAAGAGTAAAACTTTTCTGACCGAATCAAAAGTTCTCCGCCGAACTCTTCTCCCATGTATAAAAGTTCTTTTGCATCTTCTTCCGCATCGTTGCAAAGAGTAATCACTGCGCTCGATATTAGCTTTCCCGGCTCAGTATCCCAAGGGGATTTTCCCTCTTTGCAAGAAGCGGCGCTTTGAGAAAAAATGTCCGAAAGATTTAAAAGTTTTTCTCTGTATCTTGGGTGTGCCCTTAATTTTTTGTATATAGTTGTGAGGTATTCGAAAAGTTTGTTTTCTTTTCCAAGACAAGCACTTTCGTTTAAAACGGTAAAAAGAGAATTGTCTTTTTGAGAAAATTTTTCGTCAAGGAGCTCATCAAAGGCGTTTTGGAAAATTTCCGCCGCCTCACTTTCGTCCGCTATTCTTACGGACGGGGAGAGATCAAGAATGGTGAAATTCTGCTTAACTATTTTTAAGCAATATGAGCTCATCGTGCAAATATTAGCAAAAGGAAGCTTTGCGAGTTGATTGGAAAGATGTTTGTTTTCAGGTGAGAGGCGTATTTCTTCAGAAATTTTTTTTCTGAGTTTTTCCTTCATATCCTCCGCAGAGGCACTTGTGAAAGTAACCACAAGAAAGCCGTCAAGATCACTGCCCTTTTTAATTTTTTCCATTATACGTTGAGTCAAAACGGAGGTTTTTCCGCTTCCCGCTCCGGCCGCAACCAAAAGCTCACATCCGTTTTCATCTATTGCTCTCTTCTGAGAGGGAGTCCATTTTGGGTGTTTAATATTTTCCGGCATAAAATTCACTCCTTCTCAAGCTTTTTTCTGCAATAGGGTTTTGCTTGACAGAATTTACAAGGGGATGTTTTTCTCTCGGTGTTGGGAGCTATGCTCATTTTACCGTCTAAAATGTCATTTCCAACTTTTTGAATATTTTGGCATATGTCATTTTTCAATTCTTCAAAGCATTCTTCGCTTCTGAAGCTTTTTTCTGTAAATTGACCATTTTCTTTTAAATACGACATGGATTCCACAACAGCTTCATGCTCCAGCATCAGTCCGTTTCTTGGAAAAGGAGCGCTCCCTTTTTCGGGAGGCCTGCAAAGAAGATATAAAACTCCCGCAGGGATCTCGTCTTTTTTGCAATGTGCAAATAGGTATGTAAGCATCTGCATTTCAAAGCCTTTTTTAACATCGTTTTCGCAGATGGTTTTATTTCCGGTTTTGTAATCGATTACTCGAATGTATTTTTTGCCGTCTTTTTCCAAAATATCAACTCTGTCTGCGGCTCCGGATAATTTTGCTAAAGTTTTTTCTGTTATGGGATATGAGGAATATGTTCTTTCTTCAAAGCTTATGGGGACGAATTTGCTGTTTGCAAATTCGTCATTTATGCTTTTTAGCAATGGAAGGATTATGCTTTCATGCTTTTCAAAAGCATATTTTTCTCTTTCATTGCCTTGACCGTGAAATACATCATTTATATATTTCGTTTTTGCTTCGTTGTATATGTTTTTAATTTCTTCTTCGGTTTTTCCTTTAAAACTTCCCGTTTCAAATAATGTTTTTGTAAAAAGTTCTATAATCTTATGAAAATATGTTCCCGCATCGCCTGCATTTAGCTCTGCTTTTTCATATTTTTTCAAAGATAAAACATATTCGCAATAATAGGAAAACGGGCATTTTAAATATTTTTCAATCTTACTTGCGGAAAGTCGCAAAACATCGGGGGCGGAAGGAGAAATAAATACATTTTCCGAAAATGTGTTTCCGCAGTCTCCCGCCGGTATGGGTTTTGGAACGTATTTTTTCTTACAATCGTCCCCAAATATACCGGTTACCATGTCAATGAACATACTTGGCTTTTCTCCTGATCCTGAAATAGAGGATAGGGAATAAGTTAAAATAAGCTCATTTTTAGGCGCGGCACAAAGGTTGTAAAAATATAGAAACTCGCCCTTCATATGTTCGTCGGGCAAAACTTCGGAATTAATACCTACGGTTTTTAGAAACTCCTTTTCAAAGTCGGAAAAAAGTCCGGAAGAGTCCGGAGTTGCGGGGAAAACCCCGTCATTTGCCCCCAAAACTATCAAAGCCTTGCATTTGGACGGACGCATTATAGAGGCGTTGCCTATTTCAACATTATCAAAATACGGAGGTAACGCTCCCAATTTGTACTCATCCATCATAAGCCTAATAAGGTCGTGAAGTCTTCGGGGCGATGTTTTTATGTCTCCCGCCGTTTCGTAAAGCGTGTCCAAAATGGACATAATGTTGTCCCAAAGCGATGAGAGCTTAGACGCCTCGTCATCTTCTCCGCTTTCCATTAACGAGATGACGCGCCTTTCCAAAGCTTCATCCGCCTTTATATGTATCAAGTGATTGTATAATGCACGCACACCCTTAGTTATTGTCAAGTTGCGGTTTTTTAAATCATTTATACACGGTTCAAGGTAAAACAAAAGTTTTTCACGTGCTTTGTTTACCGTGTCGAGCATTTCTTTTTCTCTGTCTTTAAATTCGGCTTTGTATCCCGAAGGATTCATAAGCCATTCTTCACCATTATACCAACGTCTTCCCTTTATTCTCCAAATTTCGGCATAAATGGAAAGCAGATCCGCTTCTTTTTCGCTGAGAGGAGCAAAAGAAGAATTTATATATTTTATAACGGAGGAGGTTGACCAGTCGGTATATGCGATCTCCAAAACCGAAAGTATTAATGTGGATATTTCTTTTGATGAAAGCTCGTCCTTCTCTGCGGAATAAAAAGGAATGCCATGACGGCTCAACGCATTGTCCAATATTCCTTCAAAGCGGCTTTCGTCTCTTACGGATATAGCAATGTCCTTGTATCTATATCCGCTTTCCACCAGACGTAATATCTCTTCTGCGGCACATTCGCTTTCTTCAAAAACATTTTTGCAAGGAAAAACAGAGATCCCCTCTGCGGATAATGGATATTTTTTTTCTTCGGCAAAAAGGTTTTTTTCTAAAAAATCAAGAGAAGCGGCTCTTTCTTTTGGAGTTTTGGGATAAATGTCCTTCGTGCCTCTGCCAACCCTTTCGGTGAAAGACAAAGTCTCTTTATTAATATCAAATATTCCACTTTTGTCTTTTTTGTCGTACAAAATTGTTATATATGTATCTTCTGCCCCTTTGAATATCATTTCAACAATGGGATATTCTGCAGGGGTGAAGTTATAATATCCGTCTATAAATACGGTTTTTCCTTCAAAAAAGTTGTTTTCAACAAGACTTTCCAAAAGTTTTTTCTGTATGCCGGCACTATCTGCGTAGCCTTTTTTTAAAATTTCTTCGTATTCCGAAAATATCTCTCCGATATCACATAGCTTTTCTCTGAATTTTTGACTCGTTTCATCTAAAAGAGAAGCGGCATCTGCCAAAGCTTTAGGCGTAACACCGCTATTTTCCATTCTTTTTATTGTTTGTGATATTTTTTTTGTAAAATCTTTGTCTGTGCACGCTTTGTCATACAGAGTAAGACGTTCTTTGGAATTTTCACAAGCGAGGGCGGTAAATAAAGACAGGGTTTTACTGTCAGCGCGGGAAATTGCAACGCCGCCGTTTTCGCGAAACACCCTGTCGGGAAGTCTTTCGAAGTTTAATATTTCTGTTTTAAGGTTGTATTGACTGCCCAAAAGGGCGCAAAGCTCCCTTTCCGCGGAAACACTTTGCTGTTCGGGAACGAGCAATATGCACTCTTTCCCCGCCGTATTTGCGCTTTTTAAAGCCTGAAATAAATATTCGGTTTTTCCGCTTCCTGAACGTCCTAAAATTCTGTAAATCATCCGAAAATCCACTCTAAAAGTTTAAATTTGAATTTATATTTTGGGGTGCTTTCTGTAAAGGTTTTAACGGAACTTCCGTTTATACCAATGTTTTCAAGTTCTTCTTTGGCTTTTGATGCGCCGAGACACAGGGGCGGGAAAAGCACACACCACCAATTTTCACCTTCGCCTTCACCTAAAATTATTCTAAGAGAATAATACTCTCCTGCGGGCAACGACAAACCGTCATAATCTCTTTGGGGATATGTTTCCGTTCCCCAAACTGCGTGGGCTTTGTAACTCTTTCCGTTTTCTTGAAGGACGCGGTTTGCAATTTCTTCAATTTTTTTGCCCGTTTCTTCCATGTCAGCTTTCGCTTCATCGGAAGTTTCGTGGTTTTTAAAAATGTTTTCGCTTTCCTTCAACACAGCGTCTCTCACCATGTATTTTAATTCAATATCCTCGTCGCTTTGAGAATTTGCCAAAATATGAAGGCGTATAAGCTCCGAATATATTTTTCTCTCTTTAAATGGGAAAAGTTCAATGGTGAAAAAAACGGCGATTGCGGTTAGGATGGCTATAAAAGAAATCTTTTTCATGATGTCTCCTCCTTTGACAAAAGGAGTATAGACATCGTGAAAAGGCATTATTCAAAAATATCACTCGTCGATTATTGCAAAAGCAGAAGCACCGATTTTTATAATTCGATCTTCCGCAAGCTTTGCTTTTTCAAAGCTTTCAAAAATTCCAAAAACCGATGGTCCCGACCCGCTCATCATAGTGAAAACGGCACCGTTAACCTTCATTATATCCTTAATAATTTTAATGTGATGTCGCTTTTCTTCGGCAATTTCTTCAAAGCAGTTGAACATACATGAGAAAATTCGTTCTTTTTTTCCTTCTTCAAGAGCGATTCTCAGGTTTTCGGCTTTTCCGGTAAAATAATTTTTAGTTTCATCAGAAACGGGCGGGGAATACCTTTTGTCGTATTCGCCGTACATTTGTGGTGTTGAAATGCCTTCTCCTCCGCAGGCGATGACATAAATAAACTTTGGCGGGGGCGCAACCTTTACAAAGTTGTAACCTATCCCCGTGACGCCTTCTGTACCGCCCCTTATGCAAAACGGCACGTCTGCGCCTAAAGAAGCCCCTATATTTTCAAGTTCGCTTTGCGAGAGTGGCTTGCCATAAATCTTGTTTAACCCTCGTAATGTTGCGGCGGCGTCTGAGCTTCCTCCGGCCATGCCCGCCGCCACGGGTATTTTTTTATCAATATGAATTTTTGCTCCGCTTTTAATTTCGGTCTTGCCGAAAAAAAGTTCTGCAGCTTTGTGTGCTAAATTCGTGTTTCCTGTAGGAACATTTTCGTTTGTGCAAGTTATGGTTATATTTTCGCTTTCGGAAATATATACAGTGTCCCAAATGGGAACAGTGTGCATTATGCTTTCCACGTTGTGATATCCGTCAGAGCGTCTGCTTGTAATGTCAAGGCAGAGATTTATCTTGCCCATGGCTTTTTCTACAATCATTAAAAACTACTCTCCTTGATAATGATAATTAAGCTTATTTAGCTGTGTTTTTTTCCCACGTTTAGTACAGTCAGTACCGTTCCCGCAACAACGAGCAGCGAAGCAAGCGCAAAGAGTATTCCCGTAAATAGGGTGAATCCCCCGATCAAGTATTCAAGCACAGAGGAAAAAACAACAGATAGGGGAGATTTCATAATAACTACTTTAGACCCTAAATTATAGTTGTTAAACAAGAAAAAGGGCACAAACAAAAGCGCGGTTGAAATAAAAAGTGAAGCACCGGAGCGATAGAGTACTTTTCCTATCCCATTTTTAAAGGAAAGTAAAATGATTCCTACCATAGCGGCAGCCGAAAGAATAAGCATGAACCTTGTGACATTAAATATGCTTTTTGCCTTTACGGCATATTTACCTAACGAAGCGGTTTTGTCTAAAATGTTTGTCGGTAAAAATTTAATGGCACTGTTTATTTGGGTTTCAATATAGTCGTAGATTATGACAAATTCTTCTTCGGTAAATTCTCTTTCACTTGTTTGGTAATATTCTTCCAGAAGTGACTTTAAGCCATTTTTGGCGTATGAAAAATCATATTTTTTTACCGAGTCTTCCGAAAAGGATTCGCCGTTTAAAATAGAGGCTAAATATGTTTTGGTATATGTTTTCGAATGTTCAACTATGCTTTCCTCGTCAATTAAATCATAAAGTGCATCGGCGTCCAATGTAATTACATCTCCAAAATCTTCAAAGCGATCATAAACCGCTTGAAGAACAACTTCAGAATAACCGTTTGAGGTTATTTCCTCCATGTACCCATCAACGTCATACGCCTGTGAGCTTAAAAATGCAGACGGAAAACCTATGAGAAAAAGAATGCAAAACAAAAAAATTAAAATATACGTGAAAATCGTTTTTTTCATAATGCCGCTCTCCTATTCCAATTCGATCCACTCCGGGCCGGAAATTTTTTTGCACAAAACGCCAAAGCGTTCTGTTCTGTATGCGGCTTCTCTTGGATGGCACGTGTAAAGTGTCAGTTTCTCTCCATCATCATAATTCATGACATATTGATAATCGGTGGTGGAAAAGATAACTTTTTCGTACACTTCGTATACATATGAGCCATATCCTGTTTCAATGTATACTTTGTCACCTATGTTAAGGTCAACAAGTCCGTAAAACTCTCTTGTAACGTGTGCGCCCAGAACGATATTCCCGCCTTGTCCGGGAAATCTTGTCCCGTAACGCTTTCCAATGCCTTTTTTGTATATGGAATTGGATTCACCCACATAGACATTCTTTTCTTCCAAGCCTATGGCGGGGATGGAAAGCTTTGCCCACAGCTCGCCCCATTTGTATGCGGGGAAGTCTGCTTTGTTGTAATATATTTGTTCTGTCCCTTCTTCCGAAGAAGAATCAGAAGAATCGTCTTCCGATGTGTTTGGTTTGGTTATTGGCTCAATGGAATGTTCTGCCATGCTTCCACCGAGAACTTCTCCGTTCGACTGAAGCTCATCGTCTTCATTTGCTTGAGGGGTTGCCACGGCGTTTGCGTTTACGGCAAATCTCCAAATTACTGATGGTTCAACATATTCTCTGAAAAAGAAAATGGAGATCATACCTACACCTATTGTAAAAAGTAAAAACGGAAGTATCATCAACAAGCAAAGACTCGCTGTCCCTTTTTTGCTTTTTTTAGAATCAGACCGAGCCTCCGTGGGACTTTGGTGCTCATCATTAGAGTTGTTTTCTGATATCAATACTTCATCCGTATTGACGTTTTGGTTTTCCTCTGTGGAAATTTCGTCATTTGGGACGCGAAGTTCTTTATTTTCGTCGATTTTTTGATTGTCTGCTTTAGAATCGAAATCGTAATTTTTCATAGATAAAATCCTCTGTGGGGACAAAAGTCCTAATATCGACAATGCGTTCCTTGAAGGTAAAACTACAAGGAACGCACTAAACAATTTATAAAATTATTTTGCTTTTAAAGCTTTTGTGTCAAAATTTGCAATTATTCCTGTTCCTTTTTCTTGAGCTTTGCAACGGGAACAGCAATTCCGGCAAGAGCAACAACACCAAGACCGCCAACTAAGAGGGGAACAGAAGACTGTTCTTCTTCAATTTCGCTCAATTTTTGAATAAGGTCACCGTCGTACTGGAAAGCAACTCTGCCTTCTTCGTCTTTAACGACGAAAGAAACGTCATGTTCGTGCATTGGTTGTTCGGTAGCAACAAATTCATAAGTGAAACCCATAATATCGCAAGTTTCTGCAATAGCGCCCATAATAACATCAAGCTGTTCTCTTGTGTAAGGTGTTCTGTCCTCGCCCCAAACTTTTGTGAATTCCTCGGGATGGTAATAACCGGGACCTTTATCTTCGGGGAAAGCTTCCTTAACTTCCTCAAGAAGTTCCATAAGCTGATCGCCTTGTTCTTCGGTTACATCGTAAGCGGCGGCAAGGTTTTCAACTTCTGTAATCAAGTGACGGCTTATGGAAATTTCTTTGAATTTCGCCATAAGTTCATCTTCAGTAGCAGCAGATGCGGGAACGAGCATTGCAGAAAGAACTACAACTGCAAGCAAAATTGTAACAAGTTTTTTCATTATGACTAAACTCCTTTATGTTATCTCGTTATCGTTTCAAAAAACGGAGTGACCGTGGAGAATGAACAATGCCCAATACGCATCCATAAAACCACATTATCACGATAGTGAATACAGTATAATGCTTTTCTAACGATTTGTCAATAGAAAAATCAAAAAAAATAAAAAAAATTATTTCAATGTTTTTGTGTAATATTGTCAAAAACGAGAAAAAGGAATTTTCCTTTATTGAAATTCACTTTTGTTAAAGTGAAGCAGTTTTAAATTTTCTTCCGCTTCTAAAATAAGTTCTTCTGCAACTTCGGATGATGCGGATTCGGCAAAAATTTTAAATGCGTTCTTATACTGAGGCACAATAGAGATTTTGCCTTTTTCCGTTGTATACGTTGCACCAGAAAGCGTATTTCTTTTTGAGGTTGCCAAAATGTCTTCAAAAGCCCTTCCTTTGTTTCCTTGAAAAGGAACTGTTTTTTCCATAAAAGCGAAAGGGGGAAGCTTTTTACTTATTTCGTCTAATGACAGTCCCGACAACGCCGATGCTGCTATTGCTCCAAGAGCGATAGATATTCCGTCGTTGTATGAAAAAAAGCTTTTGCTTCGGTTTCTTCCTTTTAAAGAATCGCTATAAAGCTTGAAAGTTCCCCCGGAACAGATCAAAAGATTTTTTATCCCTTCCGGCACGTGATCGGGCAGAAAAATATCTTCTGTTGGAAAGTAAATTGCGGCAATTGCCAAAAGATGCATTTTATCAAGGTGTACACCTTCTTTTGTGTGGCAAGAAACGTCCATGCCATCGTCGCTTATGAAAAAGCTATTGTAATCTTCTTCGTTCTCCCAACTCCAGACACCTTCTTTTAGGGATATTATTTTACCACACAAAGTCGAGGGCAAATTTTTTGAAACAAAAGAAACCTTTGTTCCCGGCATGGTGGGAACGTGTTTCTCCATGAATTTCGTATAAATTTCCAAAGGGTCTTTGGAGTAAGTCTTCTCTTTTAGAGGAAGAGGCTTTGACGGCGAAAATTTTTCTATCTCAATTTGTTCTTCTCTTGAGAGCAGTATTCCCGTTTCATCAAATATTAAAACCGTGACTTCATCCGACCAAAGAGAAAGATGAACGGAAAGAGAATTTGTTTCCGATGAAATGAAAGAAGCGAGGGAGGGAAATGCGATTTGTGGAAATACGGATTTTCCGCCGTAAGAAAGCGCATTTTCGTATATGCGTGTGCAAATTTCTTTTTCCCGAGTCGTTTCTCCGCAAAAAAAGTGTATCTCCCTTCCGCGAGAAATATGCGCGAGCGCTTTTCCCAACAAGGATGGAAGTTCTTCGTTTGTTTTTCTAAATTTAACCGTACCGCTGTCGAAAAAAGAAATGTTGCTTTGCTCCTTTCCCAAAACGGTTTTTCCTTTTCCCAAAATGGAATCACACGAAACCGCTCCGCTTTTTTTCACCGTACAATCGTCGCATATCAAAGCATCGTGTCCAATAACTGCATTTTCTATATAACAGTTTTTTCCAACGGAAACCCCTTCTCCCAAAATCGAAGAAAAAACTTTTGAGCCTTCTCCGATTTTCACGCCGTTCATAATAACGGAGTTTTCTATCTTTGATTTTGGAGAAATGCAGATATAATCTCCCATGACGTTTTCTCCGTCCGAAAAATGCATATTACATTGATGATAACTTTGGGGAGTCCCCATGTCGCACCAATAATCATTGCTTTCAAAGCAGGCGATCGTCTCTCCCGAACTGAGCAGTATAGGAAATAATTCAGAGGCAAAATCCGAACAGCCTTTTCCGTATTTTTCAAATACCCTTCTATTTATTATATATATTCCTCCATTGATCTTGGTGGAGATTACTTGTTTCCAAGATGGTTTTTCACGAAATTCTGTGACGATGCCGTTTTGGGTTACTATCGTACCATAATCTGTAGGCTCATATGATGTTACAGAGGCAATGGTTACTGCGGCGTTTTTTTCTTTGTGATACCTCATCATTTCTGAAAGAGAAAGTTCAAAAACACAGTCTCCGGACAAAACAAAAAAGTCTTCGGTTAAATTCGGCGTTATTTCAAAAACCATTCCCGCTGTCCCCATGGGAACGGATTCTCTGTAGTATGTTAAATTGGCACCCTTGAAGGCAAATTTCTCTGTTTCATTGTAAAGATATCCTGTTGTGATGGCAATATTATTTACACCCGAATCGACAAGGGCGCATACGCCTCTTTCCAAAGGAGTTTTTCGTCCGACGGGAAGTAAAGGCTTTGGCAGCTTTGCGGTTAACGGCATGAGTCTCGACCCTTTTCCACCCGCAAGAATAACACCGCCGTGTTTTTCGTTCAAGAGATCAGCTCCTTTTCCTTTGAGTTTGTAATTTCTATAAATATTATGCTTTTGGATGAAAATATTATTCCTCAAACTCTTGACAAAGGAAAAAATAATGTATATACTTATCGTGTATATGTGGGCGCATACTTTTTCGGGAGAGAAAAATGAAAATTATTGAAGATTCAAATTTGCCGTTAAATAACGGGAATATTATTATAATAGGAAATTTTGACGGTGTTCACGTGGGGCACAGACAGCTTTTGCAAAAAGCAAGGCAGCTTGGCGCTGAGATGAATTTACCTCTTTTGGTCTGGACTTTTAAAAAGCATCCAAATAGCTTTAACGGCGAGCACAGATATATTTCCACTCTTTCGGAAAGACTTTCCTTCTTTGAAGAGGAAGGAGTGTCTGCAACATATCTTGCGGATTTTGAAAAGTTTTGCCACGTGGAAGAAAAAGAATTTGTTGATAAATGGCTTGCGGGAGAGTTTGGTGCGCGTTACGTGGTGTGCGGCTTCAATTTTACGTATGGCAAGGGGAAAAAGGGCAACGCCGCAACTCTCAAAGAAAGGCTTTGGGAACGTGGCGTGGGAAGCTATGTGATGCCGCCTGTTTATGTTGACGGAACTGTTGCCAGTTCATCTGCGGTAAGAGAATGTATTTCTTTGGGAATGGTTGAGAAAGCCAACAAGCTTTTGGGCAGACCGTACTCGTTTATGTTACCGGTAGTTCATGGCAACGCGAACGGACGCACTATAGGCGTTCCCACGGCAAATTTGATTTTTCCGGAGTGGCGCGTCGCTCCTCGATTTGGGGTTTACGCCACCATGTGTCAAATTGACGGTGTGATGTATCCCAGCGTGTCAAATATTGGCATACGTCCCACTATAAACGAAGAAAAAAAGGTAATTCTTTGCGAGACTCATGTTTTGGGACAAAGCTTTAATCTATATGACCGCGCTATAAGGGTCAGCTTGGTTTCGTTACTGCGAGAGGAAAAAAAGTTTGAAAGCTTTAATGAGCTTGCGGTGCAGGTGTTGTCTGATGTCAGATCTGCCGAAAGTTTTTTCAAGGTGAGAAGGGATATAATATAATGAAAAAAATATGTGCTGTAATGGCTGTAATACTCCTTTTGGGAATGGCGTTTTCTTTTACTGTTTTTGCCGAACCCGTTTCCAGGCCCTCCATTACGTCAGGGAACAAAATTTGTGTTTTAAATCTGGAAACAGGCGAAATGCCCATGGATATAGACAGTGATGTTCAGATTCCGGCAACTGCTACCGCAAAGATGATGACTGCGCTTGTTGTATATGAAAATGTTTCGTCTGTGACGGAAACGGTAACAGTTCCCAACGAGGCGTCCATGAGTCAATATATTGGAGAAATGGGATTGATCAGCGCGCCGAGAATGGGACTTACAGTGGGAAAAGAATATACGGTGAAAGATCTTTTGTGTGCATTGACAGTATCTTCCTCCAATGATGCCGGCATCGCTCTTGCTTATTATGTTGGGAAAGGCGACATCGGAGCTTTTGTTGAAATGATGAATGATAAGGCAAAGGCGATAGGCGCAACTAATACGGTGTACAAGGGGTGCGTCGGATTAAATGACGGATCTGTTACAACGCCGTATGACAGCGCATTGATAGCTGCTGAGTTTTCAAAGGTGAAAACCCTTATAGATATTTCTTCCGCAAGCAAGTCTGTCACTTCGGGAATTGGAACTTTACATAACAAAAATTACCTTACTTCCGATTTTCTTATAACAGATTATAAGCTTTCCTCTGTTAAGGGAATATGTGCAGGGCAGGCAACGGAAGACGGAGGTTATTGCCTCATTGCATATTATTCTTCAAATGAGCTTTCGTATATTATTTGTGTTATGGATGCTTCCGGCGAGAAGAGAGATGCACAGACGGGAAAACGCTGGTTTGGAGATGAAAACGCTTATGCGGACGTACATAAGATTGTTCCGTGGCTTAAGGAAAGTTTTGAGATCAGAAGCATAATTTCTCCGGATTCAGAGGAATATAGTTTTTCCATCGGCGTAAATCTTTCCGCGAAAAAGGATTCGCTGATGGCTGTTCCTACGGAAACCGTAAGAGTTCTTGCGGACATTACCGCCGAAAAAATAAATTATGTTGCGGAGCCTACATTTTATCAAGCCATGCTTGATGCTCCCGTGGAAGCGGGAACCATTGTGGGAGAAGTGACTATATATCAAAACGGTACACCTATAGCAACAGTACCCCTCGCTACGAAGGAAGGCGCAGAGCTTAGTGAAATGCTTTCTTTTTGGGACAGATTTTTAAGCTGGCTTGAGAGTGATCTTTTGCTTTTTGCCGTAAAAGGCATAGTTATACTTGGAGCAGCTTTCGTTGCTTGGTCGCTGGGGTGCTTTATTTTTAGGATAATTAAAAAGTACAAAAACGGAATGTCAAAAGATTATTATCCGCCCACAGATTAAAAAATGAACGAGTTGTTAAAAAACATTCAATTTTTATATTTGCTATTGAATCCGAAAGATATTTGTGGTATATTTGATTCGTTAACGATGCGATAAATAGCGCTTTTGCGTCCGCATTGAGAAAGTGTAATTATTGGATTGATAATGTGAAAATGCAGAAAGGTCATTCGGATTAAAATTCCGAAAAAGGTGTATACTATGAATCCTGTTCAAACCGTTTTAGGTATAGCGTTGCTTGTTATGGCTGTTTTTCTCGTTGTTGCGGTTCTTATGCAAAGCGGTAGCAGCAAAAGACTTTCCGGTAGCATCGCCGGCGGCGCGGAAACATTTTTCGGCAAAAATAAAGGCAAGACTCTTGACAGAGTTTTTAATAAGCTTACAAACGTAGTTTCTATACTTTTCGTTCTTATTGTTCTTGTGACTTATTATTATACAGCCCCTGATGAAGATGACACAGCATCTGCAACGGATACCACTACATCTACCGAAAATACAGATAACTCTGTTGCAACTACAACTTCCGAGTCTTCTTCAGAAGACGAAGTTTCAGCCGATGAAGGCGCAGAATCCGATGAAACAACTTCTGCCGACGAAAACACAACCGACTCCGATGAAACTTCTTCTGACGAAGGAAACACAACCGACTTCGATGAAACTTCTTCTGATGAAGGAAACGCAGCTGATGCCGTCGAATAAAAGTAAAATTATAATAGATTGAGATAAGAGTTTATCGTATAGTTGATGAATGATTTTGGTACTATGTCCCGCTGATTGCCTTATGGCAAAAGTGTAAGGACGCATTATTCTACATTTGAACAATAAGCTTCCTTACAGGCAAATATGCTTATGTTAGGAGGCTTTTTGCTTTTTTACCCCGAAATATACGAGGTGTTATATGATTACAAATCAAAAATCTGTTTTTTTGCCCAAGATGAGAAATATTGTTTCCTCCGATTATGTTCCCTTTGTTTTTTCAGAGGAGGCTATTATCGAAACCGCTGAGGTGGAGTCGGAATTTAAATGGCCGTTTATCGGGAAAAGGGTTGATCTCAGAGGTAAAACCACGTTTACCATTGGAAGTCTCGAAACTGCTTTTTCCGTGGAGAGAGAGGGGAAGGATTATATTTTAGGCATTCATTCTGCCGATGTGGCAACTTTATTTTCTCTTGATTCCGCTTTGGATGATGCCGCTTTCACCAGAGGAAAGTCTGTGGTTTTCCCCGAAAAGACATATACTATGCTCCCTGAGCCTATTGCCGAAGGTCTTTGTGCATTGCGTGAGGGGGAAGAATGTTTTACGGTGAGCGTTTTCCTTCGTACCAACGATGTAGGAAAGGTAAAATCTGTAAAGTTCGCTGAATCTGTAATTAAAGTAACCGCAAATTGCGAGCCTAAAGAGGTTGAGTCGTTGCTTTTTGATATTGATGTTTCCAGCGTTGGTTTTTTAAGATATAAATATCAGGCGGTTTTAAGTCAACTTGAAGATATGTTTGCCGCAGGCGGAAACTTGAAAATGGTGCGTCAGAACAGAGGCGCAGCAGATGTGGATACCGCTGTTCGCACATTTTCGAAAAAAGGGATAAGAGGCAATGTTGTGAGCGTAAGCCTTGAAAAATATTCCGATCCGGAACGGTTGGTGAGGGAAGTAATTTCCGCCGCAGGCGTTGAGGTCGCCAAATATTTTAAATCGCATTCCATTCCTTGCCCGTACCGTCATAGAGAGTCTATGTCCGGGGAAGGCATTAAGGAACTTAGGACGTTTTTAAATACGGTTTGCATTGATACCGCGAGAGTGTCTGACAAAAATTTAGTCTCCTTTGCCATAAATGCAGCTCACGGCGGTAGAAACGAGGAGCTTATTTTGGCAAAGATAAAGGAGCTTTTGCCTCCTTCTGCCTGCTCTTTGAAAGCCAAATATCATGGCGGAATCGGTGCCGAATATTATGTAAGGTTTGCATACCCCGTTAGTCGCTACAGCGATCTTGCTGTTCAAAGGCTGATAAAAGCTGCCGCATCGTGCGGAGATAATTTTGATAGGCTTGATAGGGGATACATGGAACGCTGTGCCATGAAAGCGGTGGATTCTGTAAACCGAATGGAGTCAAGAGCAAAAGAGGCGGAAAAACGTATGTCTCATCTCTACGCCCTTGAATATTTGAATTGCAACATAGGAAAAACCTTTGAGGGAACTGTTTGGGGAGTTGACGGCACCGATGTTGAGGTGTGCTTGGATAACAGTTGCAAAGGATATATAGACGGCGGAGATCATGTTATTGGTCAACATTTGGTTCTAAAAGTGGACAGCGTTGATGTTGAAAAGGAAATGGCGCGGTTTTCTGTTGTGTGTGCTTCTTCCAATGATGTGTGATTAAATGATGAAAAAAAGGTTTTTAGTATTATTTTTTATTCTTTCGTTTCTTTTGTCCGCTTGCGGGTTTGAAGATGAATATTCGGAAGATACATCCATATCGCGTCCTTCACTAAATGGGGTGGATGGTGATTTGAATATATCCGGTGATTTTTCTTCGTCTACGCTTGATGCGTTAGAAGGGAAGGACTATGGAGGACGGGAGTTTGTGGTCGTTACTACAGATTCCAAGTATTGGAGTTTTGATGGCGGTGAAAGCTTTGTAAGTAAAGCGGTGTTTGAAAGGAATGATGCCATTGAAAACAAATTTAATATAAATATCCGTGTAGAGGTGGAAACTCCTTCCGAAATTATAGAAAAAGCCACGCTTTCGAAGGAGCAAGGAACCCATTATGCGGATCTTGTAGTTGCTCCCGCAAATGTTTTATCTCAACTCATGGCAAACGGTTTGTTGATGAACATGACATCTCTCCCCTATGTGGACTATTCCGCGGAATATGTAGATAGTTCGTTGTTGGAGGCTTCTCAAATAAACGGAAAGCTGTTTATGCTTTTTGGAGCATTGACTCAAACCGAGTATTCCGGTTGGTGTGTTTTTTATAACAAAAGCATAGCGGAAAAAACGGGTATTGATCCGTATGATTTGTATAAAGATGGCGGTTGGACGTGGGATGACTTTCTGGATTATTCCGAAAAATCATCAAAATATGCCAAAAGTGGATTTGTAACAACGGCGACCGAAAGCGATTTTGTAAACACCGTTTGGGCATCTGCGGGAAAAAGGTTTTTTGGTGAATGTTCAAGCAGCCCGCTGGAGTTGCCCTCCGTGGAAAATGCGTCGGAAATAATTTCCCTCATAAAAAAAGTGATCGGGGCGGAGTTTTACGGCGATAAAAGCGGTTTGAACGCTTTGGATGCCTTTATCAAAGGCGAAAGTTCGGTTTTGCTTTGCAGACGAGACGCAGTTTATACCATATGTGACAGTGGTATGGATTGGGGTGTTGTACCCATGCCGAAGTATGGTTCCGATGGAGAGCATTTGTCCTATATAGACGGAGAGGCGATGGCGGTATCGGTTTTACCTACGATTACAGATACTGAATTTGTCGGCCGTGTATTAAATGCTTTTATGGCGGCAACCGATGAAACAGTGACCGATGCTATATACAAAAATGAGCTTTATTTTTATTGGCAAAACAACGAAACGGCATTACGCATGGAAAAAGTTAAAGATCAAAATTATTTGGATATAGCCATAATTTATGCGTACGCAGAAAAAGAAGTGGCTGCAGTTACAACGGAGCATATTGTTACCGTAATTGAGACGGGTATAAAACCGTTTAGCTTTTATCACAGTACAAGGTATCAATTTCAAATGTATTCCGACTCAGTTTTCGGATAAATTATATTTTAAATCTGCGCCGCGAGGCGTTTGGATAAATTGAAATTTTTTTAGGAGGATCTTTCCCATGAACATGAACAAAAAGAGCGTTGAAGATATCAATGTAGCAGGCAAAAGAGTTCTTGTCAGATGTGATTTTAACGTACCCCTTGATGGAGACAGAATTACAGACGAAAACCGTATAGTTGCAGCACTTCCCACGATTAAATATCTTCTTGACAACAATGCAAAGGTTATCCTTTGTTCTCACCTTGGTAAGCCTAAGGGCGTTGCCGATCCCAAATATTCACTTGCTCCCGTAGCTGTAAGACTTTCTGAAAAATTGGGCGTTAATGTTGTTTTTGCAGCCGATGACGAAGTTGTTGGCGAAAATGCAAAAAAAGCGGTTGCAGCAATGAAAGACGGAGATGTTGTTCTTCTCCAAAATACACGTTACCGTGCAGAAGAAACCAAAAACGGTGAAGCATTCTCCAAAGAATTGGCATCTCTTGCAGATCTTTTTGTAAATGATGCTTTCGGTGCGGCTCACAGAGCTCACTGTTCTACAGTTGGTGTTGCATCTTATGTTGAAGAATCCGCTAACGGATATCTTATGGCAAAAGAGATCAAATATCTCGGCAACGCTGTAAATAATCCTGTAAGACCTTTCGTAACCATTCTTGGCGGCGCAAAAGTTGCAGACAAGCTTGCCGTTATTGAAAATCTTTTAAATAAAGCAGACACCCTTATTATAGGCGGCGGTATGGCATATACATTCCTTAAAGCACAGGGGATGGAAATCGGAACATCGCTCGTTGATAACGAGAAGATCGATTATTGTGCAAATATGCTTAAGATCGCAAAAGAAAAAGGCGTTAAGATCCTCCTTCCTGTTGATTGCGTAGTTGCAAGCGCATTTCCTACACCCATAACAGCAGAAATCGAAACAAAAGTTGTTTCTGCCGATGCGATTCCCGCTGATATGATGGGACTCGACATTGGTCCTAAAACTCGCGAGATCTTTGCAAACGAAGTAAAAAATGCAAAAACTGTTGTATGGAACGGTCCTATGGGTGTGTTTGAAAACCCCATTCTTGCCGAGGGCACAATTGCTGTTGCTAAAGCTCTTGCAGAGACGGACGCAACAACAATAATCGGCGGCGGCGACAGTGCGGCAGCTGTAAATATTCTTGGCTTTGGTGACAAAATGTCCCATATCTCTACAGGCGGCGGCGCTTCTCTCGAATATTTGGAAGGCAAGGTTCTTCCCGGTATTGAAGCAATGACAGACAAATAATTTGGAAAGGACTTGCATAGTAACATTATGAATAAAGCAACAAGAAGAGCAGTTATCGCAGGTAACTGGAAAATGAACAACACGGCGGCCGGCGCAACCGCACTTATCAACGCAATCAAAGCAGAACTCGCAGGAAAAGATACGTCCTATTGTGAAATTATTGCAGGCGTTCCTTTTACAGATATCGCTGCTGCTAAAGCGGCCGCAGAAGGAAGCCCAATTAAAATTTCTGCACAAAACGTACATTGGGCAGAAAAAGGTGCATTCACAGGAGAAATTTCCGGCGAAATGCTTAAAGAAGCGGGCGTTGAATATGTAATTATCGGTCACAGCGAAAGAAGACAATATTTCGGTGAAACCGACAACACGGTAAACGCAAGAGTTAAAGCGGCTTTGGCAAACGGACTTAAAGTTATCCTTTGTGTAGGCGAAGTTCTTGAGCAGAGAGAGCAAGGAATCACAGAAGAGATCGTTTCCATGCAAACAAAGGTTGACCTTTTAGGCGTTTCTGCTGAAGATATGAAAAATATCATCATCGCATACGAGCCTGTTTGGGCAATCGGTACAGGTAAAACCGCAACTGCTGACCAAGCAGAAGAGGTTTGCGCAATTATTAGAGGCGTTCTTGCAAAACTTTACGGCGAAGCTGTTGCAGAAGCAACAACTATACAATATGGCGGCTCGATGAACGCAGGTAATGCGGCAGAGCTTCTTTCTAAAAAGAATGTTGACGGCGGACTTATCGGCGGTGCATCCCTTAAAGCTCCCGACTTTGTTAAAATCATTGAGGCTGCTGCTCAATAAAAATAAATATCCCGTTGATATTTTGTGGAGCCGCGCATTTTTGCGCGGCTCTTATCATATATATTGTGGTTTTCAAAATGCGATTGTGAATATTCTTTAAAAAAAATGAAATTCTGTTATTAAAAACAGCTAAAAAGACGGAAAATCCTATTGACAAAAATAATTCTTTGTGCTAAAATGACAATGCAGATTTGAAAAGTATATTTGCAAGGGCTCGGCGCATCGTCTCGGCTTATTCCGCGACGTAAGCTGTTTTATGACTGCTTATCAAAAGCGGTAGAGCCACGGCGTGAAATATGGGTTCGTTTCTGCAGAAAAACACAAATAAAGAAAGGGCTAAATTCATGAAAAAAAGCACACTCAAAAGATTTGCTGCTTTAGCACTCGTTGTTATGATGCTCGTTACAACTTGCATCTCATACACAGCTTCTGCGGCCAAAGTAAACTATGCTCAAGGTAAATCTTACACCGTAACAGGTAGTTTCCTTGGCGGTAAAGCCGATAATGGTGTAATGCTTACAGACGGTACTATGGCAGTTGTGGAAACAGCAGGTCAAACAGCTGTATTTGTAGGAACAGGCTATACAAATACAATCGTTGTTGACCTCGGCGCTGTTTATACTGACATCAACGAAATCGTTGTTGGTGGTGTTATCGTTGTAAGCAACCGTGCATACGGTAATGTTGTAATCGAAGTTTCCGCAAACGGCGTAGATTTCGTTGCAGTTACAGATTACGTTGTAACAGATACATTGGTTGAAGGCAGCGAAGTTGCTCACAACTACTCTTATGCTCTCGCATCAAATGTTTCAGCAAAGTTTGTTAAGATCAGCGTAACTCAAGATTTGTATTGCTTCGGTCTCTCCGAGGTTCAAGTTTATGGTGGCGACGCAGCAGATGACACAACATCCGATGCAGCAGATGACACAACATCCGATGCAGCAGACGATACAACATCCGATGCAGCAGACGACACAACATCCGATGCAGCAGATGACACAACATCCGATGCAGCAGACGACACAACATCCGATGCAGCAGACGATACAACATCCGACGCATCAGACGATACAACATCCGACGCAGCAGATGACACAACATCCGATGCAGCAGACGATACTACATCCGATGAACCTGCAGCTCCCGTTGAAGTTAACTATGCAGCAGGCAAATCCTACACAGTAGAAGGCGCTTTCCTTGCCGGTAAAGAAGATAACGGCACTTGCCTTACAGACGGTGCGGTTACAGCCGAGAGCGCAGGCCAAGCGGTTGCTTTCATGGGTACGGGCAAAGCTAATGTTGTTAACGTAAACCTTGGTAAAAAATATACAGACATTACCAGACTTGAAATTGGTACATACGTTAACGGCAACCGTAAGTTTGGTACAGTTACAGTAGAAGTTAACACAGGCAGCGGTTTTAAAACAATCTCTGCTGACAAATATACCATCACAGAAGTTGATCTTGGTGGAAACGTATACAACAAAGTTGTTACATTTAACGAAGCGATTTCTGCTAAAGCTGTTAAAGTTACAGTTGTAAGCGATGATTACGTTTTGGTAATAAGCGAACTCAAAGTTATCGGTAACGGTGGAGAAGCATCTGTTAACCCCGATAATTCTGATTCTCCCGGCGATGCAGGCGTAGCAGTTGTTGCTATCCTTACAGTTATCTCTCTTGCAGGTGCAGTTGTTGTTTCCAAGAGAAGAAGAGCATAATTAAATTGCAGTAGATCTGCGACAACAATTAAATGATTTAAATTGTCCTTAATGGGATATAAAAGCCGTCCTTTGGAAGTTGGATTTTTTGATCTAACTGCCAAACGGGCGGCTTTTTGCATTGCTTCGTTGCAATATTTAAGTTGGAATGGAGCTGTTCAAAGTTCCTTGCCGATGAATTTATTATGGAGATCTACTTTTTGGCAGATGATATAATAGAGTAATTGTAACCGCTTGTGATTTATGCACAGGGAACTAATTTTAAAAAACACTATAATACTTTCCTTACAGTCTTGTTTATTAGAGGATAAAAAATATCTTCGGAACGGGCAATATATCTCTACTGTACACCCAAGTACGACAAGTAGTAACATTCTCTCGAAGCGAAAAGAGAAAAAGGGAAAAATATAAATTTACGATTTTTTCTGTATTAACCTAAAAAAGAAGTGTTTTTGCCCCATATATTGGGAACTGTTTTATTTTTGCTTCTTCTCTTTTTAGTAATTTTATCTTTTTTTACCATAAATGTCCCATTCCATGTTGACATTAATAAACTTTTTTTAAAAAAAGCCAAGCTCATTTTTTGAACTTGGCTATTTTCCAAACTTAATGATATTGATTTTTGCATCACCCTAATGTGTCGGGGCAGTGTTGCGCATCAAAATTTTCAGGCAAAAAGGCAAAGTCGAATATCGTTTGCCAAAAGTCCAGAAAATACATATTTTTTGTAGTTTCGCTTGAAAATCTCTTGTTTTGTAATGATTTTGCAAGGTTTGAACGCAAAAAAAGACCCTGCAAAATTGCTTTTGCAAGGTCAATTTTATATTTTGTTGTGTCCCTGTTTTTATATCAGGGAGTGTCGCACATCACCTGAATTGCATATTGTTGCAAAAGTTAAAGGGGTTAAAATCTATTTGTTTTCGCCTTCTTCGCCATTGGTTTCTTTTTCTGCGTTTTCGTCTTCTTCATAATACATCACAGCGGAGGATTTTCCATCTTCTGCGGTTTCGTCAATGGAGCGTAGTGCCCACCTTTTAAGAACAAGGCCGTTAGTAAGGAAAATTTCTTCTTCTGTAACCTTTTCAACTGTTCCTACGATACCGCCTATAGTTGTGATCCTGTTGCCGGGTCTAAGGCTGTCTCTTAACACATCGGCTTCTTTTTTTCGTTTCTTTTCGGGACGAATGATAAAGAAATAGCCCATAACGAAAAATGCTGCAATCATGATAAGCATGCTGACAAGTTGGCCGCCGGAATCGGTTCCGCTGCTTGTTTCTGTTGCGGCATCTTCGGCGAAGGCGGTGACTGCGCTTGCGGAAAGTGCGACTATAGAGCTTATGGTGATAAGCCATCTTTTAATTTTTTTGTTCATGTTGTAGTACCTCTGTTGAAAATCATTCTTGGAATTGAATCCGTTTTATGTCGGTTACATATCCTGTGTTTAAATTAATGGTGACTGATGCACCACATATCTTTATAGGTCCATCTGCTTTGGTAAAAGGCAAAAAGGTTCTTTTCACCATACGATCTATCACTACCTGCGGCTCTGTTCCCAAGATTGAATTAACAGGCCCGCACATTCCTATGTCGGTTATAAATCCACTTCCGCACGGAAGGTAAGTCTCGTCCGCCGTTTGAACATGGGTGTGAGTTCCAAAGATGAAATTGATCTTTCCGTCAAAATATCTTGCAAAAGCGGCTTTTTCGCTTGTTGCCTCGCCGTGAAAGTCGGCAATGCATACATGGTAATCTGTGTTGTTCAAAATCCTGTCTGTGCAGGTGAATGGTGAATCTGCGGGGTCCATATATATTTGTCCGGCAACATTCAAAACAAGGAGTTTTATGCCGTTTTTAACGTCAATGACAGTGTGCCCTTTTCCGGGACAAGCGTCTTGAAAGTTCAAGGGGCGTAATATTTCAGGATGTTCTTCCATGGCATCGGCAATTCGCCTGCCCCTTAAAGTATGATTCCCGCCTGTGATAACGTCCGCACCTGCGGACAAAAGACGTTTTGCATCTTCGCCGTCAAGTCCTCCGCTTTTTGAGGCGTTCTCGCCGTTGACAATTACAACGTCTGCACCATATAAAAGCTTTAACTTTCTAAGCTTTGAACAAACATAATCTAAAGCACTTTGCCCTGCGACATCTCCCAAAGCCATAACGACCAAAGAATTATTTGGCATAGTCAAAAACTCTCGTTTCTCTTATCATATTGATCTTAACTTGTCCGGGATATTCAAGCTCTTCTTCTATTTTTGATGCAATGTCTCTCGCTTTAAGCACCATATCTGCATCGCTGATCATTTCGGGGTTTACGAGAACGCGTATCTCTCTGCCCGCCTGGATTGCAAATGCTTTTTCAATTCCGTCAAAGCCTGTTGCGATTTCTTCAAGTCTTTGTAATCTGCGAATATAGTTCTCCAAGTTGTCACGTCTCGCACCGGGTCTCGCGGCAGAAATGGCATCTGCAACTTGGACTATAATGGCGTAAACACTTTTAGCTTCCACATCTCCGTGGTGTGCCTCAATTGCGTGTACAACTTCTTTACTTTCCTTGTATTTTTTGGCAAGTTCAACACCAATTTGAACGTGAGAACCACCGGCTTCTTGGCTTGTTGCCTTGCCGATATCGTGGAGAAGCCCCGCACGTTTGGCAATGTATGCATCCACGCCAAGCTCTTTGGCGATCATTCCCGAAAGGTGAGCTACTTCTATAGAGTGGCGAAGCACGTTTTGGCCATAGCTCGTGCGGAATTTAAGTTTACCCAAAGTCTTGATAAGCTCTGCATTAACCCCGTGAACTCCTGTCTCAAACGTGGCTTGCTCGCCTTCCTTCTTAATGGTGCTCTCAACTTCTTTGCGGCTCTTTTCAATCATTTCTTCAATGCGGGAAGGGTGTATTCTTCCGTCTGCAACGAGATTTTCCAGAGCAATTCTTGCAATTTCACGTCTGGTTGGATCAAACGTGGAAATTGTAATAGCGTCGGATGTGTCATCGATAATTAGGTCAACGCCTGCGAGCGTTTCAATGGTTCTGATGTTTCTTCCTTCTCTGCCAATGATTCTGCCCTTCATTTCGTCGTTGGGAAGGTCAACAACAGAAACAGTTCTTTCGGCAACGCTGTCAGAAGCAATTCTCTGCATCGCTGTAACGATAATTTCTTGAGCGCGCTCATCTGCGGTTTCTTTAAGATCCGCTTCAATGGCAACCAGGCGTTTTGCCGCAGAGATCTTTGCTTCTTCTTCAACTTTGGAAACAATAAGCTCTTTTGCTTCTTCTGTTGTCATGCCTGAAATTCTTTGAAGTTCCTCAAGCTGTCTTTCTTTAAGTTCGTTTATCCTTTCGATTTCCGCCTCGTTCGCTTTCAGCTTTTCTGAAAGGATCTCCTCTTTTTTCTGGAGAGCGTCAAGCTTTTTGTCCAAAGATTCTTCTTTTTGAATTGCCCTTTTTTCCAATTTATTGATTTCGGCTCTCGCTTCTCTGTTTTCACGCTCGTGTTCGTTTTTGATCTTTAAAGCCTCTTCTTTCGCTTCAATCAACAATTCTTTTTTCTTAGATTCGCCGTCTTTTTTGGCTTGTTCAACTATTCTGACTGCTTCTTTTTCCGCTGTTCCAATAGCTTTTTCGGCTATGGATTTGCGATATATAAAACCGGCAAGAAAGCCTAAAACTAAGCCAGCTACTGCACCAATGGCAATACTCATTTGTACCTCCTATATATGTAATTGTCTGAATTTTTTGAACAAGAATTTTCGTTTCCGAAAACGTGTAATAATGAAAACATATTTGCCCAATTTTTCAAACTAATTCATTATACACCATTTTAGAGGAAAAGTAAATAGAAAAATTAAAAAAATCTTATTGGAATTTTACATAAAAATGTAGCGTGAAAATTGACTTTTTTTGATTTTTGTAGTATAATTGTTGTTACAAAAAGGGAGAGAGAAAATATATGATATATTTGGACAATTCATCTACAATGATTCCCGACGAAAAGGCGGTTGAATGTGCGATTTTGGGTATGAGAAATTTTGGTAATCCATCATCTCCCCATGCTGCGGGCGTGTCGGCTTCTTTGGCACTGAAAGGAGCGAGAGCGGATGTTGCCTCCGCCATGAAGTGCGACGTGCAAGAGGTGTACTTCACATCGGGCGGAAGCGAAAGCAATAACACCGCAATTTTTGGACTTGCTGCTAAAAACGCCAAGCATTCGAGGCGAGTTATAACTACCGATTCCGAACATCCTTCGGTGTCTCAGCCTGTTTCTGTGCTTGAGAAAATGGGATATGAGGTTATTCGTCTATCTACAAAAGGCGGAAATATTGATATGTCACAGCTTCGTGATGCGCTTTCTCAAAAAGCGGGACTCGTTTCCATAATGCAGGTCAACAATGAAACAGGAGCAATGTATGACATAAAAAAAATCAGAGAAGAGATTGATATAAGTGGATGTGGAGCGTATTTTCATTCCGATTGCGTACAAAGTTTTATGAAAGTTCCCGCGTTGTTTTCAAAATATTGCGACGCCGCTTCTGTTTCCGCTCATAAGATTGGCGGAATAAAGGGCGTGGGCGCCTTGTACTTAAAAAAGGGTGTTCATATAAGTCCCTTTATTTATGGCGGTGGACAAGAAAAAGGACTTCGTTCGGGAACGGAAAACATACCCGGAATTTTAGCTTTTGCCACTGCTGCAAAGCTTTGGAACGGCGAAAAAAAAGAGAGAAACGCTTACATTTCGTCTTTAAAACAATCTCTCGCGGAAAAACTGAAAGAATCCATGGGAGACAAAGTTGTTATAAATACGCCCGAAAATTCCGTTTGCTCCATTCTTAATTTTTCAATACCCGGAATCAAAAGCGAAACTTTTATCAACGCTCTTTCCGCTGATGGGATTTGCGTTTCGGCTTCTTCCGCTTGTTCTACTCACGCTAAAGAAAATTCCGTACTCGCTTCTTTTGGCTTGACTCATTCTCTCGCTGAATCTGCGATTCGTGTGGGGCTTTCTTATTTCAACACCAAAGATGAGATTTTTACTCTTTGCGAAAAAATAAAAGAATTTTATCCCAAACTTCAGAAAATATAGCAAGCTAAAAAAAAGACAGGTAGGGTTTAGATAATGAAAAGGAAAATAAAGCTTTTTATTGCAATTGTAATAGCACTTGGCGTTTGGCAGGCGGTTGCAATGAAGATCAACGAAACTATAATTATCGCCTCGCCCATAGATGTTTGCAAACGTCTTTTATCTCTTGTAAAGGAAAAAGGGTTTCTTTCGGTTACTTTTTTTAGCTTTGGACGGATAATAAAAGGTTTTCTGATCGGATTTTTCCTTGGGGTTTTTCTTGCCGTAATTGGTGGTAAGTGGGAAAACGCAGAAATTTTATTTAAGCCGTTTATGTCTGCCATACGCTCGGTTCCTGTGGCTTCATTTGTGGTTTTGAGTTTGTTTTGGTTTGGCACTGAAAAGCTTTCTGTTTTCATTTCGTTTTTGATGGTTCTGCCAATTATCTACACAAATGTTTTGCAAGGTATAAAGAGCATTGACGAAAAAATGACGCAAATGGCAAAAGTGTTTAAAATGCCTTTTTTCAGACGCGTTAAGTTTTTGTGGCTTCCGTCTGTAAAACCATTTCTTATTTCCGGAAGTACCGTGGCATCGGGACTTGCGTGGAAATCGGGTATTGCGGCAGAGATAATAGGCGTTCCCACCGGCTCCATAGGCGAGGCGCTTTATGAATCAAAAATTTATCTGGATACAGAGACTCTTTTGGCGTGGACCGTAATGATAGTCTTTTTAAGCATCGGTACGGAAAAACTGTTTTCGCTTGCCATAAAGGGAATTTTCCGCCTTTTTGAAATTACTGTTTTGCCTGAAAAAAGCGCAAAAAAAGAAAAAATCTCTCCATTGGCGGTGGAGATGACAGACGTTAAAAAAAGTTATGGCGATCAAACGGTGCTTGACGGCTTTTCGGGGAAATTTGATGTGGGCGTCACTGCTCTCGTGGGGCGTTCGGGAAGTGGAAAAACCACTCTTTTGAATATGCTATTAAAATTGGAAAAACAAGACTTTGGGGAAATTTCCGGGGGCGATCAAAAGCTTTCCGCCGTGTTTCAAGAGGATAGACTTTGCGAAGGATTTACTCCTGCCGCTAATATCTTTGCCGTAACGGGAAGCGAAGTCGGCCGAGAGGAAATAGAGGGAATGCTTTGTGAAATGGGGTTGAATGACAGTTTGCACAAGAAGGTTTCACAGCTTTCGGGCGGTATGAAGCGACGTGTGGCGATCTGCCGTGCGTTGTGTTCGGACAGTGAGCTTCTTGTGATGGATGAACCGTTTAAAGGCCTTGACGATGAAACAAAGATTTCGGTAATAAAGACTGTGAAAAAATACATTTGCGATAAAACGGTTGTATTTGTTACTCATGACGAAGAAGAAGCTGTCCTTCTGGGCGCGGAAAAAGTTATTCGCCTTGTGGAAAATTAAACATGAAAAAACTCTTTTTGCACTTGCACATATTTGTGCTTTTGAACAAAAAAGGGTGTTGACATGGAAGTTTTTTTGTGATACAATTCTAATGAAAAGTAAATTATGGATGGAAAATATTAATTGAAAATGGTTGGTTTGTATGTCTTTTTTAGATAAATTGGGGTTTCGCAAGGATAAGCCGCCCAAGGACACGAAAAGTCCGCAATTCAAGCGATGGATGGCAAACAGGTTGCACGAAATGCATATTCGTTATCTTATAGAGAGAGATTCGAAGGGCGAAGAAAAGATAATTGCCAGAGAAGGTTTTATCCACGTTTCAGGCGACGAGCTTGCTATAATTTGCGGAGGTCAAGTTGTTTTTCGTACCATTGTCATAGAGATGGAGGCGTGGGAGTTTATGAGCCTTGAAGGTGCGACAATAACGGGCTTTGATCTTGACAAAAACACCGTTAGAACAGTTCTTGCATATTATAAGTATTACAGAAAATAATGTATGTAATGCCGCAAAGCTGCGGCGGGAAATTTTTAGCCTTGAAATTTTTGTAAGGTTTTGTCGATCTGCTGTTTTTCAGCGGTTTCTTTTGGATACCATCCGTTAGCTTCCATTTTTGCATAAATGTCTTTTTGCATTCTAAGCGTTTTGTCAAGTGCAACGGAAAATGCACCGTGAACGGGTTCGTTAGACGATTCTATGCATCCGTGAAGGTAAAGATCGCAAGCGCCTTTTGTTGTGAGAAGCAGGTTTTCCATTAAAGTTTTATCGTCCATGATATTACCTCCTTAAAGGGTGGAGAAAAGTTTTCCGAAGATTTCTTGATGTTCGGAAGCCATGAGGGTAACGAAATTTTTAAGGTCGGGATCGTTTAATCTTTGTGCTGTGTTTTCACACTGACATTTCAAAAATTGTTCGTGGGAAAGTGCGTCATCAACGTATTGTAATTCTTTTGGACTCATTTGTATACACCTCTCTTTCAGTTTCAGTAGTATTTTGTCCCCAAAAAGTGTAAAATATTCAGAGAGCGTGGGAATTTATTTTTTGTTGAGGTGTTTGTCGTGTTTATGAAGGGATATATTTTCAAACATATTGTAGTAGGATTTGAAACTAACTGCTATATTTTTAGAAAGCAGGGGGCGGAACGTGGCCCCGCTGTTGTTATTGATCCCGGCGACGATTTGAATGTCGTTAAGAGCGTATTGTTTGAAATGAATGCATATCCCGCTTTGGTGCTTCTTACTCACGGCCATTTTGACCACATCCTTGCCGTCGGTGATTTGCGGACGGTGCGAACTACAGTTGCCATTCATAAGCTGGATGCGCATTCTTTGACGGAACAGGACTCTTTCACTTCCATATTGCCCTACGACCCCAGGCCTTTTGCACCTGCCGATTTTTTGTTTGAAAAAGAAGGGCGATATGAAATTAAAGGTTTCGATTTCACCGTCCTTCACACTCCGGGACATACGGAAGGCTCTGTTTGCTATATATTTGGAGATAATATTTTTACAGGGGACACTCTTTTCAGAGGTGCGATTGGAAGAACGGATTTTTACGGGGGGAACTCTGCGGATATGATACGTTCTCTCAAAAAACTCAAGCGTTATCCCGGAGAATACAAAGTGTATCCCGGCCATGGAAGTTTTACACAATTGTCTTATGAAAGACAGTTCAACCCTTATATGAGTAAACTTTGAAATGTTTTGTAGCGCAATTGATGGGAAAAAAGTCACTTTTTGCGTTAATATAAAATTTATGGAGGAAAAAACCATGAAAAAAATCTCTTCAATTTTTATGACAGTATTATTACTTATCTCTGCTTTTACCTTTAGCGTGTCGGCAGAGGGCGAGCCTGTAAACTACGCTGAAAACGGGATGTATGCCATATCAACTTCGGGCGGCTCTCCTTCGTTTTTGAGATCCGAATCGGACAGTACGTTGTATTACGGCGATGATGATTATACCATTCTTAATGATGGCGTAAATCCTTATTATTCCGTTGAGAAACCCGGACTTGGCGTTGTTCTCACAGGGACAGGTGCAGGTCACACAATATTGTTTGACTTGGGCGCAACATATGATGATATTTATGAGATCACTTTTGGCAACGTATGGGATTCCGTTACATTCGGCTATGCCGACGGCGTTGATGGAAAGGGAAACAGAGGCTTCGCTCCTGAAGTTGCTATGATAGAGCTTTCTTTAGATGGCATAAATTTCACAAGAGTAAAGGATTACGAAATTGTTAAGGAAAACCATACGGAAGATGGTTCCGAAAACGGATTTTATGATTTTAGATTCCAATTTGATACTCCCGCAACTGCAAAAGTCCTTAGAATGACTCTTATCAGCACGGGCTATTGTTTGTCTCTCAGCGAAGTTCAGATTTGGGGATATGGAAACTCCATTCCCGATGTGGAAATACCTGAAGATCCTTCGGAGGAAGAACCATCGGAAGAATCCTCCGAAAGTACAAATTCGACTGAAGTATCTAAAGAGTCTTCTGCAGTAACTTCTGAAGTGGAAGAGTCTTCCAATGCATCGCAAAGCGTTAATTCTTCCGCCGATGATTCTTCCGAGGACGAAAGTTCCGGAAGCGGCGCCCTCGTTGTAGGTATCGTGGTTGCCGTTGTTGTAGTGGTAATTGTGGTTGTAGTTTTATTGGGTAAAGGCAAAAACAAAAGCGCGAATTAATAAAAACTTACAGTAATAAAAGCATAAAGAGTCCGACGACACGCAATGCGTACCGTCGGACTCTTTATTGTTTCGCGGAAAAACTAACTGCGTTATTTTGTGGTTTTTGTCACTTAAAAGTAAAAAAAAATCATCAGCTATTGACTTTTGGCGAATAAAAATATATAATAAAAATGTATAATTAAGGATTCAGGAGGAAAGCGTAGTTATATATGCAGTTTAAAAAATGAAAAATAAGCTTTTGAGGCACTTTCTTTCTTTGACGTTGGTTTTTTCCATTTTGATTACCACGATTTCTGTGGTTTTCTCTATAGATGTTTTCGCAACGGTGAGCGAAGAAATTTTCATGAACGTAAAGTATTCAAAGCCCGCCATATGCTGTGATGTGGGACAGATTATTGACCTTTCAAAATGCGGAGTCCAATTTTCCGAGACTTCTTCTGCAATAAAAAGTGATATAATATGGACTTACGAAGGCGAGGAAATTACACAGTTCGCTCCTTCTGCCAAAGGTGTTTACGCTCTTACGGCAACCTTCGGAGACACATCGAAGACAGTGTACGTGGTTGCAAAAAACTCTACGGAAAATGAATATGTGCTTTATAGAAATGACTTTAATAAAGCGCCTACGGATTTTCGTGTCATTGAACAAACAAGCGGAACTTCAATTACAACCGAAAACGGTGCATATATTTTAAATGCGAATTATACGGCGGATAGCTATATTCGCGTTTTGCTCCCGGAGTATTTGGACGATTTTGGGGACGTCAACATAAAAGCTAACGTAAAAAACGAAGCGGCAATCGATGATGCGAAGTGGGGAGCTTTGATGTATAGGGTGCAAAATGTTAATTATCCCTATATGCAGTGTGCGTTCAGATATAACGCCGCAGCATCGAGCGGAACCGAGATCGCTCACCGCAATTCTTCAAATGCGTGGCAAATTTTTTCAAACGGATCTTTTGGCTATATGTCCAGATCGTCGTACAACCTTTTTAACATCAGATTGAACGGTACGAAGGTTGAATTAAACGTGAACGGCTATGATCTCCTCTCCTATTCGAGCGCACCATACGTAACCGGGGCAATGGGCTTTCAAACAAGAGGAACAAAATTGTGCATCGATTACATTGAAATTACCATTGAAGATACGCCTATGGTGTCTTCGGATGCAAGTTTTGCAAAGCCTGCGCTTTGCGCGGACCTTGGAGATGTTGTGGATCTTACATCTTGCAATGTTCAATTCACTAATGGTGGAGCTCTTGTAAGCGGAAGCGAAATTGTTTGGAAAAACGGCGAAGATGTTATAACCTCTTTTGAGCCCACTGAAAAAGGTGTCGTTAAACTTTCTGCCACTTGGAACGGCACAACGAAGGATATTTTTGTTGTGACGAGAAATTTAAACGAAACCGAATATGTTTTATATTACAATGATTTTGTGGAAGCACCTGATGATATAAGGATCGTTACAGGCACTTCATCAACCGCGTATCACAATGCCGCCAGAGGAACATTCGAGCTTGATGCATCTGCTACCCAGTTTGGACGTGTGTACGTTTTGCTTCCCGCTTATCTTGACAATTTCGGTGATGTAAAATTCGAGGCACGTTATACGGAATCGAAGTATTACGACACAGCGCGTTGGACTTCTTTGACTTTCCGTATACAAAGCAACCGCCAAAAGTATATGCAATTTGATACAAGATACAATGCGACTTCATACAACGGCGTTGAGATATCTGACGCCGGCACCGTTTACGAATACAGAGCGACCGATTTGAAAACTTCAAGCGGTTGGAACACCTATGTTACCGATATGGCGGGAACAAAAATCGTAGGGTATATAAACGGAACACAAATGTTGTATTATAATGCTTTGGCAAATGCCACCGGTGCTTTGGGATTTCAAGCTTGCGGATTGAAAACCTCTATAGATTATGTGAAAGTTACCATAAAAAAATCAACGGTGGTAAATAGCGGATCTTGCGGCTCCGGCGTTTCGTATACCCAATACACCGACGGTGAAGTGTCCATTTCGGGAAGTGGCGCTATGGATGCAAACGCTTTTTCCGGCAATAATGCCATCGATAAGATCAGTATAGTTCAAGGCGTAACATCCATTGGAACAAATAGCTTTGCCATGTGTGAAAATCTCACATCTGTAACCATTCCCGATAGCGTGACTTCCATAGATGCTTCCGCTTTCAGAGGGTGCGAAAACCTTTCCAATTTATATGTGGGAAGCAATAACAGCAGCTTCACTTATGAAAACGGCGTATTATACGATAAAAATAAAACAAAGGTTGTTTTGTATCTCTCAACCAATCTCTCAACCGATTATGCCATACCATACGGAATCGTTTCCATTGGTGCTTTCGCTTTCGGAAATTCCTCAGGATTTGAATCCATAACGATTCCCGATAGCGTTGTTATAATTGAGGACTTTGCATTTTACAACAATAAGAGCCTTAAGAGTGTAACCATTGGCGCCGGTGTAAAAATAATTGGTGATGACGCATTTTATAACTGCGAAAACCTGTCGGTTGTTACCATGGGCAACAACGTGGAAACCATTGGTGACGAAGCGTTTTACAATTGCAATCGACTTTCATCCATCTTCATTCCCGCCGGTGTAAAAACTATAGGCGACGAGGCGTTTTATTCTTGCGACGATTTGTCATCTATTTCATTCGGATATATGTGCGGCGCGACTATTGGGGATTACGCTTTTGCTTGTTGCCCCTCTCTTACATCCGTGACGGTTCCCAATACTGTGCCGTGTTTGGGAAAAGGTGCGTTTTATCTCTGTATCAATCTTAAAAAAGCAGAAATATCCGGTGCAGTTACCGTCATAGACGACTATACATTTGCATGGTGCGAAAATCTTGTAATCGCTACCATTCCTCAGGGCGTTACAAAGATAGGTGAATATGCATTTTATGGATGCTCTAAACTTTCTACTGCCGCCATCCCCTCATCTGTCACATCTATTGGAGCATGTGCATTCTCCAATTGCGAAGGCATTGATTTTGTTACCATATATGATAGCGTTATTCACATAGGGGAAGAGGCTTTTGGGTATTTCGACGGCGAACGGGTTGAAAACTTTGTTATATACGGAGAAGCGGCTACAGAAGGTGAGGCATACGCTTTAAATAACGGATTTGAATTTATAGAGGTAGACTTTAACACCGTCGTCTTTACAAGTGATGATATTGAAGTTTCGGGAGACCTTGCAAAGGGATTTTTTGCCGAAGAAACTGTGTCTGATCTTGTGGGCGTCGTTGGGAACTACCAATACATCGTGGAAAGCAAAGACGGAGAGCTTTTGAGCGACGACGATGTTGTGGGCACGGGATCTGTGATTTCTGTTATAAATGACGGTTTTGTAACAGATTCTGTTACGGTCGTTGTTAATGGAGATACAAACGGTGACGGTAAAGTTAACTCCACCGATGCTTTGCAAATAAAACGTACTCTTTTAAAAAGCTATGTGCTTGAAGGCGCGTATTATTCCGCTTCGGATACAAATGATGACGGCTTGTTAAATTCCACGGACTATTTAAGAATAAAAGCTCATTTTCTTGGAAGATACAACCTGTATAAATAAGAAGTTGTAAAAAAGAATAATTAATGAGGCTGTATTAAATGCGATTTTGATTTCGCGTTTAATACAGCCTCTTTTAACCATTAAATATTATTTATCCAATGATGGTTTGCTTTTCATTTTAATGAAAACTACCGTGAGCAAAACAATAATACCCAACCCAACAAAGCCCAAAACAGAAATAAGAGTAATTTCCAGCTTTGACATGGAGTCGTCTTCATCGTTAAGGTGAATATGAGCTTCATCAATATACATAAGCGCGGTTTTGCTTGAAATAACATAATTGCCTGTTTCGTCACAGGTGGTTATAACCGCCATATATTTTCCCGCTCTCGTGGGAGAAGAACCTAAAGGTATTCCGTCTTCTTCACCCGTCCATTCGTAATATTCCACGATGTATGGTACTTCTGAAGGCGTTATTTTTACCCCTATATTTTTTTCTGTTCCGTCGTATATGAATGACGTTTCCGTTATTTGAATATCGGGTGTGGCAGGAGAAATATCAAGATATCCATATCCATACGATCTCTTGTAGTGTACGGTATCTTTGGGGTATGCAATTACAGAATATTTGCCGCATTTCGTTATGGGGAGAGCCACCTCCTCCATGGTAACTTCGCCGTTTTCGTCAATAACAAAAGCGGTGAAAGCAAGCTCTACATCTTCTGTTTCACATTGTGCCGCGGGATAAATTCCACCCATAATATATTCTGTTTCCATATTGCTTACGGTTATGATAACAGATTTCTTTTCAATAAAGATGCTGCCTTCACCAATGCAAGTGCCTCCCAGAAAATATGCGCACATATATTCTCCGGGCTCTATGGGGGCTTGAGCGGTGTATTCTGAATAAGTTCCGTTGCTGAAAACCTGTCTGTATAGTATTTCTCCCGAAATTGCAGCCGGCGATAAGACGTAACTGCATTTTGCGGGGACGTTTTCCTCGTATATTGCGTTAACAGTACGAAACGTACAAACGAATGACGACGGAACGGAAATAGCTTGGTCTTCGTCGGAAAGTTTTTTTCCACGATATGGAGCAATTTCATAAACTAAATATTTGTTTTCGCAAATTACGCCGTTTGTTTTCGGGGAAACATTAAACACAGTGTAATATAATCCCAAATCCGTGGGTGCGGAAATTTTTTCTTCGGGAAATGCATCGATGGATTCTATAGGGTAATAATCTATACTTATGTCTAAAAATTCTTCCGCCCATTCAGGCTCGATTTTGTATGGTATGGGGTTTTCCATTCTGGAGTAAGCCACAGTGTGGTAATCCGTTAAGATTTTCGCCTCTACGGGCGTTATGGTTACAGTAGACGATACTTCTTCACTTTCAAATTTATCGTTCCCGCCAAAAGACGCAAAGATTTGATACGTTCCCGGCTCGGTTATCGGAATGGAAACAGGCGCAGAGGTAGAAACATCAATGGCGAAATACGATACAAATGGAAGAATTTCTTCGTTTTCGCACGTTGCTATGGGTGCGTATCCTTCCGGAGAATATGTTACAGTTTCATCTTTTAATTCCAGCTTTGGCTGCTCCGCTTCTGTGGGGAGAGGGAACGAACTGAGCAAAGCGGAAAGAAAAATTATAATAAAAATTTTCTTCATAAAAATATCCTTTTCATTGATAAAAGTATTTTATCACATGGAAATATTATTTTCAATAGTTTTGCTTAAAAAACATCGTGTCGTGAGTGTTGAAGTGTAAAAAAGCGGTATAAAAGAAAAAATGTTTGTTTCCGGTATTGATTTTTTTGCGACGATGTGGTACTATGAGAAGAAGGAGCTGATTAAATGGTATCATTGGGAAATAAATGGGACACTCTTTTGGAAGATGAATTTCAAAAAGAATATTATCAAAAGCTCAGGCAGTTTTTAAAAGAAGAATATTTAGGGGGAAGATATCGTATATTCCCCGACATGAATAATATTTTTTCCGCTTTGAAACTTACCGATTATGATGACGTTAAGGCGGTAATAATCGGTCAGGATCCATACCATGGTGCGGGGCAGGCTCACGGACTTTGCTTTTCCGTTCAAAGGGGCACCCAACCGCCACCTTCTTTAGTGAATATTTTTAAAGAATTGAAGGATGATGTGGGCATTGAGATACCGTCTCACGGGGAACTTGTTTCGTGGGCGAAAAGCGGAGTTTTGCTTTTAAACACTGTTCTTACCGTTCGTGAAGGTCAACCCACAAGTCACAAAGGAAAAGGGTGGGAGATCTTTACCGATAGGGTGATATCATTGCTGAATAAAAGAGAAAAGCCAATGGTGTTCATGCTTTGGGGAGGGTTTGCAAAAAGTAAATCACAGCTTTTAGATTCTTCAAAACATCTTATACTTACAGCCGCGCATCCAAGTCCGCTTTCTGCGTACAATGGCTTTTTTGGATGTAAGCATTTTTCTGCCGCGAATGAGTTTTTAAAGAAAAATGGTCTTGGTGAAATAGATTGGGAAATAAAATGAAACAGCTAAAAAAAATTATTTTGGCTTCCGCTTCGCCCAGAAGAAGGGAGCTTTTAGCAAACATTGGTATAGAATACGATTGTGAAACTCCTGCCGTTTTGGAAATGCCCTTTGAAGAAGGAAAAATTTCTCAAGTAGTTGGGTATAACGCGCTTATAAAGGCAAAAAGCTTACAAAAAGCGGGATATGCGGTTATAGGCGCAGATACGGCAGTTTCCCTTAACGATAAAGGATTTGGAAAACCTAAAAGCGAGGAAGAGGCTTTTGAATTTTTGTCAGCCCTTTCGGGAAAAACCCACAAGGTGTATACAGGCGTAGCTGTGGTTTGCGACGGGTTTGAAAAAGTGGAAGTCGTAGAGACACAGGTGAAATTCAGGCATTTGTGCAATGATGAAATAATGTCTTACATAAAAAGCGGATCTCCCATGGATAAAGCGGGTGCATACGGCATTCAAGACTTTGGCGGAGTATTTGTAAAAGAAATAAAAGGCGACTATTTTAATATTGTTGGGCTTCCCATCGCTACGGTTTACAGTATGCTTTTGGAAGGCAAGGTTATAGATTTATCAGAATAAATTTCAGGAGGACTCAGCTTGACTTCAATTAAAGAACGAATAATCACTTTTGGAAAAGGCCTTTGGATTGGTGGATCTCTTTCCGTTCCCGGCGTTAGCGGCGGCTCTATGGCGATGATTTTGGGGATTTATGACAAGCTTATTTTTTCTTTGAATTCCCTTTTTAAGCCTAATAAAGATAAAAAAATAAACAAACTTGAAAGCTTTCTGTTCCTTTTGGAAGCAGGATTAGGCGGCATTATCGGGCTTTTGACTCTTTATAAGCTCATTAGCTTTTTAATGATAGAGTTTGGAGTGCAAATGAGCTTTTTCTTTGTGGGTACAGTTGCGGGAGGAATCCCTTTGATTTTTAAGGCGGCACACGTTGTCAAGGCTCGTTTTTCCGATTTTGTGTGGATAATTTTGGGAATGGCAGCGGTCATTGGTCTTATGTTTTTGCCCAAAGACTCTTTTTCGGGTGAAAATGTGTTTATGCAGGTTTTGGGCGGGGCAATCGCGGCGGCAGCATTGGTGCTTCCGGGTATAAGCGTTTCTCAAATGCTTCTTACAATGGGACTTTATGAAACAATATATGGTGCGGCATCAAGCTTTGATATCCAAGCTTTGCTTTCTCTTATCCCATTTGGAATAGGACTCGTTTTAGGGGTGGCATTAACATCCGGCGGCATGGAAATTCTTATGAAAAAATGGAATCGCCAAACATACCTGGCTGTTTTAGGATTTGTAATTGGCTCTGTGGGCGGACTTATTAAAGAAGTTTTCGAGAAAATCGCTGTAGAATCTAATGGTACGCTTAAAAATATTTTCAACAAAGAAATAAGTATTGTTGAAGCAGAAGAAATGAAAGAAGCCGGAAGCGAAGTTCTTCAACTTACCTCTCAAGAAGTTATAATGAAAGAAGACCTCACGGCGGCTGTTTGGGTGGTGTGCGGACTTCTTGCAGTGGCAGGATTTATCGCTGTGTATATTCTTAGTCGCATGGAAGACAGTAAACAAAACAACGGTTCATCAATAAACTAATTAATATATAGGAGACGTAAAATGATCGATATCAGACTTGTGAGAGAAAACCCCGATTTGGTGAAAGAAAACATCAAAAAGAAATTTCAAGATTCAAAGCTTCCTTTGGTTGACGAGGTTTTGGACCTTGATAAAGAATCGAGAGCAGTTAAGGGCGAGGCGGACTCTCTTCGTGCCGAGAGAAACAAAATTTCAAAAGAAATTGGCGGTTTTATGGCAAAGGGCATGAAAGCGGAAGCGGAAGAGGCGAAGAAAAAGGTTACTGAAAAATCAGATCGTCTTGCTGAGCTCGAAGCGAAAGAGGCAGAACTCGAAGAAAAAGTTAAAACAATAATGATGACTATTCCCAACATCATAGATGACAGTGTTCCCATAGGTAAAGATGATAGCGAAAATGTAGAGGTTCAACGCTACGGCGATCCGGTTGTTCCCGACTTTGAAATTCCATACCATACACAAATTATGGAAAGCTTTGGTGGCATCGACCTTGACAGCGCCGGAAGAGTTGCGGGAAACGGTTTTTATTATCTTATGGGCGACGTTGCAAGACTTCATTCCGCGATGACTGCATATGCAAGAGATTTTATGATAAATAAAGGTTTTACATATTGTGTGCCTCCAT